>CALEZT010000134.1 GCA_937927975.1 uncultured Phycisphaerales bacterium
TTCCTCCAGCCGAGGGCGGCTGTTTGGTTCCCCCAGCCGGGGGCGGCTGGGCTACATGAACGGTCTTGATCCGCGTCGATGGCTTGACCGGCTCCTGCTCACGGATCACCCGCTGCATCTCGATGTAGCCGGCCTTGCGGAGTTCTTCCTCGCTGAAGGGAGTGGTCCCGGTGAGCAATTCATAGAGCAGCACGCCGAGAGAGTAGATATCCGTGCGGGTGTCGATGTCCAGATCGCTCAGTTCCGCCTGCTCGGGGCTCATGTAGGCGGGAGTGCCAATGAGGTGGGCGTAGCGTGTGAAGAGGGTCTTTTCCGTCAGACGCTGGTTGGTGGCCTTGGCGATCCCGAAATCGATCACCTTGGGGACCGGTTTGCCGTCATGGTGCGTGACCATGACATTGGAGGGCTTGATATCGCGATGGATGATGCCCTTCTGGTGGGCATGCTGAACCGCGTGGCACACCTGAACAAACAAAGCCAATCGGTCCTTGGTGTTCAGACTATTCCCATCGCAGTACTCGGTAATTGAGACGCCCTGCACCAGTTCCATGACAAAGTAGGATCGTCCGGTCTCGGTCGCCCCGGCGTCGAACACTTTGGCAATGCTGGGATGGTCCATCATCGCCAAAGCCTGCCTCTCGGCCTCAAAACGGGCGATCACCTGGCGGGTATCCATCCCCAACTTGATGATCTTGAGGGCTACTTTCCGCCGGATCGGATGCTCCTGCTCGGCCATGTAAACAACAGCCATCCCCCCTTCCCCGATCTTCTCCAGCAGCTTGTACCGGCCGATGACTGTGCCGGGGCCTTCAGAGATCGGAGGAGTCTCAATAGGACTGTCGAGATGCAACGCAGGCGTCTCAAGGAAATCGCCCACGTCCTCATAGGCTCCCAATAACGCCTGCACGCGGTTGAGAAGACCAACGTCGTTGCCACAAGTCTCCCTCAGATAAGTGGCTCTTTCAGATGGGCTTCTCAACTTGACAGCTGCCTTGAAAACCCGTTCTTCATCTTCATGTCTGGCAGGCATAAATGCCCTCTCACGTATCCTTCTAAAGTACAATGCGCCGTTGGGGGACCACCTCCCTGGAAAAAAAGCGAAAATTCTTTAGGAAGTCGCCCCGTCCTACCGCTGAGCGAGAAGAACAGGGTGAGGGAGACTCACAGAATCCATGTCTGTGACTCTGGTGCCATCCAAACCGCAGCGCCCGAGCATCGCTGTTATCCCCGACCTCAGATTTACAGAATGAAACCGGCGGCTTTCTACGGATGAGTGCGCTGGTCTGAGTCGGCGTCAATGCCATCCATCATCTCTAAGCGCAGCCACGCACGGGCATACGCCCAATGCTCATCGGCAACTGAGTCTGAGATGCCCAGGGCTCTGGCCGCTTGTTCACAGGTCAGCCCACCAAAGAAGCGAAGCTTGACCAGTTCGGCTTTGGTCTTGTCCCACTCTTCCAGCCGTTTGACAGCTTCGTCCAGGGACAACAGATCCTCTAAAGGAACGCTGGTCTCCAGCAACGTGACTGCGTCATCCAGGTCAACTTGGTGACGGTCACCTCCTCGTTTGAGTCTCTTCTTACGCCGGGCGTTATCAACCAGAATCCGCCTCATGGCCTCCGCTGCGGCAGCAAAGAAATGGCCGCAATTCTCCCAACTCCGCGCCTCGCTTCCTACCAAACGCAAGTAGGCTTCGTGAACCAGCGCTGTAGCCTGGAGGGTCTGGCCGGGGGTTTCGTGGGAGAGCTTCTGGGCCGCCAGAATACGTAGTTCTTCGTAGACCAAAGGGAGCAGTTCGTCCGTAGCTTTCGCGTCCCCCCGTTCGATGGCATTCAAGATGCGCGTCACATCACTCATGCCGACTCCCCACCGTTGTGCTACTGTGATGGGGGTATTCTCTCACAAACGAGGGGAGATTACAAGCCAGAAGGCAGCCATGCCGCGGCCCCAGCTTTCAACCATCCCGACCAGCTATGGGAAAGAGCCGGCGGCTCCGTTGTCCGCCGGCCCTTTCGAGTATGTGTGCCACATGGAAATGCAGTTGAGACGGACGCTCCGGCGAGCTGGTTTCTCCCGCCTTTCGACAACCACCTCCTTGTTCTGCCTTCTGCTATTGGACCAGTTTCACCGCCACCTCCCAGGCAGACAAGTATCGGCCGATTGCATCACGCAGCAGAGGAGCCGCTTTGTCAGGTTGCTGCCAGGCTGTGGCTTGTTTGACGAGTGCATCTGCCTGCACCAGCGGCTCTTGGGCACCCTTGATGTTCTTCGCATCCGTCTTTGCCATGATCGCATCATCGATGGCCACTGCGGCCAGGACGCGACCTGTTCGGACCACCTCATCCACGATGGTCAACAACTCGGTGTTCAGCTCGGTACTCACAATCCAGCCCCGCCGGATGGCATTCAGCACCGCTTCTACCATCGCCTGCTGGGAAGCGAAGACCTCGGCCCCCCTGGCACTACTGAGGCGACGGGAATCCATTGGACCACCCTCGGCAGCGGACCACCGGTCTTCCTGGAGAATGGCGCTACCCGAGGAGATCGCCGCTTCAAGCTGTTCGACGGCAAGTTGCGGACTGTTCACGCCCTCAGCGTTGCTGGCAATCGCCTCTTTGACCGCCCGGAGACGGGCGACCGCATCTTTCAGGAGCAACTGGGGCGTGCCCGGGCCAATGATCTCGCCGTACCCATGCGGATGCTTGCCTACGGGGATGGTCGCCATTAGAGAGTACGTGGATGCATCGATCACGGAAACCGTGTCGGCTCCCCAGTTCGTAACGTAAAGGCGCGTCCCGTCCGGGTGTACGGAGACATCCAGCGGCCCGGTCAGACCATCGATCGTAGCAATGCGTTCGAGGGTCCTCGCATCCACCACTTCGACCGTGGTTCCCACGGGTGGTTTATCCGGCCACTCATCGGCGTAATCAGGCAGGTACAGCACGGTCCCCTCGGGATTGATCGAAATGCCGACATGATTGTGCCCGAAGGGTCGGGCAATACACTCATGGGTCGCCGTATTGACGGCCCAGAGAGTCGGACCATCTCGATTGGCTACATAGACATAGGTTCCATCCGGATGAACCACCGTAGGGACGGGAAAGCAGAGTTCATTCGGATTGGCGGGCTTCAGCACAACCGTATCAAGGACGGCGTGCGTCTCCGTGCTCAGGACCGCAAGCGAGCAGTCCGCACCGTTGGTCACATAGACAACTTTGCCATTTGGATGTGCCGTCACGGCAATCGACCCATTCCCACAGAAGACCTCATCGATCACACCATTGGTGGCCCGGTCAATCACGGATACGGTATTCGTACTGTCCCCTACGTTCGCCACGTAGATGCGCGTTCCGTCCGGGTGGATGGCTACTCCGCAAGGAGTCGTCCCGACCGGAATCGTGGTGGTGCGGTATGTGACCGTGTCAACTACAGTGACATCGTTGGTTTCACTGTTTGCCACGTAGGCCGCAGTCCCGGCGGGATTGACGGCCACGCCTTGGGGGTACTTCCCTACCGGCACGGTGGCGACGACGGCATTGGTGGCCAGATCAATAACTGACACAGTGCCTGCGTCAACTCCCCAGTCTCCCGGATTGGTCACGTAGGCATGGTATTGCGCCAGGGAAACAGAGGCAAAGAATCCCATACTGACCATCACTCCCAGAACAGGGAGCGATCTCGTTTTCACCGCATTCCAATCTCGAACTTGCGTTTCCATTGTCTTCTACCTCCTTCATTTGTCGGTACGTTTCAGAAACGATGGACGATTGCGGGACCGCCTCCTGTCTGTTCTCGCCACACGATGGCGAGTACGGACCCGCTACAATCGCAATCCTCACCTCCCGAGGTTTCACGGCCGGGCCGCAGAGATGAACGCCGTCAATCGAATTAGATCCGAGAGCTATGGCTGGACTGGCGGGTTTTCCTTCTCCCATTCGGCCGTGAAGGCCTTCAGATCTTCGATGTCCACTCTGCCGTCGCCCCAAGGCATGGGCCCAATATCAAAGAGCGTGCGGTCTGTGCCCCAGTTGTCGATGAGCATCACCAGGTCGATCAGGTCGATAACTCCGTCGTTGCTGAAGTCGACGATGGGGCGGATGGGCGCCTGCCACATGTCGCATCCGCCAAGTCCGCCGGGACGCGAGCCCAAGAAGTCGTTGAAGTAGCAGAATCGTCCGTCCGGCGAGATAGCCGTGATGAACTCCGAGTAGACCGTGTTGATGGATGATCCTAGATTCCTCAGCGGGCCCCACGGGCTGTTCTTCGACGATCGAGCGGCCATCCACATATCAAGGCGGCCAAACCCGCCAGGACGGTCGGACCAGACAAGAACTATCCGACCCTCAGGCGATATCCACGAGAGGATATCAATTCCAGGGGAGTTGAACGTCAGGCCAAGGTTTACCGGCGTCCCCCAGGGGTCCGAACTGCTTGCCCGTTTCGTCAGCCAGATGTCCATATCCCCGTATCCACCTGGACGCGTGGACGAGAAGAAGAGCTCCAAACCATCTGCCGATATGATTCCTGCGATTTCCTCATACGAGCTGTTCACAATCGGCCCCAGGCTCACCGGGGGTCCCCACGGAGAGTCCTTTGTGGCTCGGGTAGTCGTGTAGAGGTCCCCCTGTGAATCGAAATAGAAGATCAGCCCATCGGGTGAGAGGCTCCCGGGCCCGTCTCCACCTGATGTGTTTATCTGTGGCCCTAGATTGGCTGGTGGGCCCCATGGATCTTGCACTGTGGCACGTTTCGCCACCCATATGTCAAACCTGCCATATCCTCCGGGGCGGTAGGACTGGAAGTATAGCTCCAAACCATCCGGAGAGAGACATGGACCAACTTCATCAGTGAAAGAAAGGTTGAGTGGTTCACCCAGGTTCACCGGCGTGCCGAAGACGAAATCCGCACGCGCAACTCCGCCGGGAACCACGGCGGAAATGAACGCCATCAGCAAAGCAGAACTACAACTGCACATTGTCTTTCTGTTATCAAACATGATCCATACCTCCATTTCTGTGTTCCTTGTTTGTACATATCATCACGTAACCTGCGATCGGATCTACCAGAAAGGCGAATTGGTTTGTCGTGTCATTGTGCGACTCCTCTCTACACCGGCAGACGAAGTCCCGTATGGGAACCGAGACACGTTTGCGTCCCAATCATTGAGGAAGAGTCAGTCGTCGATTGCCAGACCAGAAGATGTCGGACGGACATCCTACGGCGAATCGACTTCACCCCGGTGATCTGCCATCACTGCTGCTCCTTTCCCGTCACCATCCTCTCATCGTTGACTTCAAGGACTGGGACGATCTGCGCCTGCCAGATATCGCCTCTTTCATACCCACCGGGTCGATTGGATTCGAAATAGCACCAACGCCCATCGGGCGAGATTCCTGTGAGAAACTCCGTGTACGCTGTATTGACAGATGGTCCCAGGTTCGTTGGCGTGCCCCAGGAGCCATCCTTGGATGGCCGCGTTGTCTTCCATACATCTAGGTTATCCCATGTGGGCATCCACGCTTGCGTTTCTGCAGGGCCTCCCGGGCGGTTCGACGCGATGAGAATCGTCAGACCGTCCGGTGACATCCATCCACACCAGTCCTGCGAGGGAGTGTTGACCCCAGGTCCAAGATTCTCCGGCTTTCCCCATGGGGCCCCGGGCGCCGTTCGCCGGCTCACCCAGATATCGAGGCCGCCGGATCCGTCGGGGCGGCTGGATGTGAAATAGAGTTCACAACCGTCGGATGAGATAACGGGCTCACTGTCCATAGACGAGCTGTTGACAACCGAACCCAGATCAACTCGCGCGCCCCAGGGAGCATCCTTTGCCACTCGCGTCGAGCTGAACAGATCCTGCCCCCCATGTTCGCCGGGAGCATACTCACCGTACAGGGTCAGTCCATCTTCCGATATGCTGGCGACCGCCTCGTAGGATTGCGTATTGAGTGGCGGACCCGGATTAAACGGGGGACCCCAGGAATCTTGCACACTCGCCCGCTTGGCCACCCAGATATCGTATCCGCCATACCCTCCCGGACGGTGAGAGCTGAAGTACAGTTCCAGACCATCAGGGGAGATACAGGGCATCTGTTCGCGGGCAGGACTATTCACCAGCGGTCCCAGGTTGATGGCCTTGCCAAGATTGAAGCTCTCGGAGAACACGACGCGATGACCGGAGGGACCGTCACCGACAAGCGTAAGGCTTGGCGATGCGGCGGACGACGACCCTGAAGGCAACCTTGCACTCATGATAGCGGACCATTGCCTCATGTCGGCATCGGCCTGAATGCGTTCGTGCAAAAGGCTGTTGTAGCCTGCGCGGCGCCAGAAGGCGTTTGGATCCCGCGGATTCGCTTCGATTCTGCGGGTCCAAGTGGCTACCGTCTCCCGAAAATGCTCTTCCAGGGATCGGGCCGGGCCGAGTGTTTCGAGGGTTGGAGTATCAGGGTTGAGGTCGGCGATCCACACCTCACCACCATCGCCTACTCCCAGGCAGAAGACCATGTTGGTGCGGCCTGGGGCCCACGAACCCATCCCAATGGCGCCGTCGAGCGTCTTGCCCGACTCGCTTCCGTCAAGGCGATAGATCCAAAGGCCGGTCCGGGTGTCCAGGCTGTCGCATGCTCCCATGCAGATCTCATTGCTATCCGGCGACCAGACCATCCCGCCCCAGGCACTGGGAGTCACCCGCCACTGGGCCAGCATGGATTGGGAATCGCGATCCAGGACTTTGAGCACACCATTTTCCAGATAGGCCACCTTCCTATCATCCGGCGATACCGCGGGGGTCGCGTTCCGACCCGTCCAGATCCGCTTCGGTTCGGCTCCCGGATCGTCCAGAGACAGCGAGCACAATACTCTGCCCCTTTCCCGCGAGAAGTAGTAGACGTGCCCGGAATCCGGGCTCCAGGAGGGCCAACTCCCCTGGGCCAGACGCTTCGGCTCCGTCCCGTCGGCATTCATGACCCAGACCTCCTCGTCTATCGTGGGACGATGCCGGTTCCGGTCCTCGGCGGCCACGAATTCCGGGACGCGAAGGTGCCGGCAATCACGGACAAAGGCGATGTGCTTGCCGTCGGGCGACCACCGTGGGTCCTTGCCGGGGACGATCAGCAACTCCGTTTCTCGCGTAGCAGGATCGTAAATCGCCACGCCGCTGTAGCCGATGAACCCAATACTGAAGGCCAGCTTCTTCCCATCCGGGGACCAGTGCGCACTGAAACCGCTCGCCGACACTAGACGTCGAGCTTTTACCGACGCGCTCCGATAGATCTCCTGAGCCTCCATCATGGATAGGAAAGCCGGCCCCTGCGGCTCTCGATCAGCCGGATGCCAGGGGTGCCTGGCATGTAGACTGTCAAAGACGAATCTCGCGCAGCCATCATTGAATCGATTGATGGCCTCCGGTCCGGCATTGACAATCTCATGGTATACCGTTCTTGCCTCATCGTACTCGCCGAGAGTCGTCAGGGCACAGAACATATAACTCTGAAAGACGGCGTGGCCGGGCCAAAGCTTTAGACCCGCCTGAGCCTCGTCAACGACTCGCTGGTAATCACCCGTGCGTAGGAACACCTCGCAGCGTTGCGCTGACAGATCGAGACGGGCAGCGTTGTCCTCCCGCGTCAGTCCGATCGCACGGTCGAAATCTGCCATCGCTTCGCCATAGCGGCCCAGTTCCCGGCAGGCAATCGCCTGCAGGGAGTAGCCCAACGGATCCTGCTGGCGCAGAATCGTCATCGCCAATGCATCGTCCTTCATCTTCTCGTATTTGCGGGAAGCGTAGTACGTGAAGGCCCGCAGCCGCCGGGATTCATAGTGGCCGAGATCGAGTTGCAGAGCCTTGTCGAGCAAAGCGAGCTGCTCCTTGACCGTGATGGCGCCCATGGCCTGCAGGAAGTAGGCTTCGGCGTCGGCCGTCTTCGGGAGCAGGGCCTTGGCCTTCTGCCGGTGTTCTTCGATTTCCCGGGCTTTCTCGGCGTTCGGCGACTGGCTCTCCCAGAGCAGGCGGGCCAGGAGCGCATGGGCCGCTCCGGCGATCGCGGGACGCTGATCGATCAAGCCCTCGAGCATGGCGGTGGCTTCGTCTACCTGCCGACCCTCAACCAGAATGCTCGCATAGAGAAGCTGGGCGTCAGGCCCAACGTGCCGGCTCAAGAGAATGGCTTGGGCCAACGTGAGAGCCCCCGCGCGATCGCCTCTGGCATGCCGCTCGCGGGCTTGGGACAGGATGGCCGCGTCCTGCAAACCCTGTGTCTCAGCCAACCGTCGTCGGTCCCGATTCCACTGGAGGAGCAGGACCGCCGCCGCCAAGACAATGACCACCATGACAGAGATGGTGAGGACTTGCGAACGGTGACGCCGGAAGAATTTGCGCGTTCGATAGACTGTGCCGGGGGCGCGGGCCAGGACCGGCTCGCTGGCCAGGTGCCGCTGCACATCCAGAGCCAGCGCACTCGCCGTCTCATACCGGTGCGTCCGGTCCTTCTCCAGCGACTTCATCACAATCCAGTCCAGATCCCCCTGGATCTCTCGTAGGGGCGGCCCCCCGTGGCCGCCTGGCATTGGGCAGGCACGGGGGCCTGCCCCTACAGATTGGCGTTCCCGGGTGGCCATCCGGATGCGGGTAGACGGCTTGACCGGCTCTTGTTCCCGGATCACCCGCTGCATCCCCAGGTACCCGGCCTGGCGGAGTTCCTCCTCACTGAACGGGGTGGTCCCGGTCAGGAGTTCATACAGCAGCACACCCAGCGAGTAGATGTCCGAGCGGGTATCGAAATCCAGATCACTCAATTCGGCCTGCTCGGGGCTCATGTAGGCGGGGGTGCCGATCAGATGCGCGTAGCGGGTGAAAAGCGTCTTTTCCGTCAGCTTCTGGTTGATCGCCTTGGCGATGCCGAAATCGATCACCTTGGGCACGGGTTTGCCATCATGGTGCGTGACCATGACGTTGGACGGTTTGATATCCCGGTGGATGATGCCCTTTTGGTGGGCGTGCTGGACCGCGTGGCAGACCTGGACAAATAGAGCCAATCGGTCCTTGGTGCTCAGACTATTCCTATCGCAGTACTCGGTGATGGAAACCCCCTGGACCAGCTCCATGACGAAGTACGGCCGACCGGTCTCTGTGGAGCCGGCATCGAGGACCTTGGCAATGCAAGGATGGTCCATCATCGCCAAAGCCTGCCGTTCGGCCTCGAAGCGGGCGATGACCTGGCGGGTATCCATGCCCAGCTTGATGATCTTGAGGGCCACCTTCCGGCGGAGGGGCTCGGTCTGCTCGGCCATGTAGACCACCGCCATGCCGCCTTCCCCGATCTTCTCCAGCAGCTTGTAGCGGCCGATGATGGTGCCGGGGCCTTCGAGAGGATACGGGACGGACGCTCCCTCGGGGGCAAATGGCGGGATCTCCAGGAAGTCGCCTGCACTATCATACGCCTGCAGGAGGGTTTCCACGCGAGCAAACAGAGCTGCGTCGGAGCCACATGCCTGTCTAACATAGGCGGCTCGCTCTACAGGCGCTTGCAGCTTGATCGCGGTCTTGAAGATGGTTTCTTCGTTGTGTTGTTCGACAGTCACGAATGGCTCTCCTAATGCCTCACCCTACAGTGCGAAATCCAGTCGCAAACCGTCCGGAGAAAAATCGACGGGTGTGAAAAAGATCCTGATCTGACGCGGAACGGCCGGGACATTGCTCGGTGTAGGGGTGTATGATTCACCCTGCCGTAGGCCTGTCATCACCCTTGGCGATCTCGACCCGCAACCACGCGCGGACGTAGGCCCAATGTTCACAGGCGGTGGAACGGGCGATGCCCAGGGCCTGAGCCGCTTCATCCAGTGTCAGTCCGGCAAAGTAGCGGAGCTTCACAAGTTCGGCCTTCAGACCGTCAGTTTGCGTCAGCTTCTGCAATGCCTCATCCAGGGCAAGCAGGTCTTCGGCTTCTCTTTCGGCGGCCGGCTCCACCCCGGTCAAGTCCACCTTCTGGTGGCAGCCGCCTCTTTTGAAGCTCCCCTTGCGTCGGGCATTCTCCACGAGGATCCGTCGCATCGCCTCTGCGGCGGCTCCGAAGAAGTGCCCCCGGCTGTTCCAGTTCTGCTCTCCATCGCCGACCAGACGAAGGTATGCCTCATGTACCAATGCGGTGGCCTGAAGGGTCTGGCCGGGAGATTCATGGGAGAGCCTTTGGGCCGCCAGCAGCCGCAATTCCTCATACACCAGCGGCAGCAGTTCGTCCGTACCCTGGGCGTCCCCCCGTTCGATGGCATTCAAGATGCGTGTCACATCACTCATGCCGACTCCCCACCGTTCGACGCCTCGGATGGGCATATTCTGCCTTGATTCGCTAAGGATTGCAAGCCTCTGCCAGACGTGGCACGCCGGCGGGATGTACCCGCATCCAGAAAATACGTGTTTGGACGTATTGATTTGCGGCTGGAATACGCCTATAATACATAGCACGATGGTGAAACGAGACGGATCTCTTGCAGGTGGCATTCCCTGGAGAGGGATGCCAGAGATAACCGAGTGTGCATAGGGTTGCCGTTCGTCTCCCGTGATCGTCGCCGGGAGTTGACGCAACGATACAATAGAACCATGATCTGTTGTTCTTGCACAAAGGCGCATGGCTGGGTGCCTTTGTCTGCGGAAGCTGAAGTGGACAGGGAACACGAACGCGGCGGCCGTAGCATCACGCAAACAATCACGGTTCTCATACCCATTTTGGGAGGTCAGGACAATGAGAAGGCATAGAATTCCTGGTATCGTAACGGCCTGCCTGCTCGTGTGCTCAGCAGCCCAGGCGACTGTGGTCCTCGATCAATTGCAGGAGTCGGGGGACTGGCCGGTCTCCGCTCTGGAGAAGGTGGCCCAGACCTTCACGGCAGGCGTATCAGGCGTCCTCGACCACGTGGAAGTAGGGGCCTTTGAGGGGGTCATCCCCCCGAGCGTGGCATGGTACTATCCGTGTACCGTAGAAATCAGGGATACGGCGGCGGGCCAGCCAGGCAGTACGGTCCTTGGCAGTGTACTGACCGCAACAGCCTTCGCGGACGGCTGGAATACGATCGACTTCCTCTCCCAAAACGTTGATCTGATGGCCGGTCAGATGTATGCCCTCGTCCTGATTCCGGATGGCAAAGAGTATGATCCCTACGTGCGAGAAAGTGGCAACATGTACGAGGGCGGTGGTCTTTGGCAGTTCAGAGGTGGCCTATGGGAGTTGGAGGGCCGCTTCGGACCGGCTGACATGCAGTTTCGTACCTGGGTCCGAACGAACAGTGTGGTTCCCGCCCCCGGAGCGATTCTGCTTGGCACGCTCGGTGTGGGCCTGGTCGGCTCAATGCGGCGACGGAGAACACTTTAGGTTTCTGGTTTCTCGGCGGTTACGCTGACATTGGAGCTGTGCGGCCATCGCGGAGCCCATTTCTGCGCCTTCCGCCCATGGCCGTAGCACAGCAGGTGGGTGGGCATCGAATCCCAAGTACAATGCTTCATACCACAAGATGAGAACGAGCCGGCGGTCCCGCTTCCCGCCGGCCCGTTCCGAAAGTGTGTGTGTTCGTAGTGTGCCCGTCAGGGCATATCTTTCAGACGTGAAACGCCGGCGATCCTACGCTTCACGCATCACGCTTCACGCACGACGATCACAACGCCCTACGGCCTCACGACCCGGTTGTAGATCCGCACGTCGTCGATCAGGCCGGACCAGCCGGTGCCCGTCTTGCTGCCGGCGCCGATGATGAACTTCCCGTCTGCGACAGACAGGTCCGGCTGCGGATCTCGGCCCACCTCCTGGCCGTCCACGTACAGAATCCGCTCCGCGCCGTCGAAGACCAATCCAATGCGATGCCACTTGCCGCCGGTGATGACCGCCTCCGAGGTGCCGATGGAGAGCGGTTGGCTCTTGCTCGTCAACTTCGTCATCAGACTCCCGTCGATCGGATTGGCCATCAGCCACTCTGTCGCGCCATTGTGGCTCAGGAGAATCTGGCCTGGCGCCCCGCCCTTGACCCAGGCAATCACGCTAAAAGGACCCGCCCCCAGATTCGGGATCGTACCCGTGACCACGCAGCCGGTCACGCCGTCACACTTCAAGGCCCCTCCGACCATCCCGCCATCAGGCTGCCACGTAGCTCCGGCGATCACCGAACCGTTAAAGTCCCCGGCACTGTCCTCGGCAACCGTACCTTCCGTTTCGTCGAACGCCCAGTGGGCCACGAGCGTTGAGTCCTCGACGTCTTCGCCGATGTACTCTGCAAGGACCGTCAAGTCCTCAGCATCGACAACACCATCGCCCCAGGCATACGGACCGATGTCACACAGCGAGTCACTCCCGCCCAACTCCATGACCATGACGAGAAGGTCTTTGCCATCGATTTGTCCATCGCCGTTGAAGTCCACAATGGGGATGATTGGTGCCTGCCAAAGGTCAAACATCTCTCCGCGCGCAGTCCAGAAATACAGCGTGCGCCCATCCGGAGAGATCCGTGGTGCACACTCCTGCGCTGAACCATTGACCTTGGGGCCAAGGTTCACCGGCGATTGCCATGGATCGGAGAGACTCGCCCGTCTACTCATCCACATATCAGACGCCCCATACCCGCCGGGCGAGGGTGTGCTGAAAGGACCGTCACAGAAGAGAAACAACAGCCCATCCGGTGATAGGGACGGCCATTGCACATCGTACGGACTATTCACTACTGGGCCGAGATTGACCAACGCTGGCCAGGGTTCCTCCTCTGTCGCCCGCCTCGCCACGTAGAAGTCGTTCATTCCGTATCCGCCTGGGCGGTGCGAGTGAATGTAGAGTTCCAGACCGTCGGCTGAAATCCAGGGTTCCCCGGCACCACCGCTGCTGTTTATGTTGGAACCAAGATTGACCGCAGGCCCCCAAGGGGCGTCTCTGCAGCAGCGCGTCGTCACATACACATCCCACGAACCATATCCGCCAGGCCGACTTGACATGAAGTAAAGGGCAAGTCCGTCTTTGGAGATGGACGGGTATACATCGTGTGCCGAACTGTTGACCATAGGCCCGAGATTGTCTGGATGACCCCAATCTTCGTCTTTCGAAGTGCGTCGGAGGCACCATATATCCCGCGAGCCCAATCCTCCAGGACGAATTGCGTTGATGTACATCTCGAGTCCGTCATAGGAGAAGCAACAGATGACCTCTGTTCCACTGTCGAGAACCGGGATAGTGGATTTGACACTGACCGGTTCGCCGAAGGTGAAAGCCGTGTATGCAGTTGCGACCTCAATACCTGCGAGGAAATTCAAGCCAAGCAAGGACATGATATACATCGGAATCTCAAACAGCTTCATCTCACACCTTCCCTTCTGCCCAAAGGCAACAGACATCATTCGAGTCATATTTACCGGTCTTTCTGCAGAAAAGACAAGTTGGCAATCGAACGGCAGGCTGATGACGCGACGGAGGTCTTGAGACGGAGCCGTGGGGGCGTCCGGATGCAGACGACCGGCCAGAACAGCCGACCACTTTCTCATGTCGAAATTGGCAAAGGCGCGCTTACCCAGGTAATCAGAGTACTGCGCACGCCTGGTGTAGGCATAGGCATCCTGTGGATCAGTCTCTATTCGCCGAGTATAGAAGGTAACCATCTCACAGAAGTACTCAACAGCCGTCTGACCTGGTCCAAGAGCCTCGATCGTCGACACAAGGGGGGCCAGTTGAGCGGTCCAAATCGCACAATATGGTTGGCCTAACGAAAAGAGGAGTTCAGTCCCATCCGAAGACCATTCGACACCTGTAATCTGGCCACCAAGTGCTCGTGTGGAACTGCCTGTTTCCAGGCTGTAAACCCATAGCCCCGTTCTGTCGTCACTGTCGTTGCGACCAGTTAGGCATAGCTCATCTCCAGTCGGAGACCATGCAACGCTGCTACGTGACAAGAAAAGCACAGGCAGCTCGGTATCGAGGACGTGTGTAGGGATATCTATGATCTTGAGCAATGAATCCTCCACATATGCCACGCGATGGGTATCACGCGATACCGACGGGAAGGGACTTGAACACCTCGCAATCGTTTCCGCCTTGCTATCCGGCTCCGTAATGGAGATGGTATTCAGACTGTGATTCAGCCGCGAATGGTAGACAATGTACCGTGAGTCTTCGGCCCAGGAAGGAGCCCCTCCGGAGACAAGACGTCTCGCCTCTGTTCCATCGGCGTTGATGACCCAGATTTCTTCCTCTTCGCGAAAGAAATGCTGATCCTTGAGCTCGGCAGCAACGTACTCCGACACGCGAAGGAACCTGGCATCTCGGACAAATGCAATATGTCGCCCGTCAGGGGACCATTTGGGGCTCTTACCCGGGACAATCAATAGTTCGGTTTCGCAAGACTTCAGATCAAACACTGCGATGCCTCCGTAGCCTCTCACATTGGGAGAGAAGGCCAGCTTCTTCCCATCTGGCGACCAACTTGCATCAAACGCATCTGTGAGGAGTTGGCCGCCCTTGGCCGATAGGCTGCGATAGGTCTCTTCCGCCTCTCTCATCGGCAAAAAGGCGGCGCCCGCAGGCTCTTGCTCCGCCGCATGCCACGACCGCCCAGATTCCAACGTATCAAAGACGTACTTCGCACACCAGTCACGGTGTCTCTGACGGGCTTCGTGACCGGGGGCGATGATCTCGCGAAAGAGAGTTGTCGCCGCGTCGTATTCGCCCAGCGCGGTCAAGGCCGCGAACTTGTGATATTGTAGGGGCGAAACATCTTTCGACCCTGCCTGGGCCTCTGCGATGACGCGTTCATATTCGCCCATTCGAAGCAGGGTCTCAGACTGCTGAATTCGCAGATCTACCCGTTGTACCTCGTCGCCGACCGTCAGGGCAATCGCCAGGGAAAAGTCTGCAATCGCTTCGGGATACCGCCCCAGTTCACGCGACGCCTTCGCACGCAACGCATACCCCAGCGGATCACGCGGCCTCAGAACCGTCATGACCAGAGCGTCATCGCGTAATCGGTCGTACTTCCTGGAGGCGTAATACGTATAGGCGCGGAGGCGTCGAGATTCGTAATGGCTGGAATCAAGCTGCAAGGCCTTGTCGAGGGAAGCCAGTTGCTCCTTGACGGTCAGCGCGGTCATCGCCCGTAGGAAGTAGGCTTCCGCGGTCTCCGGCAACATCGCCACGGCCTTCTTGCGGTGTTCTTCGATCTCTGCGAGTTTCTGCGCGTCCGGCGAGCTACTCTCCCAGAGGATGCGAGCCAGGAGCGAATGGGCGGCGCCGGCAACCTCAGGCTTCTCATCGAGAAGGCCACCCAGCACGGCCATCGCCTCTTTCGGTTGGCGGTTGTCCACGAGAATTGTGGCTTGAAGAAGGCGGGCCTCTGCGCCAACGTGCTTGCTGTCGCGGATCGGGTTGATCGTTGCCAGGGCCGCTTCGCGTTCGACCTTGGCGTATTGCTCGCGGGCCTGGGAAAGGATGTTCCTGTGCTTGAAGCCTTCTGCCTCCGCCAGTTGCGCCCGGTCGCGATTCCACATGGACAGGATCACGACCGCCGCGACCGCGACAGTTGCCAGCGCAACAGCCGCGAGGACCTGGGAGCGGTGTCTGCGGAGGAATCTTTCCACGCGATACGCCACGCCGGGACCTCGCGCCAGGACGGGCTCATGCTCCAGATGCCGCCGGATGTCCTCGGCCAGGCCGCCGGCGGTGTCATACCGCCGGGAACGGTCCTTTTCGAGGGTCTTCATCACGATCCAGTCCAGATCGCCTCGGACCTGCTGGTAGGGTGTGCGGGGCACACCTGTGGCACCCCCGCCCTCGGGGGTGATCCCAGTTCCTCCAGCCGAGGGCGGCTGTTTGGTTCCCCCAGCCGGGGGCGGCTGGGCTACGTGAGCGGTCCGGATCCGCGTCGAGGGTTTGACCGGCTCCTGTTCCCGGATGACCCGCTGCATCTCGACGTAGCCTGCTTTGCGAAGTTCCTCCTCGCTGAAGGGCGTGGTGCCGGTGAGCAGTTCATAAAGCAGGACCCCCAGAGAGTAGATGTCGGTCCGAGTGTCGATATCGAGGTCGCTCAATTCCGCCTGTTCCGGACTCATATAGGCAGGGGTGCCAATGAGGTGAGCGTAGCGGGTAAAGAGCGTCTTCTCCGTCAGACGTTGGTTCGTGGCCTTGGCGATGCCGAAATCGATTACCTTGGGGATGGGTTTGCCGTCATGGTGGGTAACCATGACATTGGAGGGCTTGATATCCCGATGGATGATGCCCTTGGTGTGGGCGTGCTGCACCACGTGGCAGACCTGGATGAACAAGGCCAGGCGGTCCTTGATGCTCAAACTATTCCTATCACAGTACTTGGTAATCGAGACGCCTTGGACCAGTTCCATGACGAAATACGGCCGGCCGGTCTCCGTAGCCCCGGCGTCGAGGACCTTGGCGATATTGGGATGGTCCATCAGGGCCAAAGCCTGCCTCTCGGCCTCGAAGCGGGCGATAACTTGGCGGGTGTCCATGCCCAATTTGATGATCTTGAGAGCCACTTTCCGCCGGATCGGCCGCTCCTGCTCGGCCATATAAACAACAGCCATCCCGCCTTCGCCAATCTTCTCCAGGAGCTTGTACCGGCCGATGATCGTTCCGGGGCCCTCAATCGGGTCCAAGACCTCCGGCGAAGCCTGGGAATCACCGAGAAGCGGATCAAGAAGCGGATTCTCACTATCGCGGGCTCGCAGCAGAGCCGTAATCCTTGCTCTACGCGATGAATCGACCCCGCACACTCTGTCCAAGTAAGCGTCGCGCTCCGCTGCGGTTGGAAAAGCGGCAGCTTCGCAAAAGATCATTTTGTCATTTTGCTCAGACGACATTCTCTGGTCTCCGTACAACAGTGCGAAATCCGAGCTGAGGAATTCCACGAGATTGTGAAAAATCTTCACGGTATGAGGCCTTCGCCCATTTCGGCACCGAGCCAGGCGCGTGCGTATTCAAGATCCGCGTACGCTTTGGAGAGCGAGACTCCCAGGACTTCTGCTGCTTGCCTTGTTGTCAGGCCCCCAAAAATCCGCAACTTGATCAGGTCAGATGCCGTCTTGTCTTGCGCAGAGAGCTTACCCAAAGCTTCATCGAGCGCAAGTAGATCGTCAGGGCCAATCTCCTGCACACCGAGTGCAATGGAATCTTCAAGTTGGATGCGCTTTCTCTCCCCACCACATTTCTGGCTCTTCTTTCGTCGTGCCCTCTCAACCAGAATCCTACGCATCGCCTCCGCCGCGGCCGCGAAAAAGTGACCCCGGCTGTTCCAATTCTGCGGCTCATCTCCGACCAACCGGATATACGCCTCATGGACCAACGCCGTCGCCTGAAGGGTCTGGCCGGGCGATTCGTGGGAGAGCTTCTGAGCCGCGAGAATACGTAGTTCTTCGTAGACCAAAGGGAGCAGTTCGTCCGTAGCTTTCGCGTCCCCCCGTTCGATGGCATTCAAGATGCGTGTCACATCACTCATGCCGACTCCCCACCGTTGTGCCTTTGTGATGGGGGTATTCTCTCACGAACGAGGGGAAAATGCAAGCGTCCTGGAGGACATGCCACCCCTGCGGGTCGTAGCCGTCCAGTCCGGTCAGGGAAAGGGCCGGCGTTCCGTTTTCCGCCGGCCCGGTTCCAAGTGTGTGTGTCGCCTGTTTGCGGAAGATCCAAGTTTGAAGCAAGAGGCGACGGACATTACATCTTCGTCCTCCTCACTTGACACTCGACACTTCACACTTCCAACTTCTGCTTCCCAACGCCCTACGGCCTCACGATCCGGCTGTAGATCCGCACGTCGTCGATCAGGCCGGACCAGCCGGTGCCCGTCTTGCTGCCGGCGCCGATGATGAACTTCCCGTCTGCGACGGAAAGGTCGGGCTGCGGATCTCGGGCCACCTCTTGGCCGTCCACGTACAAGATTCGGTCCGCGCCGTCGAAGACCAATGCGATGCGATGCCACTTGCCGTCCGTGATGACCGCCTCCGACGTGCCGATGGAGAGCGGTTGGCTCTTGCTCGTCAGCTTCGTCATCAGGCTCCCGTCGATCGGATTGGCCATCAGCCATTCCTTCGTGCCATTGAGACTGAGGAGAATCTGTCCTGGCGCCCCGCCCTTGACCCAGGCGATCACGCTGAACGGTCCTGTCCCCAAGTTCGGGATCATGCCCGTGACCACGCAGCCGGTCACCCCATCGCATTTGAGCGCCCCGCCGACCATTCCGCCTTGAGGCTGCCACGTAGCCCCGGCGGTCACGGAACCGTTATAGTCCCCGGCACTGTCCTCGGCAACCGTGCCCTCGGTTTCGTCGAACGCCCAGTGGGCCACAAGCGTTGAGTCCTCGACATCTTTCCCGATGTACTCTGCGAGGACAGTCAGATCTTTGGCGTCGACAACGCCATCGCCCCAGGCATAGGGACCGATGTCACACAGCGGATCATTCCCGCCCAATTGAACAACCATAGCAAGAAGGTCCTTCCCATCCACCTGGCCGTCGCCGGTGAAATCCGCGATGGGGATAATCGGTGCCTGCCACATATCGCAGGTGTTTTCGGGAAAGGTCAGGACGTACAGCGTGCGTCCGTCAGGTGACATCGCGGCAACCAAATCGTCCGCAGATGTGTTGAGTCTTGGTCCAAGATTCACGGGTGCCTGCCAAGGACTGGAAAGCGTCGCACGCCTGGTCATCCACGTGTCAATACGACCACGCCCCCCGGGCCGGAACGGACTGCTGTAACTATCTGTGAAGAATAGCAGGAGGCCATCCACCGAGAGACACGGGTTATATTCGCCGTACGGACTGTTCACCGTGGGACCCAGATTGACCGCTTCGCCCCACGCATCCTGTGTTGTTGTCCGGCGCGCCACATAGATGTCGCATTCACTGCCATATCCGCCGGGCCGCCCCGACTGGAAGTAGAGCTCCAGGCCATCCGGGGATACTTTCGGGGCACCGTCGGGGAAGGAACTGTTGACCTTCGGGCCCAGATTCACCGTGGGTCCCCAGGGGGCGTCTTTCGTCACGCGTGTCGTCATGTATATATCATCGTAGCCCTCCCGGTTGGAGTCGAAATAGAGCGTAAGTCCATCAGCGGGCATCGAGCATACGACCTCATCGTAGGCACTGTTGACGGCAGGCCCGAGATTCTCAGGCGGACCCCAATCACCACCGATCGTCGCACGTCTCGAAACCCAGAAGTCAAAGCCGCCAAGCCCTCCAGGCCGGGATGGGTCGGAGCAGAAGTACATCTCCAGCCCATCCGAGGAGAAGCATACTATGCAATCGTGCGCAGGATCGAGGACCGGGATTACGGACCTGAGGTTCACTCGCTCACCGACCCTGAAGTCTGCATGTGCAGGCGATGTGTCAAGGCCTGAAAGAAGACAAAGGCCAAAGAGCGATCCTACGAACATCGGAATCTCAAACAGTTTCATCTCACACCTTCCCTTCTGCTCAAAGGCAACAGACATTGTCGGAATTGTATTTACAGGTCTTTCTGCAGAGAAGACAAGTTCACAATCGAATGGCATCTTGATGACACGCCGCAGGTCACGAGGCCCAGTGGGTATCGAATCAGACGACGACTCCGGGGACTGGACAGAGGACCACTGCCTCATGTCGGCGGTGGCCTTGGCCCAGTCGCCCAGGCAATCATGGTATTGTGCCCGGCCGGAGTAGGCATACGCGTCCTGCGGGTCGGCCTCAATCCTACGGGTGTAGAAAAAAACCATCTCGCCGACGTGTTCATCGAGATCCTGGCCGGGGCCCAGTGCCTCGATAGTTGGAACACCGGGATCGAGGGGAACGCTCCAAATCTCCAGGTACGGCGTGCCCAGACAGAAGGTCAACTCCGTGCCCGCAGGAGACCAGCAAGTCGATGTGATCTGGCCATCCAGGACACGCAGGAACTCCTTTTTCTGGAGATCGTACAGCCACAGACCGCTGGGGTCTCTCTCGGGATTACCACCGCCCAGGCAGACTTCGTTGCCTGTGGGGGACCAGCCCGTCACACCCCACGACATCGAGGGCATCCGACACTCTGCGATAGTCTCTTGCGAAGCCAAGTCCTTGATCTTGAGCGATCCGCCTTCGAAGCAAGACACGTACCGATTGTCCGGCGAGACCGAGGGCAGGACATACGACCACTTCATGATCGATTTCGGCTCGTTTGCCTGATCCGCAAGGGAGATCTGCGAGAGCGCGCCGTCCTTCCGCGAAAGATAGTAAAGGCTTGCAGAGTCGCTGGCCCAAGAGGGCCAACTGCCCCGAGCCAATCGGCGGGGTGCTGTGCCATCGGCGTTCATGATCCAGAGTTCTTCATCTGTTTCCGGCGGCCGCTGGCTGCCAGGTGCGGGAGTCAACAACTCTTCCAGCCGCAGGTTCTGGCGGTCTCGAATGAAGGCGATGTACTTGCCGTCGGGGGACCAGCGCGGGTCCTTGCCAGGGACGATCAACAGGTCTGTTTCCTTTGTCGCGGGATCGAAGATCGCCACGCCGCTGTAGCCTTGGACCCCCAGACTGAAGGCGAGCTTCTTGCCGTCCGGCGACCAGCGGGCGCTGAACCCGTCTGTCGTCAGGCGATGGGCGCCCTTGGCTACGAGGCTGCGATACGTTTCCTCCGCTTCCACCATGGGTAGGAAAGCAGCACCAAAAGGCTCTTGCTCCGGCGGATGCCACGACCGTCCAGATTCCAACGTATCAAAGACGTACTTCGCACACCAGTCACGGTGTTTCTGACGGGCTTCGTGACCGGGGGCGATGATCTCACGGAATAGGGCAGTGGCCGTGTCGTATTCGCCAAGAGAGGTCAGGGCCGCGAACTTGTGGTATTGGAGGGGCGAAGCATCTTTCAACCCTCCCTGGGCCTCTGCGATGACGCGTTCATATTCGCCCATTCGAAGGAGGGTCTCAGACTGCTGAATTCGCAGATCGCTATATTGCGGCTCATCACTGAGCGTCAGGGCAATCGCCAGGGAGAAGTCCGCAATCGCCTCCGGATAGCGCCCCAGTTCCCGCGACGCCTTCGCACGCAACGCGTACCCCAGCGGATCACGCGGCCGCAGAACCGTCATGACCAGAGCGTCATCGCGTAATCGGTCGTACTTCCTGGAGGCGTAATACGTATAGGCGCGGAGGCGTCGAGATTCGTAATGGCTGGAATCAAGCTGCAAGGCCTTGTCGAGGGAAGCCAGTTGCTCCTTGACGGTGAGCGCTGTCATCGCCCGCAGGAAATACGCCTCAGCCGTTTCCGGTAGCATCGCCTCGGCCTTCTTGCGGTGCTCTTCGATCTCTTGGAGTTTCTGCGCGTCCGGCGAGCCACTCTCCCAGAGGATGCGAGCCAGGAGCGAATGGGCGGCGCCGGCGACTTCAGGCTTCTCATTGAGAAGGCCGCCCAGCACCACCATCGCTTCTTTCGGTTGGCGATTGTCCACGAGGATCGTCGCCTCCAGGAGGCGAGCCTCTGGGCCGACGTGCTTACTTTCGCGGATCGGGTTGATCGTTGCCAGGGCCGCCTCGCGTTCGGCCTTGGCGTACTGCTCGCGGGCCTGGGACAGGATATTCCGGTGCTTGAAGCCTTCCGCCTCCGCCAGTTGCGCCCGGTCGCGGTTCCACATGGAGAGAATGCCACTTACGGCGACCGCCGCAGCCGCAACAACCACGATGATCGCGACTTGGACTCGATGCCGACGCAGGAACTTCTGCACGCGATACGCCACGCCGGGACCTCGCGCCAGGACGGGCTCGTGCACCAGATGCCGGCGGATGTCCTCGGCCAGGCCGCCGGCGGTGTCATACCGCCGGGAACGGTCCTTTTCGAGGGTCTTCATCACGATCCAGTCGAGATCGCCTCGGACCTGCTGATAGGGTGTGCGGGGCACACCTGTGGCACCCCCGCCCTCGGGGGTGATCCCAGTTCCCCCAGCCGAGGGCGGCTGTTTGGTTCCCCCAGCCGGGGGCGGCTGGGCTACGTGAGCGGTCCGGATACGTGTCGAGGGTTTGACCGGCTCCTGCTCGCGAATGACCCGCTGCATCTCGACGTAGCCTGCCTTGCGGAGTTCCTCTTCGCTGAATGGTGTGGTCCCGGTCAGCAGCTCATAGAGCAGCACGCCCAGCGAGTAGATGTCGGTACGCGTGTCGATATCCAGATCGCTCAACTCCGCCTGTTCGGGACTCATGTAGGCGGGGGTGCCGATGAGGTGGGCATAGCGGGTAAAGAGCGTCTTCTCGGTCAAACGCTGGTTGGTCGCCTTGGCGATACCGAAATCGATGACTTTGGGGACCGGCTTGCCGTCATGGTGCGTGACCATGACGTTCGAAGGCTTGATATCGCGGTGGATAATGCCCTTCTGGTGGGCATGCTGAACCGCATGGCAGACATGGACAAACAAAGCCAATCGGTCCTTGGTGTTCAGATTATTCCCATCGCAGTACTCGGTAATTGAAACGCCCTGCACCAGTTCCATGACGAAATACGGCCGGCCGGTCTCGGTCGCCCCGGCGTCCAGGACCTTGGCGATATTGGGGTGGTCCATCATCGCCAAAGCCTGCCTCTCAGCCTCAAAACGAGCGATCACCTGGCGAGTATCCATGCCCAACTTGATGATCTTGAGGGCCACCTTCCGCCGGATCGGCCGCTCCTGCTCAGCCATATAGACCACGGCCATGCCCCCTTCCCCGATCTTCTCCAGGAGCTTGTACCGGCCGATGACGGTGCCGGGTTCTTCCGTCAAGGGGGATTCATCGGGGCGGATCTCCGCTCCAAGGACAGGAGACTCAAGAAAGCCCCGCGCCTGTTCATGGGCCTGGAGAAGTGCCTCGACTTTCCTTCTCAGAAGGGGTTCTGTCCCACACGCCTCATCCAGATAGGCACGCCGGTCCTCTCCCTTCCGGTCAAGGGCCTGCTCAAAAATCGGCTTGATACGCTGCAACTCGTTCATGACACCACCAGACGGAGTTCCCGTTCTCCATACAATGCGTAGTCCGAGAGCGAAGTGCGACACGAGAAATCAGGATTCTCTGGAATTCATCATTTCCTGGTAGAGCCAAGCCCGGCCCAGTGCCCAGTGCCTATCCACGGTCCGTCGGGTTACATGCATCAGTTCCGCGATCTGGCCCAGCGTCAAACCGGCGAAGTAGCGGAGCTTGACGACCTCGGCGACCTTGGCGTCCTGCTCGGTGAGCCTAGCGAGGGCTTCGTCCAGCGTCAGGATATCCTCCTGGGGCTCATTGACCGATAGGATCGCCTCTTCCAGAGCAACCCTTTGCAGATTGCCGCCGTGCTTCATGCTATGCCGGTGACGGGCGCGCTCAACTAGAATCCGCCTCATGGCTTCCGCGGCCGCAGCGAAGAAGTGGGCTTGATTCTCCCAGCTTTGAGGTTGATCACCCACCAGACGGATGTATGCCTCATGGACCAAAGCCGTAGCCTGGAGCGTCTGTCCCGGCTTCTCGTGGGCCAGTTTCTGCGCCGCCAGAAGCCGAAGTTCCTCGTACACCAGCGGCAGGAGTTCGTCCGTAGCTTTCGCGTCCCCCCGTTCGATGGCATTCAAGATGCGTGTCACATCACTCATGCCGACTCCCCACCGGTTTTGGGCCTTTGATAACCGTTATTCTGCCACGAACCTGAGCAGATTTCAAGTCTTGCGCAATCCGTAAACGGGTGGATCACCTCGATACGGAATCCCAGGCCCTGATCGGCGTGAAGACCACCGAACCACGGACGCTCCAGATTGCCGGAGTCATCGCATGAAGACGCTCGACGGATCTACGTAGAATTACGTATTTCTTGCGTCGTTTGGCCGCCAGAGGTTCCCCAGTTCAAGCTCCACCGGAAAAGGGCCGATCTCCTACAGCGAGACGACTGGGTCTTTCAGATCTCTAACGGAGACATAAGATGACCGTGCAAGAGTGGTCCGAGAACATCGTCCTTGTGGAACTGCCCGGCGAACCTCAGATACGGGAAGAACTCAATCATGGGATTCGTCATGTTCGCGAGCGGGGCAATTGCGATGTCGTGATCGATTTGAGCAACGTGACGATCATGACCTCTGCATCGCTGGCTGTGCTCCTGCGTCTGAAGAAACTGCTGGAAGACTGCGGCCAGCGTCTTTTGCTGTGCTGTGTCGGCCCCACGACAAGAGGGATCTTCTCGGTCACGGGGTTGGACGGTTTCTTTGAGATCTTCGACGACAGGTTTGACGCCTTGGCCGCGGTGCAGAGCCTGCCCCAGGGGGAGGCCCCCTCAGCGAAGAGAAACTATTGAACCTCGTGGCCCAACTCATCAACTGGTTGCGAGCCTGTGGGCCGAAGTCAGCAAGATCCTGGTGCCCATGACTTCCTACTCAAGACCGACTGAACCCGATGGCAACAGGAGATGCGTACCGTGGACACCGTCCTATCTACAGATAATGACCTGGCCCAACTGGCCGCCGACATCTCAATTGATGACATTCCCTTCTTCTTCCAGACGGGCCTGCAGGTTCGGGACGTCATGACCAAAGGGCATGTGGTCGCCTCATGCCAGGAGTCCATGACCTCGGTCGTCAAGATGCTGGAGAGCAGTCACGCCCCCTTTGTGGCGATCGAAGACTGCGGACAGATCATCGGCATCATCACAGAGCGGGAGGTGGTCGCCACAATCGCCGCCAGAGGTCTGGATCTTCGGATGACCGAAGCCGGGGATGCCATGGTCACCTTAGGTCGCGGTCTTGCCCCGGAATGCCCTCTTGTAGAGGCCAGTCGAATCCTGCGGGCCCAGGGCAGAAGGTGGGTGCCCATACGGTCCGGGCAGGATTTCATCAGTGTCCTGACGCAGGAGGATTTGACCCGGGCTGCCACCCTCCTGCCGGAGCTGGGACCTGTCCGTGAATTCATGGCCAAATCCCTGGTCAAGATCGATGCCATGGCCGGCCTCACGGAGGCCGCCACCGTGATGAGTGAGCATCGGCTCTCTTGCGTCGTGGCCATGCATCAGGACAAAGCCGTGGGGATCCTCACAGAGAGGGATCTTCTTCACCAGGCCGCAAGGGTCGATGCCGCTGCTGGGAACACAACCGTGGCCGATGTGATGACATTCCCGATCATCAGTGTTTCTGGGGACTGCTCCCTGAGTGAAGCCCGCGCAATCATGGCCAGGCACCACATCCGGCGGTTGGTCATTCTGGAGGAAGGTCGGCCCCACGGCATCATCACACAGACGGATATCGTATCGTCCTTGCACCGGAAGCTGGAAGAGGATGCAAGGAGGCGGTGGCATCGTCTGGACCGTTCGCAGAATCCCGTCTTCGCCGTGGACCTCGACGGGAACATCACGTACGCGAACCGTGCATACCTATCGCTGCTTGGCATAGAACGGCTCGAACAGATCGCCGGTCATGCCCTCCTGCCGCCGGAGATGTGGGCCAATCCGGCGGATCGAACGCCCGTATTGGCGACACTGGAAAGCCAGGACATTCAGGCTCAGGAGGCAAGGCTCAAGACACGTTCCGGCGAGATCGTCCGTGTGGTCCTATTCTCCTCGCTGAACAAGAACTTCCGCGGCGAAGTCATCGGCAAGCAGGGAATCCTCTGGAACCTGTCCACCGGGGCGGAACGTGAGTAGCGATGGCCTGGCCCATGGTCCTCGGTATGATCGGCCAAGCTGGGCGGTAGGGCAGGAGACTACGAGTCACCGGCGACGATGTCGAAGACGTTTACCAATTGCGTTATCTCAAAGACTCGGCGCACCTTGCCGTCGATATTGCACAACTGCAAGTGACCACCCGCTTCGATGACCCGCTTGTGGACCTTGACCAACAGGCCCAGAAGCGAGGACGACACGAACTTCACCTTGGCGAAATCCAGAACCAGCCGTTTGTCAGGGTTTGTGCCGATAACGGGCATGAGGGCCCGGTCCAGCTTGCGGATCTGCTGGTCCTCCAGAATCGTCCCTTCCTCAAAGGTCACAACCACAGCATCCGCGACGTTCTCGACCGTGATCTTCTCTTTCGGCTGCATAACCACCTCAGGGCGACCCGCACGGTGGATCCCATCCGGGACGCCCCTGGAGTACTCCCGAGCTCACATTTCTCATTCGACGATGCCCGACTGTGTCGCGTGGCCCTGCGACGATCAGGATAGCATATTCGCCGTACGATTTCAATCACGAATGCCAGCATGCTGCGCCTCCCACCCTCAAACAGTCTGTGACTACTCCGCCCCCCTGTCAGCAGCCAGGAGTTCCGCACGAAAAGCGATGCACGGAGCGGCTGCGGAACCTGTCCTTTCCGTCTCAACCCCTGGTTCATCCTTGACTCGCCTGACTCCATCCGTTTTTCGCATGATGAATCTCCTCCTCATGCTCTATTGAAATAGACTCACTGATATGCCGCAGAGGGTTGGGCTGTGCGTCATGATAGCGGGCAGATCATGAGCATTGCACACGGCTTGTTGGGACTGGCGATAGCTTGTGCTCTCTGGAACGTAGTGGCGGGCATCCTCATTTGCATCCACCTGAAGAGACGTGGGGTGAAGATCCACTATGTGTTCATCAAGACCCTGATGCCCTGGTATGCCCATCGGCACAAGAGGATAACACCCCAGGAGACGGGCAAAGACGGGCCGTTTTTCTACCACTGGGTAGTTTCCGTCAGTGCGGCTCTTGTTGCCGGCATCGCAGGGATCGTTGCCCTGTGTATGTGAGGCAGGTCAGGACTTCGTCCATAATTCCGGTCCGTTGTGCCGTCATACACCGCCTCGTCCACGGCTCCGTCGCTTGTCAGCCGGTGGCCTGAGAAAAGACTTGATGCCTGCGAAACCGACTGTTACTCTGGACAGTAGAGTCCATGTGCCGCCGGGGTTCTTGTGTTCGGGCTCCTTTGACACCATTGAACGAGCATCTTGACGCGAGTTCCGAGCCTGGGAATCGGCGGCACATTCTTGCCCCCCGGGGGCACTCCCCCCTGTTGCTGCCATGACGCAGCAGTACTCGATGTGTTCCGAATCTCCGGCCTCCACCCCAGTTCAATGACGCATCGGCCCCAGACAGCTCTCGAGACCGAAACTCAGCTCAGAACCGAACGGGGATCCACCGATGTTCCGTGCCGGCATCCTCGGAAGATGTCAGCGGCGCCATTGTCAGTCGTGGCGCACGGACTGCACTTCCAGACTTGATTGGCCTGAATCCCTGACCGCCGCCATGACTCCATCGCTCATCGGGGACCGCCACTGTGCCTATCTCTTCACCAGGATTTCGGCCCCTCCCCTTCCCTCAAGTTCTACCACACCGCAGATTTGACTGGTTGACGCGAGACACCACGCTCCGACCGGAGAGCCATAGGCCGCCATGTCGATGCTCGTCAGCGTGGCGCCGGTCCAGGTGAGGATGCCGATACCCCACTGGCTCGCGATCAGCAGATCGTCTCGACCGTCGTCGTTGAAATCCGCGATCTGCCGAACTGTGTCGTTGTCCGGATTGTACAGCCAGCCTCCGAACCACGCGCCCTTCGGCTGCGCCAGAACCGCGGTAAGCGTAGATCCCTGAAGCTTCAGCACAGCGAGCCCCCAGGGACTGGACAGAACCAGATCATCCCGCCCGTCGCCGTCGAGGTCCCCCATCCCTTCAATCACGTTGTCCTCGCGGCCGTAGCGCCAGCTTCCGAACCACGTGCCGTTGGGCTGCGTCATGAGTGGGCTCAGGGTTGAACCCTGCAAAGTGAAGATCCCGAGGCCCCAGGGGCTGGTCATGAGGATGTCGGTTCTGCCGTCCCCGTTGAAGTCCGCGAGGCCCTGAACCACGTTGTCATCGGGATTGTAGCGCCACCCCCCGAACCAAGCATCCTTCGGCTGCTTCATGATGGGAGCCAGCGTAGAACTCTGCAACGTGAGTATGCCTATCGCGTAAGGGCTGGACAGCAAGATGTCGTCCTTCTTATCCCCGTTGAAATCTCCGACGCCGCGGATGACATCCGTCTTGACGTTGTATTGCCAGGCACCAAAGGGCGTTCCGCTGGCTTTGGCGAGCACGGACGCGATCCCAGGACCCTGCAGCGTGAGGATTCCGATCCCCCACGGGCTGGTCACCAGCATGTCGTCCTTGCCATTCCCATCGAAATCGCCAATTCCTTCCGTCATGTTATCGTCGGGATTGCACCGCCATGCGCCGAGCCAGTCATACTTGGGATGAATGGCAATCGATTGCCAGGTGATCCCATCGTGCGACACGACGCCCATGCCCCAGGAACTGGTCAAGACGATGTCCGGCTTGCCATCGCCATTGAAGTCCCCTGTCCCCTCGACTTCGTTGAGGACCGACGAGTAGTCCCACCCGCCAATCCACGCATGGTCCGGATGGACAGCCCGGTCGGTCAGGACGTTGCCTGAAAGACCAATGATCCCCAGTCCATTCCGGTAGCGCAGCCGGACCGTCCAGTCGCCGAGGACGCTCCACGTATAGCAACGCTTGTTGTCGGCGACCAAACCCGGAAGCGAGGTATCCTTGGACTCTTCCTCAAAGTACCCCTTCCAGCCATCGCCGAAGCACGAGCGTTCCGTCTGTCCCAAAGCCTCCGAAAAGCCTCTCGGCGCATCGTAGAAGACCTTGGCCCGGGCCGTGAGCGCCACCCCGTTGAGGTAGAACAGCACGCCTTCGACATTCTGGAATGTACCATAGAGTGGATGATTGTAGGGCAAAGTGGCGGCCCCATTCGGGCTGTTGGCCTGACAACCGCAATGAATGTAGAGCCGGTTGCCCGTGCCCGCCAGGAGACCGTTTTCCCAGATTGTCCTATGGAGGTACAGATCGGCCGTCCCGCCCTGATCGGCCAGACTGGGCTCATAGAGACTCGTCGTCCCCCGCCTCTTCCATCGCCAAGGCCGGCCGCCGACCGCCGCTTCCAGATCGCCAACGGTGTAATAGCTGCCGAAGGCAGAGTTGAGACTGTTCGAGTGGGCAATGATCCCTCGATAGCCCGCGTCTTCCGTCAGCCAGTTTGCATAGGTCAATAGCGAGGCATTCTCCCTCACGGCCGAATCAACAAACTCGGAAGAGGCCTTCAGCAGCGTATCGTTGAGCGCCGTCGCGGAGAGGTCTTTGCCAATCGCCGCCGTCCGGAACGGTAGATAAGAGTCGCCCCCGACTCGGTAGGCATGGTCCCTGTCGAAGTAGTCCAGCAGGACCTTCCGTTCCAACTTGGCATCTCTGACCCAGAAGGAGCCGAGGTTCAAATTGATGGCTTGGGAGGAGGTAACCGCCTGCGGCTTGCCGTCGCCAGCCAAAAATCCCTGGCCATGGTCGTCCCGGAACGTGGGGTCCGGATTCACGGCGATATGTAGTGGATTGATGCGGGAAACGAAGATGTCCGGCCGGGCCACCGGGTTGGCCAGGGCCTTGTCGGACGCGGTCATCTCCGGATGGAGTTGGGCTGTGAAGATCTGGATTCGCATCCCGCCGGCGCCGGCGGAAATGATACTGTAGTTGTCGTCCCGGATCCAGAAGAAGTCCTGAAACGACAGGGTGGTTCGATCATACTGAGGGCAGTTCAGGATCTGCCCATCCTGATACCAGCCCGCCCCGGCGGTAACGGCAGGTCTGGCGACTATCGACTCCAGATGCATCGGTCCCTGTTCGTAGATCGCATCCCACCGTCCATCCAGGTCTGCCAGAACGAGATCGGACCGCTCCGAGACGATCTCTGGGACGATACGCAGATACTCGATCCCCGCCGGCAGATCGACCCCGCCAATCCGCATTCCTCCCTCTTCTGTGATCTTGGGCCACAGCCATCTTCTCACCAGCATGGGCTCGGGAAAAGACCCCACAAGAATGACCCCGGACAGCTTCCTGTAGGTGACCCGAACGCTCTTGAAAAACTCCCGCAGGGCAACCACTGTACGACCGTCCTGGTGCCCGCTGCCGGCATACACGCGAGCCCGAACGAATTCCGTGGAGTAGCCCTCAGCCCGAAGATCCCCCTGGAATCGGGCCAGCCTGTCCTCCACATCCGACACATGGATTGCCGAACCAGGGATCGCTTCGAGCAACCGAGACTCGACCATCACGATCACGAGCGTGGCGTCCATCGGGATAGCATCTTGAGTCGAGCCCAGAGGCAATCGCTCCAGGGTCTCGATTTCCTGTATCCCGTCTCCGTTGATGTCGTAGGCTGAGAACCGATCCAGTATACCCAGGAACGGATCGTCGGCCGAACAGGGGTGCGCCCACAAGACACCCAGAACGCTCACCACGGCGAATAACCATCGACTACAACACGGACTGGGGCGGAACCGGTTGGCATGCATCTTCATCTTGCCTCCAACGCAGAATCACGGATGTGTTGTTTGCCCTTGGCGGTAAACGATCGGACAACGTACCGCGAGATCCACAAAACGCGGCTGCCATCTGCATCTCCATCACAGTGTATTATACCGGCTACGCGCGTCTGATGTTGCAGAAAATGCCCTCCCATGCTGTGTTTGCAGCAGAAGCGCCCCACCCTATTCCCCCTGTCCGATGGCTATCTCACCAAGTGATGCACAGCCTCCTGCAACGGCGGTCTCCCCGCAGTTCTGTCGTTGATCCTCGCCAGCCGCCGTCCTCTGTGCGAATTCTCAATCCTCTGCCTTCCGATGGGCCCCAGGCACGGCGGCACGGATGTGTCTGCCTGCTTGGATCTCCTGAAAAGGGTCTGTCGCGATTCCAATTTAGGCGTGGAAATGGCGCGCCTGTAGTAGAAGCCCGAAGAAAAGCAGGGCCGGCGTTCCGTTTCCCGCCGGCCCGTTCCCAAGTGTGTGTATCGTTCAGAAGATACCGCCTTACGGCGCCACTACGAGCAAAGAGCTACGGCCTCACGACCCGGCTGTGGATCCGCACGTCGTCGATCAGGCCGGACCAGCCGGTGCCTGCTTTGCTGCCGGCGCCGATGATGAACTTCCCGTCTGTGACAGAAAGGTCGGGCTGTGGGTCCCTGGCCACCTCCTTGCTGTCCACGTACAAAATCCGGTCCGCGCCGTCGAAGACCAATGCGATGCGATGCCACTTGCCGTCGGTGATGACCGCCTCCGACGTGCCGATGGAGAGCGGTTGGCTCTTGCTCGTCAGCTTCGTCATCAGACTCCCGTCGATCGGATTGGCCATCAGCCAGTCCGTCGTCCCGCCGTGATTGAGCAGGATCTGCCCTGGCGCGCCGCCCTTGACCCAGGCGATCACACTGAACGGTCCCGTGCCCAGTTCCGCGACGGAGCCTGTGACAACCGAGCCCGTCACGCCGTCCAGCTCCAGCGCACCGTGCACCATTCCCGCGTCAGGCCGCCAGGTTGCGCCGATCATCACCCGCCCGTCGCTCTCGTCCAAGCTGTCGCTGGCGATATCGCCCTCGATCTCATCAAACGCCCAATGAGCCACGAGCGTCGGGTCCTGGAAACCCTGCCCAATGTACTCAGCCAGGACCATCAGGTCCTTGGCATCGACCACGCCGTCGCCCCAGGCATACGGGCCGATGTCACACAGCGAATCATTCCCGCCCAACTCCAGCACCATGATGAGAAGGTCTTTCCCATCGACCTGCCCGTCGCCGGTGAAGTCGACAATAGGAATGATCGGGGCCTGGTAGTTCTCCCAGCCGCCGGTCCGATTAGACCAAAAGTACATCATCGCACCATTCCACGAAATGGTTGGTCCGGCATCAGCTCCCGGCCCGTTGACCTGAGGTCCAAGATTCACTGGCACCTGCCAAGGATCAGACAGACTATCTCGCCTTGTCATCCACATGTCACGACCACCATACCCACCGGGCCGGGGCGTGCCCCCTATGGGGTCGCAAAAGAACAGCAATAGCCCGTCCGGCGAAAGGCACAAGAAGCTCTCGTTGTATACGCTATTCACCGCGGGACCAAGATTCACAGGTTCGCCCCAAGGATCGTTCGTGGTCGACCGCGTGCTTACATAGATGTCGGCGCCACCATATCCACCTGTCCGCTCTGATGAGAAGTAGAGTTCGAGACCATCCGCTGAGATACATGGGCTCCCTTCACCAGCCGAGCTGTTTATGTGCATCCCAAGATTCATAGCCGAGCCCCAGGGGCTACTTTTGCTCGGTCGTGTCGTTACGTATATATCGAAGCCTCCGTACCCATCCGGCCGGTCCGAATTAAGATAGAGAGTGAGCCCATCGGCTGAGATGCACGCGAAAGCATCCTCGTTTGTGCTGTTGACTGAGAACCCGACGTTCTCCAGGGGACCCCAACCATCCTCCACTGAGGGGCGGCTTTGCACCCAGAGGTCCCAGGAACCGTGTCCTCCTGGGCGATCCTCCGAGTCGATGTACATCTCCAAGCCATCGGGGGAAAAGCAGCTGACGGTATCGTACAGCGGGTCCAAGACCGGGATGACAGTCCTCAGATTCACCGGCTCGCCGAACACAAAGTTCGCACGTGCGGGGGGGACATCCACGCCCACGAGGATGCCGAATCCCAGCAGGGATGCAATGAACATCGGAGTCCGGAACAGTCTCATCTCACACCTTCCCTTCTGCCCAAAGGCAACAGACAGCATCGGAGTCTCATTCACAGGTCTTTCTGCAGCAAAGACGAGTTCACAATCAAACGGCAAGTGGATCACGCGCCGAAGGTCGCGCGACGCAGTACATATTGAATCACGCGGCAACTCCGGGCTTTGAACGGCAGACCACTGGCGCATGTCCGCCGTGGCACTGGCGCGGTCGCCCAAGAGATCATGGTATTGCGCCCGGCTGGAATACGCGTAGGCGTCCTGTGGGTCGGCCTCGATCCTGCGGTTGTAGACGGCGAGCATCGCGCTGAGGTGTTGATCGAGGGTCTGGCCCGGCCCCAGCGCTTCGGAAGTCGGGACACCAGAGTCGACCGGCAGGCTCCAGACCTCAAGGTACGGCGTGCCCATACAGAAGGTTAACTTCGTGCTCGCAGGAGACCAGCACGTCGCTGTGACTTGGCCATCCAGGATTCTCAGGAACTCTTTCTTCTGGAGATCGTACACCCACAAACCGATGCTGTCTCTCTGGGGGTTGCCCCCGCCCAGGCACACTTCCTTGCCCGTGGGCGACCAGCCGATTACGCCCCACGACATGGCCGGTCCCTTGCACTCGTCGACGACCTTCTGGGAAGCGAGGTCCGTGATCTTCAGCGATCCGCCTTCAAAATGCGCCACCTGCCGACCATCCGGCGAGACCGAGGGCAGGACGTACGACCACTTCATGATCGCTTTCGGCTCGACTGCCGGATCAGCAAGGGAGACCTGGGAGAGTGTGCTGTCCTTACGCGACAGGTAGTAGAGGCCTATAGAGTCGCTGGCCCATGAGGGCCAACTGCCCTGGGCTAATCGCCGGAGTGCTGTGCCATCGGCGTTCATGATCCAGAGTTCTTCATCTGTCTCTGGCGGCCGTTGGCTGCCGGGCGCGGGAGTCAACAACTCTTCCAGCCGCAAGTTCTGACGGTCTCGAATGAAGGCAATATGCTTGCCATCGGGCGACCATCGCGGGTCTTTGCCTGGGACAATCAGCAGGTCCGTCTCCTTCGTCGCAGGATCAAAAACCGCCACGCCGCTGTAACCCTGCACCCCCAGACTGAAGGCGAGCTTCTTCCCGTCCGGCGACCAGCGGGCGCTGAACCCGTCTGTCGTCAGGCGATGGGCGCCCTTGGCTACGAGGCTGCGATACGTTTCCTCCGCTTCCACCATGGGTAGGAAAGCAGCACCAAAAGGCTCTTGCTCCGGCGGATGCCACGACCGTCCAGATTCCAACGTATCAAAGACGTACTTCGCGCACCAGTCGCGGTGTTTCTGACGGGCCTCGTGACCCTGAGCGATGATCTCGCAAAAAAGTGTCGTCGCGGCGTCGTATTCGCCCAGCGCGGTCAGGGCCGCGAACTTGTGGTATTGGAGGGGCGAGGAGTCTTTCGAACCGGTCTGCATCTCTGCAATCACGCGTTCATATTCGCCCATCCGCAGCAGGGTCTCGGACCGCTGAATTCGCAGATCGCTATATTGCGGCTCATCGCGACTCGTCAGAGCAATCGCCAGGGAGAAGTCCGCAATCGCCTCGGGATGGCGTCCCAGTTCCCGCCACGCCTTCGCACGCAAGGCGTACCCCAAAGGATCACGCGGCCGCAGGATGGTCATAGCCAGGGCGTCGTCCCGCAACCGGTCGTACTTCCTGGACGCGTAGTACGTATAGGCCCGCAGGCGTCGAGATTCATAGTGGCTGGGATCAAGCTGCAGGGCTTTGTCGAGGGAAACCAACTGCTCTTTGACGGTCAGCGCGGTCATCGCCCGCAGGAAATACGCCTCAGCCGTTTCCGGCAGCATCGCCTCGGCTTGCCGACGATGACCGTCGATTTCTTCGAGTGTCTGCGCGTCCGGCGAGCCACTCTCCCAGAGGATGCGAGCAAACAATGAATGGGCCGCACCGGCGATCTCGGGCTTTTCATCGAGCAAGCCACCCAGCACGGCCATCGCCTCCTTCGGTTGGCGATTGTCCACGAGGATCGTCGCCTGAAGAAGCCGAGCCTCCGGCCCGACGTGTTTGCTTTCGCGGATCGGGTTGATCGTTGCCAGGGCCGCCTCGCGTTCGGCCTTGGCGTATTGCTCGCGGGCCTGGGACAGGATGTTCCGGTGCTTGAAGCCTTCGGCCTCCGCCAGTTGCGCCCGGTCGCGGTTCCACATCGAGAGAATGCCACCTACGGCGACCGCCGCAGCCGCAACAACCACGATGATCCCGACTTGGACTCGATGCCGACGCAGGAACTTCCGCAGACGATACGCCACGCCGGGACCTCGGGCCAGGACCGGCTCATGTTCCAAGTGCCGCCGGATGTCCTCGGCCAGGCCGCCGGCGGTGTCATACCGCCGGGAACGGTCCTTTTCGAGGGTCTTCATCACGATCCAGTCCAGATCGCCTCGGACCTGCTGGTAGGGTGTGCGGGGCACACCTGTGGCACCCCCGCCCTCGGGGGTGATCCCAGTTCCCCCAGCCGAGGACGGCTGTTTGGTTCCCCCAGCCGGGGGCGGCTGGGCTACATGAGCGGTCCGGATGCGTGTCGATGGCTTGACCGGCTCCTGTTCGCGGATGACCCGCTGCATCTCGACGTAGCCTGCCTTGCGGAGCTCCTCTTCACTGAAAGGTGTGGTCCCGGTGAGCAACTCATAGAGCAGCACGCCCAGCGAGTAGATGTCCGTTCGCGTGTCGATATCCAAATCGCTCAGTTCCGCCTGCTCGGGGCTCATGTAGGCTGGCGTGCCGATCAGGTGCGCGTAGCGGGTGAAAAGGGTCTTTTCCGTCAGACGCTGGTTCGTGGCCTTGGCGATACCGAAATCGATCACCTTGGGCACGGGTTTGCCATCATGGTGGGTCACCATGACGTTGGAAGGCTTGATATCGCGGTGGATAATCCCCTTCTGGTGGGCATGCTGTACGGCGTGGCACACCTGAACAAACAAAGCCAATCGGTCCTTGGTGCCCAGACTATTCCCATCGCAGTACTCGGTGATCGAGACACCCTGAACCAGTTCCATGACGAAGTAGGGTCGTCCGGTCTCCGTAGCGCCGGCGTCCAGGACCTTGGCAATGCTGGGATGGTCCATCATCGCCAAAGCCTGCCTCTCAGCCTCAAAACGAGCGATCACCTGCCGGGTATCCATCCCCAGCTTGATGATCTTGAGGGCGACTTTCCGCCGGATCGGCCGCTCCTGCTCGGCCATATGAACAACAGCCATCCCCCCTTCCCCAATCTTCTCCAGGAGCCGGTAGCGGCCGATAACTGTGCCAGGGCTTTCCGTCAAGGGCGACGGCTCTAAAACCGTGTCGGGATCGAGGATGGGGGATTCAAGAAAAGCCCCAACCGTGTCGTGGAGTCTCAGCAACTCCTCAACCTGGGAGCGGACATCCGGCTTTTCTGCGCAGGCCTCCTCCAAATAGGCGGCACGCTCGTTCGCAGTCGCCTTGTCCAGAGCTTCACAGAAGATTGCCTTTACGTTCGAATGGTCTGTGCCCACGGCCCAACTCCTTGAATCTCATGCTCCATTGTGCAATGCGAAATCCGGGAGCGAACCATGACAAGAAAATCCGTCCCCGTTTGGAGTTTTTCGTGAGGAGCCGATTATTGCGTCGGTGGGCCGCCGCACTGGCGGATGGCGCGAAGCAGCCAGACGCGGCCATAGGCCCAGAAACGAGCGGCGGTACGTTCGGACAGACCTGCGATCTTCGCGATCTGAGGGAGGCTCAGACCCGCAAAGTACCGAAGCTTGACCACTTCGGCCGTGGCAGGGTCCTCCCGGGCCAAGACCGCCAGTGCCTCATCCAAGGCCAACAGATCGTCGGACGAGTTCTCGATAGGGATATCCCGGTCCTCGATATCGACCCTTTGAAGATGCCCCCCGTGCTTTTCGCTCCGCTTTCGTCGAGCATTCTCTACGAGGATCCGTCGCATCGCCTCTGCTGCCGCGGCGAAGAAGTGGCCGCAGTTGTCCCAGCTTCGAGGCTCGCTTCCCACCAGCCGCAGATACGCCTCATGGACGAGTGCGGTGGCTTGGAGCGTCTGGCCGGGCGATTCGTGGGAGAGCTTCTGGGCCGCGAGAATACGTAGTTCTTCGTAGACCAAAGGGAGCAGTTCGTCCGTAGCTTTCGCGTCCCCCCGTTCGATGGCATTCAAGATGCGTGTCACATCCGTCATACCGACTCCCCACCGTTGTGCCTTCGTGATGGGGGTATTCTCTCACGAACGAGGGGAGAATGCAAGCGATCTGACGCCGCCTGGATGGTCCGATGGTCCGGATCAGCCCCGGTCCCCCATCATCACGGTGGTCACGGATCTCGCCCGCCCATGCAGACCGGCCACAGCAACCCGCCCCCTTGCTCTTTGACCCCGCTCCTGCCCCCCGAACCACGCTTTCAAATACTCAGTCATGCTTCCAACGGCCCTGGCAGCAGCCAGTTGTTCCGCAGGGAAAGCGAAACCCGGAGCGGCTGCAGAACCTGTCCTTCCTCTTGTTGACACCCGAGAGCCTCCGGATTATGTCCTCGTCGGTCGCTGCAAGAAATCCACTGTTCCATTATCTCTCATAGAGAATTCGGTTTATTTGATCTACTTCGGACTGCACTCGATCCGCGATTCTGTCTGTCAACACGCCCACCAAGCTTTTCTCAGAACCCTCTTCGGCTTCTATGATGCGGGATAAGCATTGTAGGAGATCTTCACTTTTTCGAAACTCCGTGGCCTTATCAATGAGTCGCTTGAAGTCCATGCTCCCCAGGAGTTCCCGACCGGCCTCCCTATTGACCTGATACACCTGTCTGATAAAGAAGCACACGCTCTCAACATCGGTTTCCAGTGCCAGCCTGTCTGCGAGGGACTTCGGACCTAACAGGAACCAGACCTCCCATCCAAGGCTCTCAGATGCAGCGAAAATAGCCCGGATACAAAAGCCGATGTCTCTCACGTCCTCCAAAGCATCGAGTTCCCTCACGAGTCGTTCCAAATGGCCTGACGCCGAGGACATGTTCGCCCCAACCCCAACTGGCAAATCCAGAAAACGACTGAGAAGCTCTTTTACTCCACTGTTCGCGGTACTTGAGGTGCCCAAGTACACATCCCTTGCGCTCTCTACCACTCGTCGCATTCTATTCTGTTCTGCCGCGTAAGAATTCAAAGCCAGAAGGAGTTGCCGCCTGCAAGTCTCGCATCCAGACAGATGCTCACCAATCAGACGTACGGTCTCCTTGGGCAAGTATCTGTAGCCAGCTGCGTACAGGCTTATCGCCACCTTATCTATATGATTGCTCGACATATCTTGCCTTATCCATTCTCTTTTCAAGGAAACAGGAGCACTTTAGCCTCTCGCGGCAGTGTTTCTTTATACGCGGCCATCGGTCTCGTAACAGTGCCCATCGGTCTCGCTCGTTGTGCCGACGAGCAAATCTCGCTGTTTCGTCCTTGGCTGACATCTTCCTGAAAACCCTCAGTGCATCGAACTCGAGGTCCATATCACTCTCGTGGGAGATAACCTGAGACAACCATTGATGATTCCGATCCAGCGAAACTAATCGAGAACAGAAACCCTCACGCAATCTCGCCAACAACGCCGGTGACTGTGATAAGTTCGTGCTCTCCTGCAAGTCGCTCGCGATTGCCGATAGTACCTCCCGATACAGTGCCGCAATCGCGGGGTTGCCCCAGCCCAGGCATCGCAGCGCACCGACTATCCGATCGTGAAGCGGTAATTCGCACAGAACAGGCCGTACTAGCTCCAGCGCCTTTTCAAAACACACCCAATTCCCGTTGATGCATAGCACGCTTGATCCATAGATACCCTCAACGAGCACTTGGGTATCAGAGGTGTCGCGCTGCGGTGGGTTTGAGTAGTGCACTTCAGCAAGCCGCAGATACACCTCCGGCCGGTTGTACACATCTTCGCGAGCCATGACATCGTATACGGCCCTGCACAGCTCGTTCGCCGCTTTGGGATCCGCATCATCCCCTGTTAGAGAACCTGCATGGTCCAAGTATCGCCGCTCAAACTCGTCGTAGGACATCCTTGTACCCATATGCACCTCACTCCATGTATGTTAGCACGAGGACCGCCTTGTTTCAATAGCGCGCGTTTCCCAACGCGCGCGACCGAAGCCGCTCTTCCCGGGCGCGCGTTCAGGGTCGCATGTCTTGGAGTCCAAAGCCTCATTTTACTACACTCCATTCACTCGGACTCGTGCATCAGGCGTTCAGAGGCCAAGAAAGGACATGCTCGACCGCAAGAGACGCATCAATACAACCAGGTGCGAAAAGGAGACAAAACAATGAAGACACGAACAATTGAAATCGACTGTCCGCCGGGGGACCCGAGGCCCGGTGACCTCATCGGCAAAGTGATCAAAGGGACCGGTCTGCCGCTCCGCGACGACGTCGGCTACCGC
>CALEZT010000135.1 GCA_937927975.1 uncultured Phycisphaerales bacterium
AGCTTCAACGGCGTGAACTTCACCAGAGTCAAGAAGCTCACGATCGGCATCGGCGCCAAGGGCGCCGCCAGCGGCGGCTCGGGCCTGGTGTTCATCGACGACATCGGCTTCGGTCGCTCTGCAGTTCAGCCGTAAAGCATGACAGACGCAGTCCAGGGCGTGCTTGGCCCCAGGGCAAGAAGTGAATAGAGAGAGGGGCCTGTATCTCATGACACAGGCCCCTCATTTTGTAGTTGGCTTGGACCATCCGTCGGCTTCAGAGGGGAGAATCTGCAAACTCCCCGCCTTCGGTATGGATCAGCACAAAGCCATATAACTGGCGATCGCCAGGACCAAGATGCGACGCTTGGTCATCGTGAAAGGCAACCAGATCTCGTAGTAGAATCTGCTCATAACCATTTTCTACCCCCCAGGATCCACTTACTTCTAACTCAAGCAGTGAGGGTATTATAGCCGAAATAGAGCCATCCCTGCAAGAAGAAAATGAAAAGTCTGAATGTAAGTTGCGATGGCATAAGGCGTTAAGGGTTATTGCCTCGCCTGACAGATCACGAATTGCAGATGAAAGCAGCCTTTGTGGATCGGTTCTCAGATGCGGTCGCACAGAACTTATAGGACATTGTGGGTGTAATGTACAGGCCAGGTGAAGCACTGACCGACTGAAGAAGGCCAGGGCGGTTGTCCAGAGGCGGCGGAGCGGTCGTGTTCACACATGGGTCGTTTTTCTGTTGACGCAATGGCGGTTGGGCTCTATACTTCCATTTGTGACGGGGCTGCAAGGGCGTCGCGAAGGCGCTACGCAGCGGGGGCCACATAAATCCAGGTTGAATCCCAAGTGTGAAAGTATTGGCGTTGGCGGTACGCGAACGGCCGCAAGGAGAATGCAATGACTGAATCGATGCAGATGTTGGCGTTCATGAGCTTGCCCGGCCACACGGAATGGCTGGTCATTCTGGTCATCGCGCTGCTGATTTTCGGCAAGCGGCTGCCCGAACTGGCTCGCAGCGTGGGCAAGAGCCTCACGGAGTTCAAGAAGGGCATCAATGAGGCCAAGGAATCCACGGACGAACTGGTGGACGACGTGAAGAAGACCGGTGCCGACGCGGTTTCCGACGACAAGTCCTCCACGAAGAAATGATCGCGGCGCGGTAGCCCTTCGATCCCTCTTGTTTCGATAGTGTCGGTGACATGGCCAAGATCAGGAAGATCCTCGACCCCGAAAACTGTACGATGTCGCTCGGCGACCACCTGGAGGAGCTCCGCGCCCGCCTGATCCTGGCAATCATGGGCCTGACCCTCGGAGCCATCGTCGCCATGGCTTTCGGCACGCGCATCCTGGGTTTCATTGAGAGACCCTATGTCAAGGCGATGAGCAAGTGGCTGCACAAGGAGGAGACGCCACGGCTCAAGTCCGAGATGACCGCGTTCATCGGTCTGTATTTCGACACTCTGGCCGCCCGTCTCGATCCTAACGAACCCCAGTTCGATCCGAATCGAGTCGAGTTCCTCCGCAAGGTGTCTTTGGAGACCGTCGACGCCTGGATCGAGAAGACCAGAGTCGCCGCCGGCAACCAGGAGTTGCCAACCTTTGCGCGTCTGCAGACGCTGGCGCCCGCCGAGGCTTTCGTCGCCTATATGAAGGTTTCCTTCATCGCTGGGCTGATCCTCACTTCCCCATGGGTGTTCTACCAGATTTGGATGTTCATCGCCGCCGGCCTGTACCCGGCCGAGCGAAAGTACGTCCACACGGCCATCCCGTTCTCCACCGCCCTGTTTGTCGTCGGCGCCTTGTTCTTCCTCTTTATCATCGCGCCGTTGACGCTCGGGTTCTTCTTGTCGTTCGGCGACATCGTGGGCACGGCCAGCAACTGGACCCTTCAGCGGTACATCTCCTTCATCACGGTCCTGATGCTGGTCTTCGGCATCGCGTTCCAGACGCCGATCGCGATCTTCATCCTGGTCCGTACGGGCCTGGTTTCCATCGCGACGCTGCGTAGAATCCGCAAGTACGTGATTCTGGGCATGGCGGTTGTTGCCGCCGTAGCTACGCCTCCCGATGTCGTCTCGATGATCTCACTGCTGGTCCCACTGTACGGCCTGTACGAGTTGGGCATCATCCTGGCCCTCTTCGCCGAGAAGAAGAACAAGCAGAAAGAGCAGCAGACCGCGTGAAAACGCGGGGACGGTGACACAGCCCTTCTTCTTCGTCTTGCCGAACGAACCAAAGGCCGGTAAGATGTCGGCCTATGCTGACCCTCATCAATACGAACCGAATGGTGCCGCCGATTGCGCCGATCGGGCTGGAATACGTGGCGGAGGCCTGCACGCGGGCGGGAATCGAAGTGAGCGTTCTCGACCTGGCTCTCTGTGACAATCCGCAGAAGGCAATTCGCGAGTGCTTCGCTTCTCACAGTCCTTCTCTTGTCGGGCTGTCGTTCCGCAACGTGGACGACTGCTTCTGGCCCAGTGCCGAGTGGTTCGTGCCTGGATTGGCCAGACTCGTGCAGGATCTTCGGACTCTCTGCGATGCCGCAATTGTCGTGGGGGGCGTGGGGTTCTCCGTCTTTGCCCCGCAGGTCGTCGAATACACCGGCGTCGATTTCGGCGTCCGCGGCGACGGCGAGGCTGCCATGATCTCCCTCTATCAACAGTCTCGCAACGGCCGGAATTTCGCCGAGGTTCCGGGGCTCCTCTGGCGGCAGGGCGGACGAATCGTCGTCAACGAACCGGCCTGGCCTGCGGATCTTTCCCTGCCCATCCGGCGCAACATGGTCGATAATCGAACGTATTTCGCGCGAGGCGGACAGATCGGGTTCGAGACCAAGCGAGGGTGCAATCGCCTGTGCCTGTACTGTGCGGACCCCCTGTCGAAAGGCTCGATTCCGCGGTCGCGCAAACCCGCGGAGATCGCCGACGAGATCGAGTCATTGCTCTCGCAGGGGATTGACGTGCTGCACACCTGCGACGCGGAGTTCAATGTCCCGCGAAGTCACGCGATGGCGGTGTGCGAGGAACTGAATCGCCGGTCCCTGGGCGAGTGGATGCGGTGGTACACATACCTGGCGGTGACCCCGTTCGACGCGGAAATGGCGGCAGCCATGCGAAAGGCCGGCTGCGTCGGCATCAATTTCACAGGCGATTCCGCCAGCGAGCGGATGCTCAAGACGTACCGCCAGCCGCACCGCAGCGAGGACCTGGCCAACGCGGTGCGCCTGTGCCGCGAGAACGGAATCAAGGTGATGATCGATCTGCTGTTGGGCGGGCCGGGCGAGACGCCCCAGACTGCCGCCGAGACGATCAGCTTCATCAAGCGGATCGACCCCGATTGCGCAGGAACCTCCATGGGCATCCGGATCTATCCTGGAACAGGGATGGTGGACGCCGTCCAGGCCGAAGGGCCGCTCGAAACCAATCCCGGCCTGCGGCGTAAGTACGCGGGCCCGGTCGATTTCTTCCGACCGACGTTCTACATCTCCCCGGGCCTGGGTCCCAACCCGGCCAAGCTGGTCAAAGATCTGATCGCAGGCGACGAGAGGTTCTTCGAGCCTATGGCCGAGCAGCCCGACGCCGAGGCCACCGATCACAACTACAACGACAACAGCGAACTCGCCGATGCGATCGCGGCAGGAGCGAGAGGGGCTTACTGGGATATCCTGAGCCAACTGCGAAAGAAATCCGAAACTCGAAACTCGAAATCCGAAACAAATCCCAATGAGCCAAGCTCGAATGACCGAAACGCTGGCGCCGATCCGATGCCGCGTTTGGAGCATTAGGGTTTCGGTCATTCGTGCTTGTTTCGAATTTCGGATTTCGAACTTCGAGTTTTCTTCTATGCTCCCGCCGCGTCGTGGATGGATCTCTGCGAGGCTTTTGCAGCCTTGTATTCCACGATTCGGGTGTGCTTGGCCTCGAGGTGTTCCAGATTGATGTAGTGGTCGCGTTTGACTTTGCCGGTCGAGGTCTTGAGAAACTCGCCGGGGTGGATTTCGATGTTGTGGGTGGCGATCTTCTCATAGTGGGAGAGATGCTTGTTTCGCTGCTGGCAGTCGCGAATGCTCTCCCAGATCAGGTTCTTGACCAGTTGCGGCTGGGCGAGCAGGTCCTGACGGGACTGGCCGGTATGGGTCTCCAGCGTCTCCCAGGCGGGCTGCACGAGGACTCGGACGGATTCTTCCATCAGGCCGCTGCTCTCTTCGCGACGGCTGGGCACCACGAGGATCTCCTTGACGAACTGCGCCTCCGACAGGGCCGACTCGACCCGCTCGGGATTGACGTTCTTGCCGCCGGGCAGAATGATGAGGTATTTCTTCCGGCCTGTGATGTAGAGATTGCCTTGCTCGTCGAGATAACCGAGGTCGCCGGTGTGGAGCCAGCGGACGCCGTACTCGTCCACGTCGATGACAGCTTCCGTGGCCTTGGGATTCTTGTAGTAGCCTTTTGCAATGCAGGGGCCGCCCAGGCAGATTTCGCCTCGCTGGTGGGGCGGCAGCGTGCGATTCTGCTCATCCACGATCTTTGTCGTCAGCGTGCAGATCGGCTGTCCGACGGAGCCGATGCGGTCGGACCGTTCGTTGAATCCGTAAACGGGTGAGTTTTCGGTCGTGCCATATCCTTCATACATCCGGAATCCGCGTCGCCAGAGGCTTTCGAGCACCCATCGGGGCATCGGCGCAGCGCCGGAGAGGAAGAACCGAACCTGGGTCCAGCCGAGTTTCTTCCGCATCCTGCGGCCGACGAACCCCGGCGCGTATCGGTCGAGCAGGGCGGTCAGGCGGCTCTCTTTCTTCTGCCTGGCCACGCCGTCGTCGAGTTTCTTGGCCAGCGTGGTGTACAAGGCCGGGATCGCGATGAAGATCGTGATGCCCCGGTCGCGGATCAGGTCCGCGACCTCGCGGTACTTGTTCGTGTAGATGTTCGTCGCTCCGGCGGCCAAAGCGAGCATTTTGCCGACGGTCATACCGAAGGAGTGATGGGGCGGGAGGATGTGTCCCAAGACGTCGGCCTGCGTCAGGTCCACCTTGCGGATCGAGCCCTCCAGGTTGGCGATGAGGTTGGCGTGGGTCAATTCGACCTCACGGGGATCGCCGGTGGTGCCGGAGGTGCAGAGGATGACCGCGGTGTCATCAGGGGCAATCCCTCGGCCGACGGCCTCCATGGCCGCCAAGTCCGGCCCGACGACCGGGCACAGGGGGCCAGATGTCATCATCAGAAGGCAAATGCCGTTGGCATGACAATAGTCGGCCAATTCGCGTCGGGCGTCTTCCTCGGTGTAGTCGTCCGCCAGGATCAGGGCCCGGCTGTCCGTAGCCTGCATGTGCGTGATCACGCCGTGAGGGCCCCTCTCGGGGTCGATCAGGACCGGGACCCTGCCGGCCAGAATCGTGCCCCAGAAAGCGATATCCCAGTCGGCCCGGTTCCTGCTCACCAGTGCGACCTTGTCGCCAGGCGCCAGGCCGGATTCACGCATCAGCCATGCCGCAAACGTCCCGGCACGATCGTTCAACTGCCCGAAGGTCAGTGTCTCATGACGATCCGCTCGAATCACTTCCACGCAGATCTTATCGGGATCAGCCAGTTTGGTCAGCGACTGGTTGAACAGCTCGATGAGGTTGCGGCTTTGCAGCATCGTCTCCATGTTGTCGGCTCCAGCCAGTGCGAATGACCGGGAGAGCCGAAACGATCTTCGGTCCTTTCTACCTCCCGTTCGTCTCGTATCATAGCGCAGAGATTCGAAGAAAGGAATGGAAAAACCGTCGATCCGACGAGGCAACGGCAATTCCTTGACGATCGTGCAGGTACGCGGGTGTTCCCGGCCCATGCGGTTCTCGCCTCCTTTCGTCGTCATGGCGCGCCCGCGGCGGGCGTGAGGATGAGATTCTCCGCTTTACGCCAGCAGCATGGCATGCAGGGACTCAGGAAAGGGCCCGATGGGATGGGGCGTTCGCAAACCGATCCGCCGGTGCCTAATCTAGCCGCAGGAGGCCTCCATCCCCAGCTTGGCGGGCCGTTTCGGCCACAAGCGCAAGCGAATGGAATGGAGAACCCCGGTCTCATTCATCAAAGCCCGACTTGCTGGCTTCGGACGTACCGCCGTAGGCACCCATGTTGATTCGCCCGCCGTTAGGCAGGGGTTCATCCGCCACTGGGGTGTTCGGATCGCCTGCGTCGACACAAGGGCTGGTGATGTCGTCCCGGACCCAACCCTGGCTGTCTCGGTCCCATCGGCCGGCGCGTGATCTCAGATGGTAGTCGCCTTCAAGCCAGACGGCGTTCGGATCCCTGGGATCGGCGTCGTCGACAGAGTCTGGGGAATAGGCCCAATGACCGGGATTGGCAAACACAGGGTCGCCGTCGAGGTTCCCCTGGCCGGGCCAGCCACCCTTGACACAGCAATGGCTGACCAGAAGGCCGAGATCAGCGGTCAGGATCTCCTCAGGCGAATTGCCCCAGAGAATGCAGTTCGTGGCGCGATTAGGCAAAGAAGCTAAACTACGAGCACTCCAAATCGCGCCGCCTTGCCATTGGGAATCGTTGCCTTGGAAGGTGCAGTTGGTGATCGATCCATAGTCCTCGTCCCAGAAGCATAGGGCACCCCCGCCGCGTAGGGCGAGATTGCCGGTGAAGATGCAGTTGGATACCTGCGGGCCGCTTCGCTGGCTGCAAACAGCGCCGCCCCAAGAGCCCAGGTTGTTAGAGAAAAGACAATTCGCAATCGTTGCGTCGCTATCAGCCACGCAGCCGATCGCGCCGCCAAACCCCGCGGAGTTCCGGACGAATGTGCAGCCGATCACCGAGGGTCTGCTGCTGCTGAAGCAGAAGAGGGCGCCCCCGTCGCCGGACAGAGTGCGGTTGTCCTCGAACCAGCAGTTCTTCAATGTGGGACTCCCCGCGTCAAGGTACATGCCCGGTCCGCAGGCGCGCAACCTGCCTCTGTCGACAATCGCCGCGTTGGTGCCCCCGGTGATGGTGAATCCGTCGAGAATCGTTGTGGCGCCGATACCCACGCCTGTAACGACATGGCAGGAATTATCAGACCGATTCCGCCAGCTTTCGGTGCCTCGTGGACGACCGGCCGGCGCATCGTTGCCGAGGAGATCGCCGCTGAGTATCGACTCGTGTCTGCGAAGGTCCCGCAAGTCAGGGTCCACGGCTAGGACGCCGGCATACCCGCCGAGAAGAACCACGGCATCAATCAGGGCAAATGTCGCATCGCAATCGCCGGCGACCTGGCCGATGCCCCGGTCGGGTCTGTAGACTCCTTGAGCTACTCGGATCTCGATCGGTTCGCACAGGGTTCGGGCAACTGCCAGAGCATCCTGGAGATGCCGCTGCGCATTCATCCAGGATGAGCCATCGCCATCGGCGTCGTCATCGACGTAGATAATCCGAAGCCCAGGCGGTTCGTGCAATTCTTCTGCGGGGGCGGCCATCGCGATTCCTGCGGGTTCGAACCTGCCCAAGACAAGTATCAATACCCAGAGAGTTGTCGCGACACAACCGAAGGCAATCTGGCTCTTCATCCGGGCTCTCCTAACCTCCTACGGCATCTCATGCCCGACCGTCGCACTCATTATACCACGCGTGAGGCGAAACGCGAATTTCCAATGGAGGCGAGAGAGGAGAGAGGAGGAACCCGTGTCACCAGCGCAGCTTGCGCCAGAGGAATGCCAGCGCGATCACCGACACCGCGGTGATGGCAATGATGACCCAGAAGGCGTACCAGTGGCTCGACATGGGGATAGGGACGTTCATGGAGAAGAGGCTGACGATGAAGGTCGGGAGCATGATGCCGATCGTGATGATGGTCAGGGCCTTGATCCGCACGTTGAGGTTGTTGCTGATGATCGAGGCGCGAGCATCCATCAGGCCCGCGAGCACCTGGGTGTAAATCTCGGTCTGCCCGCGGCACTGGCTGTTCTCGATCAGGATGTCGTCGACAAACTCCACGTTTTCCGGGGTCAATCCGAGCTTGGTGGCGTTGTTGCGGAGCTTTTCGATGAGCACCGCGTTGGAGTTGATCGCGCTGAGGTAGTACACCAGGCTCTTTTCCAGCGTGAAGAGATTGAGCAGATAGCGGTTCTCCATGGAGGAGTTGATCTGCTGTTCGAGTTCGCCGGAGATCATGTTGATGGCCCGCAGGTGCTCGACGAAATGGGCGATCGCCCGGTAGATCAGCTTGAGGAACACGTCCTGGACGGTCTGGATCTTGAGGAAAGGCCGGCCCTCGAACAGGGCGGCGTCGTCCGTGCGGACGATGATGAGGCGATCTTTGAAGAGAAAGACGCCGGTTGAAACCACACGAAAGAGAAAGTTGTCCTGAGCGGTATAGTGTTTCGGGCGTTTGAAGATCATCGCGGCATGCTCGGGCTCGAACTCCACACGGCTCAACTCGTCCGGGTCCAGCGCTGAGTTCAGCGTGTGTTCGTCGATCTTCAGCTTCTCGATCATATACCTGCGTTCGGCCTCGTCCGGAGACGTATAGACCCACACCGGGGCCTCCCCCTGGCCAGAGTCCGTAACCTTCCCGTCCGTGATGTACAACTGTTTCAGCACCGAGAGACACCAGAGCCCGTAGGATTGCGATTGACGATCTGTGATTTATGCCGCCGCAGGAGGAGCTTGTCAAATGAAACCTCGAGTCAAAATCGCTCCTGTGGCTGTTTCTTCAGGGTGCGAGACCTGCCGATCGGCGGATGCGCCGCGGACTGATGATGCAGGAAACCCTTGCCGTCGTCGACTTCGTGGTTTATTCTGGCCGTTCAGACTCGTCCGCGTCGTCCTTCCGAGGGGGCGGCCCATCATAATCTGCTCTTGGAGGTTCCATGGTCAGACGACATCGATTGTTGTTTGGCGCGATCGTCATGTCCTGTGTTCCGGGGGCGCTTCATGCCGCTTCACAGGACGCGACCAAATTGGACATCGCTCACGGTCCCTACGTACAGGCGGTGACCGAATCCTCCGCCACCATCGTCTGGTTCACCAACCGCAACTGCGTCTCCAAGGTCGAATATGGACCGGTCGATGGGAACCAGCTCGCCACGGCCGTTTCCGCCCGGCATGGCCGGGTCAGCTTCCTGGTTCTGGATTGTGGCGAGGACAAGGCCGACACGAACAAAGATTACTCGGGATTGGTGGCCTTCGACGCCTATATAGCCGAGCAGACCCAGTGGTTGCGCCAAGCCGTTCGCAGCGACGCCTTCCGCGCGACGCGTTATCGGGTCGTGCTGGCGCACATCCCGCCCATCGCAAGTGCCCAGGCCTACGGCGTGACCCGCATCCGCAATCTCTGGTCCCCCATCCAGGCCGAGGTGGACATCGACCTGGCGTTCTGCGGACACACGCATCGGTTCGCGCGGATCGAGGCGAATGGATCGACGGCCAGACGGTGGAGGCGTTCTTCGTGAACGCTCGCTCAGCCGAATGAAAGGGCCCTTCGCAGCTCGGAATCTGCGGAGAACGTGGTCGCAAGTGCTTTTGTGTAAACATCTTGCGTCATGAGGTCGGTTCCGATATACTGGAATCGAAATCCTTCGTGAGTCAGCAAAAGATGGAAAAAGACACCCAAGCGACAGAACAGACAAGCCCTGCGGCGCATCTGAATACCGAAGATGTCGCCCAAGGGTCCGTCCCTGTATCCGGCGAGGACAAAGCGGCGCTGGCAGGGCGGTTGCGCCGGGGTGAGCAGGCGGCCGCCAGGGAGTTCGTCGACCGCTACTACGAACGGGTGTACTTGTTCATGCGGGCCATCGGCCATGATCGCCAGATCAGCGAGGACTTGACGCAGGAAACGTTTCTGAGGGCTTGGCGCCACATCGGGCAGCTTCGGGACGGAAAAGCCCTCAACGGTTGGCTCTTTCGCATCGCAGGCAATGTATCCAGGCTTCACCGGCGCCGGTTCAAAGGCAAAGGCGCCGTCACGATGGATGCCATCGAACCTCCGGCGGCCGCCGGCGGGGATGGACCGCTCAAAGTGGGACAACAAGAGCAGTACAATCATCTCCAGGAAGCGGTCGCAAGATTGCCCTGGAAACTCCGTCAGGCGGTCGTGCTCCACTACATGGAGCAATTGACCATCGCTGAGGCGGCCGACGCCGCCGGGATCCGTGAAGGGACGCTCAAGAGCCGTCTGAATCGGGGTCTGGAAGCTCTGAGAAAGGAAGTGGCGGACGAGTGATTGTGGCCGAAGGACGTCATGTCCGCTGACCGGAAGGGATGAGACAGTCATGGGAACGCAAAGAATCGAAGATCTCCTGAAAACGCTCGCCAAGCAAGGCATTGAGCGAGCCAGGCCGGGGTTGGCCCGAGAGATCAAGGATCGGATCCCTCGCCGACTGATGCCCAATCGGGCCGATATGATCGGTCTGATCGCCCACCTGCGGATCAACCGGTTCGCGGCCGCCGCGACAATCCTCGTGGCTTTCCTGGTGGTCGGCGGGTTGCTGGGGGGGCGCGAGGCCATCGGCAAGCAGATGTACGAAGACAGCAAGTTGCTCCTGCAGTACACGTTGGGTGGGCCCAACGTCAACCGGAGCAGAGTCCTCGAAAGCCTGATGCGGTTCCGGGACGACATGGCCGCTCAGGGTCGGGAGGTGGTCTACTACGGCGATCAGGGCGATTCCAACAACCGCTACGCCGTCGTGATGTATTGGAAGCTGTCCGATGACAAGTACGGCGTGGTGCTGTGGGATCTTTCCGTCCGGACGGTCAGCAGCGACGTGCTGATCCGTCTTCAGAACCACATGCTCCAGCGGCAGGTAAGAGAGTAGTGCAGCTTCCACGCGTTGTGTTTTGGGTTCCAGTCCGTTAGAATCACAAAGACGGGTGGATTGTCCGTCGGTCAGGCGTCGGTTTCACTGCTGGAAGGGGTTTGTCATGACCAGCCGCAAGGGCTTCACTCTCATCGAATTGCTCGTGGTCATCGCGGTTATCGCAGTCCTTATGGCGATTCTGATGCCGGCGCTGCGTAAGGTCAAGAAGCAGGCCCAATCGATTGCTTGCATGTCCCGTCTGAAGAGTTGGGGGCTGATATACAAGCTGTACACTGAGGACTATGCCGGCAGCTTCCCGCTGGGCTGGGGCAAGGACGAGAGCACCCAGTGGCTGGTTTCCATGCGGAGATACTACCATGACGAGAAGGAGATGCTCCTTTGTCCGACGGCCACGAGACTGGCGCTGGGCACCAACGACACGGGAACCTGGAAAGCCTGGGAACGGACCCTGAGTGGGACCTATTACATCTTCAGCTACGGAAACAACTCCTGGACGGACAACATGTCCGCCAACCGAGGGGACCGCCTGTTGGGGCAGTTTTGGAAGACCACGCAGAATATCCCGCGTGCCAATAACGTCCCGGTCCTTGGGGATTCCACCTGGCACGATGCCTGGCCGCGGGACACCGATCCGCCCATACCAACCCTGGAAGGGTTCAAAGTCGGCGATCAAGGCACAAACGGAGAGATCAACCACTTCTGCATCGACCGTCACAACGGCTGGACCAATCTGGTGTTTGCCGACTGGTCTGTGCGCCACGTGGGCCTCAAGGAGCTCTGGACGCTCAAGTGGAACCGCACATTCAACGTCAACAACAAGTGGACCAAGGCCGGCAACGTCAATCCGGCCGACTGGCCCCAATGGATGCGCAGATACAGGGACTACTGAGTCCGAGATCCGCGAGAGACCGGCTACCGAGCGGACAGTGGCAGGCGGGGAGAAGGGATGCCCGCTTCGTCGCGGACATGAAGGGCGCGAACGTGGTGCAGAGCCAGGTGGGCGACGGTCTTCACCGCGCTGTCGGCGCTGCTCTGAGATCGCAGGTGCAGAACGTTCAGATTCGATTCGACGGGACTGACTCTGCCCAGAAGCAGCGAGGACAGATAGACGACAAATGGGTCCGGCTGGGCCATTCGCAAGTGCTTGTGCATCATCTCCACCACAGCCAGAACCGATTGAGGGGGCGATTGCCATTCTTCAGACCGGGCCAGAGGCAGGAGCCGCCAGAGACCGTGGTAGCAGAAGGCATACTGCTCATGCGGCATGTTCGTCGGGATGAAGAGCTTGTTGCGAGCCAGAATATAGAAGGGATAAACACAGGGGGACGACTCAGGGGGGTCTTCAAGGCTCAGGAACGCACGGATCCCGCCGTAGCACGGCAATCGATTCAGGCTCTCGACCAGAGCCCAACACAGGGCCGCACTGCGTTCGATGGACCGCCGGACCGCCTGGTACACCTGCTCGCATTTGCTCTCCAGAGCGCAGAAGACCTCCAGCGCGACCGGGGCAGACTGGGGGCAATCCATCGCCTCGATCAGATCCTTCTTCGAGGGGGATTGGGCAAGCCATTGAAGGGCTTCCTGGGTGACCGGGGATTGCCAGGGCGCATGCCTGAGGCGTTGAACGGCATGGGTCAGTTCAGCCGCGTGCATCATGTTCTCCTTGCCCATCCGAGTCGGGCGGACACCAGGGCGCCGAACGACCGACAGGACAACGAGTTCCTGGACGTTGCCTGTTGCCATCCGGGCGTTGGCCGGGTACTATGTTGCTCCAAAGAACCATTTGCATAACGTAATGGCAGTCGGCCGAGAAGTCAATATCATGGGCTCTTCAAGCTGGATACGATCGACCGGCCCACTAGCCATGGGAAGCTTGCATGGCTACGATAGTAGCCATATTGCATGAGAATAGCACGACGCATCTGGACGAAGACGTGACCATATGAGTCCATCGCGGCTATTCGAACCGCCATATGGGCAAAGGAGTTTGGCATGAAGGTGGAAAGCCGTCTCAAGGAGGTGTTGGCGGAACACGGACTGGACCATCACGGGGTCATCCAGGAGATTGCCCAGGCGGTCGGAGTCAATCGTCACACGATCGCCAAACTGTATAACGACCGCTCGCCGGGGGTGACATTCACGTTGCTGGGTCGGTTGTGCAACTGGCTGGTCGAGAACGGCGTGCCCGCGGACGAGCTGCCAGGCGCGCTGTTGGGAGCCGGTCGGGCCGCGCTCTGGACCGCGATCACGCGACACAAAGGCGACGTGACGATCTACCTGGGCGAGTACCAGTCGACTCGCGACGACGAGGTCCTCTATCGCTGGATTTCGCGTCGCGACTCCAGCGTGGCCGCGATGATCGTCCAGCGGTTGTCCACCGGCACGGAAGGCGGATCGCCTCCGCCGACGTTGGGCTTCGAGTACATTCCATTTCGCTATTCGCCTATGGACCATATCGTCGATCCGCAGGTCCTTGCCGAAGACATCCGCAGGACGCACAGGGTCTTCGAGCGGGTGCAGCAGGGGGCCAACACGCGCACGACGATCATCATCGGCAGCCAGCGTGTGAACTACCTGCAGGAGTTCTTTGTGGCGGATCTGTTTGGGTGCCGACCGTTCGCGGCCCCGTCGGGCAAGCCTTTGGTCCCGTTCTTCAGCGTGTACCGACCGAGCGATCAGAATACGCCGAGCTGCTTCGGCGGGCTGGAGAATCCGTTTCGGACCCGCGACAAGTCCCGCCCGGGACTGCATTACCTCAACGACCGCGGGCAGTGGGAAACGTGTCCCTGGCACCGCGACCGTCAGGACGCCGGCCTTGTGATCTCCCTGCGAGACCATCGTCGCGGTTCGATCGTGCTGGCCGTGTTCGGCTTTTCGGGATGGGCCACCGAAGCCATCGGCGGACAACTCGTTCTCAAGGAGGATCTGTTCTGGCCGCCTGCGGTGAAGCTCAAGACCCGCGAGGTGGGCGTCTTCGTATGCCAATTGACCCGCGGCGCATCCGACCCCGCCGGCGAGGACCAGGGCCATGTCCAGCCGGCGGCCTGCGAAGTGATTCCGCTGGGCGCGAGGATTATCGAAGACCTGCTGGGGCGGTAAAAATCGAGGGCTGCGTCGCTGGGCAACGCAGCCCCAAAGGAAGCATCCCTGACAGAATTCTTGTGATTGCGCCGTCGCGAGAGTGTGACCCGCGACGGTTCGCCTGGTTTCAGTAGATGATGGCTGTGGTTTCCTCGATCTTTCGGATGATCTCGCCGGCATCGGACGGATTCGACACGTAACCGTCGAAGCCCCTGTGCAGAAGGGCAGCCGCTTCCTGGCTGCCGAGTTGATTGGCCAAGGCGACGATCTTGATCGTCGCAAGGTCCTCGCTGCCTCGCATGCTGGAGCAGATGGAGTGCGCGTCGATTCCGTTGTTGAGCAGGTTGATCAGGACCACGTGCGGCGCGAATTTCTGCGCGGCCGCTCCGGCCTCGAATCCGTTGCGGGCCACCAGGACTTCGTATCCGCCGCGGGTCCTGAGGGCTTCCTGGAGACCGATGCCCGACCCTTCGTCGCTGTCCAGAACCAGCACCCGGAGTTTGCCGGCGGCCAACGCCTCGGTCGGCATGTTGTTGGCCTTCATGAAACGGATCAGTTCATTCAACGGGATTCGACGGTCCTTGCTGCCCGGGATGCGATAGCCCTTGAGCTGGCCCGAGTCGAACCATTTGGATACTGTTCGCGGCGCGACGTTGCAGATCTTCGCAACATCGCCCGTCGTCAGCACGTTTCTGCCTTTAGCCATAGTTAGGGTTCCCGTATAAGCCTGTTGCTGCCGTACTGTCTTTCGACCCGAAAGCAGCGGGCATTTAGCCGGGGACGGAGAATTCCATCGCATCGCGGCGGCGAGATCGGTCCGAACGACGGGTCGTCCGATAACACATATCCGCATCGCGGATAATCGTGTTCCCAAACGCCAAGGGACTGTTGGCCTCGTGGATCATAGGACTTACAATGGGGTGGTCAAGACCGACGTCACAAACAGCATCAGGAGATCGTCATGCGGATACCCTTGTCGCGGCCGGACATCACGGAACGGGAGATTGAAGCGGTGGTCAATGTGTTGCGTACGCCGAACCTCTCGATGGGTCCGATGGTCGGGCAGTTCGAGGCCGCAATGGCCGGGTACGCCGGGCGACGCCGCGCCGTAGCGGTCAGCAGCGGCACCAGCGGTCTGTTCCTGACGCTGTTGGCACTGGGCGTCGGCGAGGGCGACGAGGTCGTCACCACGCCGTTCTCGTTCATCGCTTCGGCGACGACGATCATGATGGCTGGGGCCAAGCCGGTGTTTGCCGACATCGACCCGACCAGCCTGAATCTCGATCCGCATCGGATCGAAGCCGCAATTTCCGGGCGGACGAAAGCCCTGTTGCCCGTCGAAGTCTTCGGCAATCCCGCGGGTTTCGACGAGATTTGTGAGATGGGCCGCCGTCACGGCCTGGCGGTGGTCGAGGACAGTTGCGAGGCGCTGGGCTCAACCCTGCACGGCAGAAAGGCCGGAACGTTCGGCGACGCAAGCGTGTTCGCCTTCTATCCCAACAAGCAGATCACCACCGGCGAAGGCGGCATGATCGTCACGGACGACGACCGTCTGGCCGATCTGTGCGTCTCGCTGCGAAACCAGGGACGCAGCCCGAGCGGCGGCTGGCTTGCCCACGAACGGCTGGGCTACAATTTCCGGCTCAGCGACATCCACTGCGCTCTGGGCGTCGCCCAGCTCTCGCGGATCGAGGAGATCCAGGCCCTGCGCCGCCAAGTGGCGGGGTGGTATCGGGAGATGTTGGCGGACGACGATCGCCTGACCCTGCCCCAGGAGTCGCCAGACTGCCAGATCAGTTGGTTCGTCTACGTGGTCCGCCTGGCCGAGCGTTATGGGATCGAGCAGCGCGACCGCATCCTTCGGGAATTGGCCCTTCAGGGCATTCAGGTGAACAACTACTTCCCCCCTGTACACTTGCAGCCGTTCATCGCCGAACGATGGGGGTATCGCCCGGGCGATTTCCCCATCGCGGAATCCGTCAGCGGCCGCACGATCGCGCTGCCGTTCCACAATCGTCTCACACAGGACGAAGTCGCCATCGTCTGCGGGACCCTCCGAGCGCTCCTCGACGCCGATCTGTGACCTCTCGGACCGACCCATTCCTGGTTTGGCATATCCTCTTTTTCTTCATATGGTTTGCGTAGGGAATCACGTAGAACGGCCGGAGGGCCGGTCGAGGGGTTTCCAGGGCGATAGCCGGCCTTGGGCATCCCGCCAAGATCCCGTGAAGGAAGGGGGGACAATCGCCGCATGGGCTGGAGAACGAAATTCGTTTTTCTGTTGATTGTCTACTGTGCCGGCTTTGCGACCGCAGTGTACTGCCTGGCTCCGACGCCCAAACAGGACGCCGCTGGGTCGCTGGGGTTGGCCGGGATCGCAGGGACAATCAAGTCGGAGGAGCTGGCCAGGTCGGTGAGCTCCGGAATCCACAAGTGCGTGGACCTGGGCCAGGAAGCCGCCGTACAGGTGGCCAGGCGAATCCAGGCACAAATCGAGAAAGCACAGTCAGAGCCCGCGAAATAGCCGGGCAAGCTGACCTCGCCGAGGGTGCTGACGCGATCTCAAGCCGGGGGGCAGAGAAACCAAGGGGGAAACGGAATCAGGGGCTGCGGTCGCTTCGCAGCCCCGAGCCATTTCAGGGCTGCGTCAAGAGACCCGCGACTGCGCCGGCCTCCTTCCATGCGTCACAACGATCTGTTTGTCATCCCGCCGCATTTGACCATTTCATGAATCCACGGCATAATGTGCGCGCAACCCGAGCGAACGGTTTGCCGCGTGACTTTGTCCCAGATCGTGAGGTGTGCAAATGACGGATCGATACGGCTGCGACGAAAAGGACCTCGGGCACTACACCTGCCATCGCACAAACGACAAGATCATCGTCGATGGCCGACTGTCCGAGCCCTGTTGGCAGAGGGCGACCAAGTCCCCCCGATTCGTCGACATGGTCAGCGGGGCCCCGGGGTTCCTCGACACCCGGATGGCGGCTTTGTGGGACGACGAGAACCTCTACCTCGGTTTCTGGGTCGAGGAGCCCAATGTGCAGGCGAAGTTCACCGAACGGGACTCGCCCGTCTACTTCGAGAACGACATCGAGGTCTTCATTGGCGGCCTGGATTGCTACTACGAGTTCCAGATCAACGCGCGAGGAACGATCTACGAGGTGTTCTACATCTGGCAGGACGCCTACCGGCGGGGCGGCTTCGCCCAGATGCCCGAATTCGACCTCCAAACCCGCACGGTCGACGTCCTGGGCGGTTTCCAGGATGGGATGCGCTACAAGAAGCACCCTCGCGGCCGTCGCTGGGCCTTCATGGACTGGGATTTCCCGGGATTACAGGCCGCGGTGCAGGTCGACGGGACCCTCAACAATCCCGCGATCGTGGACCGGGGCTGGACGGTCGAACTGGCCTTCCCCTGGTCCGGCATGGAACCACTGGCCCAAGGGCGGGCCTTGCCGCCTCGGGACGGCGACGTCTGGCGGATGGATTTCTCGCGATTCGAGGCCCTGCAAGCCAACGGCCGGTTGATCGACCCCTCCGTAGGCTGGTCCTTCAACAAGCACGGGATCTATGACTCTCATATCCCCGAGTGCTTCACCTGCGTGCATTTCTCGGGAAGGGCCATATAGCCGGTGCACTGGGAGGGGCGTGCGGGAGTTGCATCGGACCGTCGATTCGAATTCGCCCAATTTTGTATTGAACCCCCAGAACGAATCGGGTATAAAGAACCAGTTTAGTACCCGACCCGGAGGAAAGTCTGTGGCCGTTCGGGCCGGGAAACGGATTGGTGGCCGCTAGGGAGCTGTCGGCAATGAAGCGCTATACCGGACAACAGGCGCTGTACGAGGCAATCAGTCGCTCTCGTGCGAAGGCAAAACAGGGCGGTATCTTGGAAAGACTGCTGCCGGACCACTCCAAATCGGAGGACCCGGCGGTGAAGCCTGTACCGCCGATGGAGCCGCAGCAAGCAGCGCCCGAGCCACAGGTTGAGCCGCTTCCGGAGGCGGTCGAAACGCCGCCGCAGCCTGTAGTTGAGCAGACGCCGAAGGCTGAATCGAGGGTGGAAGCACCCATAGAGCCGGTTGCGGAGGTCGCGCCGGCTGTCGTGGAGTTGCCCGAGCCGGTTTTCAAGCCGCGGCCGACCGAAAGGGTGGCGCATCCGCTGCCGACGAGCCCGACGCGGACGTGGCTGAAGCCCCGACCGGTGCAGCTCAACGAAGGCCGCATCGAGGTATCGGTGCCCTATTATGTGGGCATCATCGCCGGTTTGGCTGTGCTGGTGGTGGTGCTGGGCGCATTCCGGCTGGGTCAGGCTGGTTCGGCTGGCAAAGCCGACGCAGGAGCGGCAGGGGTCCAGCCAGCGGCCGACAGGTCCGGCGGGTTGGCGAATCCGCCGGCCACGCCGGCGGCGAGTTCGACCACGACGGACGCCGCAAGGCCGCCGTCGAGTCCGGTGGCGCCGACCGGCGGTCGCCAGGATGTGGCAGCGGCATCTGCTCAGGGCGATCACTGGATCGTCCTGGCCCAGTACAACAGTCGCAGGGATCTGGAAAAGGTACAGGAGTATTTCGCGCAGCAGGGCATCGAGTTGGGCATCATGCCCCTGGACAGCGAATCGCGCAAGGCGTTCGCCGAGGCAGGCTTCAACGCCAGTGCTTTGCCGACCGGTGCGAACTTCCTGTTGGTGACGAAGAACCTGTACAGCAATCCAAAGCTGGCGGGTTCGAACGGTTATGAAATAAAACAGAAGATCACGGAAGTAGGAGCCAAGTACAGGGCGCCGTCAGGCTTTGAGCGTTTTGCGCCGAACTACTTCAGTGACGCTTATGGAATGAAGATCAGGTAACAGGAGAAACAAGAAATGTCGATAGATCCCTCTCTGAAGTTGAGAAACGCACTGGTTCGGCACCGCAATGTCCTGACGCGTGCTGAACGCATCGATGTCCTCAAGGATGAGGAACGATGGAATGAAGGCGACCCGGTGATGGGTCTGCCGAAGGTCGGGCACCGCAAGAGCACGGCCGGCAAGAAGGCCAAGGCCGAGGAGGCCGCCGAGGGAGCCGTTCCCGGAGCCGCCCCTGCTGCCGCAGCCCCTGCCGCTCCCGCCAAGGGCGGAGCCAAGGCCGGCAAGTAAGCCTCGCACGATTCCTCTTGCAGCATTTCTTGCGGAGGAGTCGGCGCGCATCCGGATTTGTGCAACAAGACATGCCGAACTCTCGTTCGGCATGTTTCGTTTGGAGCGACACGATGGCTCGGATTGGGAGTCTCGCTGGTTTGTCTGGCTTCGTTGTACCGGTTGCTCTCTGGGGGCTGCTCGCCTCGCAAGGGCGTGGAAGCGAGACGGTCTGGCCAGGCGACGAATGGGAGGAGGCCACGCCGCAAGAGGTCGGGATGGACTCGGCGTCGCTGCTCCGCGCCCGCGATTACGCTCTGACCGGCGAAGGTTCATGCATCGTCGCACGCCATGGCAGGGTGGTGCTGCAGTGGGGTGATCCAAGCCGAACTTATGATCTGAAGTCCTCCACCAAGGCTATCGGCGTCACGGCGGTCGGCCTTGCCCTGCTCGATGGCAAGTTCCAGAGCCTGCATGAACCGGCGTCTCGATACCATCCCGAATTCAGCGCCCCGCCTCGACCAAACGAACCCAATGCCTGGCTCGGGAAGATCACGCTCTTTCATCTGGCGACGCAGACCGCCGGTTTCGACAAGCCCGGCGGCTCGGCCGAACTGCTCTTCGAGCCGGGCGAGAAGTGGTCCTACAGCGATTCCGGCCCGAACTGGCTGGCCGAGTGCGTTACGCTCGCCTACGGTCAGGACATGCTGGAATTGATGTTCGAGCGGGTTTTCTCGCCGATCGGAATCGGCCGGGACGATCTCACGTGGCGGGCGAATTCGTATCGCCCCAGGGAGATTTCCGGCGTGCCGCGTCGTGAGTTCGGCTCGGGCATCTCCGCGAACGTCGACGCCATGGCCCGAATCGGCTATCTGTACCTGCGAAGCGGTCGCTGGGGGGACTCGCAGCTACTTCCCGCGTGGTTCGTGGATGCCGCCAGGACGACGCCGTATGGCGTGCGGGGCCTTCATGTGCTCAAGCCCCAGGAGTATGGCAACGCCTCCGACCATTACGGCCTGCTCTGGTGGAACAACAGCGACGGCGAGATGAAGAACGTCCCTCGAGACGCGTACTGGTCCTGGGGCCTGTACGACAGCTTGATCATAGTGATTCCATCGCTGGACATTGTCGTCGCCAGGGCGGGCAAGTCCTTCCCACGAGAACAGGGGGCCTCTCACTACGCACCGATAGAGCCGTTCATCGAGCCAATCGTGATGTCGGTCAAGGATCGGGGCCGGTGGCCGGGAGCACCCTATCCCGCCAGCGAGGTGATCCACGGAATCGACTGGGCGTCTGCGGACGGCGTTGTCCGCCAGGCCGAGGGTAGCGATAACTGGCCCATCACCTGGGCCGACGACGACAACCTCTACACCGCCTATGGCGACGGCTGGGGCTTCGAGCCCAAGGTGGACAGGAAGCTCAGCCTGGGCTTAGCGAGAGTCAGCGGGGGGCCAAAGGACTTCACAGGCGTCAATATCCGCAGTGAGACTGGAGAGAGACTCGGAGAGGGCAAGGCCGGCCTCAAAGCCAGCGGCATGCTGTGCGTGGACGGCACGCTCTACATGTTCGTGCGAAACGCCCGCAACTCGCAAATCGCATGGTCCAAGGATTACGGTCGAACCTGGACGTGGTGCGACTGGAAGTTCGAAACCAGCTTCGGGGCTCCGACCTTCCTGAACTACGGCAGGGACTACGCCGAGGCGCGGGACAACTACATTCACGTCTACTCGAACGATAGCGACAGCGCCTACGTACCCGCGGACCGGATGGTCCTGGCCCGCGTGCCGAGAGATCGCATCCGCGATCGACAAGCCTACGAGTTCTTCAAGGGCCTCGACGGCCAGGGCTCGCCCCTTTGGACCTCCGACATCCGCGACCGCGGCGCGGTTTTCGTGAATCCGGGCCGCTGCTATCGTTCCGGCGTCAGCTACAACGCAGGCTTGAAGCGGTATCTCTGGTGCCAGATCCTGCCGGAGAGCAAAGACGAGCGGGGCCCGCGGTACCAGGGCGGGTTCGGCGTCTACGAAGCCCCCGAGCCCTGGGGCCCCTGGCGAACCGCGTTCTACACCGAGGCCTGGGACATCGGTCCCGGCGAAACCGCCAGCTTCCCCACGAAGTGGATGAGCGAAGACGGCCGGACCTGCCACCTCGTCTTCTCCGGCGACGACTACTTCTCCGTCCGCAAGGCGACGCTGCGTTAGCCTAAGGATTGCCTTGCTTCTGATAGACGCGGACGTAGTCGATTTCAAAGCGGGCGGGGAATTCGGTGGCCGAGGGGTCGCCGCCGTTGGCGCCGCCGATGGCCAGGTTCAGCAGGATGTAGTGCGGCTCGTGGAACGGGTTGGCCTTGTCGGGCGTTCTGTTGATCGTCTTGCTCAGCTCGATCGTGTTGAGCAGTTCGTCGTCGACATAGAGCTTGATGTTGTCTTTGTCCCAGTCCATCCGCCAGACGTGGAACCGCGACGACCAGTCGGGGTCGAAGTCGGTGATCGGCTTCTTGAGGTCGTCCCAAATGGCGTTCCACCTCCGCTCGCCCGCCCAGCAGGCGTTGGCCAGGAGCATGCCGCGGTAGTATTCCATGATGTCGATCTCGCCGCAGCCGGGCCAGCCACGGGCCGAGCCCAGCGTCCAGAAGGCCGGCCACAAGCCCGGCCGCGTGTCGATCCGCCCCCGCATCTCGAATCGACCGAACGTCCAACTGTGCCTGCCGATCGTCTTGACGCAGCTCGACGTGTACTCGATGAACTGCCGATTACGCCGCCAGCTGTTGCTGTTCGGATCGTAGTTGGGATTGGGTTTCCGCTCCCGGCGGGCTTCGATGACGAGCAGACCGTCCTTGCAGACCGCATTGTCGGGCTGGTACCACTGGAGTTCCTCGTTCCGCTCGAAACCGTTCTCGTAGACCCAGTTGTTCGGGTCGGGCAGGCCGTCCTTGTTGAACTCGTCGGCCCAGGCCAGCGTGTAGCCGGCCATCTCCGCCTGGACGCTGCAGACTCCAAGGAGGATCAATCCCATCGCGACGACACCGCATCTTCCGGCCATGTCACTCCTCGCAATAAACACGCACTTGATTGTCACGCTTCGCATGGTAGCGTATTGGCCGGCATTTGTCAGCCGCCAAAGAGCATTTGCCGGTTGAAAGGCCGAGGACGTTCGGTACGATGATGGCGTCGTGTGAAAGACGAAGCCCGGATACCTGATAGGTGCGAACCATGATCAACGGCGACGACGTCCGCAAGCAGGCGTTGCGGGCCGAATATGTCGGTCGGATCAACCGGGTGATGGACTACATCGAGACCCATCGCGACGGCGATCTGTCCCTGGCGACGCTTGCCCATGTCGCGAACTTCTCGGAGTTCCATTTTCACCGGATCTTCAAGGGCGTGGTGGGGCGATTCGAGCTGCTCTCGCACGAATTCGAGGAGGCCTGGGGCGGCGTCATGGGCGGCTGGCTGCCCCAGAGCGGTTACCAGTGCGACGACCGGCCGGGCTCTATTGTGACGTTCAGGACGGCTGGGTGGTCGGTTCAGCCTGCGAATCGGGCTGATTCTGCTTGGCGGGGGCTTCCTGGATTTCCGTTGCGCCGGGCTGGGTCGCATCGGGCGTCGTCGTCGCAACGGCATCCGTCGCGGCGGGGGAGGCCTCTTCGGATGTGGGGGCGCCGTACGGGTCGTAATGCCCGGTGTTGTAGTCGGTCGTCGTGCTAGGCTCCTGGTAGCCGTGGTCATTCACGCCGGCGGCATCTTGGACCTCCGAGGCGACGTCGCTGGTGACCTTGTTCACGTCGCGTGCGACCTCGTTGGCGCTGTCCTGAAACTCCCGCATGCCCTTCTTGAACTCGTTGATGCTCTTGCCCAGTCCGCGGGCCACCTCAGGCAGACGCCGCCCGAAGATCAGCAGGCCGATGATCAGGATGACAAGCCATTCGCTGCCGCCCGGCATCGAAATGAACGCCATATTCTGCAGAAGTCCAGTCATTGAGAGACTCCATCCAAAGCTCTTGATTCCGCCGCCGCGACGAAATGTCGACGGCTCCTTATACGCCCCGACCGGCAGGGTTGTTTCGCCGACGGGAAATCACAATCGAACTATTATACCCGCTCCAGGCTGCAAGGGCAAAGGCCGCATTTTTCGCTTGTCAACGGCCGTCGGGCCAGTACGATGTACTATCCGTGCCTCAGTCTATCACAGATAATACGGTTGGAAACGGTGAGCCCACATGAAGAAGAAGCTGGTTGCGGATCGAACGAGTCTGATCGATGCGAGCGGAATACGCAAGGTGTTCGCCCTGGCGGGCGATCTGAAGGACCCGGTCAACTTCTCGATCGGCCAGCCGGATTTCGACGTGCCCGAACCGCTCAAACGCGAGGCGATCAAGGCCATCGAGGCCGGATTCAACCGCTACTCCCAGACCGCAGGCGAGAAGGACCTGATGGACAAGGTGGCCGCCCAGATGACGGCCGAATTCGGGTGGCAGAATCCCGCCGTTCTGGTCGCCAGCGGCGTCAGCGGCGGCCTGCTCCTGGCGTTCATGGCCCTGATCAACCCGGGCGACGAGGTGATCATCCCCGATCCGTACTTCGTGATCTACAAACACGTGGTCAACCTGCTGGGCGGCAAGTGCGTCTTCGTCGACAGCTATCCCGACTTCCGCCTGCCGGTCGACAAGATCGCCGGCGCCATTACCGAGAAGACCAAGCTGATCATCCTGAACTCGCCCGCCAACCCGACGGGAATCGTCTACTCGGCGGCCGAGGTGGAAGCCTTGGCCCAGGTTGCCGCGAAAAAGGACGTGCTCGTTCTCACCGATGAGATCTACGAGCAGTTCAGCTACGACGGACCGGCCACGAGCATCGCGAAGTACTACGAAAACGTGCTCGTTATGCGAGGATTCAGCAAGAGTTACGCGATGACCGGCTGGCGGCTGGCCTACGTCGCGGCCCCGGCTTCGCTTCGACCTCTGATGGAGGAGATGCTCAAGATTCAGCAGTATACGTTCGTCTGCGCCCCGACGCCGTTCCAGAAGGCTGCGGTGGCAGCCATGGACTATGACGTGCGGGACCTCGTCAAGGACTACGTCCGCAAACGGGACCTGCTGTACACAGGCCTCAAGGACAAATTCGAGTTGGCCAGGCCGCAGGGGGCATTCTATGCTTTTGTCAAAGCCCCGAACGGTTCCGGGAGCGAATTCGTCAAACAGGCGATCCAGAACAACCTGCTCGTCATTCCCGGCAACGTCTTCAGCGAGAAGGACACGCACTTCCGGATCAGCTTCGCGACGACCGACGAAAAGATCCGCCAGGGCGTTGACATCCTCCGCAGGCTGGGGTAGTGCAAGCTCGGAAGGGAGCGGAGGGGAGAACTTTTTTGGGCCGCGTCCGAACTTCTCCCTGGTTGCCAGCGACACGGAAGGTCGGTAGAATTCCATTTATGAGAAAGGGACTTCAACAGACTTGGATTCTGGCGTTGTGCCTGCTGGCGTGGTTCCCAGCAGGACGGACCTGGGCGAGCGAACCCAATCTGCCTGCCAAGACCCCGCGGCATCTCAAGGCGGCGATCATTCCCTGTCGAGGCGCGATCGATCCCGCTTTGTTCTATTCCATCAAACGTCGCACGGGGATCGCGCTGGCGGAGGGGGCCGAGTATCTGATCTACAAGATCGGAACCTACGGCGGAAGGGTCGATGCAGCCGACGACATCGCCAAGTATCTGATCCAGGACGTCGCCTCCCGCGGGCACACGGTCGCGTACGTCGCCACGGAAGCGATCTCCGCGGGAGCCCTCGTCAGCGTCTCGTGCAGAGACGTCATCATGCAGGAGAACACCACGATCGGCGACGCGGCCCCGATCACCATGGGCGAGAAACTCGAAGGGGTCGAGCGGGAGAAGGCCGAGAGTTTCATTCGCGCGATCTTCCAGCGGGCGGCGGAGGCCAACGGGTATCCCGAACTGCTCCTCAAAGCCATGGTGACCGTCCGAATCGAGGTCTACCGGGCGAGAAATCTCCAGACGGGACAGTACGAGTTTTTCGAGCGGGCCGACCTGCCCACCGACGCGAATGAACATGACGTCAAAGGCATTCAGAAGATCAACGGCGACGACGAACTGCTGACGCTGACCGCTTCGCAGGCCCGTGAATACGGCCTCGCAAGGGCGGTCGTACGCGATGTGAACGAGGCGATGGCCTTCCTGGCCGATCGCGACGGCGTGCGATTCAGCGGTCCGCCGACCGTGCTGGAACCGAATTGGTCCGAGTACATGGTCAGTTGGCTCAATTCGCCCGCGGTCATGGGCGTTCTGGTGATGTTGGCGCTGTTGGGCGTGTACATGGAGTTCAGCGCTCCGGGTTTCGGCCTGCCCGGCATTGTGGCCATCGTCTGTTTCGCGTTGATACTGGGCAGCAAATATCTGATCGGCATGGCCAACTGGGTCGAGATTGCGATCCTGTTCATCGGCGTCGTGCTGCTGTTGATCGAGTTCTTCGTCCTGCCCGGCTTCGGCGTCGCGGGCGTCCTCGGAATCGCTCTGATCCTCGCAGGGCTCTTCGGCATGCTGATCCGGAACGCCCCGAGTGAAATCCCCTGGCCGCACACATCCGCGGATTGGAGATCGTTGTCCTCCGGCGTACTCTCGTTGACGCTCGGGTTCTTCGGATTCCTCGTGTTGGCGTGGATTCTCTCGCGATACCTGCCAAGATTGGGCTTCATGAGCGGCCTGATTCTCGCCCCCAGCATCCCTGGCAGGGGGGCCGGCTCGCAAATCAGCATGACCACCCCTCCGGAGAACGCCGGCAGCCAGCCAAACGTAAAGGACTCAGGAACGACCGTCACTCGCCTGCGGCCGGCGGGGAAGGCTCGCTTCGGCGAAGCGATCGTGGACGTGGTCGCCGACGGAGAGTTCCTTGACAAGAACACGAAGGTCACGATAATCGCCATCCAAGGCGGTCGGGTGGTCGTCCGACGCGCCGACTCCGAGGGCCCGAAGTGAAAACCGATTCGCGGTATTTTATGGAAGGGAAGTAGCGCCTGTGGATTGGTGGCTTCTATTTGCCGTCTTCCTGTATGCCGTCTGTGCGGCGTTGCTGGTGGCGGAAGTGTTCATTCCGAGCTTCGGCCTCTTGAGCCTCTGCTCGGCGGCCTGCCTGATCGGCGGCCTGATGATCTTTTTCCGTCACAGCACCACGACAGGCTGGATCGGGGTGGTGGTCGCGACGGCGATGGTTCCATCGCTGCTGGTGACGGCGTACAGAGTGCTTCCGAAGACGCGGTTCGGCAAGCGAGTGATCCTCAGCCCGCCCATCCGCGACCGCGGCGACGCAATCGCCGACACGCCAGAGTTGCGATTGCTGATCGGACGCGAGGGCCGCGTCCTGACGACCATGCGGCCGGTGGGCATGTGCGAATTCGACGGCCGCAGGGTTGAATGCGTTGCGGAAAGAGGATATCTACAGAAGAACAACAAGGTCAAGGTCATTGGCGTCGAGGGGACTCAGGTGACCGTACGAGTCCTGGATGAGGCTTAGAGAAAGGGATACAGATGTCGCAGACAACGCGTGTGCTGATGCAGGCGGCCGACCCGATCACGACGGGCATTCTTGTCGTCGTCGGCATTATCGTACTGGTCGCCGCTCTGATCATGCTCAAATTCGCCCGACTGTGGTTGCAGGCGTACTTTTCCCGGGCCGACGTGCGGCTCTCGGACCTCATCGGCATGTGGCTGCGGCGTGTCGATTCCCGCACGATCGTGCTCAGCAAGATCACGGCCGTGCAGGCCGGGCTCCAACTGACCACAAAAGACCTGGAAAGCCATTATTTGGCAGGGGGACGGGTGCCCAACGTCGTCCGTGCCCTGATCGCCGCCGACCGGGCCAACATCGACCTGTCCTTCAAGACGGCCACTGCGATCGATCTCGCGGGCCGGGATATTCTCGACGCCATCCAGACCAGCGTCAATCCGAAAGTGATCGATTGCCCCGACCCGAAGAAGGGCAAAGAGACCATCGACGCCGTGGCCCAGGACGGCATCCAACTTCGAGCCAAAGCTCGCGTGACGGTCCGCACGAACATCCAGCGGCTCGTCGGCGGTGCGACGGAAGAGACGATCATCGCCCGCGTCGGCGAAGGCATCGTGACGACCATCGGCAGCGCGATCACTTACAAGAATGTGCTGGAGAATCCGGATCGCATCTCCAAGGCGGTGCTCGACAAGGGCCTCGACGCCGGCAGCGCGTTCGAGATCCTCTCGATCGACATCGCGGACGTGGACGTCGGCGAGAACGTCGGCGCCCAGCTCCAGGCCGCGCAGGCGGAAGCCGACATGCGGCGTGCCAAGGCCGAGGCCGAGAAACGCCGCGCGATGGCCGTTGCCCGGGAACAGGAAATGCGCGCCTTGGTCGTCGAGAACGACGCCAAAGTCCCCCTGGCCATTTCCGAGGCCTTCCGCGCCGGCAATCTCGGCATCATGGATTACTACAGAATCCGAAACATCGGCGCCGACACGCAGATGCGCGAATCGATCTCGAAACCCAAGAAGCCCGATCCGTCGTAAGGACCGAGCCCACGGAGACAGATGAGTGCTGATTGAACTGTCGAGACAGCTCGACCTTCTCGCACAGAGATCCCTGATCGACGGGGACCTGCTGATCCTCATCGTCATGGCGATTCTCTGGCTGGTGGGGGCCCTGGCCAAGGTGCTGACGGCCAAGAAGGGGCCTGCCCGGCCTCAAGAAGGCCCGTCGTCCAAGCCCCCAGCCCAGCGCGAGACCTGGCAGCAGCGTTTGGCCCGCAAGGCCCGCGAGTTTCAGCAGGCCGCCGAGGCCGAAAGCAGGACGCGCGATCAACAGACTCCCGCTCAGGAGGCGCCCGCTCACCCCGCCGGGGCGATTACCATCCGCGAGAATTCCAGAGGCGATTCCGTCATGGTGTATGAGCGTCCCGCGCCACAGCCCACACGAAAGGCGATCCGCCCGCGGGAGGCCCGCGAAATCGTCCGACCTGTACGTCAGGAGATCTCCTCTGAGCCTCCGCGACCGCTCGAACCGTTGGTCTTATCCTCCGAGCCGAAGACGTCCTCTGTCGCGGACGTCTCGGTTCTTGTCGATCTGAGTCTGAACGAACCCGACGCCCTACGAAACGCCATTCTCCATTACGAGATCCTCGGCAAACCTCTGGCCCTGCGCGACTCAGCCAACGAGGCGTCGCAGTCCTGACCGCCCGCGCAACCGGTGAACCCGTCGTGGCAACATGCCCACGCGATAGCCCCCTGCGACGTCCCATAAGATATGTTATGTTTCATTCGGCTAGGTTGGCGATCTGGGCCTTG
>CALEZT010000136.1 GCA_937927975.1 uncultured Phycisphaerales bacterium
ATACGGCGACCACCTAGGTCTACACTCTTTCCCTACACGACGCTCTTCCGATCTTTCGGGAAGACTTCCTCGGGCCGGTATACGTCGCCACGATAGTCAAGCCCCTCCTTGTGGTAGAGCAGACGCGTATGGAAGCCGCTGTAGTCGCGTTCTGCAATAGGTTCGCCGTCGATCAGCATCGTCCGCCGCTCTGATTTCGAGAGGTTTTGATAGCCATTGGGACCCCGACTGTAGAATCGACCACCGTGCTGGAAATCTCCGTTGAAGATGGCCCGCATGATCGGGTTCACTTGATTCCGGGCGACAGGCTGACCGCATGGGTCCAGAATGCTGTAGACCCACGTATGCTTGAAGAGGTGCTGATCGTTGATCGCCTGAATGGCATCCTCCAAATGCCGGATTATTGCCAGTTCCTTCTCACTCATGGTCGGCGGAAACGGGATGGACTTGCGGGCATACTGGTGACCGGGTTCCGTGCTCTTCGACGGCCGCAAGATCACCGGAGCGAATTCGCTCGGCTGATACCGCTGGCTGGTGGGTTCATCAAGGGATGGATTCACCACGTCAAGGAAATCCCACTCGCGAGCATCGTGGGCGATACCGTGACGCAAGGCATATCGAGTCATCTTGCCCGATTGTTCGCTGCCGAGTTGCTTGCGGATAATATCTGCCTGCTCCAATTGATCGTAGATTCGCACACGTGCCCCGCATCCCTTCCCCGTATCGCGGCTGTCGGCCAGCACCTTCCCGCCCGCCTTATGAGCTACGACCAAATTGGCGATCACGGCTGTGGCAATGTCGCGTTGCTTCTCTCGGTTCCGTTGTCCTAGTGGAAGATCAGGGATGAGTTCCTGATGGACGTACTCTTTGAACCGAGCGGTCGGCTTCACCGGCTGATAGACCGTTGACGGACGTTTCCGGAGGTTGCCGTCTGTCTCGAACATCGCCTGCCGTCTGGCGTTTCGGCTGGCTTCACCCCTGTGATACTTGCGTTTCATCATGTCGTTTCCCTTTGCGACTCCCTATTGAAAACTGGCTGGGGCAGGCGGATAGGGAAATCCGCTTTTCGGCCCGTCGGCCTATCCCCAGCCACTCTCATCATCACATCCCTTCGTAGATGTCCCCTGGCGGGATGTCTTTCACCCAGGTCCAGACCGTCGTATAATGAACTCCCAGGGCATTGCCAATCTCCGACAGGCTGTAACCCTTCCTGCGATACTCGCGGGCAATGGGCATCAACTTGGCCTTCCGTGCCCGACGAGGAGTCAGCTTCGGTTCTTTCACTGTGTTCATAATCAGTACCTCCAAAGTCGTTTTTATTTATTATAGAGAAGCTAAAAGATATCCCTATAATTTCGAGGTACGGGCGAGCAGATTCTCTTCGTCCTGTATCGTATACCTATGGAATTACTACTTTGTCCGCTTCTCGGAAACCTGCGAAAAACGCATCACTTCCCAATAGAAAAACCCCGGCCCCCTCCCGATACCCGGCCGGGGCTGAGATCGGCGATTCTACGAGCTTTAACCCGCGATTTTCGACGGTTTACGGGCATGGTTTGGGCCCCCTAAGACCCCTTCTGGAAGGGTCGGACGGCATACAACGGGCATCCTATGTCGGTACAGCCTGTGACTTCGGCCCGGACCCATCCGACGCACTGAGCCTTGATCGCGGCGGCCTTCGATCCGTTGACAGCCCGCTCGTAGGTCCTCCGGCACTTGGGCGGCATCTGCTCCAGACGCTTGGCGATGGCCTGTTGGCGGTCCGGGGTCGTGGTGGACTTCTCTGACTTGATGGTTCTTACGCTCGTCATGCTGCTCTCCTGAAAGTGATGGTAGACAGAAAGCGGACGACGTTCGTAAAACCTGAAAAGGTTGATAAACGATTAACAATTGTCATTACAGGACTTGTGATGCAGGCCGAAGCGGAGCCGAAGCCGCACAGTGGGCGAAACGAATCCGCTCGTGGCGCGTCTGTTGCGCGCTTGGCGGCTTGGGTTGGTCCATTTCTACAAGCCAAGCGTATAGGTATCACCTCGCCGTGTCACACCGACCGCCGGATCGTGATCCGTTCGACGATTCCGTGGCGTTTTGTTCGGCTGCACGCACGCCGAGGTCGAAAGCCTGGAGATTCACCGCGGCAAAGGCTGACTTCGTCTTCTCTGCGATCACCCGGCGGAACGTCTCGGCTGGTATCGGCAGAACTCCGGTTTGAACCAGCCCTCCCAGCATGACCATGTTCATCGACAAGGGCGATCCGGCCGTCAACGCCAGGGCGGTCGCGTCAAATGCCACAAGGCGTTTGACCCGGCCGGCCAGCATCGCCAGGGCCGAATCGATCTGGGGGTATCGGGCCTTGCCCATGGCCACGGTGAAAGGCGGCTGCGGGGCGGTATTGCTGACGACCACGCTCTGGACGCCGCATTTCTTCGCCGCCCGGATTGTTTCCGCAGGCTCGAAACCCAGCAGCACGTCCGCCGTCCCGTCGGCGATGCAGTAGCCCTTGCCGTCTCCCAGCAGCACCATGGACTCCACGACGCCTCCGCGCTGGGCCATCCCGTGGAATTCGGACATGCGGGGCGTGATGCCGGCGGCGGCCGCGGCCTCGCCCAACACGCGGGCCGCCAGGATGTTGCCCTGTCCTCCCACCGCCACGATCATGATACGGATTGTCTTCATCGATTCCCTTCCTTTCCAGGTAACGCGGCAATGGCCTTCTCGGGACAGACCTGGGCGCACAGGGCACAGCCTGTACAGCGGTCGGCATCGATCTCGATCCGACCGTCGCGTACAAAAAACGCGGGACAGGCCAGTCTCGTGGTGCAGGCCTGGTGGTTGCGACATTTTTCGGGCTTCACGTGAAGAGGCCGTCTCTTGCGGGACCCGGGAAGGGTCCGCTCATACAGAGGGCAGGGCGCCCGAGCGATGAGAACTGACACACCCCGGCAGTCGGCGAGTTGTCGCACGGCCTCGACGGTCTTGCGATAGTGGAATGGGTTGATCGTCAACACGTTCTCCACCCCCAGCCCCTTCACCACGGCCTCGATGGATATCGGCTTCCTGGGGAGGTTCAAATGGCCCAGATCCACACCCGGGTGCGGCTGATGACCGGTCATTCCCGTGGTGCCGTTGTCCAGCACGACGAGGAGGAAATCGTGTTGGTTGTAGATCGCGCTGGCCAGGGGCGAAAGACCGCTGTGGAAAAAGGTGGAGTCCCCGATGAAGGCCACCACTTTGCGTCCCGTGGCCCGCGCAAAGCCCCCCGCGGTGCCGACGCCGGCGCCCATGGCGATCAGGAAGTCGCCCATGTTCAATGGAGGCAGAAGGCCCAACGTATAGCACCCGATGTCCGTCGGATAGATCGCCTCATCCCCGAAGACCTCGCGGACCGCGACGTAGGTGGCGCGGTGCGGACATCCAGGGCACAGGGTCGGCGGTCGGGCCGGCGCCTCGGGCAGGTCATCGGTCCGAATCGGGACCGCGGGCGCGAACGGCTGCTGGAAGAACGAGGCGATGACCTTCTTCACCAGCGTCGGGTCGAACTCGTAGAGCCTGGAGAAGAGCCCCTGGCCCTTGCCCTGGATCGAAAGCGTCAGACCGGCCCTCTGGGCGCAGTTCCTCACGGCCTCCTCCAAATAGGGTTCGCCTTCCTCGACGACCAGCGTCTTCTCACTCCCTTCCAGGAATCGTTGCGTCAATTGCTCCGGGAACGGATGCGAAAAGCCCACGCGTAGAACCCGGAACCGATCGGCGATGCGTAACTCGTCCAGGGCATCACTGACGTAGCCGTAGCTTACGCCATTGCAGACGATGCCCCAGGCGCCGTCGCCCTCGATCCGGTTCCACGGGCCGCTGTCGGCAATCTCCGTCGCCCGTGCGATCTTGTCCAGCAGCTTGGGGTGCAGGTTGCGCGATACGGCGGGGATGCACACATAGGCGAAGGGGTTCTTTTCAAACCGGCCCTTGGTGATCCTTTGGCGCAATGGGCCAAGAGTCACCATGCCGCTGGAATGGTTGATACGCGTGGTGGTCCGCAGAATCACCGGCAGCTTGAGCTCTTCGGACAGCTCGAAGGCGTAGGCAGCCATGTCCCTGGCCTCGGCCACCGTGGAGGGTTCCAGGATCGGCAGGCCGCTGAGCTTGCCATACCAGCGGGAGTCCTGCTCGTTCTGGCTGGAGAACATGAACGGATCGTCGGCCACGACGAGCACCAGGGAGCCGACAATTCCCGTATAGGCCAGGGTCATCAAGGCGTCCGAAGCGACGTTGAGACCTACGTGCTTCATGCTGACCATGGTCCTCAGGCCGCACATGGCGGCGCCCGCCGCCACCTCCAGAGCGACCTTCTCGTTGGCGCTGTACTCGAAATACAGGTCGCTCTCCTGAGAGATCTGGAAGAATTGCAGCGCGATCTCCGAAGAGGGAGTCCCCGGATAGGCGGCGGTGAATGCGACCCCGGCCTCCAGGGCCCCGCGGGCAATGGCCTCATTGCCCAGCAGGAGGACCTGTTCGCCGATGTTGTCCTTCAAAAGCCCATGCATGTGCTCATTCCTTTCCTGCTTCGTGCCGACTACTGCCGGCGTGTGTGTCCCGGGAATGGGAACTTGGCGAGAACGGCTCTGTCGCCGAGGCGGCGTTCGATCCGCATCAGTTCGTTGTACTCGGCGACGCGCTCGGATCGGGAGAGCGAGCCGATTTTGACCTGACCGACGCCGGTGCCGACGGAGAAGTCGGCTTCGAAAGGCAGCTCCGTCTCGCCGGAGCGGTGAGAGATGATCGCGGTCAGACCATGTTCCCGGGCCAGCTTGATCGTGTCGAGCGTCTCGGTGATCGTGCCGATCTGGTTGGCCTTGATGAGAACGCAGTTGGCGGCGTCGGTCTCAATCCCCTTGCGGACGAGGATCGGGTTTGTGGCGAACAGGTCGTCGCCGACGATCTGGACCTTGCCCTCGGTCTTTGCCTTGAGCTGGGCGAAGCCGTTCCAGTCCTCCTCGTCGAGCCCGTCTTCAATCGAGACGATCGGGTACTTGCGGGTCCAGTCGGTCAGCAGATCGACCATCTCTTCGGTGCTGAGGACCTTGCCGTCGCGGTCGAGGTGGTAGCCCTCGTCGTCGTGGAACTCGGAGGCGGCCGGGTCCAACGCGATGACGAACTGCTCGCCGGGCTTGTAGCCGGCACGGTCGAGGGCCTCCATGATCAGCTTGAGCGGCGCCTCGTTGGAGGTCACCGGCGGGGCATAGCCGCCCTCGTCGCCGACGGTGGTGGGCCAGCCGTGCTCGCGGACGATGTCCTTGAGTACGTGGAAGGTCTCGGCCGCCCAGCGGGAGGCCTCCGCAAAGCTCGGCGCCCCGGCGGGCACGAGCATGTATTCCTGAAAGTCCGAAGAGTTCAGCGCGTGCTTTCCTCCGTTGAGGACGTTGATCAGCGGCAACGGCATGACGAAAGGCTCATCCGCAGGTTTGCCGCAGAGATCGGCCACGTGCTCGTAGAAGGGCTTGCGATGGACGATCGCGCCGGCGCGGAGGCAGGCGATCGATACGGCCAGAATCGCGTTGGCCCCCAGGCGGGACTTGTTGGGCGTGCCGTCCAGTTCGATCATGCGTCCGTCGATGGCACGGAGCTTGTCAACGTCGAAGCCTGCCAGCGCCGGGGCGATGATCTCGGTGATGTTCCGAACCGCCTTCAGAACGCCCTTGCCGTGATATCGCTCGGGGTCTTTGTCACGGAGTTCGAGAGCCTCGTGCCGGCCGGTCGACGCGCCGGAGGGGACCATGCCCGACACCTCCTTGCCATTCTCCAAATGGACGGTGGCTTCGATGGTCGGGTTGCCTCGCGAGTCCAGCAGTTCCTGGGCGGTAATCGCCGCTATCTTCATCCTATTCCCTTCAATAAAGTACCTGTGTCTCTTCTCTACATTGTCGGCTTGAGCAGCCTGTTTTCCACGAACTTCGTCGAGTACTGTCCTCTCACGAAGCACTCATGCTCCAGGACCTTCTGATGAAACGGGATCGTGGTCTTGATGCCCTCCACCGCAAACTCCCGGAGCGCACGCTGCATCCGGGCAATACACGCCTCACGGTTCTCGTCATAGGCGATCAATTTGGCGACGAGCGAATCGTAGTAGGCGGGTATCGTGTAGTCCTGATACGCATGGGTATCGACCCGGATTCCCGGGCCGCCGGGACAGCAGAGCCTGCTGATCGTCCCCGGCGAGGGCATGAACTTGTTGCTCGGATCCTCGGCGTTGATCCGGCATTCGATCGCGTGGCCTGTGGCCTTGATGTCCTTCTGACGGAAGGCGAGCTTCTCGCCGGAGGCGACGCGGAGCTGCTCTTTGACCAGATCCACGCCGGTGACCATCTCGGTGATCGGGTGCTCGACCTGGATCCGCGTGTTCATCTCCATGAAATAGAACTCACCCTGCCCGTTCAGGATGAACTCGACCGTGCCGGCGCCTTCGTAGTTCACGGCCTTCGCGGCCAGAACCGCCGCCTTGCACATTCGCTTTCGCAACGTCTCGGTCAGCGCCGGCGACGGGGTCTCCTCGATCAGCTTCTGGTATCGGCGCTGAATGGAACATTCCCTTTCGTTTAGGTGCAGCGTGTTTCCGTGCCGATCGCCCAGCACCTGCACCTCGATATGACGGGCATCGTCGAGGTAACGCTCCATGTAGACCTCATTGTTGCCGAACGCGGCCTGGGCCTCCGCCTGCGCGGCGCGAAAGCCGGCCAGCAGGCCCTCCTTGTCATGGGCGATCCGCATCCCCTTGCCGCCCCCGCCGGCGGAGGCCTTGATCAAGACGGGATAACCGATACTCTCGGCGGTCTTCAGGGCCTTGGTCTCGTCCGCGACCGTGCCTTCACTGCCCGGAATCACCGGGACTCCCGCGCTCTTCATGGTCTGGCGAGCCACCGCTTTGTCGCCCATCCTGCGAATGGCGTCGGGCGACGGACCGATGAAAGTCACATTGTGTTCCCGGCAGATCTCGACGAAGCGGGCGTTCTCCGACAGGAAACCATACCCCGGATGGACCGCGTCCACATTCGTGGTCTCCATCGCGCTGACGATCGCCGGCACGTTCAAATAGCTGCTCCGGCTGGGCGCTTCGCCGATGCAGACCGCCTGATTCGCCAGGCGAACATGCAGGCAGTTCCGATCCGCCTGGGAGTACACGGCCACCGTGGCGATCCCCAGTTCCCGGCACGCCCGGATGACTCGAACCGCGATTTCGCCACGATTGGCTATGAGGACTTTTTGGAACATGATCGAGATCCCTTCTTCCCAGCGTTCGGTTTCGACGCCTCTTTGCGACTCATCGCCGCGGCCAACGCCGCCACGGCATGGCGCGGCAGTGAGTAGCCGATCATGCTCGGGCGACCCTGCGGATCGAGGCTTCGGATCTCGATCCGATTCAGGGTATGCGCCGAGACAGCCACAGATCCGCAACGGCAATTCGAAACCGGCAGGTCCCCGGCCCGGAGATCGGCGCCGCCGTCGTTCCACCACCGTGACAGGTCTTCGGCCTCCTGCGCGGGCATCACCCAACAGAGATACCGTTCATCATCGGGCCGCTCGAAACAGCGGATTTCGATGCGTCCGTCTTTGGGCTCGATTTGGATCGGAGAACGTGCGTCATGCTTCATCATTCATCCCCTGCACGTCGGCATCCGCCTGCTCAACCTGCCGACTCATCTTCTCACGATAGGCCTCGAGCTGAGAGGACAGTCTTTCATCCGCCAGAGCCAGGATGGAGACGGCCAGCAAGCCGGCGTTCTGGGCTCCCGCCTTCCCGATGGCGGTCGTGGCGACGGGTATGCCGCCCGGCATCTGCACGGTCGAGAGCAAGGAATCCAAGCCTCCCAGATCCGAAGTCGTCATCGGCACGCCGATCACGGGCAAGGTCGTCAGCGACGCCATGACTCCGGCCAGATGGGCGGCCTTGCCGGCGCCGGCGATGATCAGCTTGGTTCCTCGACTTTTCGCCGAGCGTCCGAACTCGTGCGCTCGATCCGGCGTGCGGTGCGCGGAAATCACACGCAACTCGCAAGGCACATTGAACTCCCGCAGTACCTTCGCGGCCTCGGACATGACTTCCAGGTCGGACTTGCTTCCCATGACGATCGATACGAGAGCGGTCATTTCTGTCGTTTCCTTTCCAAGTCAGATTGCCTAATGATCTGCGGCCCGTCCCGCACTTTACTCTTTGTGTTGTCTCTCCATCCGGCCGGAGCCCCGTGACGCCCGGCCCAGACGATCGTTGATGGCCAGTCCGAGACCCGTATCGGGGACCGCCTCCGCAACGATGAGGTCAAGACCCAACCTGTCCAACCGATGAAGCGCCGCGAAGAGGTTGGCGGCGGCCTCCCTCAGGCTCCCGCTCGGGGAGAGGACTTCGACGGCAGCGAATCCCAGTGTTATGGGGGGCTCCTGGAAGGACAGCAGCCCGATCCGCCGGCCATCCGTCGGGGGGGCATCTTCCGAATGCAACACCAGTGGGGTCCGCGGAGAGTAATGGCGGGCAAGCTGCCCGGGCGCCATGGGACGATCAGGGTCCGAGTGCGGGCGTAGCACCGGGCCGACGACCGCCTCGACATCCTCCACGGCCACGCCGCCGGCTCGCAGAAGCACGGGCTTGCCGTCAACGAGCGACAGGATGGTAGATTCGACACCGACGCGACATGGCCCGCCGTCGAGCACCATGTCAACGTCCTGACCCAGTTGTTCCCGCACGTGCTCAGCGGTCGTCGGGCTGACCCGGCCGAAGGGATTGGCGCTGGGTGCGGCCAAGGGCGCATCGCTCTGGCGAATCAACGCCAGCGCCAACGGATGATCCGGCATGCGAATCGCCACGGTCGGCAACCCGGCCGTGACAATGTCGGGGACCCGATCGGTCTTCGGTAGAACAAGGGTCAAGGGCCCCGGCCAGAACCGCCGGGCCAATTCTCTCGCCTTCAAAGGATAATCAGCGACAAGGGACTGTGCCTGCCGAAGACTGCCGACATGAATGATCAGCGGGTCGAACCGGGGACGGCCCTTGATCTCGAAGATCCTGGCGACGGCCGTCGGGTCAAAGGCAATGGCGCCCAGGCCGTACACGGTCTCCGTTGGAAAGGCAACCACGCCTCCCTTCCTGAGAATGACGGCGGCCCTCTTCGTCCGGCTCGGCGGCCTGTACGGACGTTTCACACAGCCGGACTTCTCCAGGATCAGCGTTGCAGCCTCCCGAATCCCCGAGGTCACCAAGGCTCCCGCCGGCAAGTCCTGGCGGTGCTTGGTCCCATGGCCGGTCAGCACGAAGACGCCGGTCGCTCCGGCGTTGCGCGCCAGTTCCACGTCATGCGGATGATCCCCGATCACAAAGGACTTGCTCAAGTTGACGCCGAACTCGCGGGCCGCCATGCACAGATAGTAGGCTTTCGGCTTGATACACTCGCAGCCGTCTGAACGTCGGTGCGGGCAGCAATACACTCGCTCGATGCATATCCCGGCTCGGGCCAGATGCCTCACGACGTAGTCGTTCACCTGGGCCACCTCGGCCGCCTGGAGGCTCCCTTCCGCGATGCCGGGTTGATGGGTCACGATGAACAGTCTGAAGCTCTGTCCAAGCGACTGGAGCGCAGCAATCGTGTCCGGGAAGAACGCCACCTGGGAAGGGCTGCGCAGGTGGCCCCGGTCCTCGATGAGGGTCCCGTCGCGGTCCAGGAAGACAGCCAAGAATGCTCCTGCTACTGCCATGTCATGCCTCCCCGACATCTCCTTCCATCTTGAACCGGAAGCGAAGCCTTGTCTTGTGATGTCTCATCGCCTGCCCACAGCCTCTATTCGATATCGTCCCGGTATCCCGCGGCGGGAATGAACTTCTCATAGTCCTCCGCCTTGCCGCCCTCCAGGCAGCACGCAATGATCTCTTTGCCGAGAGGGTCCAGCTCGTCGGACTCGAACTGGGCCAGACACTTCCTGAAGAACGCATCGATCATGTGTGCTCCCTGATCGTACGCAACCTCTCCAACCTCCAGCTGCGTCTCAACGTGCAGGAGACAGCGGTCAACGAGTCGCCCCTCCAACTGCAATTGACGCGGGGTATAGCCAAGCAAGGAACAACGGGCGGGACGAAGTTGGTCCGGACGGAAGTTCGCCACTCCCCGACGGGCCAGATAGTCGCGTGCGATCCACTGCGGCATGAATCCGACCTGCCAAACGCCGATATACTGATTCGGGCAGAGAATGTACCGCATGCGCCTGTTCTCCATAAACTGGCGCAGCAGCAGGTTCGCCTGATTCACTCGTTTGCCCGTGGCGAAAGGCCAGTAAGAGCCTACGCCTTCCGTCGTCATTCCCTCGGTGTCCACGATGCTCGGATTGGCGTGGCCCCGCGGCGACACCAAGCGCCACAACCACGCCAACGCCGGAGGCAGAACATGGACCAGGCCCACAATCCCGTACGTCGGGTGTTCTTTTGTGCAAGGCGGCGTGCGGATGCCGAAGCTGCGGACGTCCACCATGACCGTTTCCCCGATCGCATGGGAGAATGCCTTGCGCGGAATGATGACGCGCGGGTTGGGACAGGGCTTCCCGGGGGCGTCTTCGATATGCTCCCAGATCAAAGCGCGCCCGCCGGGCACCGTGTCGATATTCAGGAACAGTAAAGGCATCGACGGTTCGGCCGTCAACTTTTCCAGATGCGGGTCCGTGCCGTAGTGCGCAATGTGATTGACCCGTACGAACCAGGCATCCTCTGCGTCGCACAAGGCGAGTTTCCCCGATCCTTTCTGCAGCGACGGGTGACACAACGCCATGTCGTCGTTGACCGGGCGCAGTTCGCAACTGCGCGGGACCTCCAAGTACAGCCTCTCTCCGCTGACCGTGTTCTCGCCGATCAGCAGACGGCCGTCGGGTTCGCGGTGGGGCTGTTCCAGCATCTCGCTCTTGCCGCCGCCGCTGGCCCCTTCGTGCATGATCGTCATCCGATTGTCATAGGGCGTAATCACCTGAACGGTGGAACAATGCGTCGTCACCCATCCCTCGCGTTCGCCCAACTCCAACAGAACGCCGTAAATTCCCTTTTTGGCGCTGGGCCCAGGATAGAGATTGAAGGAGAACACCTCGTGCAGATCGTCTCTGCGGTTATGGACCACAACCTGCCGGCCGCCAAAATGCGTGTGCCGAAAGACCGGAGCGACGTAGACAATGGCCCGCGGCGTAAAGCCGGCCGGGATCTCTTGCACAGGAATGATGCCTTGGAGCAGGGCCAATCCCAGCGCAAAGAACCCCGCGTTGGCCGGAGCGACAACAATGGTGTCCAAGCCCATGCCGGTCCGACCCGCCACGAAGCCATAGGTCGCGAGGTCCTGGGCCTTCAACCAGGCGAACGTTTCCTGCCGCAAGGACTTGAAGTCCGTGCCGAAACGCTGTTGGAAAGTCTCTTTGTCGGTGGGGCGCGTATCCCCAACGACCGTGCAGTCCGGATCGCGCCGCCTCATGTAGGGTTCGAGGTAGTTGGTCGCCACCCCGTTGCGGACTCGCATGGTTACCGCCTCCCGGACTCGCCTCCCGTCAGGCAGGTCATACGCAGTCTCGAACGACTGGCGGCCTTGGCCGCCGCACGCGAGGTCGACCAGCTCTTCGACCGTGCCGGCCACATGCACGCGGGGACAACCCGCGAGGATGGCACGAAGCTCCTGCGGAGGATTGAATGCTTCCCACATGAGTTGTCTTTGTTCGGTAAAGGACATAGGCGTTTTTGGGTTCCCAAGTTGCTCAGGATATAGTCGATTCCCCGGTTGCTCCTCGGTACAAGAGATCCGGACATTTTGGTGCAAACTCTTTTCTGCCATGTTCGTTGGTTCTTTCCTTCTTGTCTTGTCCCGTCCGGCCGACGGCTCACCCGTCAATTCCTCGCGGCTCCATTGATTCCTCCATGAAGAGCATGAGGATGGCGTCGCCTGTCGGCGGGTCCAGACTGATGCGTGACTGCCGGACTCTGCGTCCCACGATTCTCGTCACGCCTTTCTCCAATTCCGCCTTGACCGCGTCGAACGCTTCGCAAGACAGCCTTTCGAGGCGTTCTCGCGAGCTGCGGTCGCGGGCATATTCCCGCTCGGCCGGGCAGATGACCTGCCGCAAGGTGACGATCAGGTGGCTGTCGTGCAGGTCCACCAGGATCGACTGCGGCCGTGCCGACATATAGGTGTCAAGAAACTGTCTCACCACCTTTTCGATCTTCTGCTGTTTTTCCATGCCTTCGTGCACGAGAGTCCCTTTCCTTTATCCGGAGTCCGGCGTGTTCCTCCAAACCGTGCTACGGAGGGCGCCCGGACATCCGGCGGTTATGCATTCCACAGGAAATCGGCCATAGGATGAACGCACCCCGGCAAGGGTGCTCGCTGGCCAGCGATTCGACCGGCCACCCGTGCGGGCCGCCGTCAACGTGCATGAAGCCTCGGCAGGCAAACAAAAAAGCCGTCAGCAACCCGATCCCGGGTCACCTGACGGCCTATTTTCTTCAGCAGGCCGCTTCTCGCGGCCCCCTGTCAATCTGCCTGTATCACCGAATACTAAGCACTGTATTGTAGCAGGCAAGTATCTGTTGTCAAGAGTATTCGCATTTTTTTTCAGGTCTCGCTCTTGCGATCCTCGTACTGCGGAGGACCGTCGAGAGTGAAAATGATGACCCGTTCCCCGGTTGTGGTGCTGATGTCGGTGTGCAGGCTCCGCATCCTGCGGCCGGTGATATCCTGAACGAGTGGCTCCAGCATGGCGCGGGCCTTCTCCAGCAGCTCGATACGCACCTGTTTGATCAGGGCACGGCCCTGGTTGCCGGTGTCCATTCTGGCCAGGTTCTTCTCCGCCGGCGTCAACACACCACGCAACCGCACCAATACCATATCATCAAGGATGTAGGTCTTGGTCTCATCGGGCCCGCGCCCCATGTACTCCTTCTCGAATCGAATGATGGCCTCGCTGATCTCGGCCTCAAGCTGTCCTTTGGTCTTCACGTGTCTCTCCGTCGTTGCTTACAACACGCCCGCGGGAAGATCGGGCATCGGGCAGATCCGGCCTCCGCCAGATTGCCCCGGACGCATCTGAGGCGTCGTCATGCTCTCAGGGAAGATCCTCCCTGGATAACGTACCCAGTCACGTAGTATCTTCCCCCGGACACGGTCGTCAAGACCGAACTGCGGGGAATCAGGGATGAGAGGCCGAACAGTGCGCCCAATACCCGACGCACATGATGCACCACAGCCCCCTGAAGATCCCGACCAATGATCGACGATACCAGGGATGCCCTGCTGTCTCCTCAGCCGCAGCAGGACACAGCACCGAAGCCATGCAGAAGGCGAGTCATGCTGCCCGCGGAATATCGCATGCATTTCATGGCCGCTCCTTGTTCTCGTTCCTTGTGCTCCAAACGGCGTTCTTTTTCGGACCGCCCCCTTGTGATATAGTCTTTCTGACCCCGCAAGGCGCCGGCCTGTCGCGAACCTTCCGTCTTGGGGAACGCCATGCAACAAGGAGCATACACCGGTAGAGGAGAAAGACAAGATGCACACAGCACGCATTCTCGCCAGCATCGCAGCATCCGTGATCATCACGATGACGACTGCCTTCTCCTGGATCTGTGACGCTGTCGACCGGACTTGCGGTGCGATACGGCGAGCCAAGAGTCGTGCCTCGGTCGTCGTGCCGACGAACATCGCTACTCTCAGGAAGATCAATGCTGCCAGAAGCAACGAGAAAGCGAACAGCCATCTGCTGACGAACCTTCTGGTCGTAACCAGATTCCCGATTCCCATGGTTGCCTCTGCTTCGAAGAACGAACCGGAAAGAAGAATCATGTGCTTCCTGTACGCACGGCCGCAAAGCTACTTCGTGACCTCGCCAGTTGCATGTTGCACGATCTCCTCATGCAAAGCGGCCATCCATTCGACCTCCTGCGACGCTCGGGGAACAGAAGGACTCATCAGGAACCGATTGAAACCACGATAGCCGTACTGGCTCAGCAACAGCAGCATTTCCCGCAGGGACTCGCGGGACGGAAAGGCCCACTGACTACCGAAGGAGTCGCCCTCGCCCCGTTCGGCCGCCTCTCTGGCAGCCCATTCGTCATCTGTGACATGCGGCCGGACATAGCCGACTTCGTTGGCCCAAAGGTGCTTGGTGCAACCGCTCTCTTGCTGCACGTTCTCCATCCACCGGGCGAGGCTGGCCAGCGCGTATCGTTCCTCCTGCCCGCCATTGCCGTAGTGGTTGCGGATCAATCCATCGATACCTTCTCGCAGGGCCCAGCGATGCAGCGACAGATATTGATCCGCCTCGCCTCCGATGGCCGCCGAGCAGACAAACACCGGCACCGGACCGATCACCTCCCTGGCCAGCTTCGCGTATTCTGCCAGCCAGTGGCCACAGAGCCAGATGCGAAATTCATTCTGCACCCGGCTGACGGTGCGCACCTGCTCCACGGTGTTTGCGAAACCCCACGTGGTCCGGGCACCGGCCCACGACTCCTCCCGTTCCGCCGCCTCATCTGTGCGGGCCAACTCCGGGGCAAAGGGGTGCAGCGGCACGCGCCACTCGACCTGATCGAACGAAGCGTAGTGGGCGCCCAACTGACGGTTCAACTCCTCAACACGGCCGAACCGCCGGGCCAGCCAGTCTCGATAGGCTCCCAGCGCCACCGTATCCTGTCGCAGATCCAGATAAGCCCGGGCGGTCAGGAGTGACTGCGGGAAGGCGTTGATTTCATCGCCAAACTGCAATCCCCGCAAGCCGGGCTTGGCGTAGGCGGGACGGAAGGCTTCCAGGCTGTGCCGGTAGAATACGCGAATCCCCGGTTTCCACAGCGGCGGAAGGCCGTTCACGCCGGGCAGTTCCGCCAAGTGTATCTCCATCGCCAGCACCAGTCGCAGCGATGTGGATTCCGGAAGATCGATCGGCTGCAAGCGGACACGAAAAGCCTTTCCGCCGCGTCGTTCATCTTCGCTTTCGCGCCGGGCGTCCGGACCCGGCTCCGCCACGGTCTCAACGACACTCTCCACTTGAGCGCTCAGATCGTAGCGCGTGCCGTGCTCCAAGTCGAAGAGCACGGCGTCCGTGCGAACGGGTTTCACTTTATCGCGTTCTGCCGGGGGAATGGGCAGACGAATCTGAAGGTCTGCGGCCCAATGCCGGCCCGCATGTTCGGTCACGTCCTGAACACTTCGGACGAACACCGCTGCCTTGTCGGACTCGGCGATAAGCGTGCCGTATCGCCACGGCCAGAACGCGTTCAATGAGCCATAGTAGGTGGCTCCGGCTTTCTCCAACCGATCCGAGGTTTCGTTCACACTCTGAACGATCTTCGCATCAGGCCCGGAAATGGGCCATTTCTCGTCGGGCGCCAGGGTGAACTGGGTGAAGCCCGCCTTGAGCATCCGGGCCAGATCCCCGTTGCCGGTGAACCCAACGCGCACGTAGGGTTTGCCGTCCCAGCACAGCAGATGGTCTGCGTTGATGCTCCACTTGCGGCCCATGTATTCGCCGTGAGACGGTTGCACCGCGGTTTGTGGCTGGGCCGCGCGGATGGTGCCGTGGGCAGTCACGGCCAATGCCGCCATCACGAACACGTGTCCGACAAATCCCTGAGTAAAAGGCTGAGCGTTCATCTTGTTGGCTCCTTCTGGCTGACATTCTCCTGCGATCCGATGGCCGGGCTCCTGCATGTTCCAGTCATGCTGACCTCGGCTCCTTGCAGGGTCAATTCTGGGAGGCGCGTGAGGTTCAGTAGATGAGGATCACGATCTCGTGGATGTCGTTGACCATCACCTCCAATCGCCGGCCGTGCCGCGTCAGCTTCGTGGACTTGTTAGTGGCCGTGGCCCGTTTGATCGGCTCGTCGAACTCGATGGTCGCCCGATACAGGGGTGCGTCTTCAATGAGGCCGGGCAAGATATGAGGTCGATCCTTAGACGGGGTCGTCTGTGGTGGCGAGTTGTACCCGAGCAGGTGGACACGGAGCGTCCGGTTGGCCTGGTCGTCGGTGACGACCGCTTCCACCGTGGTCGGGGCTGTAATGCAAACTCGAGGATCTGGATTGAGGAATCGAACCGCGTTGGCCAGAAGTCGACGTGCCTCCACGATGTGATGTTCACTAGCCGTGGCGTAGTCGGGCGAGCAGGCGAAGGTCAGCACCTTGCCTTTGCCGATCTGGTTCACCAGAATGGCGGGGCCTGCCGGCGAGTCAGCACTCATCGGCCAGTCCGTACCTTCCTTGCCCTCGCGCTGGCGCGTCGTGCGGAACGGCTGCAGTAGTTCGCCGACAGGTCGGGCCGACGTTGCCTCCAGCACCGCAGCAGGGCCTTTGACCAGGAATGGCCAGGCCCCTGGAATGCTCTGTCCCAAGACAGATGCCGGACCTTCAGAACGGCCAGCGAATCGCACCCAGTTGTCCAGAGACTCGAGCCGCCGGACAAAATGGACGCCCGCGAGTTCACTCAGGGCGGACTCCTCGCGTGGCTCGCCCCGCCAGCCGAGCATGCCGGCCCAGCCGGTCAAGATCAGGTTGCCGCCTTCCTGTACATAGTCCCGTAGCAGGGCAACCTCTCGCTCGGAGAGGATGGCGGCGTGCGGAAGCAGCAGGACCGGGAATTGCCGCAGCCGTTCGAGCGTCGCATTCTCGTCCAGGACGATCCCCCAGGGAATGTGCTCATAAACCATAGCCTTGTGGGCGCCCTGGAAGCTCTGGAAATAGTCGGCCGGTTGTTCGCGTCCGAGCCAATCCCGTGTTCGGCTGCTGAAGTAGATCCCCACGTCGGCGACCGGCATCTGGCCGAAATGCTCTCGCTTGGCATGTGCTTCTTTGAAGGCCGCACCGATGCGGTCATAGGCTACCAGGTCGAGTTGGCCGTCGAAGCCGGTCTTGTCCACCATCGTCACGAAGGCGTTATGGGCCAACAGCGTCAGGAGTTCCCAGCGGATATCATTGAGCGGACGCGTCGTCTGGTCATGGTACATCCGCACCCCTCGCTGGATCGCCACCTGCAAGGGCAGACCCGGGGTCGCGGCTCGGTAGAACTCCGCGTTGAGCCCGACCGTCAGGGCGCTGAAACCCCAGACGCCCGTCTCGCCCGTGACGAAATCGCCATTGCCCGCGTGCTGCACCGGCCGCTGGCCCACCTCCCACGAGAACGGAGGATTGCCGTGGTAGTTGAAGTCCACTGTGGCATGGGGGTTGAGCGACTTGATGCGATCGTACACCGCCCGCTCGAATCGGGCACTCGTCGCATAGCGGAACTCGAGCATGTGATCCCACTCGTCGTCCCATGTGACGCCCGTTGGCATGGCATGGCCGTACTTCGCCTCGAACGCCCTCCGGCAGTGCTCACACCAGCAGCCGTACGGAGGGCCGAAGCCCTGGTCCAGCATGTCGATGTGAAAACCCGCGATGCCGTAGGCAAGCTGCTCGGCCACGATTTGTTTCATCGCATCGAGGTAGCCGGAGTTGTAGCAGAACCGCCCGATTCGATTGCCCGCCGGGTCGCGCATCTCGAACTCAGGATGCTCACGCAAGTAGTGTCCAGCCTGTTGCACCACACAGTAGGCGATCACCGGGAGCTTATGTCTGGCCGCTTCGTCAACGGTCTCTCGCAATGGGTCTCTGCTGCCCAAGCCAGGAGCCTTCGGCAGCAACTTCGAATCATAGTAGGCATAGTCGCCATCGCGTGCCCAGATGACGACGTAGTCGCACTGGGAGGCTACGCAGCGACGAACGATCTCACGCCCGTCGAATTGAGAGCAGTAGCGGGCGTCATTCGGGTCACTGTAGCCGAACTGAGCCCCTGTCGGGCCTACCTCCATCCCGACCAGTGCACGACAATACCAGGGATGGCCGGTCGTCTCCTTTGCCGCAGCAGGACACAGCACCGAAGTCACACAAAACCCGAGCCATGCGGTCCGCGTGAAGGACAGAGATCGTATGCATCCCATAGCCATCCCTCGTCTCTTACATTCCAGAAGGCGTCCTTTTTCGGACGGTCCCATTGTGATGCAGTCACTCGTGTGGGTCAAGGGTCGCAGTCTCGGCCGTTTCTGGGAGGGCGGACTCCAGGCACGACCCTATTTCTTCCACGTAATACGCTCGATTTGGATGTAGTCGCCCTCTGCGCCGGTCGAGACGGGATCGAGCCGCAGGCCGGTGATGCTGCCCTGGTAGGCGGGACTGCCCGCCAGGTCGATCTCGTAGACGTGGAGGTTCCCATCGGGCTTGAGCGTGAAACCGACGCTCTTGGCATCCGAGAAGTGCGGTTGACTGGACGTCTTCCAGAACAGCCGGGCGTCGGTTCGCCGCGTCATGCAGGCGGCGTGGACGTACAGGACGGGCGCCTCGGAGGCGTCCCAGAAGGCCGTCGGTCCGATGAGTTGCGGATCGTCGGCTTCGAGCTTCACGTGCAAGTGTCCTTGAATGGGCCAACCCGTATCGACGGCGTTGCGATACACCCAGTGTTGCCGGTCCTTTTCGAACCGATAGTCCGGCGGCGACGACCGGGACCGATTCTCGCAGGCGAACCGGCGAATCTCGTCCAGCGTTCCCACGATCAAGGTGTACTCGTAGCCATACTGAATGTCGTGATCCAGGATCTCGTCTTGGATGGGTGAAATGTACCCGGTCGGCGCGTCCTTGCTGCCTCCGCTGCCTGGCTTTCCGAAGAAGCCGCCCGTGAAAGAGTACGTGCCGGGCTTGAAGACCCCCACGCCTCGGTTGTCGTCGTTGACCAGGGCGGCCCAGTTCTCCGTGGCCAGCCAGTTCTCCCAGGGTGAACCCTGGACGTCTTCCAGGCGGGTCCATGTCTTCTTGAACTGAGACAGTTCCCCGCCTGTGAAGGGCCGGTCGCCGGCGTAGCTCATCAGACGATACCAGGGACCGTTCGTGTAGATCGCGGGCAGTTCCTGGCCGCGGCCGGAATACTGGGTCTTGTCCGCACGATGGTTGTTGATGCGGCACCGAACGACCGCGGTGTTGTCGCGCAGACGGATCGAACTCTCGAAGGTGCATTCGCCGGGTTCGTTGTCGAGGGGCCACTGCATGGGGATGCACTTGACGTAGAGCGAGGCGCCGTCATTGCGATGCTCGGTGACCACGGAACGGTTGCCCGCACAGTCGCCTGACTGGATCGGGTTCCAGCCCAAGGCGGCCCAGGTCTTCGAAGGCTGCTTGCCGTTGGGGGCGAACGGCACGGGACCCGAGTAGAACGACATCTGGATCTGCCGTCCCCAGTCGTGGCTGTTGATCATGTTGATCTTGTTGCCGCTCTCGGCCAGGTAGGTGATGGAGCCGCCGAGTTTCAGGTCCACTCCGAGCCGAATGACGCCGTTGTCGAGATAGCTCATATCCTCGACGGGCGACTCGGTCGCAGAGGGCAGTCGGTCCCTGTAGAGATCCTTGTAGAGACCGATCTTGTCGAAGGGAATCGGGGCAAACCCCGGGACGGAGACGGCATAGCTCTTCGGGTTCAGGGAGACCGCCGCGGCGTCTCCCACGATCGTATTGTCCACCGTCTCCACCGTCCGCTCGCTCAGGCCGTCGAGCCAGTCGATGGCTTTGCCGGGACCCACGATTACGTTGTTGGCCAGTTTGTTGTATTTCGCCTTCGCCGGTTCGTCCTGGAGGATCTCCGCGAGGTGGGGGTAGCGCGTGCTGTAGGGCGGCCGGTCGTAGGGCACTTCCTTCAGGCCGTTCATCAGGAAGGGATCACGGCCGTCGAACCAGAAGCTCGCCCAGCCGGTTCCGCGCGCATCGACATGGATCGCAGGATTGCAGCCGATGAAAAGGTTGTTCGCGATGGTGTTGTCCCGCCCGCCGCCGATCATCGCGGCCCGCCCGGCGCGATCGAAGATATTCCCGACGATGGTCGTGCCACAGTAACAGTCGTCGAGGTAGACCGCCATCACATCGACGAAACCATCCTTGGCGGTCAACGTGGGGCCGACGTCATGGAAGTAGTTATGGCGGATTACCATGCCGCGCATGGTGAGGTTGCGACCCATGTAGATCGCGCCCGCGTCGCCGGTCTGGGTGCAGACCCGGTAGATCTCGTTGTACGCGACCTCGTGGTCGTTACCGCCCATCAGGATCGCGTTGTGCGGGCCGTCGTGGAGCCGATTGTGCAGCGCCTTGTTGCCGACCCCATGGATGCCGATGGCAGGGCGGTAGGTGCGGCACAGACGGCTGTGGTGGTGAATATCGCAGTTCTCGACCACGTGCCCGCCGGGAGTCAGGGTTGCGCGGTCCCCGCCGGTCACGGAGACGCCGCTCTCGCCCAGGTCGAACAGGTCGCAGCTCACGACCCGGTGATTCGTGCCTCCATTGACGTCGATGCCGCTCGTGCCAAGGCCTCGCAGGATGCAGCCAGCTACCGTGACGCCGCTCCCTCCGACGATCTGAATCCCCGCACCCCTGGAGCAGGCCAGGGTCAGTCGTTCCAGCGAGAGATCGCGAGCCTCGTTGACCGTGATCAAGGGGGTTTCGAGCGTCGAAAGGACCGTCTCCCCAGGACCCGACAGCCAGGCGTAGATCGTGCCGGTCTTGCGATCCAGCCAGTACTCGCCCGGCGAATCCAACTCCTCGATCAAGTTCAGGGCATAGAAGCGTTTGCCTGCCTTGTAGCCGTACACGCCGTGAGGAGGCTCGGTGACCAGCGTCTGTGTCGCCGCATCGACAGAGATCACCTTCTCATATGAATCGGCCCAGTCATAGGTCCAGTAGCCGTGAACCCAGAGTTCGTCGGCCCCGGCCCAGCGGGCGATTCTCTCGGGCTCGACCTTGATCCCGAACTTGCCTTCGCCGGTCGATGCCACGGTACTCCACTGGTCGCCATTCGGCCAGCGTGCGAGCGTCTGCGGGACACCGTCGACGAAGAGTTCCGGCGGTGAAGGCGATGGCGCGATCCCGAAACCCCGGCGACGCAGAGTCCCGAAATCATCGCTCAGCTTCACCGCCATGACTCTGCCGCGCGCGCTTGCCGGCAGGCGAGGATCTGTGGAGGGCGCCCAGCCGGTGAGGATCCTGCCGCCGAGCAGGCGCGCCCCGGGTTCACCGCGGATGGTGAGGCCGGAGTCGCGATGGTCGAGGGCGAAGGAGACCGTGCGAAAATGGGTTCCCGCGAGGAGGACAATCGCGTGTCTTCCTTCTGACTCTGTCCGCAATCGATCTCTCGCAGCCTCCAGCGACGCAAGCGGTTCTGCCTTCGTCCCTGGGTTCGCGTCCGCGCCGCGGGGCCCCACGAACAACTCCATCGCATTCGTCGGCAACACGGCCATCAACAGCAGGACCGGACACAGAGCGGATCTCATAGCGTCTCCTCTTGTCGCAAGGGCAATCTCTTGGCTCTCGATGGATCGACAGCACCTGCGGATATGATCCGGGCGACGCCTCGTGCTGTCAACCTCCTCTCCTGAGCCGCTCTCGGAGGTCGAATCACCCGAGCGATGGATCGCAGCGCGTCCGAGAGTCTCCGCCCTCCAAAGTGCCGCCACCCGCGTGCACTCGGAGGGATCGGCCGAACGGCTTGCCGACTGTGCCGTCCGCGATCGCGACGTCGCCCTCATGGCTTCGTCTGCAACGAGCGCAGAGCCTCGAAGTCGGTCTCGGACCGGGCAGGGTCGAAGGCGAATGACTCTTCGAATCGGATCAGCTCGCGACGCCGAGTCTCCAGACGCTCTCGGAGCGAAGGGTCTCTCGTGGCCACATAGATTCCGACCTTGCTGACGCGGTCGTCAATGGCGACGCCCTGCGGCGTGGACCGGTAGGTCACGTCTTGAATGCCGCCGGCGTCGATTCGAAACACGTCCTTGGGCTCGCGTAGAAACGATGGTAGATCGAAGTTGAATTGCACGGTTCGGGCCGGCCCGAATCGAAACACCTTCTCCGTGGCGTCTGGTTCGTAGGCAAGGTCCAGCGCAAACAGCAGGGCCGCCTGGGGCGCCGCAATCGAAGCCAGGTCCCAGTCCGGTTTGCCGTCCGTCAGGACCCTGCGGTACCGGTAAGCCGCACCCTCCAGATAGAGCTGATCCAGCATCCGAATCTCCCGCCCGACGCGCGTCATCTCTTCGATCAGATCGCGGAACTTCACCAGGGACTGCAAGCTGAGATTGAACCAGTACAACGACGTGATCCGGCTGCCCAGGGCGTGGTACGCCTGCAGCCTCAGCTCGTCGGGTGTGGGCGAGGTCCGCTTGCGGCCCCCATAGCTGCCCCAATCATGGTGCGCCCCTTGCGACCAGTAGGCGATGGGCCGGGGCCGATTCAACTCACGCAGGGAACGCGTCATGTCGCCGATGGTCTCCAGCGGCGCGCCCCAGCGAATCCTCTGGCCGCCCCAGCGATCGTACTGGCTCCACACGTCCGGCGACGGCGCGGTGACCCGGTAGGCGTCGTAGTGGGGATAATCGGACAGGCCCGCGTAGAAACGCCAGACGCGCTCTTCGCTGTGCGTGACGCTGGTCGGCAGCCGCGTGGCCGCATAGGGCGCGAGGGCTTTCCACACTTCCTGCGGCGGGACGGGCCGGCCGCCGCCATACTGCGGCTCACCGAGGAACTCGACCGCATGAATCCGGGGCAGCATCGCGTCGGTGTCATAGTGACTGAACGGTTCGAGCTTGTTGAAGTACTTCAGCGGGTAGCGCGTGTAGAGACCGTCCGGGCCAATCTGGTCGGTGTAGCCGGCCACGTCCGCGATGTGCGCCGTGTTGACGTGCAAACGTCGCAGGGTCCTGAGGAATGCCTCGGACTGAAGGGTGTGGATCTCGCCGACCTTCGACGAGACCCAGCCGCCGCTGATGTCGAACCACTCGCGTTTGATCCGCAGATGGGTCCACAACGTGAACGGCTTGCCGCTGCTGTCGGAGAGCCGGACCTCTAACGCCGTGTAGGTCAGAGGCAACCGTCCCGTGTGGACCGTCGCTCCGCCGTGGTCGTGCGCCGGCACGACCCCGTCGGCAGGGAACCGGGACAGGTTCGTCGCCCACGGCTGCGGCAACAACGCCCGCCAGGACTGATTCTCTGCCGGCAGCCAGAGCCGACACGCCTCCACTCTGACGGGCTCTGCCGTCTCATTGGCTACGTGGAAAATCAGCGAATCCGGGAACGGATCTGCCTCGCTGCCCAGGAACGTCACAGCCGAGAGCCAGACAGATGGGTTCGCGATGGCCACTTCAAAACGCTGGGGCGTCGCGGAATCGGGCAGCCCAACCGTCATGTCGACACTGGTGTTCGTGCCCCAGTTGGCGCGCTTGCCGTTCCAACTCCACACCATGAGCGCGCCGGGCGGGAGACGAAGTGTCTCGTCCCCCCAGACCGGAGGGAGATCGTGCCAGGCCCAATCGTCGGACGCAAGCAGTTCCGATGGCGTCCGCCCCCGCAACCGCACGCCGACGGACGCTGGGAGGGCGAGGGTCTCTTCCGAGTCATTGCGCAGGAACAACTCCACCCGCGCGCCGAGGCTGAAATCGGTCTTCTGCCGATAGCGCATCTCGTGCGACTGCTGATGCGGGACGACGTGAACCCCCTCGACCGGGAGCGTGTCCGCCCGCGTGGCTGCAACGGAGACGCTGAGCCAGCAGAGGATTCCCGCCAGGCGGTTGAAGCTGAGTGTCATGGCTGAACGCGATGGAGCTTGCATGGAGATTCTCACGGTCTTCCTTCATCAATGTAGGCCAGTGGCACGGTCGTTTCAAGCCCCGCGGCCTGGATCGGCGCCGTTTGTGGGTTGAACACGACCCATTCGACGCGACCCGGCTCGAACTCGAACCGCAGCACGGTGGCCTCGAGATCATCCCGCACGACCTGGATTCCCGAGGCCCCGGACAGCGCCGCGAGTCCCACGCTGCGGTCCTTGTTCTTCGCCCCCGGGTTGTTCGATACAGGCGGGGCCTTCCTCGCGGCATGCGGATAGTAGACCTGTGTGGAGTGAAGACGCTGTCCGATGGACGGCATCCCCTCCCAGACGTATCGCACCTGTGCGGGGCACACCTCCGTACGCGGGTCCTCGGCGGTTCGGTCCACCACCTGCATCCGCCAGCCGGGTTGAGGGGCGAAGTGAACCAGCAGGTCGGCGGGCGGGGTGTTCATGGCGATCTGACCGTTCGACGCGACCGGGGCGTTGATGAACGTGTTCGCCCAGTGGCTGCCAATCTGAGGACCGATGTTCTGCGTGTTCCAGATCGCCGCCACCCGGGCGTCAAAGGCCTCTTCGAAAACCACCGTTTCGCGACGGGCGAGAAAACGGTTCTTCACGAAGATGTATTCCTGAATCACCTGCACCGGCAGGCCTTCCGGATTTTGCATTTCAACACGGGCAAAGGTGGCGTTCGGGGTATCGCGCAAAAACGGGACGCTGGTCATCATGTTCTGCATCTTGCCCTGCTCCCAGACCTCGTTGATGCGGTCGGGATCGGGCAGATAGCGGCGACGGGCCTTTCCTGACAGGTCCGTCACCCACAAGCGATTCTCGGGAGTATCGCCTTTGGAGGTCACGACCTGGGTGAACGGGGCGCCCCAGCGATTCATGCCGAGGATGCCGCCGGCATTGTAGGGAAACGTGGTGGGGGCCAGTTCCACCAGCACGAAGAAGTCGCCCGGATGCCAGCCGCTGCGCAGGATCAGTTTGTCCGGGATGGCGCGTTCGGTGAACGTCCAATTGCAGCAGAGGTTCGCTTTGTCCGGGTCCGGATCGAGATCGGGGAGAAACCGGCCGACGATGGCCTTGTCCCGGTGCGGATAGCGGGCGGGTTCGCGGCGTTGCGTGGCCAATCCGCCGGACGGGGGCTCCACCGGTTGGATCGAATCATCGGCCACCAACCAAGCCAGCACGATGTAGGGCGCAGTCTCCTGGGTCTTGAGGTATTGGTCCCGGAGCGTGGGCGAGTTCTGATAGAGGAGATAGTTCATCGCCTTGTGGGCGGCGAAGCGGTAGACGCCGTTGCCGGTGGCGGCGGCGACGCGCTCCAGGACGCCGACCCGCAGCGCCGCGGTGCTGTTCCAGCCGCCGTTGGGGCCGTAGGGATTGACGGCGCCGTCCGGCGTGATCTCGGCCATGAGGCGTTCCCAGATCTTCCGCATGCCGGGGTCGCTGAGGTAACGGTCATCGCCCAGCAGTTGATCACTGGAGAACGCGTAGGCGCGGACAGAGTCCTGGAAGTAGCCCGTGTCGTTCTGCAGCAGGTCTTTCACGCGCCAGAAATCCTGCCAGACCTGTCCGGAATATTTTGTCCAGTGGGCGGCCTCGGAAATGTCCGGATACCATTTCGCCGCCAGACCTTTGGCCAGCGCCTCGGGCATGGAGCGATGACATGGCCCGCGCCATTCGATCGGTTTCGTGCCCCAGACATGCAGATTGCGGCAGTAGTAAAGCCAGAGCTCCTTGAACCAAGGCTCATCGGGCGTCATCAGTCCGCCGGCGATGAGGTGCTTTCGGTACACCGGCAGGAAGGCGGGCGGTTCGGCGAACTGCTCCACCCAGCCCTTGGCCTTGACTTCGGCTTCCATCGCGCGGCGGTAATCCTGGAGCATCGCAATGCACGCCTCTCCCCAGTGCCGCTCTCCCGTCTGCACGTATTTGGCGAGCGCGGGCAGTAGCAGCGTGGGACCACTCATGCCGAGCTTCGGTTGCTGGGCGTAATCGAGCAGGCCGCTCTGCTCCAGCCAGGCCATGTAGGTGGCCCGTGTCACCGCCGTTCTCGGGATCGGATAGTAGGCCGGATTATTCACATCCGGCGCGCCCACCCGGTAACGTTCGACCGGGGCAGCGTAGAAGGTCGTGGGACCGATGCGTTCGACGTTACCCCCAGGGGCCCGGCTCTCGCCCGTGACAACTATCGCGGCCGGCTCTGCAGAGGCGGAGAGCGTCGTGAGCAGCAAAGAGGTGAAGAACGTGAGGGTGGATTTCATATAGGCAGGTCCAATCTACTCGGCGCTCCCTGCGTAAGGGCTGGCCGAGCCAGCCTCTCGGCGGCAGCAGCGGCAGCGAACGCCACCGCGACACTCATCAGTCCAGTGCTTGCGTTCATCAATCGGTTCTTCATGGTAGTACCTGTTGGGTCGTCTTTCCGGATACGCGGCGGAGCAAGGGAGGCGTTCGAGTTTGAGCGACTTGAAACACATCACATCCTGGCCAATCTCCCGCGCCGGGCGCAGTACGAGTTCCTGCTCGCCGGCGGCGGCGACGTCCAGCACCCCGGCGTCGAGTGAAACATATTGATACCAGTCGGAGGCCTGCGGGGATTCGACTTGGACTTCCCGGTCGTCTGCGGAAAGGACGAAGCCTCCGGTCGGCCGGCCAGGTGCGCCGGCGTACACCAGGTGTATCCGGTAGCGGCCTGGCTGGAGGAAATGCACCCGCCAGCTTGCCTGGTCGACCGGGCCGGTCCATCTGGAGATGTGGAACTGGCCTCGGCGGCTGAAGCGTTTCACGGTTCTGCCCGAGGTGACTGCGTTCAGGTAGTCGAGGACAACCGGTGCGCCCGCTTTCTCCACGATGACAGGGGGATCGACGCGGGGCGGTCCGTCGATCGAGTTGTCATGACATCGGTCGGTCATACATCAGCGAGAGTCTCCTCCGCTCTCGGTCCGAGCGAGGGACTCCTGGATCATCTGCACGAACTGACGCATCCAGGGCGAGAGGTCCTTCTTGCCACGGGCACAAATCAAGTTTCCCGCGCGAACCACGGGCTCTTGTGCATACGTCGCGCCGCAGACCTCTGCGTCGAAGCGGCATTTGGGAATCGTGGCCACCTCGCGACCGCGGATGACATCGGCCGCGCCGAGGATCTCGATCCCGTGGCAGATGGAGGCCACCGGTTTGGCTTGGCCGAAGAACTCGCGGGTGATTCGGATCAGATCTTCGTCGTAGCGGAGATACTCCGGGGCCCGGCCTCCCGGCAGGACCAGGCCCACACAGTCCTCGGTCCGAACGTCTCGAAAGGCCACGTCGGCGGCCAGGTGGTAGCCGGGACGCTCCTCGGTGATGTCCCACCCGTCGGCCAGTTCGTGGATCACCAGGTGATAGGTTCGCTTTTCGGGCGCTGCGATCAGGACCTGGAAGTCTTCTCCAAGCCGATAGAGAGGGACCATCGTATCCAGGACCTCGGCGCCGTCCCCCACGACCAGGAGGATCCGGGGCCTGTCCTTTTCCTGCTGCGGATCGGGCTTGAGACCGGGCTGGAAGCAGGGTGATGCGGACATCAGCGTTGCCCTCCTTCACTCGTTTCGGTCCGCATCTGCCGCAACACATCCAGGTAGTCCCGGTAGGCGGCCGCCAGATCGACGTCCTGTTCACTCTCGCTCGCATGGATCAAGATGCCATACGACAGGTGGAATGGCTCTGTTTTCCTGACGGTCAGTTTGCTGGTCGGCCCGGCCCGAAAGGCGGCGCGACCGAAGGGGTTGGCGGTCATGAATCCGTAGTCGCGTGTATGCCACCAGCAGGGACGAACGTTATCCGGATGCGGCATGATCGAAACCCCGACAAACGTCTTGTCGACCCAGCCGCTGTAATCGCACCATGCGGCGGTCTTGCCCCAGGTTTCTTTTTCATTCCTTCGGCCCTCGCTGTCAAGGATGCGTCCGCCCTGCCCGCTCTTGACGGCAATCGCCGTAGCCATGCGCAGGCCCAGTCCCATCTCCTCCTGGTCGCCGAAATAGAAGGACGTCTCCGCCGACATGAACAGCGAATCCCATAGAATCAGAATGCCCGCGGCCCGGACCAGAAACGTGTATCGGCAGACTTCCTCGCACACCCTCACATCGCGCTGCATATACGCATTGCGCACTGTGAAGTGTCCTTTCCGTTCATCCGAAACAGGCGGTTTGATGAACTCAACGTGCCTCACCGCGGCCTTGTTGCGCCAGAAGTCGGCACCGCCCAGATCGCCAAATGCCAGCCATAAACCCGGATGGTATTCTGCATGATCGGTGGGATCAACTCCTTCGCGCGGCGGATGATTGCGTGTGACCTGGATTCCGCCGGGCGCATACAGGTCCTTGAAATACGGTCGAGGTATTCGGGAATCCCTGTGCACATAGGTTGCCAGGTCTCGCTCATCGACCCTGACAAGAACATGGTCAGGTTGAACGTCAAACTCAATGCGGCCGACAGCGCCCGCTGCACAAGGGGACAGAATCGGCGCCGCAACTGATGCAAAACACGCGATGAGCCATGTTACAGAACGAAGTGACTTCATAATGCCGGCCCCATAGTTGTGACACTATTCACAGATTGCGGTTGCCTACACCTCTTCCGGCATGACAAACGGTTTACGATAGGTGCCGTGAGCGAGTTTCGTCGCCGCACCCAGTGTGCCTGAGCCGTCAAGTGCGACGATCTCTTCGCTCGCGGTATCCACCGTCATCAGCGGGCCGAGCGTGGCGGCGTTGTTGCCGAGATCGACTTCATTGGCCTTGAGATGCTGGGCAATGCTGTCGAAAATGCGCCCTGCCAGGTCATTGTTCTTGATCGCCTCCTTGATCTGATCCGGCGTGGCCGGCGCCCCCAGACGGTATGAGATATTGCCCAGATGACAGCATGCCGACGAAATATGGCCCTGCTCTATCGGGGCCTTGAGGATCGAAGCGTCGCGCCGCCGAACCGCCTCGATGAAGTTCGCGGTATGGTTGCCCCCACCGCCTCCGGGAAACTGCTTGATCTTCTTGCCGTCGTTATCGTACACCCAACCGCCGGCCCGCAGACCTGCGAAGTAGCCGCCCTCGCAATAGACGATCACCCCTTCGCGCACGCCGAGCACGTGATCGAGATTCCGCGAACCCTTCTTGTCCCCCAGATTGCGATCCTCAATAACGATAGGCGCATTGTCATAATCCAGCAGCGTCAATTGCGTGTTGGGTGTTTCCGCCACATCATCGACGCCAAAACGTCCGCCGACGCAAATCGCACGCGGCGGCAGAGATTGATACCCCATCATCCACCGGCAAAAATCGAACGCATGAATGCCGCTGTTGCCCAGATCGCCCGTCCCGGTACTCCAGATCCAGTGCCAATCGTAATGCAGTTCCTTGCGTCGTAGCGGCTTGAGTTCGCCGGGCCCGCAGTACAGATCATAATCCAGCCAGTCGGGAATATACGGCGGCACACGTCCAATACCGGGCCGCAGTTCATACCAAGGCACATGTGCGCGAAGGATCTTGCCGAGCGCGCCGCTCTGCACATACTCGACAGCCTTCGCGAGTCCCTCATCGCTGCGATACTGTGTACCCGCCTGCATGATGCGACCATACCTTCTGGCCGCCTGGACCATCCTGCGACCTTCCAGAATGTTGTGGCTGACCGGCTTCTCCACATACACGTCCTTGCCCGACTGGCACGCCCAAACTGCCAGCAGAGCATGCCAATGATCGCAGGTCGCGATCACCACGGCGTCGATATCCTTACGATCGATGATCTTCCGCGCATCCGTGGCAAAGAACACGCCCTTGCCCGTGAAATCCCTGCCCCGCTCGTCCAAACGCCTTGGGTCGACGTCGCACAGCCCGGCGATGCGAACGCCATCGAATCTATCGAACGTCCTGAGGTGGTCGCTGCCCTTGCCGCCCAGACCAATGATTGCGACGCGAATGTCACCATTGGCTCCCAACACGCGCTTGCCCGCGCATAGGACGGAACTTGCCAGAACCGCATGTTTGAGAAGACCGCGTCTTGAATACCGTTTGGAATGGTTCATGATCTTTCATCCTCTCTATCCGGACCCTGCTTTCTGCTTCGATCCCGGCTTGCTCTCCTGCGTCGAATCTCCTGGATCACTGCCGAGGTATCCAGTTCGCCGTCTCCCGCGGCAATCGCCTTGGCCAGAATCTCGAAATGGACTCGGGAGAGAGGGAGATCCTGCCTGCTGTTGTCTCCGTACTTGAGCATGAGGGAGACGTCCTTGTGGTGCTGGCGGATTCGCGATTCCGGGGCGAAGTCCCCCTTCACCATCTTCTCACCCTTCACATCCATGGCAGCCGAGTAGCCCGGGCTGGCCTTCAGGACCCCCAGGAAGGTCTCCAGATCCAGGCCGAGCCTCTCGGCAAAAACCAGGCCCTCCGCCAGGACCAGCCGATTCAGTCCCAGGACCAGATTCGTCGCCAGCTTGATCTTGGAAGCGCTGCCGGACGGCCCCACATAGAACACGCGTTCGGCCAGCAGGTCGATCAGCCCTCGGCAGGCTTCGAAAGCCCCCCGTTCGCCGCCGACCATCAGAACCGCCTGCCTTCTGCGAAGCTGACCACTGGAGCCGCAGATGGTTGCCTCCAATAGGGTGCTGCCTTGCCGGCTGAGACTCTCCGCCAGAGCGATCGTTTCCGTCGGATCACCGGTCGTCGTGTCAACGACATACCGGGGGACCCGCCGTGCGCCAAGCACGCCATCGCCACCCTCGAGGACCTCGCGGACTACGCCGGAATCCGGCAGGGACAGGAAGAGGCAATCGGCACCTTCCCCCACCGCGCGGACGCTGTCGACCGCATGACCTCCGAGTTGGCGCAGACGCTCGCATCCCGCAGGATCGACGTCATACCCTGTTACGGCATGTCCATGGGCCAGCAGGTGCTCCGCGAGGACCGTACCCACCAGCCCGATGCCAATCAGTCCGATTGTTTCTTTCCTGGGTTTCATTCGCCTTCAAATGTCCTACACCTGGACCAGGCTGTACATGAACAGAACGGCCGCCATGCAGATGGCCAGGGCGACCACGAAACCCACCCACGACTGACGTGAAGGCCTGACCAGGAACAACCCGCCCCAGGTCAGGAGGCGTTGCTCCGGCGGGACCACCTCGGCCAGCGTCAGACCCAGCCGGCTTTCCTGTCGAATGGGCACGTAGATCCGCTTGAAGAACTCCTCGATTCGCCCCGTCTCCGGCGGCTTGGCCAGATAGCTGCCGAGGACGCCCCCCAAGACGCCTGCCAACAGAGGCAGACCCGTGACGGCGTTGCGGGGCCAACTCAGAACGTACCGGGCCATGACGAAGGCGATCACCGCCAGTCCAACGCTGCAGAACACCCCTGTGGTGTTCATCCGCCGCCACAGCAGACCCATCGCCACCGACGTACCGACCAGACTCAGCACGTTCACGTAGTCCAGGATGGCTCTCACGACACTGTCCCGCATCAGCACGGCCACCGCCACCGACACGATCGACACCGCCAGACCGGCTCGGCGCGTCACCACCAGCAGGGCCTGGTCGGAAGCCTGCGGCCTGAGGAAGGGCCGATAGAGGTTCTGGGAGAGAAGCCCGCCCAGCGTGACCTGCACCGTGTCTCCCGACGACATGGCCGCCGCGATCACGCAGGCCAGCATGACGCCCTGCAGGACGGGAGACAGCAGTCCCCGGATGCAGTCCCCAAACGCGGCGTCCGGATGGATGCCCCGGCCCGTTCGGATCAGGTAGGCCAGCCAGGCCAGTCCCAGGACGCTCCATCCGATGGTACAGAGACGCTTGAGGATGTTCCCGTACGTGAAGCCGACGCGACCCTCCCATTCCGACCGTCCCGCGGCACAGACACTCATCAGGTGGGGCATCGCCAGCATGCTCAGCGGCGCGCTGACGCTCAAGAGCAGGACGGTCCACAGGTTGAATTGCGCGGTATCGAACAACGACAGGTATGCAGGGTTCTTCGCGAACAGCGTCTCTCGCGCGCCCCCCATCCCTCCCACTTCCGGCAGGCGCAGCGCCGCGGGAAGAGCCAGAACCGAGAGGGCGATGATCAGAAGACCCTGAACCATATCCGTGCGAATCGCCGCGACAATGCCGCCCCAATAGCTGTAGCTGATGAAGACCGTCGCGACCGTCAGCAGAATGCCAAAGAACCACATGTCGCCGGCGGCCGCCTCTCCCATCATCCCCTGCACTGTCCGGGCGGTGGCCAGCAACACGCTGCCCAGCAGGATCGTCATTCCCACCGTCGCCACCGCGACGTAGAGCGCGCCGGCGGCCCGGCTGAAGCGGTGTTCGAAGTAATCCGCCATGGTCAGATACCGCATCCGCCGGACGACCGGGGCAATCAGCCAGTAGAAGGGCGTGCCGAACAGCCAGACCCAGGAGACCCACACGCCCGCCGCTCCGGCCGAGACCGTCTTGCTGACCACGCCGGCCGGGGCGCCCGGGTGCGTGCCGGAGCCGAACGAATGCATGATCATCATGAAGGACCCGAATCGGTGGTTCCCCAGCAAGTACCCTTCCTGGCTCTCCGTGCCCCGCCGGCTCCACCACCCCAGGGCAAGCACGCCCAGCAGATAGACCGCCAAGACCACCCAGATCGTCAGATCCAACCCCAGAAACTCCATCCTGCGACCTCTGCCTAACGTGCTCATATCGAACCGATGACCGACAATACCCCCAAGTGTAAAGGAAGAGCGACAAGGCCCTGCACATAGTCTTTTGCAAAATATGAAAAAACAGTTATACTTTCAGACATCGATTCCGAGCCGTTGTTCTTGCTGGAGGACAGACCCATGCGTCATGTGGCCATTCTGGTCGAAACCGCCCGCGCGTACGGTCGCGGCGTGATACGAGGCATCGCACGCCATCATCGTGAACGGGGCCACTGGTCCATCTACTTCCAGCCCCAGGGATTGGGCGATCCGCCGCCTCGATGGCTGCGGAAGTGGAAGGGCGACGGGATCATCGCCCGCATCGAGAACTCTGAGACTGCGCGCATCGTCAGCACCGTGGGGGTCCCCGTCGTGAATCTGCGCAGCACCTTGCCGCAACTGCCTTTTCCTTTCATTGGCTCAGACAACCGGGCCGTCGCGCGTCTGGCGGCGGCGCACCTGCTCGAGCGGGGCCTCAAGCATTTCGGCCTTTGTGGCTTCCCCAGCGGGTACCATTCGGGATTCGACGTGCGCCAGAGCGTCTTTCGGGACACTATCGAACAGGCGGGATATCGGTGTCACGAGCTGATCTTGCCCCGCGGACAGATTCGTCGGCCTTCGTGGGAGACGGAGCAGGACCGGATCGCGAACTGGCTCCTTTCGCTGCCGCACCCGGTGGGAATCCTGGCGACGAACGACGACTACGGCCTGCAAGTGCTCGACGCCTGTCGGCGAGCTGGACTGGAGGTGCCGGACCGGGTCGCGGTGCTCGGCTGCGAAAACGATGAATACACCTGCAACCTGTCGATCCCGCCGATGAGCAGCATTGACCTCAACAGCGAACGGGTAGGATATGAGGCCGCGGCCCTGCTGGAGCGACTGATGGCGGGCAAGCGTCCCCCGAAGCGGCTTCCCGAGATCGAGCCGTTGGGAATCGTACCTCGCCGCTCAACCGACGTCTTCGCCACCGACGATGCACGGATCCTCCAGGCCTTGCGTTTCATCGCCAGCCAGGCATGCCGTCCCATCTCGGTCATGGATGTTGTCCGGCACGTGCAGGCGCCCCGAACGACGCTCCAGATCCTCCTCAAGAAGACGATCGGACGGACCATCCATCAGGAGATCCGGCGCGTCCAGATGGCCAGGGCCAGAGAACGGCTGTCACGGGCCAACGTTCCCATCAAACGCGTCGCCCGCGAGTGTGGATTCAAGAATGTGCAGTACTTCACACGAGCGTTCCAGGCCGCCACGGGACACACTCCGGGCCAGTTCCGGCGCTCTCGCTGGTCCGACCCGCTCGAGATGTCGTGACGAGGATCGGCTGACAGGATCGTATGCTGTTGATCAGGTTTCCTCGCTCCTGATCGGAGGGATTGTCCGACTGTTCGGAATACCGCCTTGGCCAGCATCGGAAAGGAGGTTCATATGAAAGAGCTGGTAAGGCTTAGGATGAGGCCCTCGCGTGATAGGAAGTCCTTTCGGTACCTGCTTGATTACGTGGATCACAATGGCAGACGAAGGCAGATCTCCCTGGGTCACACGGACAAGCGAAAGGCAGAACGCCAACGGCAGGAGAAGGAATTGGAGTTACGGGTGAACGTCGCCGAACCGATATCTATGAAGCTCACGGACTTTTTCCGGGACAGTCTTGCGCGCACCAAGGGACAGGTTCGCACGACTACTCTGAAGGAGACGGCAAAGTCGATGAACGACTTCATCGCCTGCGTCGGCGACATCGACGTGCAAGAGGTTCGGTACGAGCACGGTGAGCGGTTCATTCAGTACTGCTTGGACAGTGGACTCTCGGCCGGGACTGCCACCAAGAAGATCAAGCACCTCAAGAGGGTATTCCAACTGGCAGAAGACCGTGGCCAACTCGACCGGCACCCGCTTCACAAACTCAAGCCACCCAAGGTGGGCAAGCGAAAGGTCCGTGTGTTCACAGACCAGGAATGTGACGACCTATGCAAAGCCGCCCGGCAGTATGAGGAGAGAGGCCGTCCGGTCAAATGGGAGCTTCTCATTCGTATGTGCCCGGAGGAGACCGGGCATGCGATGCGTCTCTACAAACATCTTCAGGAACGAGGGGCCCGTATTCTCCTGACCGAGGTCGATGCACCGCCAACGACATGGGACAGTCCCCTGGCGGCCTTTGATGCGGCCTATGAGCACGAGTGCAAGGTCGCGCGGGAATTCGATGAGCATGTTGAGTTGGCCCGGGCCGAGAAGGACGATGCCGCACTCGGTTTCCTGCAATGGTTCGTGAACGAGCAGGTCGAAGAAGAGGCCTCAGTGGATGCGATCGTTCAGAAGCTCAAGATGATCGGCGAGCACCGCAGCGGCCTGTTCATGCTGGACCGCGCCCTGGGCGAGCGCACGGCGGGGAAATAGAATTGAAGGAGCGTGCTGCGACGCCGGAAGCCGTCGCAGCGCGCCATCATTTTCAGGAGGTCCATTATGAAGCAGATACGAACATCCGATGCCGCCTCGGCCTCAACCGCGCCACGATCTGGCGCAAGATGAAGCAGTGGGACATCCCGCTGGAGCCTCCCGCGTCAGAGAGCCATCCTGCTCGGTGAGTCCCTCCCTGCAACGTTGCATGCAACGCTGCAGACCCGTTGCATGCAACATCACATACCCTGTCTCGCGTCTTCGCGATCTGAACACAACTTCTTGTGAAACAACCACTTGAAGGGATCTTCTCCTTGCACACAACAACGCTGGCACGGGCCTTGCATAGATGCAGGAACGTGACAGAACGAAATAAACCGTGACTATTCAGGAGACAGCAGATGGGCAGTTGGACGGTAGAATTGAACGACGCCAATTTCGGCAGCCAGATTCAGGAGGGCGTTACGCTGGTGGATTCCTGGGCCCCCTGGTGCGGGCCGTGTCGGATGCAGGGGCCGATCCTGGATCGTGTGGCGGCCCGGACACAGGGAACCGTGACCGTGGCGAAGGTGAACGTTGATCAGGCTCCTGGGGTTTCCGCCGCCTACGGCGTCCAGTCCATTCCGACGCTGCTGGTCTTTCGCAACGGGGAGATCGTGCGCGAGTTCGTGGGCGTCCAATCCGAAGCGACCCTCCTGGCCGCTGTCGAGCAGGTCGGCGTCCACGAGGATGCCTCGAGAAAGTAAGTCTTCATCGCCAGGCGACAAACCCAGTAAACCATTCAGTAAGGAGAACAACCATGAAACGTGTGACGGCATTGTTTGGCGTTCTGCTGGGCGTGTTTGCGATCGCGGGCTGCCAGAGTACCCCTGAGACCTCCGGTTATCGGGAGAGCGCGTGTCAGAGAGATCTGGCCAGACTCATGAGCGATCAGCCCGGCTATACGCCTCCGGCCGCGTGTGACTCGACCTTCGTCACACATCTGGAAGCGACCAGATGACGGTCTGGAATTCAGCGAGTCGATCAGAAGAGACGGTTCCGACCAGAAATCGAAAGATCATAGGGAAACACACAGTGATGGACGACGGAAATCCTACAGCTCATTCACAGGGAAAGGGCCGGACCTGGTTGATGGGTCTGGCCGGCACGGCAATCGGGTTCATTTTGTGCGGCGTGGTTGTGTTTGCGGTCATGCCGTCGACGCTGACCTCGCAGGCCCGTGCGCCCTCCTCGCCCACCTTCTCGTCCTCGTTGCAGATGATCGGCTTGTGGAACCTCTTTGGTGCAGCGACACGGGAGGGAATGTCCTCGATCCGGGTCTCATTGAAGTGGATCAGCAGGAAATCGCTCGCCTGGGCGACGTCGTCAGGCAATCGTTCATCGCCCAGGCCGCTGGCAGACACCAGCAGTGAGGGGCAAGTTCGTTTCGCCAGGCCGATCAGCTCTGCGACGCCTTCGGAGGTCTTGAGCAGCGGGTGATCGTATCCAGGGTGCCCGAACTCATTGGCAATCTCCAGGACCACGTTGGTGAAGCCGTTCTTGCCGACCCACTGTGCGACGTTGACGACGCCGGCGCGGACGGCGGCATCGTCCTGGAGCCGTTGATCCTGACGCTGATAGTAACAGCCCAGGATCACAACCGCTTTGTTGCGATCGCATGCTTCGATGACTTGTCGCACACGCCGGAGGTAAGCGTCGCGAAGGGAGCCGTCCGATTCGAACGCAGAATTCACCGCGCCCTCATAGCCAGGCATTCCACCCTGCAGGCAGATCGTGAAGGCGAGAACTCCGTGGGCCACATAATCGGGAATCCGAGCGATGAACTCGTTGGTGTTGACCTGCGGGTCGAACTCGGGACGGTTTCGGTCCTCAAAAACGGCGTTCACCATCCGCACGTTCATCAGTAGTCCCTCCGCCTTCGCCCCCTGGCACGTCAGCTCCCCATTGAGACACCAGCGACTGTCACGAATTGAAACGCGAGTGCGAGGCACAGCGGTCCTTGACGCTCCCGACTCCAGATCCGTCAACGACTCGCCAAGCCTGGCGAAGAATGCGTCCCACTTGGCCTCCGTTTCCCAGATACCCTGCCCGCCCATGGCTACGGGATGAGTGCCCATCCGCACCACGATCATGTTCCACTCGGGGATCACGCAACAGAAGTTCGCGCTGTGACCATGAGACATATAGGCGCCGGGCGGCGCCGAAGGCCAGGGACGCCTGCCGTCGGGCTGGATGTCGTTCGTCCACCAGTAGAATCCGTATCGCCCATGGAGGAAGGAACTGGCTCCGACCTTGGGAACCTGATTGCGGGTGGCCTCGTCCACAAAGGACGTGGGGAGAAGTTGCCTGCCGGCCCATCTGCCGCGATTGAGGTAGAGAAGCCCAAGCCGAGCCATTTGGAGGGCGGTGGTTTGAACGCCAGGGGTGGTGGGAGTGCCGGCCGCGTTGTTCAGGTCGATCCCTTCGACCTTCCCGCTGACGCCCCAATCCCAGCCGGTCATCCCGATCGGATCGGCGATATGTCGCTTGAACACGGTTTGCTCGGATTCACCCGCCAGCCGAGTCAGAATACGGCCCAACAGGAACACCTGGTGATCGTGATATTGCACCTCGGTCCCCGGCTCGAACAACGGCTCCCCTGGCTCCAGATAGGAGATCGGCTCTCCCCAAGGCTGCTCCGTGGTGACGTTGACGACCTGTCCCCGATACCCCGAAGACATAGACGCCAGATGTCGCAGGCGAATCCGGCCGTAGGCCGCACAATGGTCACCCAGGTCCGGGAGATATTTCACAGCCGGATCGTCGAGCGAGCAACGACCTTCCGCGATCAGAACCCCGAGAACCGTGCTGGTGAATGTCTTGGTGCAGGACCATACGTTGTGACGGGTGTCGCTGCCGGAGCCTTTCCAAATCAGATAGCCGTTGCGGATGATCACAAGCTCGTCGGCGCCGTCCGGGCCGAAATTCTCGCCCATATAGGCGACCGCCGCTTGGAGCTTCGCCGGATACACCTGTTGAGATTCCGGCGTTGCCTCCATCCAGTCCCGATCGGGAAACACGCCCTTCGCGTCCGTTGAGGTCGAACCAACGGTTTGAGCAGGAGGAAGGACTGCCGTCCTCAGAGATCCACCACTGGCTTCTTCTGCGTGCATGGTCCCGGCGACAAGAACAACGAAGAGCAAAACCGTAGATTGTGCGGGTGTCATTTTGCATTGCTCCCTGTCTTCACTCTGGTTTGAGCATGACCCTGTAAACAACCGGACGATTCCTCGTAATTGAAGGGCCCGCCACCTTCGTGTGCATGTCGAAGCCCACGGCGCCGATCAGATCGCCTGGATATCGCGCCAACTCTCCACCCCAGAACCGGACAGGATATTCCTCAAACTCGGCACATACATACTTGCCGCCGGGCCTGAGCACTCTGAAGACCTCACGCAAGGCCCGTTCCTTGTCGGAGTCCTCCAGGAGATGGAACAACAAACAGGAACACACAAGGTCGAACTGTCCGCCCGAATAGAGCAGTCTGACCGCGGTCCCGACTTGAAACTGTGCCTTGGGGCAATGTCGTTTTCCCCTCTTCTGAGCAATCCTGATCATGCATGGGCTGATGTCTACCCCATTGACCACAGATCCGTCTGCAATCTCAGCCAGACGGCAACTCAGCATCCCTGTTCCACAGCCTACGTCGAGGATCTCCGTGTTGCCCCTTGGGGCAGCCAATTCGATCAGGGTGTCATGGACCTGCCCGAGACGACGTTCTGCCCACCTGTCATACAAGCCGAGATAGGCACTGAGCCCCAGCATCTTGTTCATAACAGACGGCATGGAACTCGTCCCCTACTCCCCGCGGGAGCAGCCACAGCATACGCCCGTGATTTCCATCTGATTTCCTCAAACTGCCGCTCGTTGAGCGGGCCGGCGTACCTGGCCAAGACGGTATGCAGCATACTTCTGGCTGCCACAAGCGGGGATCGCATCTGGTGACTGCCCAGAGACAGGGTGTCGAAATCATCGCTATTGCTCCCCTGTTTCCCGGCCATATGCATCTGCCTCTCGGTATCCCTGCCTGTCCATCGAGTGGTTCCACAGAACCAGACAGCGTACGATGATATGGCCTGCCGTTTTGGGTTTCAAGCGGCTTCTTCGATGCAGTTGATCCGCAGCCTGCAATGGGTCATGAGAGGATTGCCTCGTAATAGAGAATGCCCTCATGCTCCTGGGCCCGAACCTTCTGTTGAAATACCAGCCGAGCAACGCATTTGGCCGCCTCGTGCGGATGAAGACGCAGGCCCCTGGCGACATCCGCGATCGAGCAGGGACGCCTGCTCAGCAGACCGAGCACCTCGATGCACCCCATGCCGGAACTGTCCTTGTCGTCCAGATGCGAATAAGGAACGATCACCTCTGCTTGGGGGTGCAACTGCGCAGCGATCTGGGCCATCTGCTCGTGAGGAACTGGCGTCGCATAGCCTTCGGCAGGAGGGCGGACCACGGTGTTGACCTGGACCTTATCCGGCGAGATCGCCTCAATGCAATCGCGGAGCGCCTGGACTCGCGACTCCACCGTGGTCACGCCGCTCAGGAGAAACACTTCCAGCCAGTACCGGCCGCGGAAGGAACGTCGGAATTCCCGCAACCCGTTCAACATCTGATCGAACGGGATCTGCCAATGAGGCCGGTTCACGTAGTTGAACATGTCCTCGCTGCCGGCATCAAGCGAAGGCACAACCAGATCGGCGTCCGCCAGCGACTCTCGAACCTCCGGAAGCCACAACAGAGAACCGTTTGTAATTACGGCCACCGGAATATCCGTCAGGCTCTTGATTTCGTGGATCAACGATCCGATCTCCGCATGGAGCGTGGGCTCGCCCGAGCCGGCCAGCGTGATGTAGTCCGGCTTCGAGGCCAGTTTCTCCTTGAGTTGAGCCACCACTGCTCCTGTCGGGACCCATTCCCTTCGTTCCATGGTCTTGTTCGTGGTCCGGCCCAACTGACAGTAGACACAATCATACGTGCAGACCTTGTAGGGTATCAGATCCACCCCGAGAGAGCGCCCTAATCGCCGGGAGGGAACCGGACCGTATAGGTACTGCTTCTTCTCTTTCATAAGGCACCCGATCAGGCTGACGACGGCGATTCCGTCCGGACCGTACACGTAATATCCAACGGATTGTACCGGTTCATCTGCCGGCTCAATCCAATCCACCCCTTGATCTCGATTCGCGCATGGCGGACCTGACGGCGATTCTCATATACTACGGTCCGGTTAGTGTAGGTGTAGTAGCCGGGCAGCTCTTCCTGAAGGAATCGCTTCACTTCCTCCACCGGCACATGCGAAGCCCGTATGCCCCTCGCCCGAACCTTGAAAGTCCGGTCTTTGAACCGTTCGACGGTCTCCAGGATGGGGCCCAGCCCTTCCGATTCCCTAGACTCAACCACTGTGTGTCTTCTGAGCCGATCCAGCAGGAACATGTTTACACCTCACCCCAGTGATATTGCTCTCTGATTTTCATTTCAGGACTCGCAGGGACGATGATTGCAGAGCGTCTGCCGGCCGCAGCAAGGTTTCTCCCGATTACAGGAAGGTCCGTTCGTTCGACCATGGTCCGTCGCACGGGACCTGGAGCCTTTGAACAGGACGGCCGAACCTGCTCCGATCAGCCGCACGACCGGGCCCTTGCACTTCGGGCATGTCGCGATCGGATCGGGCGTCATGGCTTGGAATATCTCGAACACATGGCCACACTCATTACATCGGTATTCGTAGGTGGGCATAAGAACCTCCCCTATTTGGTTGACAGGGGTAGCCCTGTGTCTGTGATTCTCGGGAACCGATCAAAGAGCCCAGTGGACACAGCGACCACCAGTTCTTCAGGCTGGATGCCGCCGTATTGGCGGGAGTCGGGACAGCCAAAAGACACGCTGATCGCATGACTGACATGAGCCTTCACGACCGCGTTGCCGCATACGGCCATGATGCTGGAGATCTCCGCATGAAGGCTATGGCCCGTCGCGGTCTCCCAGAGTCTGATCAGTCGCATCGCAGCCTCGGGCCGGACATATGTGACCAGAACATCCGGGTCTGCGCAATCCCCGATGCGAATGCCGGCGTACGAGTCCGCCAGGACAGGCACCTGTCCAACGAGTTCCCGAGCCCGGGCGGCACTTATGCCGGTCTTCTCACAGAGATGGAGTACCAGTCCTTCCTCCTCGCCCCCTGTCCAACCGAAGGCGCGTTTGGCTCCTTCGCAGCGAATCGCCTCGGGCAACAGATCTGTGTGCCCTTCCCGCGTCTGGCCTACCGCCTCACAGAACCTCACTGGCTCGCGATGAAGGCATCCCCAGTCTGCCGGCAAACGCTTGAGGAATTGGACGCCAACCCAGCGGCTCCCAGTCACTTGTTCTAACAACGGGCCCGGCGAACAACGCACCTCTCTCACGACACTCATGGGACCATCGACCTTTCTCATAGCGAAATCTGGGTGCCGACATTGCACAGAAAACACTTCTGTGACAGAGCATCCCAGAGTTCTCGCGTTGCGCCGGCGCCGGTGCAATGGGCCGGGCCAATTCGTTGGACGTCGTGTCGACGGAGCGCTTCGATCGTATAAGCGATTCGCGACGGCAAAGCCCGCACGAGATGCATTCCGCCCAGGACCGTGCGGATGGGCCGGTTCGGGAACAACTCCGCGACATAGTCCAGCGTGTTGACGATCCCGGCATGGGCACAGCCGAGAACCACGGCCAGACCCTCGTTGATATCGAGCACCAATGCCTGATCGTCGAGCAACTCGTCGGGCTCAGTGCAATTCGGGTCCCGGTAGAATGGGCCGCCTGTATCCTCGAAGGGCGATCTCCGGGGAATCTCGCCGGTGGCCCATACGCCGGGAACGATCTCGACTGGACCATCGATGAAAGACCCCAACCCCTCTGTGGTACGCCGCTCCAGCATTTGCGCGATCTCCGGTTCCATGCCGATCTGTTGGTCATTGGTTTGGCGGCGGGCGTATTTCGCTCGCAGCGCCTGCGGGTGCAGATAGACTGGTACGCACGGGACGATCTCCAGAACCTTCTTCAGCCCACCGACGTGATCGTAGTGGCCGTGGCTGAGCACGATGGCATCCACCGTGCCCAGATCGATGCCGAGAACCTGGGCATTGTGAAGGAGGATATCGCTTTGGCCGGTGTCGAAGAGGATTCTCCGCAAGCCGATGTCGATCCAGAATGACAACCCATGCTCGGCCAGCGTTCCACGTCTGCCCGCCGTGTTCTCGACCAAGACCGTGATTTGTCCCTCCGTCATGGCGCACCTTCCGTTCTCACTCAAGAAGCAGCCCGGCAATGGCGACGACCGTCGTCCACAGGTCCTTCTGTCCTCTGGCCGTCTGCGTGATGTTCGAGGTTCGAATGATCAGGCCGCTGGCCTTATAGACCTGCTCTTTCTCCGACCAGGCCTGGTCCGGGTCCACTTCCAGGCCCAGCGTCGTCCCAAGCATATCCGCCGCAAGATCCTCCGCCATATCCGACGCCTGCTGATGGTTCATGCCGTGACCGTGGACCTCGCTGAGGTAGCCCCATCGAGTGACATCCTTGGGAATTGCGACGCCGATGGCGGAGGCGACGAGCCTGCCGTGTTCGTCGGTGTCGGCCCGGGCCATGACGCAGTAGCAGATCTGGCCGGGCGACAGCATCTTGAGTCCTTCTTTCTCGCTGATGATCGTGCATCTCGGCGGCACGATCGACGACACCTGGACCAGGTTTTGCTGGGCGACGCCCGCATGTCTGAGGGCTTCTTCAAAGGACTTCAGCCGGTACCGATGTCTGCCAACGCCCCTGGTTAGAAACAGTCTCTTCGGAATCAAGTTGTCAGCCATTGACGTCTCATGCCCTTTCCGTGGCATACTCCTTGTACATGAATCTCCCCACCGCACGCACTTTCAGTTGTCCGTTCTGGTGGATGCACGCTTGCAGTTCATACAACGGGTGCGAATCGCTTGCCAGTCTCGCCGTCACTGTTGCAGGCTCTCCCAGGACGACCGGATGTCTGAACCGGACCTTCAACTCGGCCGTCACGCAGGTCAGGCCGTGGGCGAAGAGCCAGTTGGTCATGGCCCCATCGAGCACGGCCGATGTGATCCCGCCATGCGGCCAACCCACATACCCCTCGACCGCCGGATCGAATTGGAAGTCAGCCATGACCGTATCGTCGGGTCCCGTCACGAAACGCAGACACAGCCCGCAGGGATGGTTCGGACTGCACACCACGCAGTGCGGATGGAGCCGCGTGCGAAGACTCGCGTATGATCGTGTTCTTGTGTCATCAGGAATCATCTCTACTGATTGATTGTGCATGTGCTGGTTCTGAACGCTCCTGTGTGTTGTTATTGCCCCAGAATGTCACGCATGGCCGAAGGATGAACGCCGCCCGCGGCCGCGATCTCCCGCACTGTCATATCCGGCTCGGCCTTGAAGCCTTTCTCACGCAGCTTCTGAACGGTCTTCTCCAAATCCAGGCCCTGCTGCTCGCAGTATTGCCTCAGTGTCAACCGGCCGATCCCGTAGCCACCTTGCTGGCTCTCCCGATTGGCGCCGCGACCGCCGCTGGCCCGAGGAGCGATGCTCTGTCCTGTGGCGATGGCATAAAGCTGCATCGGAGTCATGCCGGCCTGCTTGGCAAGGTCTCCGAGAACCACCTCAGGCGATTGGACCTCGATGCCGGCCGCCTGGAGCTTCTTGATCATGGATTCCAGTTCGAGACTTTCTGTCTTCTGGGCAAGTTCGCTCAGGGTCAGCAACTCCGCATGTGGAATAGGCGCCTGACCTGCGGGCGTCTCCCAACTATGCTTGATCGCTTCGTTCCAGATCAACAGGGATGAGAACGGTTTCACTTCAGCCAACGTCGCCCAGCCGACAACGCCGCACAGGAGCAGTGCAATCGCCCATTCCGTCCTCAACGTGAACGCCTTGCGGGCCCTGCTGCGGAAGTAACTCAGAAACAACCGCCAGTTCAGATAGAGATGGAGAACCGCGGCAATCATGAAGATGAGGCTGAACCAGATGTGCAGCCCGGCCCACTGTTCCTTCGTCAGTGCCCCTATCCTCCAGCCCGTCCAGTGCGCAACACGACCGGGCGGCGTGACGAACAGGACAACGCCGGTAATCGACATCGCCACGAAGGACAGGGCTGTCGTGACGGAGATAAAGGCCCGCCAGTTGAACCGACGCCGCGTGTTTTCATCCGAGGCCGATTGTCTCTCCTGTTGAGATTGGAATTCAATGTTCATGAGTTTCCCCTTTTTGAGTCGGGAGCCTGGTATGCTCTCACCGGGGTTTCACATGACGACTAATGGTCGCAGATGTTGGCCCCCGTCTGGAGTGTGCCGTTCAGATAGGCATTGACGACTGCCTCCGGCGTGCCGGCCGCCGCGCCGATGACGACCTGAATGCCGTTCTGGGCGAACAGCGCCTGCGCCCGGCTGCCCATCCCGCCGGCGATGACCACATTGACCTTATGCTGTCCGAGCCACTGGGGCAGCACGCCAGGGGCATGAACAGGAGCAGCTTCTGTGAAAACCCCCGAGATGGATTTCTCCTGCGAATTCACATCCACGATGGCGAACTCGTCGCAATGTCCGAAGTGTTGACACAATTGGCCCTGTGCGATGGGAATCGCGATACGCATGGTAGGGGTCTCCTTCTCTGTCACTTGTCTTTGACCATTCGAACCGACGAGACGCGTAACGGCCTCGTTGAAGGCTTTCGCCGCCTGGCTCTGGCGGTACTTGTCCACGTAGGGCTGTCCCGAGTCGCATGCTTCGACGATCTGCGGGTCGATCGGAATGCGTCCCAGGAACGGCACGTTCATTTCCAAAGCCATGTTTTCGCCGCCGCCTGATTTGAAGATATTGGTCACTTCGCCGCACTTCGGGCACACGAATCCGCTCATGTTCTCCAGCACGCCGAGCACGGGGAGATGGAGACTGCGACAGAAGGTGATGCTCTTGCGAACGTCGGACAGCGACACCTCCTGTGGGGTGGTCACGACCACCGCGCCGTCGGCGTTCTCCAGAAGCTGGACGATCGACAGCGGCTCATCTCCCGTTCCCGGCGGACAGTCGATGATCAGGTAGTCAAGTTCGCCCCATTCCACATCCTTGAGAAACTGCTTGATCATCTGGTACTTCATCGGACCCCGCCAGATCACCGCGTCGTCCTGGGACGCCAGGAAGAACGCGATCGACATGACCTTGAGATTCGCCCCCACCTCGATGGGTAGAATCGCATTTATCGCGGAATGAGCCATCTGGCCCTTGAGGTTCAGGATCGTCGGCACACTGGGACCGTGGATGTCGACGTCCAGCAGCCCGGTTCGCTTGCCGGCCTGTGACAGCGAGATCGCCAGATTCACCGCGACGGTGCTCTTGCCGACACCGCCTTTGCCGGAGAGGACCACGATCTTGTGCTGGATCCGCGCCATCCGGCCGCGAACCTGGGCCTGCTCGGCCTCCATTTGTCTTTGGTATTCTTCGTTTTGTTGGGCCATGCCCGCCATACACCATTCGTCCTTTCTGCAGACTGAAATCTCACTGGCTCAATCACCGCAATCCTGTAGTGTCAAGCCAACGCATAGGTCACCTGCCGCCACAGGGCCTTGATTCGCTCGGTAATCGCCCCGCCCGTATACTCCGGAACCGTTGCCTTCATGATCTGCGCTTTGGTGAAGGCGTCATCATAGGGGATTTCACCCACCACCGTGATCCCCCGTCTGCGGGCTTCTTCACTGATCTGGGCCGTCATCTGGGGATTGATGTCCGCCTTGTTGATGCACAGCAACGTCTTTATGCCGAAGTTGGCGGCCAGATCGGCCACGCGCGCCAGATCGTGCCGTCCGGACAGGGTCGGCTCGGTCACGACCAGCACCAGATCGGCCCCTGTGATCGAGGCGATCACCGGGCACCCGATTCCCGGCGAGCCATCGACGATCACCAGATCGAGCTTCCGTTCTTCCGCGATCTCCTTGGCCTTTCGACGAATCAGGGTCACGAGCTTACCGCTATTTTCCTCGGCGATCCCCAGTCTCGCGTGGATCATCGGCCCGAATCGTGTATCCGAAACGAACCACCGCCCGTTGATGGCGTCGTGGAACCCGATGGCCTTGACGGGGCAGAATTCCACACACACCTTGCACCCCTCGCAGGCGACCGGATCGACGGCGTAGGTCTTCTGAATCACGCCGTTGCCGGGCCCATCCAGGTGAATCGCCTCAAACCGGCATATCGCGGCGCACCGGCCGCAGCCAATGCACTTGGCCGGATCGATCGCTGCCTGCCTGCCGCCGGAGAAGTCGGATGTCTGTTTCACACTGGGTGAAAGCACAATGTGCAGGTCCGCCGCGTCCACGTCGCAGTCCGCCAGAACGGCGCCCTGCGCCAGTGCAGCGAACGCCGCGGTGATGCTCGTCTTGCCCGTTCCTCCCTTGCCGCTGATGACTACCAGTTCCTTCATGGAATCCTATTCCTCACTGATCTCAACACTCAAATGGTAGTGAACCGGACAGGACACCGAGCGGGACACGAGGCAGTGTTTCTCCGCCACTTGGGCCAAGTCACAGATCGTCGCCGCCACGTTCGGATACTTCACGGTCGCCGTGGCATGAACGGCGACTTCGACGAATCGCAGGCCCTCGGCGTCTTTCCGGACCTGCCCCTCGGCATCGGCCCGATACGATTCGATCTCGATCCTCATCGCCAACGCAAGGGCAGGCTGATCGCATTCTCTCCTGCTCGATCTGTACACGTACACAGGCATGCCCATCACCCGTTGCATCCAATTCCATTCGCACTACCTGTCATTCCTCTATCAGAATGTGATGACACGATCCGCCGCCTTTTCCGCCGCCAGACTGTGATTGATTTGCTCCATGAAGTCCGGGTCGTCTTTCATCGAACCGCAGCCCTCCCGCAAATGCGGTGGTAAAGCCCGCGGAACTGACCGGCGTACTCCGGGGCAACGTCGACCATCATTCGCCCGCGGGAGTACGCCTCGGCGATCTTCCGCTGGTTCGGGATCTCCATGGCGACGTCGATTCCTTCGCGTCGGCAGTATTGAGCGACGGCGTTGTCCCCCATGTCGCAGCGATTGATGATGACGGCGAACGGCAATCCCAAAGCCCTGATCATCCCGACCGCCAGTTCGAGGTCGTTCAAACCGAATGGCGTCGGCTCCGTCACGAGCAGGACGAAGTCCACGCCCTTGACGGCCTCGATGACCGGACAGGAGGTCCCGGGCGGAGCGTCCAGGATCACGATGGCGTCGTCCTTCGCATGACGCTTAACGTGGCGAATCAACGCTGGGGTCTGGATCGCGCCGATGTCCAGTCTTCCATGCCCGAAGACCACGCCATTGCCGGCGCCGTACTCGGCGACTCCGATCCTTCGCTGTTTTTCCGTGATGGCGGATTCCGGGCAGATCGCCATGCATCCGCCGCAGGAGTGACATAGCTGTTCGAAGGTCATGACGTGTTTCTGGATGCATAGGATCGCGCTGTACTGGCAAAGCTGTCCGCAGCGGCCGCATCCGGTGCACTTGGCCTCATCGACTTCGGGCACGCCCACGGTCACCTCTTCCACGCAATCGATATGAGGCTTCAGAAATATGTGTCCGTTCGGCTCTTCCACGTCGCAATCGAGGTACTGAACCGCCTGGCCTGCCCGAGCCAATGATACGGCTAGGTTCGTGGCGATGGTCGTCTTGCCAGTTCCCCCTTTGCCGCTTGCCACCGCGATTTTCATCCAACGTTCTCCGTCATCAAACCCACCACCTTCTCGACCCTCTCGTGATCCGGATTGAGGGTGTAGCCACTGCTTTCCGCCATCCGACGAAGTTGCTCCAGGAGGTTTTCATACTCGACCGGGTGAGTGGTCCACTGGTTCATCTTCCTTGCTCCCATGTTTGTAGTGCAATCGCAACTGTCTACAGACCCCAGCCACGACGACCTTCCAGATCGGTTGGGCTGGCGTCGGAAGGGCAGGCATCCCTTCTACTTCACCTCGTCGGTGGTTTCGATTTCACGGATTCGCTTATTGATCGAGTCCAGTTCGGATTGCAGCATATCCGCCCGGCCTTGGAGCGCTTGCTTGGCCAGTTCGTGGTTGGGTTGCTGCTGTAGCGGCGTGTACCCGCCGAACCTGGCCCAAAACGGCAGACCCGTCGCACGGAACCCGTTTCGTCGGCCCCAGCCGCCGCCTCGACCCCGGCCCCCGAATCCTCTGCCGCCGCCGGCCATATAGCCCGGCGTCGGATACCCGGCGCAATACCCCGCCCCTCGACCTGTCATCGGTCCCATGCCGATCGGACCTGTTCCGTCTCCACCTGGCATAACGCATCTCCTTTCTCTGAAGGGATCAACCTCTTGTCATAGGGCTGCCGCACTGGGGACAGCTTTGCTGATTGCACGGCTGGCCCGCCACGTGGGATACCCTATGCCCACAACTCGGACAAACACAATACCCGCCGGGACCGGCGGCAAACGGACCGCCCATCCGGCCGGCGCCTGTGCCGCGTCCCAAACCGCGTCCTGTTGCCGGCCCTTGTCCTGTAGGGCCTGTTCCATCTCCTCTGGGCATGATGCAACTCCTTGGATCAATGTACCGCCATCACCATCGACATCCGAAACGCCCTCGACCGCATCCCCAGCCCCGGCCGGGACCGAACCTCCGCCCGAATGGAGCCCACCAGAATCCGCTGCCCCACCAGCACCGGCGGTACGTGTCCGGCGCCGCCTGGCACAATCCGAGCGGCGGCACCGTCCCCATCAGGAGCGGATTGGCGTTTCCCCACCCGGGGTATACAACTGGGCGGCCGACCATCGGCCGAGAGATCATCGGCCCAACGCGATTTTGCAGCGGCATGTCAACCACCTCCTTTCCTTCTGGAATCTCGACATCGACAGGTGTGCCCTGCACACCCGCGAAACCTTGTATATGGATCGGTTCATTATTCGATTCCCGCAGGACGCAGTAGCCGCGGGCCCGTCCCGTCATCGGGCCTCTTCCCTGCGGACCTGTCCCATCAAAGCCTGGCATCGGTCTGCTCCTTCCTGCCGCGAGGAACGACGCGGCCAGTCATATGGCTCCTTCGTAGAATCATTTGTGCGATGTCGCAACCGAGGTCTGCCGCAAGCACCGGACACTTGGCCTTGAGGACAAAGAACATGTCCTTCTCGATCCCGCTCAAGGACTCATAGTTGGCCTGCCCCTTGGCCACGATCAGGTCGCTTTGCTCGAAGCGACGGCGGAACTCGACCGAACAATCGTCCAGAATCGTGCCGGGCGCATCGGAACCGTTGTCAATGATCTCCACAAGGTTGGTCAGACCGGCCACCTCAGCGTCTTCTCTCGTCGCATCATTGATGACAGGCGACCCCTTGACCACATAGGTCATCTTCTCATGCGGCAATTCCTCGATCAGGAGTCGATCAAATACGATCTCCCCGGCATTATCCCCGATGAATAGGATGTCGCGAGCGTCATTCACCGCCTGAGCAAACTCATCGAGAAGGTCGGCATTCCATTCGTCTGCCAAGGCATTCTCGATCGCTTCCGGCAAAGCCACCGCATCAAGAGAATGGCAAATGCCGAAGTCTATGACATTGCCGGCAATCGCCAGGCGTACGGCTGTTTCGAGCGGAGTCGCCGAGCCCCGGATCTCATCTTTCAACTGCGGATACAGCCTCAAAGCGAGTCGATTCGAGCTTTGCTTCTTCTGTCGGTAAGGGTCAGGATTTCCCGTCGTCTGTCGGATCAGACGGTGAATCTGCTGTCCGATCGCCGGCGGCGTTTGACGAGCATTCGTACCACGCAGCAATCCGAGCACCTGGTCCACGACTTGGGCGTGAGTCGCCTCGTCATCGGTCACGAATCGTGCCGCAGCCAGCGTCTGTCGCAAGAAGCATGGAAAACAGTCAAGATAAACACGCATGAGAACCTGTCCGTAAGAGCATCGCCGAACAAGCGACCCTCATGTTTCTGTGAAGGCAATTACACCCAATGACCTTCGACGTTAGCCTGTTGTACATCCTGGAGTCGGCCATCTTTGAACGCGGCTACCGCCTGTCCCGCCGTCTGTTGAGCGGTCAGAAAGACCTTGATGTTGGCCGCATTGAGCACCCGAAAGGCATTGGGCCCGACGTGGCCCGTAATCACGGCTTCCACGCCGAGGTTGGCAACGTTCTGCCCCGTCTGGATGCCCGCCCCCTGGGACGCATTCAAGTGCACGGTGTTGTCATGCGCCTGATACTCTCCGGTCTCCGTGTCCACAACGAGAATCCACCTGGCCCGACCGAACCTCAGATCGATCATGCTGGCAAGCTCCTGCCCTTGCGCCGTGACTGCTACTTTCATGCCCGTTCCTTTCAAACGCCGTCCGCGTCACTTCTATTCATGCCATTGATGTCCAGACCATTTGTCCGCGGCGACGTCCCTCGCCGCCCCCGGCGTTGGCAACAGCGACGACCGAAACCCCTGCGAGCGCCGGGCCACCATCCCGGCAACCTGAACTCCCGCAGGTTCAGCCGGCCGTCGCGATAGGCTCTCAGCACATCCTCCACTTCGCCTGTCACGTAGGGCAGCAACCGGATGCCCTGAGCCGCAGAAGCGGAAGCCAGAGGCTGCGAAACCGCACCACAGATCAGGACGTTCACCCCGAGTTCCCGCAGTTTGGCCAGTCGCACGAAAGGGCTCTGGTCACGGAGTGTGATCTCGGACCGACTCACTTCGCCGGCCTCGTTCTCCTCTACAACGAGCAATCGCTGCGAGAAGTCCAGCACGCTCGAAACGCGGTCTTCCCAAATAGGTATGGCCACTTTCATAAAATCACCTGGCAATCCCCTTGCAAGAGCCATGCCAGAAGGATCGCCGCGACGTACAAGAAGCTGATAAGCTAGTATTCGAAAGGGGTTATGAGTGAAGAAAGAGCGATAGACATCACCGAAAGCGGCTGTCGAGAATTGCAGAACGCAAGGAATGAGCACCTGCAGTCGTTGCATTTCGCAACGGACTACAGATTCAGTCCCAGGGTCTTGAGCTTGCGGAATAGAGTGCTGGGGTCAATATCGAGGTCGCGGGCCGCCGCAGCCCGGTTGCCATCGTGGCGTCGCAGGGCCTGCTCGATCATCAATGCTTCCATCTGCTTGAGCGTCCGGAACTCGCCACTCCCTCCACCGCTCGCGGTTCCGCCTGCTCGGAACACTTCGGGCAGGTCCTTCTTCTCGATCACCCGGCCCTGACAGAGTACGAAACTGTGCTCGATCACATTCTCCAGCTCACGGATGTTGCCTGGAAAGCCGTAGCTCATCAATCCGGCCATCACCTCGTTGCTGACGCAGCAGATGTCTTTGCCGTACCGCGAATTGAATCGCTGGATGAAATGGTCCACCAGCAACGGGATGTCCTCTCGCCGCTCCCGCAGCGGCGGCAGGTGAAATCGGACCACGTTGATGCGGTAAAACAGATCTTTTCGGAAGATCCCCTTATCCACGAGTTCCTGGAGCTGTTTATTCGTGGCGGTAATCACGCGGGCATCCGTCTTCACACTGGCGACGCCTCCGACTGGCTCATATGTCTTCTCCTGCAAGACCCGCAGCAGGCGAACCTGTACCGCCGGAGAAACATCGCCGATCTCATCCAGGAAGATGGTCCCGCCCTGGGCGAGCGCAAACCGGCCGGGCTTGTCTTTCTTGGCATCGGTGAACGCTCCCGCTTTGTAGCCGAACAACTCCGATTCCAGCAGAGTGTCCGGCAAAGCGCCGCAGTTGACCGCGATGAAAGGCTCGTTCTTTCGCCGGCCCAGACTGTGCACCGCGCGGGCGAACAGTTCCTTGCCCGTGCCGGTCTCCCCCTCGATCAGCACGGTGCAGTCGCTCTCGGCCACCCGGGGCAGCACATCAAAGAGCTGCTGGACCTTGGGGCTGCGGCTGATGATGTCCTCGCAGGAGTACTGCTTCAGAACCTGTTTTCGGAGTTCCTCCACGAGCGTCATATCGCGGAAGGTCTCGACCCCGCCGACAACCTGCCCTTTCTCGTCCTTGAGCAAAGCGGTGGAGATGGTGATGGGTTTGCGCCGGCCGCGCGCGTCGATGATATCGACGGGTTTGCTGATGATCGTATGCCCTGTCTCCATCGTCTCGCGGAGCGCACAGCCACCCTCGCAGACATCGGCCTTCAAGACCTCTCTGCAGGCCCGCCCAATGGCGTCCGCTCGAGACACACCCGTGATCTGCTCGGCCGCACGATTGAAGGACGTGATCCGCCAGTCCTGATCGACCGTGAACACGCCATCGGCAATGCTGTCGAGAATGATGTCTGTTTCTTTGTGCGACTCGAAATCCATGCGACCACCAACGTCGGTCAGTGCGTATACTCGATAATCCGAATCTCGGGACCGACGGCCTTGGCCACGGCATCCCTCATATTGGCGTAGTGCGGGCAGGGAAAACTAATCGGATTGCCTCTGGAGATGCACGAGGCGAAGACGATCGCCGTTGCACCTCGCTCAACCATGATCTTAGCCCTGGCAATTGCGCGCTTGCCCGGACATCCGCCGCAACTGACGAACCCGGTAACCTCGACGGGTCCGGTTTCCTCGAACGCCAGTTTACCCTGCGATGCAACCTTGAAATCCATCGTTCCAGGACAGATATCTTCCGTCTGTTGGCAGCGGATGATTCCGACTTTCTTCATGTAGCGTACCTTTTTTGTCGACCGATTGAAGTCTGTTGTGCCGGGCGGCGTCAGGCGAACCAGGCGCATAAACAGTCCAAGCGAGTTGGACCGTAATCGGATTCCGTGATAATGTCAACTGGGAGCACGTACTGGTTCGACGCGGGCGCGGGTGAAGAGTACGTACAGGCACGGCATCAGGAACAGGGCCACAACGATCTCCATTCCCAATCCGCCGATTGCGCCGGCGGCCATCGGCTGGAGCATGTCGCCGCCTTCTTCCAGGGCCAGAGCCAGCGGGATGAAACCGACGAGCGTGGTGACCGTCGTCATCACCCGCGGCCGCAGGCGGATCCTGGCGGCCTTCAAGACGGCATCGAATGGTGACAAGTTCTCGCTCGCCTGAAGCTCCCCGGCGAAGGTCAGCAGCAAGACGCCATCGTTCACCGTAGCCGCCACGACGACCAGGACCCCGATGATCACGGTTGCCCCCAACGGCAGGCCTGAGGCGAACATGATGAACACCAGGCCCGTCAGGCACACGGGTACGCTGCTCAGGATCAGGGCCGGCAGCTTGAGACTGTTGAACTGCACCGCCAGCACGATGAAGGAGAAGAACACCGCGAAGGCCAGGACGCCCACGATCGTCTGCTTCATATCCGTCATCGCCTGGACCTGCCCGCCGTAGGCCAGTTCGTAACCCGCCGGGCGATCCTTGCGGGCCAGCGCGTCCTGGAGTTCCGCCAAGGCCGTGCCGACGCTGGCGCCGGCGGCATCGCCGCGCACGATGACCTGCTTGATCTGATCCTCGCGAACGATCTCCACGGGGCCGACGGCCGATGTCACCTCGGCCACGTCCCGAATTCGCAGGTATCCGCCCTGAGCACAGTTCAGTGGCAGATTTTCGACGTCCTGTCGACAGGTGATCCTGCTCTCCGGGATCATCACGCGGATGTTGTAGTACTCGTCGCCCTCGCGGTAGCGCGTGGCCACCGTGCCGGTGATCAGCGACCGCATCGTCTCGGCGATATCGCTGATGGACACGCCCAGTTCCGCCGCCCGGGGCCGGTCGATCCGCACCTGGTATTCCGGCTTGGTCATGTCCATCGAAACGTAGACGTTGGTGAAGTGGGCCAACTCGTTCATCGTCATGGCAGTCTGGCGGGCCTGCTCATAAAGAGTCTCCATATCGGGTCCCTTGATCTTGACCTCGATGTCGGCCTCGCCGAGCTTGCGAATGCCTTTGATCGGCATTTGCATGACCATCGCGTTGCCGCCGGGCACCGGGATCTTGCCGACGATGGGCCGCAGGTACTCGATATACTGCTTGGTGGTAAGGTCTCGCCGGCTGCGGGGGACGAGTTGGATGTCGATCTGTCCCTCGTTGGCGATCTCGTAGGTGTAGAGGCCCCAGACCTTGCCGCCTACCAGCGTAAAGGCGCTGACGATCCGCTCATCGCTGGCGATCTGCTGTTCGATCCGGCGCAGGATACTGTTGGTCTCAGCCAGCGCTGCGCCGGTGGGGAGCTTGACCTTGACCATGACTCGGCCATCGTCCATCTGCGGCAGGAACTCGCCGCCGAGCCTTCCCATCAGGAGTCCGCCGGCCACGAGGATGGCGGCAAACAGCGGCATCACGATCCAGCGGCCTCGAAGAATCCACTTGAGCGTCCAGGCATAACCATCGGTAACGCGATCGAAGAACCGCTCGAATCGAGTCGCCTTGCGCTGTCCGAAGGGACGCGGGCCCAGGATCGTCGCGGCGATCATGGGCGTAACGGAAACCGCCACGACCAAACTTATGATAACGATCCCCGCGATAACCAGGATCAACTCGCGAAAAAGCAGGGTCGTCAGACCCGGCACCAGCAGAAACGGCACGAACAGCGCCAGGAAGGACAGCGTTCCGGCCACGAGGGCGGGGCCGATCTCCGACGTGGCCCCTACGGCCACCGCATCAGTCGGCTCCTCCGGCCGCTCGTGGCGCCGCCGGGTGATGCCCTCGATGACGACGATGGAATTGTCCAGCAGCACGCCGATGGCGATGACCAGTCCGCCCAAGGAGAAGATGTTGAGCGAGAAGCCCGCCATCTTCATCAGGCCGAAGTTCAGGATCAGCGTGATGGGCAGGGCCAACGCCATCACCAGCACCTGCTTCCATGAACCCAGGAACAGATAGACGATCAGGATCAGCAGCACGGCCGCCTCGATAGCAGCCTTCTGTACCCCAGTGAGCGCCGCGTTGACGTAGTCGGCCTGGTTCTCCACCATGCCCAGACGGATGCCCTGCGGCAGGGCCGGCCCCAACTCCTCAATCCGCCGGTTGACCGCCTCGGCGACCGCTACCGTGTTGGCGTTGGCCTGTTTGAGCACGCTGAGCTTGACGCAGGCGTTGCCGTCCAATCGCGTGATGATGCGGACTTCTTCGCTGGCATCTTCCACCTGGGCCACGTCGCAGAGGTATAGCTTGGCCTCGCCGCTGCGGGCCAGGGCGATGTCGCGAATCTCATCGAGGCTGCGATACTCGCCCATCGTGCGGGCGATGATCTCCTTCGGGCCGGTGGTTACCCGGCCGCCGAATTGTTCGATGTTCTCCTGCCGCAGGCGATTCAAGACGCCGGGCAACGTCAGACCGTGCTTCTCCAGAGCCAGCGGGTCCAGGTGTACGCGGATCTCCCGTTTGAGTCCGCCCACGATCTCGGTGCCCGCCACGCCCGGCACGGCCAGCAGTTGATCCTGGAGCCATTCATCCACCCACGTTCGCAGCTTGACCAGGTTCCACTGGTCGCTCCGGACTGTCATCTGCACGACCGGAAGCTGCGACGGATCGGCCTTGATGACCACCGGCGGCTCCATGTCCTTGGGCAGTTCCCGCGCCACGCGGGCCATGGCCGCCAGCGCGTCCTGGTAGGCCACGTCCACATCCACGCCGTACTTGAAGTTGACCTGGAGGGTGTACATGCCCTCGATGGACGAGGATTCGAGGTAGTCCAGATCGTCCACCGTGGCCATCTGCCGCTCGATGGGGTCGGCAATGCTCTTTTCAATCTCCTCCGGCGTCGCCCCGCGCCACCAGATGTGCACCTTGATCATCGGGTAGGTGATGCTGGGCAGAAAGTCCACCGGTAGCCGCCACAGGCCATAGAGCCCCAGCACCGCCAGAGCGACGACAATCGCGCTGGTGGCCAGCCGGCGATGAACCGCGTAGTGCGTCAGCTTCATCGCTTGCCCTCCTGCGTGGCGAGGGCGTCCCCCCCTTGTTCCTTCGTGCCAAGGGCATCTTGCCCTCGATTCGCGGGCAGGATGCCCGCGGGACGCAAGGGCGAGACGCCCTCGCCACGGGTGCCCGGTCCGCCCTGGCCCGCCATCTTCCCTGGTTCGGGCACCCGGACTTCCATGCCGTCCTTGAGCCTCTCCTGTCCCGTGACCACGACCTTCTCCCCCGGCTCCAGCCCTCCGAGCACCTGCACCCGACCGGCCTGCTCGATGCCCACTTTCACCTTGCGCTGCACGGCCTTTCCGTCGACCACCACAAAGGCCACCTGTTCGCCTGCCGGGGTCATAAGGACGGCCTGCTGCGGAATCGTGAGCGCGTCCTCGACCGAATCCAGAATCAAACGAACCCTCGCGAACATGCCGGGCATCAGCTTGGCTGGCTCATCCAGCACGAGTTCAACCGTTCGCGTGCGCATTCTGCGATCGAGTTCGGGATAGGCCCGCGCCACCCGGGCGGCGAACGTCTGTGCCGGGAAGGAATCCAACATCACCCGGGCGGTCGTCCCCTCACGCACCGTCGAAGCGTGGACCTCGGGCACCGCCACACGGATGACCAACGAAGACAGGTCCGCCATCTCCAATAGCGGGGCCTTGGCCGCCGCCATGTCTCCCGCGCGGACGTGGACGCGGGTGATCGTTCCGGAGAACGGGGCCGAGATGATGCATTCGTTCAGCCGGGCCTTGGCCAAGTCCAACTTGGCAGTGGCCTCTTTGACCGCAGCTTCCTGCACGGCGATGGCCGTCCGGGTGTAGCCGGCCTCCAGCATCTCCAGGTGGCGCCTGGCTGCGGCGAGTCCGGTCTGCTGGCTTGTGTGCTCCACGCGGGACTTCTCCAGGGCCTCGCCCGGCAGCGAGCCGCTCTCGACCAGCTTGGCCGTCCGGTCATAGTCGGCCTTGGCGAAGGCCGCCGCATCCTCCAGTTGTCGTACAGTCTCCTGAGCCTTGGCGATCTCCTCCGGCCGCGTCCCCGCCTGGAGGTCTGTCAGCTTCGCCTTGGCCACTTCGACCGCCGCCTCGGCGGCGCTCACCTCAGCTCGGTACAGATCGCGAGTGATCTCGATGAGCTTGTGGCCCGCCTGCTCGATACAGTCGCCCTCGCGCCACGGGCAGTAGCTGATCGGCCCTTCCACGGTGCCGGCGATGACCACGGACTCCACGGCGACCGTCTCGCCCGTCAGTTCCAACAGCCGCAAGATCGGTTCTCTGCGAACAGCCTCGACGGCCACGGTGGGGATCCTCTGGGGAGCCTGGGGCTCTTTCCCATCTGTCTTGCCCTCGCAGCCTGTAAGGCTCAGACTCCCGAGCAGCAGAGCAAGACTGGTCGCCATAACGAGGGAACGATTTCGTTTATTCATCTGGTTCATTGTTCACCCATCGCCAGTTTCATCTGGGCCGTCGCAACGTGGTAGTCCGCCAGGGCCCGGTAGTAGTTGGTTTGCGATTCCAGCAAGGCAGACTGCGCATCGAGGACATCAACAATTGCGCCTCGGCCAACATCGTATTTCTCGCGTTCGATCCGAAGACTCTCCTGGGCCTGCGCCACGGAGGTCTGAATCGCCGCGATGCGCTCCTGCGCGGACCGCACGTTGAGCAAGGCCGTTTCGATATCCAGACGGATCTGGAGTTCGAGCTTGCGGAGCCGTTCCCGTGCGGCGGCCAAGTGCGCCCGTTGCTCCTGAACTTGAGCATTGACCTGCCCGCCTTCATAGAGTGGTATCTCGGCTCCCAGCCCGATTCGACCGATGTCGTCCAGTTCCTCGCCGGCGCCCGTGGTATCTCCAACGGCCCATCGGCCGCCATAGGAGCCCTGCACGAAGACCGTGGGCGAATGCCCGGCCCGTGCCACTTCCACGTTGCGGGCCTGCGCCTCCAGCGCCGACCGGGCGGCCAGGTAATCGTCACGACCCGACCAGGCCATTTCCAGGGCCGTCTCAAGCTGCGGAACCGACACCCTCTCTTTCGACTCCAGGTCTCCCTCAATCGACAGAGCTTCGCTCTGACCCTCTGAACCGAGCAGAGAGACCAGAGCCCGGTGCTGGATGGCCATGACGTTCCTCTCCCGCACCAGTCGCTGTTGCACATCCGCCAGGCGGACCTCAGTACGCAGTCGATCCACCCGGGCCGCCTTCTGCGTGGCAATCAGGGCGTCCACGCGATCGAGGTGCTGTTGCAGGGCTCGACCGGAGAATTCGAGCGACTCGATCACCTGTCGTTGGGCCAGAATGCTTAAGAAGACGCTGGAGACGTTGAAGACCAACTCCTCGCGGCTGCGGGCCAGGCGATGGCCGGCGGCCTGCTGCAACAACTCGGCGGCCTCGATTTGGTTGACCAGCCGGCCACCGGCGAAAATCGGCATCGTCAGCACGAGATCGCCGGAAACGATATCACGGCTTAAGATCGCAGGGTCGCCCGGCTGGCGCACGGGAAGCAGCCTCTGCTCATCGAGGTGGTGCACGTAGCTGCCAACCGCACTGAGCCGGGGCAGTCGTGCTCCCCGGGCAAAGTCATGACGGGCCTGCGTGGCACGATGATCCCAGTCGGCTGCGGCAACATCAGGGTTACTGGCCAGCGCCATGGCAATCGCGTCCGCCAGCGTCAGCGGGCCTTGCGGCCGTAGCACAGGAGGCGAGTCCCCACGTGGAGCCGCAATCTCGGATCCTGGAACAGCCACGGCCAGACCGGGATCGGCGGGAGGCGCTGCGGTGCAGCCCCCCAGCATCAGCACGGCGAAAAGGGTGTGTATCCTTCTCACAATTCTCCTATGGCATCATGGGCGTCTGACTCGATTCTCCAAGATCGCCGCGCATCCGGGCAGGTCCCATGCACCCGCTGTGCCGGCGAATCATGTCAAATAACCTTTCCTGCTGCTCGACCGTCAGAACTTCCTTCTCGGCCAACAGTTTGCCGACGACGAGTTCCTGCATCCGGCGCTGGCCGGCGCGAATCTCCTCTTGCTTGGCGGCGATGGCCTCGCGATCCGTTTTGACAGCGGCGACCAGATCGATCAGTTCCGCACGCCTACGCTGCATCTCCTCGTAGATACTCCGTGAGGCATGCTGGAACTCGGTCAGACGCGGCTCCAACAGCCGCCATTGCTCCTCCGTCACGTTCAGTCGGCGGTACAGCGGGCACCAGATGGCTCCGTTGTCATTCTTCTGATGCTGGCCCTCCCGGATAGACCAATGTCCCGCCACCGTCTGTGCCGCCCAGACGCCCGCGAACCCGATGTTCAACGCCACGGAAAGCACGATCAGCAGAAATGCGTATTTTCTGGCCATAATCAGAATCCTTCAGGATGGGACGCCAGAGCCAGATAGCTGCTCGCCAACGATCCATCCGGTGCGTCGCCCAGATAGTCCAGCTTGTACGCATCCAATCGGTCGGTCTGGGCGGTCATGACCTGCGAGGTCGAACGTTTCGCCGACCAGCCCATGTACGAGCCGACGGCTAAGCCGAAGACCAACATCGCGGCAGCAGCCCCTCTGAAAACCCACGTCCGGGAGGCGGATGATCCCCTGTGGAGGGAGATTACACTCGGTTCCCCGTGGGCATCCCGGCGTTTCCGCGCCTCGGTCATGATTCGCCAAGTTAAGTCAGGCCCAACGGGCGGGACTTCTATGACTTGCAGGGATCGCTCAAGCCGCCGGAGACTCTCCAGAGCAGCGTGGCAGGACCTGCACCGCACGAGATGACGCTCCACCGCTGTCCGGCGTTTCAGAGACAACTCGCCATCGAGGTAAGCACTCAATTGTCTTCGAATTCCCAAACACGAGAACATGCAAATGTCCTTTCTGTACAGTCAAACGACTCGAAAGCGAAAGACCCCCGCCCACCATCAAGAAAAACCTCCCTCGTCTCATTTCCCGGAGTAACCTGCCAGGGCGTTCCTCCCACAATCATCTCAAAGGCCTCCGACGAGGCCGCAACCTGGTTTCAATTGAAAGGCACAGCCATGATGACACCACAGATCATGCGGCGGCCAACAAGACGGTGCCAGAGGTGGCCGAGATACCTTCTGGGGGTGGTCTGCATGCCGCTGCTGGTTTCGACCACTGTCTACGCGCAGAAAGGGATGGGCGACCGAATCGGTGTCGCCCGGCAGGGGCTGAAACCGTCACCTATCGAGCTGTCTGGAACGATTGTGTCGGTCGAGACGCATCCCTGCGCCAAGACAACCGGCCATGCCGTCGTCGGGACACATCTCATCGTAAAGGGAACCGACGGCCAGCAGTACAACCTGCATTTGGGACCGGCCTATGCCGTAGCTGCCCTTACAGAATCCCTCCAGCCGGGCCGGGCGATTGGGGCGGTTGTCTTCCGCACACCCCAAATGCCCGAGAATCAGTACGTGGTGAGCACCTTGCGGCTGGGAACCGACAAGGCGATTCAACTGCGTGATTCCAGTCTCCGCCCCTTCTGGTCCCGGCAAAGCCACCTGCAAAGCAGTCCGAATCAGGGATTCCCCCGGCGCGGCTGGGGATACGGTGGGGGGCGCGGCTGCGGACGCGGCCGGTGCGGCGGCTTCGGTCGGTGCATGTTCTAACGGCTTGCCCCATCGCCTGAGCACGGATGAGTCAGAGATCTTCCGAAGTCCTCAAGATCGCCTGGAGGCGATCCCGGCCCCGGGCCAACAGGCGTTCGACGGCCTTGGGGGTCGTCTCCAGGGCCGAAGCGATCTCCTGATAGCTCAGGTTCTCGTAGTATCGCAGCAGGACGGCCATCCGCTGCGGGGGCGCCAGGGCATCCAAAGCGGCACGCACGGCGTCTGCCTGCTGGGCCTTCTCCATCGCGCCGGAGGCGTCCAGTGTGGAAGCCGGCGCTTCCGGCACCACGTCCAGATATCGAGGCTGTTTCTTCCTTGCCCGATCCAGGCACAGGCGGGTGATGATCTGGTAGAGATACGTCTTGAGTGTACTGGTCGGCCGGTAGCGGCTGGCGGCTTCCAGGAGTCTGAGAAACGCATCCTGCACCACGTCTTCGGACTCCTGCCTGTGTCCCAGGAAGCGGTATGCGACGCCCCATGCCCAGACCTGATGTCGATGGACCAACTCCTCGAAGGCTTTCAGGTCACCCTCTCCCACGGCCAGCATGAGGTCTTCATCGCTTCGCACAAGTCTTCTCGAACTTCGACGATACTCCGGGCGTCGTTATGCTGTTCCGTGCGGTTCGGCATCATGTCTTTCCCGAGACAACCGGTACGTAACCATCCCATGCGGGCAGGTGACGTCGAAGTAGTCTTTGGTTTCCCATGCCATCTTCTCCGTCAAAGCCAAGGCCAGTTTCATAGAGCTGATCGACGCCAGAGCCTGGCAGCAGATGCCTTTGCCTTCGGGCGTCCGGGCGCCCAGCATGAAGACCTCGCCCCGCACGGTCTGGGCCAGTCCCGGACAGATGGCCGAACATGGCCATTAGTTGATTCTGGGCTTTGCGTGTGAGCTTTAGGGGTATTGTTTGGGCACAAGATGGAACCCGGTTGGTGTAGATGATACCATCGGTGAAAGCGGCCAACAGGTTTGCCCGCTGATCCGCCGACATACAGAGCAATAGTGTTTCCAAGAACGAGCTGTTCTGTAGTACATTGTCTGGCTGGCGTGATGAGGGAAGACCGATGCCATCGGGCGACGCGGCAGCGATCTCGACAATGCTCATATTGATGGACTCCTCACAAATGAGGACCCCGACACCGTCCAACCATGGCAGAAATCATCGTTGGGCTATTACATCCTCTCGGGGACAACTTGGCAAGTGTCTTGTCAGGCGAAGTCATTGCAGTGCCCGACGCTGAGTGGCCCAAAGAGGGTAATCCTCATCCGCAGGCCAACCTTCCGTAGGGGGCACAGTGACCAAAGAACAGCCCCCGCGTTCTTTGATGAGGGAGAGGAAGCGAGACACACGCGGGGGCCTGTGGACGTTAGTGATGTCTGTGCGTTAGCAACTCATGCAGCCTATGGCCGATTCCGTGCAGGCGGTGCCGTGCGTGCGGCTGTTCGGCCGGGCGGTCTCTCAGAGAGTTGAGGCTGTGCGTCAAGGCCAGAACCACCGCCAGCAGCAGGGCGAACCAGACGTTGTCAGGGGCCAGCGGCTCGGCCAGAATAGGAAGCACCGCATTCATATCGAACCTCCCTGACGCCAACCTGTGCAAATCGAGCATCCAACAAGATTGTAGCCTGGGCGGCGTCCTCGGTCAAGGAGATCCGCCGCGGGTATCGGTTCCCTCGCTCCCGGTGGCCGGATGGCCGGGCTTGTGAAAGCCTCCCGATCGGCGTACAATCGTTCCATAGGCTGAAT
>CALEZT010000137.1 GCA_937927975.1 uncultured Phycisphaerales bacterium
ACGGTGATCTGGCCGACCTCCTGCGGTCTGTTCGACTTCGATCGCGTGGAGATCTCCGGGGCAAGGGAGGAGGAAGTCAGACTGTTCATCGAGAAGGTCCGGCAGGATGAGGATCCCATTCGCAGGCGTCGCTATCGGACGGTGCCCTGCACGATCGCTCCCGGGAGCCCTCTGCGGCAGGACGTTCTGGATCTGCTTGCAGAAACGTTCGGGCAGATTGAAGTCTGGCTTTTGCCGGAGTAGTGTGGGCCACTGAGCGTGGCCTTGCTGTGATGACGATTGGCGGTCGAAGAAACAACCTCAGGTTGACAGGACGGGTATGCAGATCCTTTACGTGACAGACTTGCACGGAAATGTTGCCAGGTACGAACGTTTGATTGAAGTGGCACAGACGCTTGGTCCGGACGTCGTGATCAACGGCGGGGACATGCTGCCGAAGGATGGCGATCTGCATGAACAGGGGGCATTCATTACCAGGTACCTGGTGGAGCATTTCTCGTATTTCGAGCAGACGGGCATTCCGTACCTGTGCTGCCTGGGCAATGACGACCTGGCGAGCTGGGACGAGCTCTTTGGGGCCACCTGTTGCCTGTTCGATGGCGTCTACGATGTCGCCCAGCAGAAGGTCTCGCTCGGCGGCTTGGATTTCATCGGCATGAACTGGGTTGCGGATTACCCGTTCCTGCTGAAGGATCGCTGCCGGATGGATACGGCCGACTTCATCTTCCCGCCCCAGCATGGCCGGGGGGTTCTCTCGAAGTCCGACGGCTTCCTGCAACTGGATGATTGGCCTGCATACGCTCGGCAGTTGCCTACGCTCGAACAGGAGCTGGCCCGGTTGCCGGAGCCTGATTCCCCTGAACAGGCAGTCTACATCATCCACATGCCGCCGGCGACGCTGGGCCTGGATGTCTGCGGCGGCGGGGAGAAAGTTGGATCCAAGGCCGTGTACAACTTCCTGACTTCGAGGCAGCCGAGGCTCTCTTTCCATGGGCATATCCATGAGTCCCCTGAGATCAGCGGCGTATGGCGGGCAACGATCGGTCGGACGCTATGCATCCAGCCGGGGCAGTTGCAGGGGCTGACCTACGTCCTGGTAGATACGGTCTCAAAGGAGGCCGAGAGGAGGACGGACCCCTTGGCGTGAATCGGTGGCGTGGAACACGTCATGTCGGGATCCAATCAGGTGGACCCTTCTGAGGGATACCTTGCTTGGGATTGTCGAATGAAGTGCGGTGGGTAGGAAAGAACAGCCCCCGCGTTCTTTGATGAGGGAGAGGAAGCGAGACACACGCGGGGGCCTGTGGACGTTAGTGATGTCTGTGCGTCAGCAACTCATGCAGCCTATGGCCGATTCCGTGCAGGCGGTGCTGCGCGTGCCGCTGTTCGGCCGGGCGGTCCCTCAGAGAGTTGAGGCTGTGCAGCAAGGCCAGGACCACCACCAGCAGCAGGGCGAACCAGACGTTGTCAGGGGCCAATGACTGCGCCAGAATAGGAAGTATCTCATTCATGGCGAACCTCCCTGATACCAACTTCTGCAACTCGAGCATCCACCCTGATTGTAGCCTGGGCGGCGTCCTCGGTCAAGGAGATCCTCCCGGCCGACTCCGGTGGTCATGTGCGTGGCGGTATCGCGGCCTGTGGCCGACGGCTGTGCTTGTGAAAGCATCCCGATCAGCGTACAATCGTTCCATATCGGAAATAGATGACTACGTCATGAGGACGAGCGGATAGACCAGGGGTGAATCGACGGAACGTAAGGATAGCAGGCTATGAAACGAATCTTCTTTACGCTCACGCTGTTGGCGGGTGTCCAGCTCATCTCCGATCAGGAGGGAATGGCCCGGGCGGCTTTCGATTTTGTGGAGCAGGGCCTGCCCGTTTGCTCGATCGTCATTGCCGAAAGCCCTTCTCCTGCGGCACGGCTGGCCGCCCTGGAACTGCAATGCCATGTCGTGAAGATCACGGGAGTGGAGATTCCCATCCGCTCGGAAAACGAACCGGTTGAGGGGCGTCGCATCCTCGTCGGTGAGAGTTCGATGACCCGGCGATTCGGTTTGCGAGGCGGGGACTTCGAGCCACAGGAGTATCTGATCGCATTTCGACCCGACACGATCATCCTG
>CALEZT010000138.1 GCA_937927975.1 uncultured Phycisphaerales bacterium
AGATCGTATTCGGTGACTGGAGTTCAGACGTGTGCTCTTCCGATCTATAGACGACCTGAGGAATGACCTGCGGCTCGCCCAGGCTCAACGGGAACTCAAGAACGTCGACAACGACCGGCAGATCGAAGGCATTCGCTACGAAACCGAACGCCAGCGAATCATCGCCGAATTGAACAGTCCGGAATATCAGGCCCTGCTCGGTCCTTTCATCCACAAAGGCTACTGGCAGCCCAATCGAGCCAATCGAGGTGACGAACAATCAGGGATCTCTCTGCAACTGCTCAGAAAGCAGAACTGCTTCGCGCCGGGGACCCAAGGCCTACAGAATCTGCTGACGCTGGGAACAAATCGCGCCAACAAGGAAAGAGGCCCCTGGACGTTTCCTGTCAGATTGCAGCGACTGTCTCCTGAGCAGCAAGAGCAAGTCCAAAAGGCTCAGGACTACCTCAGGGATTACGGGGCACTGATGGTCGAGTTGGGCTATCTGGCCCCTTGATGTCCTGCCGTAGAGGCGTTTGCTTTCTCGGTAGAGACTTGGGAACCGGTGCACCAAGGCCCGGTGACTGCCGAGAAAGGCAAGGAGCTATCCCAGTTGCCGGATCGGCCCTGCTGACTTCCGAAGGGGACGCCCCCTCGGACTCGGCACCGATCCGGCAGTATGGAAAGGCACTTAGCCGTCTGCGTCCCTCATCGTCGGGGTCGGGGGCCTGGCGGCCTCACGGGTGAACCCCGACGACGACGGCCGAAGACGGCAGCGAACTCAGTCCTGTACGCGGCGGTGTGCCATTCTATGTCACACCGCCGCGCACAGCCCCCATAACAGTGTTCGAAACGCTCATTCTCATCGTCTGTTCGCGTAGAAGGGATGGTCCCCAGCCTCTTAAGTCACTTGGTTGACTCCGTCAAACGGTGACTCAGAGGTTGGCGGCGCAATGAAAGGTTCCTAATCCTCCAATGTAAAAAGCAGAAAGGAGTACTCTATGCAAACCCTTACCCGAGCATGCGATGAATTGTTCCGGCGACATCCCGATGAGAGATTCCCGTCCCTCTCGGACCTGTGGGACCACTGCCAACGCATGAAACAGTGGTCCAATGTCAACTGGGTCGCCCCCAGCGAATTCGCGGTCGAGCCCCGGCAGGGCGGTCTCTGCATGAATGTGCAGAATGAGACCATGAACCTGACGGATTGGAGCTTCACGCAGTTGTGCTCCCTGGCCCAGGTCAGCAAGGACACGGTGAACCGCCTGTCGCCTGAGACGGCGACGAGCGTCTTCGTCGAGACGTGGCCACGCGGCTCCAAGCCGTTCCAGGTCCTGAGCGTCGAGAACATGGTCCAATCCATTCACCGGGCCAGCTATACCCGCCTTTTCAACGCGGACTTGCTGGCCGTGGTGAAGGAATTCGCGGTCGGCTTCCAGCCCCCGCAACAGGCCTGTCCCGACATCCTGCCGGACGGCGAGACCAACCCGGCCACGGGACTCTACTGCGGGGAGCAGGACATGTTCTGTTTCTTGATAGATCCTACCGGATTTATAGAGATTGACGGCCAGGGCTTTGCGCCCGGGTTCTTCATCTGGAATTCGGAAGTTGGCCGTCGCACCGTTGGGATACAGACGTTCTGGTTTCAGGCGATATGCCGGAACCACATTGTCTGGGATGCGGTGGATGTTCGAGAATTCACGCGGAAGCACACCACCAACGTTCATGACGCCCTCAGGCAGATCCAGGAGATGATCGCCCGGCTGGTCGAATTGCGTGACCAGCGGCGGGACTCCTTTGCCAAGGTCATCAAGAACGCCATGAGCACCACCTTGGCCGAGGAAGCCGAGAAAGCGATGCAGGTGCTCCGTAGCCACGGCATTCAGAAGGTCGTGGCCGAGCATGCCCTCAAGATCGCCCAACGACAGGGGAAATTCACCATCTTCTCGGTGGTGGATGCGCTCACCCGTCTGGCCAGCCAGGAAGTCAACGCCGGAGACCGCACCGAAGCGGACGCCAGGGGCTCGTCGCTTCTGGCGCTGGCCGAAGCATAAGAACCACTCACTTCCATACAAGAAAGGAGGGTTTGACAATGTCAAACCGACCTGTACATGAGATTCGACTCGGATCTGTCAAGGCCGTCATCTGGGCCAATGAGACGGACAACGGCATCCGCCACAACGTGTCGGTCGGCCGCCTCTACAAGGACGGCGACACGTGGGCGACCAGCCAGTCGTTCGGTCGTGACGACCTGCCGCTGCTGTCCAAGGTCGTGGATCTCGCCCACACGTGGATTTTCGTGGAGACCCAGAACGGTCTGGGCAACTTGGAAGGCGAAGCCCACGACAAGAGCAAAGATCGAGCCAAATCCCGACGTTAGTGCGTGATACCACGCAAGAAAGGTTGGACCGTTGCGCCGCCCAACCTTCTCTCTTAGCATACTGCCTTAGACGAACATCGCCACCTTTGGGCATGATAACCTGCCTCTGCTCCACAAAGTCGCAGATTTGGCCCACACGTGGATTTTCGTAGAGACACAGAATGGCCTAGGTGGACCGGAAAACGGCCAGCGTAGGCGAAATACCGGGTCCAAGTAGATCCGGTTGTGTCATTTCTGCTACCAAGGAAGAGCGTTGCACCGCCAGACCCCTTCCTTCTTGGCCGCCCTGTCACCGCACATGATTTCCCCCTGCCTGACTGGGGTCTTTACATATTGGCTGAACCGGTTACAATAACTGCCGTGATTTCAGAGGGTTAGGAAACCTCGACAGAATCCCCTCTGAGCACATATGTCTTTTCGTAGTGCTTTTTGCACTAACATTAGTGTTGTCAACGGGTTAGGCCGCTTTTGCGAGACTTGCACGCAGATTCGGGCCCACCCCCGTTGAGAGACTGACGATACAGGCCCGTCCCTGGCTCGAACCACGAAAGCCATCGCACCGGGCTCAATCGAATTATGAAGAGCCAAGGCAATGGTCCATGTTGGCGCGTTAGAAACCGAAAACGTGGTCGGGGTACTCAGAAAGACGACGTGCTCTTACAGCGGGCCGTTGCCTACACAATGCGTACGAGGTGCAATGCATAGGGGTCCTGCAAGACGTTGACGGGATGAGCAGTTACTACCACAGCCAGTACTGGGCCCACGCCCTGAGCCTGAGAGGTTCAGGTGGTGACATTGCTGCGCTGTCTCGTTCCATCGCCAACGCGAGAGTCGATCTTAATCCCCACCAAGTGGACGCTGCTCTATTCGCCCTTCGTTCGCCTTTCTCCAACGGCGTGGTCCTGGCCGATGAAGTCGGCCTTGGCAAGACAATCGAGGCCGGGATCGTCCTGTCGCAGAAGTGGGCCGAGCGTCGGCGTAAGATACTGATCATCGTCCCCGCCATGCTTCGCAAACAATGGCAGCAGGAACTGGACGAGAAGTTCTTTCTGCCGTCTGAGGTGCTGGATTCGCGCGTGTTCAACCGGCTCCTCAAGGAGGACATGGCCAATCCTTTTGACCATCGGGATAGGGCAGTCATCTGCTCCTACAACTTCGCCGCCGCTAAGTCTGCCGAGATCGGTCGGATTCCCTGGGATGCCGTCGTAATTGACGAGGCCCACCGTCTGAGGAATGTCTACCGCAGTCGGACGCGCGTTCAGAACAACCCCGCCGCTCACAAGACCATGGCCCACAAGATCACCGACGCCGTGGGCAATGCTTCCAAGCTCCTGTTGACGGCGACCCCCTTGCAGAATTCGCTGCTTGAACTCTACAGCCTGGCCAGCGTCATCGACACACACATCTTCGGCGACGCTGCCTCCTTCCGTGAACAGTTCATCAACAATCCTGATGAAGATGTCCGCAACCTTCATCTCAAGCAGCGGATTGCGCCTGTGTGCATGCGGACCCTGCGAAAACAGGTAACCGAGTACGTTCCTTTCACCAACCGCGTCCCGGTTACCCAGGAGTTCCTGCCTACCATTGAGGAACAGGCTCTGTACGATGAAATTACGAGCTACCTCCAGCGAGAGATCCTCTACGCTCTCCCTGCCAGCCAGAGACAGCTTATCACTATGGTTCTGCGAAAACTCCTGGCTTCGTCTACCTTTGCCATTGCCCGCACGCTGCGTCGCTTGGCTGATCGCCTGGAGAATCTCCGAGAAGAACTGGATCTACTCAACGATGAGGACATTGAAGGAGTCGATGAGCTTGCCGACGAGTATGCAGAGGACAGCGAGGAAGATGCTGGCGGTGAAGTGGACCCGGAGAAACTCAAGGGTGAACTGAACGACCTGCGTCGTTTCGCCGATCTCGCCGCCAGGATCGCTCACAACGCGAAGGGTGACAAACTGCTTCCGGCCCTGCAAATTGCCTTCGCCAAGGCACATGGTCTGGGCGCGTCACGAAAGGCTGTCATCTTCACGGAATCGCGTGAGACACAGCAATACCTATTCGATCTCTTGAACGCCAACGGATACAACGGCCAGACGGTCACCATTAACGGAACGAATAGCCATCCCCACCATACCGAGATCTATCAACAGTGGCTAACCAAGCACCAAGGCACAGACCGGATAACCGGTTCACGGCCAATTGATATGAAGGCTGCCATTGTCGAACATTTCCGCGACAACGCAACCATTCTGATTGCCACCGAAGCCGCTGCCGAGGGCGTCAATCTGCAATTCTGCTCGCTCGTGGTCAACTTCGACCTGCCATGGAACCCGCAACGAATCGAACAACGTATCGGCCGCTGTCACCGCTACGGCCAGAAGCACGATGTCGTCGTCGTCAACTTCCTGAACCGCCGAAATCAGGCCGATCAGCGAGTCTTCGAGCTGCTCAGCGAGAAGTTCCGCCTCTTCGACGGCGTGTTTGGGGCCTCTGACGAAGTGCTTGGAGCACTTGAGTCCGGCGTCGATATCGAACGCCGCATCGCAGAGGTCTACCAGACATGTCGAACGAATGCCCAAATCCAAGCTGCTTTCGATGCCTTGCAGGCGGAGCTGGACGCCAAGATCCAAGCTCGACTTGCTGCTACCCGCAAGACCCTGCTGGAGCATTTCGACGAGGATGTCCGCTCTCGCCTCAAGATCAGCCAACACAGGACCCTGGAGAGCCTCTCCCACCGTGAACGTTGGTTGCTCGACCTTACCCGCGTAGAATTGGACGGCCAAGCACAATTCGACGCCGACAACCCACGTTTCTACTATTCCGGCTCCGAGGCCCGCCCCGGCTGGTACAATCTCGACTGGAAGGCTGCCGAGACCGCTGATGAGCATTTCTATCGCCCGGACCATCCCCTGGCTCTCAAGCTTATCCAGCAGGCGATGGCCCGCAATCTACCTGTTGTGGAGATGACACTGGATTACTCCAACCATGCCTCCAAGATCAGCGTGCTCGAACCACTCGTGGGACAATCAGGATGGATGGAGGTCTCCAAGCTCACGGTCGAGGCTATTCAGATAGACGAATTCCTTCTATTCGCCGCCCACACGGACCACGACCAGGTCCTCGACGATGAGATCTGCCGCAAGATGCTCTCTCTCCCAGCAAGTCTCGGAGAGCGATTCGCCGAGACACCCGATTTATCCAGCATCCGTAAAGCCGAGATTCAGGCTCGCCTGGATCAGATTGAGACGCGCAATGGCGAGTTCTTTGACGAGGAGGTGCTTAAGCTGGACCGCTGGAGCGAGGACTTGAAGCTATCGCTTGAACACGAAATCAAGGATCTGGACAAGCAGATTCGCGAGCTTCGCCGCACATCGGCATTGGCCCAGAGCCTGCAGGAGAAGCTCGACTACCAGAAGCAGTCTCGCGAACTCGAACGTCGCCGCAACACGAAACGTCGCGAACTGTTCGATGCTCAAGACGCCATCGATCAGAAACGGGAAGAACTCATCAGCAAGATCGAAAAACAGTTGATGCACACAAGCACCACCCAGGCCCTGTTTACCATCCGATGGCACATCACTTGAAAGGGGTTGCCATGGCCAAGAAGAAGAAACAGAAGATCGTTACGCTGCGGGTAATGCTCATCAAAGCCGGGGTGACCGACAACAAGGCCATTTTCAACGACCTCGATAGCCTCAAGCACGTCAAATTGGTTGCGGCTGTGCCATTCAAGGGTGTCTTTGCATGGCGCAAACAGGGAATGAATGTTCCCTCATGGCTCGCCTTTGTGAAGCCACACCTTGACGGAAGCATCGACGATTTGAAGAACGCCAGTACGGCCGCCGTCCTTCTGATTGAAGCCGAGAAACGCCGGTTTGCTTTCACCTTCGGGCACGGTCGCAACCTTCTGAATCCAGAAGCCTACGAACGCGACTTTGGACTGCGGGTCGCACTGAATACGGTCAGCCCCAGCAAAATCCGTTCCGTTGATTGTCGGAATTTTGAGGAACTCACCATCCAGACCCGGCGACAGACAAGCCGTGCGTCGTCTCTCGACTCATTTGCCGTCAACGTCACCCAAGACCTTTTCCGTCAGATAATGGGCGAGCCCACCGACGAGAAGTTCGCCAAGAGACTGGCAGGTTCGGATGGTTTGATGATTGCGACCCCAATCGTCTTGCCCGACTTGGCGAAGAAGTGCAAGGAGCTTCTGGCCGCGTACACAAGCAAGGAGTACCAAAAACGCGGATTCGCGTTCATCGACCACCTTCACCGTGAACGCGATCCCGTAAGGGTGGCAGTTCTTGATGATCTCCTTGTGAAGGCTCTGGCTGGCAATAGGTTCGACGCAATGCATATGGCTCCGCCAGAGCCAATTGACATGCAGGACGTGGACAAATTCGTCTATTCCGCTGCTCAGAAAGCTGCCCCATATGACGAACTGGAAGTGACTGATCTGGTAAACGAACTCGGCGGCACGGCTGAAGTGACGTTGGCAAGTCTAAAGCACCAAAAGGTCGGCGTCAGGTACGGCAACGGGGATTACAGCGATCTCCGTTGGTCTGCTTATAGTACGCTTGTCTTCGAAACAGACCATAGTGGTTCTCACTATGTTCTGACCTGTGGCGAATGGTTTGAGGTCCACAAGTCTTTCGTGAAGACCGTTGCCAAGCGAGTCCAGGAACTAAGTAAGGCAGCCACGCTACAACTGCCTGCCGCTAAGACCGGCGACTCTGAAGGAGCCTACAACACCTCGGTACAGAAGTCTTGCGGTTATGTCTTGCTCGATAAGCAATGCTCGCGTGCGATGGGATCGGCAATTGAGGTGTGCGACCTTCTAACGCCGCAAAAGCAGTTCATACACGTCAAACGCAAGACCAGGTCGGCCACCTTGAGCCATCTGTTTTCTCAGGGCGTTATCTCGGCCGACTGTTTCCTGGACGACGAGCAGTATCGCAAAGAGATCAAAACCCTCGTGGCCAAGTCGAACGCGAAGTTGGCCGCGTCTATCGAAAACGACCGGCCAAAGACCAGCGACTACGAAGTCGTGTACGCGATTCTCTGCAAAGCGACGACGAATTGGCCGCTCTCACTACCGTTCTTTAGCCAGCTCAATTTGATGAACGCAGCGGATCACCTGTCACGCATGCAGTACAAAGTGTCATTGGTTCATGTGAAGCAGGGCTAACGAACGGCACAGAGAATTGTGTGTGTAGGGATTATTCCGATGCTACTCCGTGATGCAGTGAGGACGAACCATGCGGATTGACGTGCCAGGAAGAGTGCGGAACGTGGCGTTGCCTTCCAGTAAGCCCTTACAGCCGTTGTTTGAAGCCGTCGTCAACGCGATTCAGGCCATCGAGGACGCCGACCAAGAGGACGGGCAGATCGAGATCACGGTATTGCGTGCAGAAGACCAGGTATTCGACAATGCTCTGAGCGACATCACTGGGTTCCGCGTGCAGGATACCGGAATTGGCTTCA
>CALEZT010000139.1 GCA_937927975.1 uncultured Phycisphaerales bacterium
GTCGCGGGTCGCCTTCAAAATTTCAGATTTTGCAGGTGCGCCGAAAGGACACGATAAACGGTCCGCCGGCATCTGGAATCGAATCCGCCGCCTGGATCAGCGACGCTGCTGCGCGGTGGGCAAGGCCCTGAAGCTGCGTCGCCAGGATCAGCCGGCTTGGGCAGTGGACCTGGCGGACCGTGCGGCCAAACGCTTGTTTCGTCGCTATGTGCATCTGATCGAGCGGGGCAAGGCCTCGCCGACGGCGATCATGGCGGTGGTGCGGGCACGACAGGAGCCATCGGTGGGGCACATAGTGCGACAGGCGGCCAGGGCCGCCGGGCTCTCGGCAGACTTCTTCAACCGTCTTGCCCGAGACCAGCTTGCCTTCGGCATCCCGAAGAACCTTCACGATCTGTTCCGGACAGTACTTCTGTTTCATCCGGGTACCCTTTCTGCAAATCCAAACCTATTCCAACGGATACCCTCTAACCCTCGCTGGCACATTTTTCGGGGGCAGGTCTCGGCCTCCTGGGCCCAGTGGAACATCGCCTTGATGATCGCCAGTTCGTCGTTGATCGTGACTGGGGCCCGGCCGTCCTCGATGCGTTTCTTGCGGTAGTTCAGCAGCTCAATCGTTTTGACCTCGGCGACCAGCCTGTCCCGGCCGATGAAGTCGGCGAAGGCCTTGAGGCGGGGTTTCTGCTCGTGGTATTGCCGCTCGCGGATCTCGCCGGCCTTGGCCCGGCCGAGCTGGTGGTCGAGGTACAGGTTGCAGAGGTTCTCCAGGGTCAGCTTGCTCGGGAGCAAGGCGGCGGTTTGGTCTGTGCCGCTGTGCAGGGCGGAGGCCTGTTCGTAGTATTTGCGGAGGGCCTCCTGCTTGTCCCGGCCGAAGTAGTGGATGCGACCTCGGATTCTCTTGCAATACTGCCCTGTGCAATGTAGTGTGAGAGGGAACCTGCGCCAACGTAGCTCAACGGTAGAGCTCTGGTTTTGTAAACCAGGGGTTATGGGTTCGAATCCCATCGTTGGCTGTCATTTTCTCCCGGCGACAGGCCTGGTCTCGGAATGGCTGGAGGAAGTCCCCTCCTGCCCCCTGGCATCCCACCGCCGGCAGACTTAGTTCACGTGCGCGGGTCCTCGTCTACTGTTGCGATACCAGCCGGAACGAGGAGGTTTCCCGGGCGAGGACCTGTCCGGCGGTATCCACGATCTTGGTTTCGATATAGTAGAATCCCGGGGGCGCGGCAATGCTGTCCCAGGTGGCGGAATAGGAGGCCGTACCGTTGAGGCCGCTGAGGCTGTCCAGCAGCAGGCCGGCAATCAGCTCGTCCGAGCCATATTGGCGGACGACGGTGTCCACGAAGGCGTCCTGGGGCGCCCCTTCGGCACGGAGACCGACTTTGACCGTCACCGGCTCACCCATCGCATAGGTCAGCTTGTCTGTGAGCACAGTCGTGATGCGAACGCCGGAATCGAGCGTCTCGATGTCGAGCGTGTACCGGCTGTAGAAGCAACTCTCCGTCGTCTGGGGGTTGTATTCGAACGGGTACAGGGTCACGGTCAGTGTCGAGACGCCATGGGCCTTGGGAATGACCTGCCAGTTGAGGTCTCGGCGAGGGTACCATCCCGGCAGAGCCTCATCCTGAGCGACGGACCCGGCCGAGGCGTCGATCCTCATAATGGCTACCGGCAGAACCAAGCCGACGTCGGTCTGCAATCCGCCGCGATGACGCACCCGAACGTCCTGCACGACCACGCCGGGGGGGATTTCCCATTCGATGCGGTAGGTTGGGACGATCGGTCTGCCGCTCTCGATAAGCACGTCGCCGCCGGGGATTGTCGCGCGATCACGACCGTCGGCGGACACGACCTCGTACTGCGGCACTTCGATTTCGGGATTGGCCGGGAGGGGCTCTGCGGCGGCAATCGACAAGGTGGGTCCACCGACCGCGGCGGCCGAGATCCCGCCATCCAAGGCTCCGAACTTCAGATCTCCGTAGTAGTTGTATTCGAGGGCCCAATACTTCCAACCGGAATCGCCCGTGGCGGCCCTGCTGCGCCGGTATCGCCCAAAGGCCTTTCCTGCGGGCTCCGACGGGTCCCACTGTCGGAAGAACGCCGAACCGGCCACATCGTTTTCATTCCCGGAGGACACTTCGGTAGCGCCAATGTAGACCGCGGCGCCCTGATTGAAGAACGTCTCGGCAAAGCCGTCGTCTCCGTCGGTGTGCGTCTCCGTGGTCCCGTTGGGATCGACCCACTCCCACTGACCCTCATAGTTCCCCGTCAGGCAAGACAAGGCGAAGACCAGAGGGCCCGCCAGAGACAGGACGCCGATGTCCGCTTTGTTGAAAGGCGAGCAGCCGCCGGGATTGCCATGTCCGACGATCACGAACAGATCGATCAGGTCCTCGACATCCTGAAGCACCGGCAGATACCGGTCCTTCCATCCCCTGCTGTAGTGGCCGTCGAGCACGTACAGACGGTCGTCCCGATTGCGGGCCAGACAGATCTCCTGCTTGCCGTCCCCATCGAGATCGTCGCAGGTCACGCCATCGGAGCCGGACCGGCTGGTGGTCCTTGCGCCGTCGAAAGCGAGGAACCGCGAGTAGATCAGGGATGAGCGATTCTTGACGAGTTGCCAGCCGGCGGTGGCATCGTAGGCCACGCAGCCGTCTTCGAAGATGTGCAGGCGGCGCTTGCTGTCGATCACGTCATCGATCAGGACAGCCAATTCGTCGGCGCCGTCGCCATCCAGGTCGCCGGCGACGAGACTGTCGTAAGCGGTGTAGGGTTCGCAGGGAATCTCCATCAGAAGATGGCCCTCCCGGTCGTAGACGTAGATCCGCTGGCTGCTGCGGCTGCCGATGACGATCTCGGCGCCGGGATTGCCGGAATCGATCTCCCCGATGGCCAATCCGTCATCGGCGGAAAACGGGATGCTCACACGGTAGATCCTTGCCAGGAGAGGCACAGAGCCCGCATACTCATAGATATCGACGGTGCCTCCGTCCACGGGCCGGGCCACGACCACAACTTCTCCGGAAAAAAGCTCGAACAGCCGCCCGCAGGCGATCGCATCCCCCGGTTCGAGTTCGGCGTCGAACGCCCAGTACGTCCAGGGGCTCGTGTTCGGCGGATCACAGACGATGGTGAGCTTGTCCAGGGCGATGTTGCCGGCGATGACCTCATCGGCGCCGTCGCCGTCGATGTCGCCGGCCGTCAGAGCGTCGCCGGGACTGAAGGGAAGCACAAAGGACGCGACGCCGCTGAAGGGGGTGCTGATCATGTCCAGGTTTCCCGCGGTGACGAGGTAGCCTCGGTCGGTGTCCGGCTCGACGCGAATCGCCGACATGCCATAGCCGGTGAGATTGGCCGTGACGAAGGCATCGCCGGAGTCCATGGGGAAATCGAAGCCGCTGACGAGCTGTTCCTTGTGCACGTAGGCGCTCCAATGGTGGGCTTTGGTCTCCTCGGTCATGATCCCGTCGGTCTCGGCCTGGTCGTCCCAGACGCCGCAGATCTCGCGGGCCCGCCCGACGAAGTTCTCCCAGTCCCCCTCGACGCCGCTGGTGGCGACGCCGTAGGTGCGGTCGAAGCTCGAGGCGATGCTCGCCTGCATGGCCTGTATCAACGCGCCGGCGCTGTCGCCGATGATTCGTCCCACATTCAGCTCCGGGACATTGTCGGACGACGCCATGTCGCCGTAGGGAAGATCGGAATACTGGACTCTGTTGGATTGGTAACCACCGGTCCAGCGGATGGTCGAGACGCTGAGGTCCCAGGAGGGCAGGATCTCCGTCTCGCCGACCAGCAGGAGATACCCGTTCGAGAGGTAACCGCCGGCCGCGCGGTCGCTGCCTTTCATCGAAGCGCCCCACATCCGAATGCAGTCGCGCACCCAGGTGGGATCGTCGGAGCCGATGCCCGACGGATAGCCGAGGATGCCCTTGCGGTGGTAGGCCAGCCGAGCGATCTCCGAGAGCAGATCCGCAGCGCCGCCGAACTCGCTGGCGCACAGGCTCGGATTGGTGACAAGCTGGTAGTCCGACCCTTCGATCGCCCAGTCGATCTCATCGTCGAGCAGGTGGCCATCCTCCGTGCGGACGCACCGACAGGGAATCGACCAGGAGTGGAGGCCCCAGGTATCCGAGACGATTACCGGGTCTTCCCCGATCTCATACTTCGGCGAGCCCGGGCCGGGGAACTGGATCGGGATCGCGTAGTATTCCAGACGAAGCGTACGTCCGGCTTGGATCTCGTACAGGCTCGACCCGGAACTGAACAAATCCAGGGACACGCTGCACTCCCGTCCGTCCGCAGAGGGCGTGGTGGAGACCGAGTAGTTCTCCGAACCGTCGTGGATCGGCTGGAGCCCGTCGACGTTGTCCCGGACGAAATCGCATCGGAAGCCGACGGTTCCTGTGTTCCGGATGTTCAGACGGATCTTGAAGGCGTTCTCCTCGCGCCAGACCTGGCGGGTCGCGACGATCTCCGGCGCCCCCCGTTCGATCCGGACATTCTGCGTGATCGTCTGAATGCACTGACCGTTCGCCACGGCGTCGGCCCGAATGACGTGCGTTCCCACAGGCATGCTTTCCGCATCCCAGACGAGGTCGTAGAGATGGTCGCTCTGCGAGGGCACCGTTCCGACGGCGGCGCCGTTGACATAGAAACGGACCTCTTCGAGGGGCCATTCCGTGAATTCGAGCATGACGTCCGGCACGCTCGGCAGATGCTCGATGCCGGGGGCCTCGTGGAGAATCGTGTCCCACCGGTACGCACGGACCCGGATGGGGATCTCGGTTCCCGCCGGCGCGGTGTCGCCGGCGATGTAGAATCGCTCGTTCGAGAACGGCCACTCGAACTCCGCTATGATCTTGTCGCATTCGTAGGCGGGCTCGAACAGGCCGGACCAATGGTCCATGATGCTGCCGGCTGAAGCGATCGCAGTGACGGTCCAGGGCCGGAAGATCTCGGCGCGCGCGATCCCGAGCAATCCCGGCGTGAATACCGCCTGGAACGGCGGAGAGTAATCTGTGTGGAGCGTCGTTCCGTCCACGATGAACTCCACCTTGTCCACATCGGCTTCCTCCTCGACCGCCGCGGTCATTCGGTAAGCGAGGAACTCAGTCGGCTCCCGTTCGAAGACGACGTTCGTGATGTCCGGCTTCTTGCCGCTCTTGCCTGCGGTGCGGAAGTAGTAGTACTTACTCTCGACGGACTGCCCCTGGGCGTTGGCGGACCGGACCTTGAACTGGTACACCGTCTCCGGCGCCAGACCCGACAGACGGATCGCATGCTGAGCGACTTCCTGGGAGGCGCCTTCGGTCAGACCGAAGACTCCTGCATGGCTGTCGTAGAGGACCTTTCCGTCCGACGGCTTGTTCGTGTCCCAGACGATGTCCGCGGTCGTGGTCGTGATCGCACGGGCGAAGGGACCGCTGACGATCCGCAGAACGGTGACGTCGCAGACGAAGGTCTCGTCGAGGCTGTTGTTGGTCTCGTCCTGCTCCGCGACGGCATCATCGATGTCCGCGGTGACACGCAAGACCTGCGAGGCTTCGCGGCACTCGAAGTAGAACTTCCGGAACGTCACGTCGGCCGTCTGCCCCATCCCCAAGGGCACGGTGATCGGCGCCGAGTCCAGCAAATGGCTGCCTGTGTACAGACCCGCGCGGTGGTCGGCCGCGGCCGGGCCGGCGCCGCAGTTCTTGATCCTGGCGCAGATCTGATTGCCATCCTTCCAGATGGCGTCCACAACCAGGTCGGGGGCCTGGGATTGTTGATCCTGCGTCACGAAGCTCCCTTCGTCGCTGACCGCCTCGCCGGACTGGTTCTTGGACCGCACGATGAAATAGTGTCGGGCGCCCGGCGTCAGACTCTCCAGCCTGATCTTGTGATTGGTCGTCGATGTGGGGTCGGACAGTTCCTTGGTGTATACGCCGGGCGCGATGCCGTACTGGACTCTGCTGTCGCTGGCCTGGTTCGTCGTCCAGAGAATGTCGGCGGCAGTCTGCGTGATGTCCGCGGCGCTCGGGCCTGAGGTGATCTTCAAGACCTCCACCTGGCACGACCAGAACTCCGTCCGGCTGTTGTTCTGCTCGTTCTCTTCCTCGACCACGTCGGTCGAATCCGCCTCCACGCGGACGCTGGGCTGGGGACTCGGACACACCCACGCGTACTTGAACGCCAGATCCAGAGAGCCATTGGGCGCGATCGAAGACGTGACTTCGTGGGTGGCTTTGAGCTGGCCGTCAATATATAGGGAAGCGATGTGGCCCGAGGGCGCCGAGGCGCTGCCGCTGTTGACGATGCGGAAATACACCAGCTCGTTCTGCAACCAGATATCCGCAATGGTCAGATCCGGTCGGTCGACTTGCGCAGCCGAGGTACGGAACGTGTGTTCCTGGCTCTGGACGGTATTGCCATAGGCGTCGGTGGATTCGACCCGGTAGTAGTATTTCGTGTCCTGTGTCAATCCGTCCAGAACGATCTTGTGGGCAGTCGACGGATTCTGGCTGGATCGAGTGAACTTGTAGACGGATGGAGCTGTGCCATATCGGACGATGCTGTCGCTGGCTTCATTCGTAGTCCACACGATCGACGCGGAGGTTTCTGTGATGTCCGTGGCCTGCGGGCCCTGGGTGATTTGGGGAGGCGTCACGTCGCAGACCCACGTCTCCGTACGGCTGTTGTTCTTTTCGTTCGACTCGGAGACCGTGTCGTATATGTCGGTGCGGACCAGGATCGTGTGCGATCCATCCGCGGTGCATTTCCAGAAATACTTGGGAAAGCTCCCCTTGTACGTGCCGCCCGCCGGGATCGCGCTGGAGACAACGACACTGTCGACCGCGGTCCCGTCGACCGTCAGGCCGGTCGTGTGGCCGCTCTTGGCGACTGCGGCGCCGGTGTTCTCAATCGAGAAGTGCACCCAGCCGCTCGCTTCCCACACGTCGGAAACGATCAGGTCCGGCTGAGCCTGAGCCTGAAGGGCCGCCGGGCTCACCAGACAGATGCAAACCACGACAGTCAAGCGCCAGGAGTCCGTGACGACATGCTTGGGATCGGCGTTCATGTTTCTCTGCCTCCTTCTGGGGGTGGTCCGGCGTGAAAGGCCATCCCGAATCCATGTCTCGATTGATGCATGGAGCCTCGGCTTCGCTCAAGGAAGGTGAACCCACACGCACCACAAGCCGTGTGGCAGCCACAAGGTACGGCGGAGGCTCAAAGTCTCTGTATTATCCTGATCCCGATCTGAAGTGTCAAGTTCCGAACGAATTGCTTTGTGAAAAACAGGAGCCTCTCCATCGTAACTCTCTGGGATTGCTAGACTTGCAGGTTCATCCAAATGGACGCATCTCAGCCTGGCGCCGGTAGGGATTCCATTCGACAATGGGTCGTTCCGCCCGACGGCGACGGCGATTCGATTTTTCGGTTGGACAGCAGGCGACACAGGATGTCTAATGGCCTCGTGAGTCGATGCCCTGCATCGACGAATGGAGTCTTGTCACGGGATGGAAGGGAGTCAGGGATGGTGATGAAAGCAGCGTGCGTGTTGGCGTTGGCGGGGGTCTTTCTGATCGTATCGAGTCGATCGCCGGTCTGCGTGGAGACGGTGGAGGCGGGCATAACGGATTTCGAGGCTGCATGCGGCCGGGCCCGACAGTATCTCCTGGAAGGACGCTGCGACGAAGCCCTGGCAGCGATTGCCGTCGTGGAGGATGAGGTCAGGGACAACGTGGAGCGAGAGCCAGGCCGAGAGCTCAGCATCCTCTTGATCAAGGCCCGCGCGTACTGGCATCAGATGGACATCGAGGGCCTGGAGCGATTCCTGACGCAGTTCGAGAAGGACTACGCGGACACGTCCGCGGCCCCCTGGGTCCGGCGAGCCGCCTCGTACGAGAGAATGCTCGGCCATCGATTCGCGGAGGATCTTCCCGAGGCGGCGAAGGCATTCGAGAAGTACCGGGAAATCGAAGCACAGTCCGCAGGAATCCGACCGCGAGGCGACGATCCCGAAGCCACAGCCCAGGATTTCGATCTGCACGTGAAGATGACCGCGGAGATCGCTGACCTGTACCGCTACATGGGCAGGACGGACCTGGCTCTGAACCGCTATCGCCTGGCCCTTGAATATGCAGCCGCGCGGGCGGAGGCGTTCCAGGCATTGGAGGCAAACCCAGGGCTGCTCCTGGGCAACTCGCTGTCACCGTCGAAGTACCGCGACGAGATTCTCCCGGCTGCGATCCGCGAGTGCGAAGCATCGCACGAAAGCGTCCTGGGCATTCTGGGCCGCGACGCGACGTGCGAAGCCCAACAGGCGGACTGGCTCCTCTCCATCGCCCAGGGATGTCGCAGCCGCAAGGCGTTCGATGCCGCCAAAGAACATTACCGCAAGGCCCGACAAACCCTGGAGGCCCACCGAGACGCGATCCGCTCCCTGCCGGCCCCCGACAAAGCCCGATACCTCGCCCTGCAAGAGCGGATTCTCAGAAGCCTGGACGCCTGCCATGCGGAGTCGGCCCGGTTGAACGAGGGCGGACATTGACGCAGATGGGATGCTTGGCTATCCTGTAACATCGATGGCAACGCCTCAGAATTGAAGGGAACATCGATGGATTCCGAGAAGAAGCCGGAGCACGCCGCTGAACAGGAAGCCGTTCGCACCACCATCGTCGGCGGACGTCCGCCCGGCTCCGGCACGCGGGTCGGTGCGATTCCCCGGGGCGTCGAAGTGCTTCTGAAAAAAGCCTCGGTGGACCCCGAGTTCCGCAAGCTCCTGCTGGAGAAGCGTGCGGAGGCCGCCCGCACGATCGATCTCGAACTCACCGACGCGGAGCGCGACATGCTGGCGAGCATCCCCGCGGCACAGTTGGAGCAGATCATCCGCAACACCCAGGTCAAGCCCGAGCACCGGGCCGTGTTCCTCGGAAAGACGGGCAGGCTTATGGTCGCCGCACTCATCGGCGTCGGTGTCGTGTCCCTCCTGGTGCCATCTTTGGGACACACCACCCAGACGGCCGGGATTTCGCCGGAGGAAGTTCGCAGAATGGAGATGGCCTTGGCTGATGCCAACGACCCGAATGATCCGAACACGGCTGATCCGAACCTGGCCCCGGGTCAACAACCACCCGGCGAGGAGCCGTGGCAAGGCATCTCGCGCGGCATCAGCCCGGATTGAGTGGACGAGAACCGCGACGCACCATGGCTGACATCACGCTGATCAATCTGAACATGCTCTATCTCCGCTACGGGGAGCAGGCGGAGCGCGAGCTGCACGTCCCTCTCGGGCCCCTGTACCTGACCCGCGCGCTGGAAGACGCCGGCTTCGAGGTGGACTTCCGCGATTACCAACTGTGCGACGCCGCGGACCCATTCGAAATGGAGACGTTTCTCCGGTTCGTCCACGATCCCGCGCCGGTCATCGGCCTCTCGTGCATGGCGAACCTGCTGCCCTTTACGATGCTGGCCTTCAAGGCGCTGCGCGAGCGCTATCCGGATCGCAAACTGGTGCTGGGCGGCGTCGGCTCGAAGTCGGTGGAGGACAGACTCCTGCGGCGGTTTCCCTGGCTCGACGCGATCTGCCGCGGCGAGGCCGAGCGGACCGGACCCGAGTTGTTGCACGCGCTGCGCGACGGAGGCGATCTATCCGCCGTCAAGGGCTTGTCCTTCCGGCGTAATGGGGACATCTGCCACACGCCGCCACGCGAACGCATCGCCGACGTCGACACGATTGCCTTCCCGGCCTTCGAGAAGATCGATCTGGGTCGCTACGCAGGCTACGGCATGATGACCAGTCGCGGCTGCCCATACCCGTGCACCTTCTGCTCGGTGGCCCCGGTGTGGAACCTCGAAAGCCACTCGCGCAGCCCGCGGAATATCGTGGACGAAATGGCCCTGCTCCGGCAGCGGGCCGGTGTGAACCTGTTCCTCTTCCAGGATGAGTTCTTCATCTCGGGCAAGCAACACGTCATGGAGTTCTGCGCTGAGTTGCGCCGCCGCGCGCTGGACGTGCGGTTCAAGGCGTTCGGCCGCGTCAATCTCGTCGACGAGGAGATGATGAGGGCGCTGGCTGATGCCGGCTGCGTCGAGCTGCGCTTCGGCGTCGAATCCGGCTCCGACCGGATTCTCGCGGAGATACGTAAAGGTTTCACTTCCGCGCAGGTCTTCGATGTCCTGCCCGCCGCGATCGGCATGTTCCCGCGCGTCGACGCCTTCTACGTGTGGGGCTTCCCCTTCGAGACGATGGAGGACTTCAACCAGTCGCTCTTTCAGATGGTGTCGCTGCGGATGATGGGGGCCCGAATCCTGCCAAGCCTGCTGTGCCTGCTCCCGCAGACGGAAATCTACCGCCAGTGGTCGCCGCGTATCCCGCTGACCTTCTGCCCCTACCTGTTGCCGGAGTTTGTCTTCACAGGCCACGAAGTCTGTCATGGCGGGGTCATGGAAATCCCCGCGCGTCACGCCGACTACTTCGATCTGATCCGCCGGAACCCCGACATCTTCTCGGGTTTCTTCCACATGGACCTGGAAAACAACGTTCTGCCGAAGCTTCAGCGACTGCGCGAATTTGGTTTCTACCCGGAGGCCGCCGTGCCGCCCGCGAAAGTGACGTCACAAGACCCGGCCAACTCAGACAGTTGCGGCGCCCACAGCCCCAGGATCGAGCCCCACAACCTCGCGACGCGAACCGCCTGAAGCTCGGTCTATACCGATAGTTTCCGGGGAACGGCAGGATCCTGTGGTGGTTCCCGTTTCGCCTCGTCCTGTCGACTAGGGTTGGTCCGGCTCCTCGCCGAGGACGCGGCGGAGTTCGGCGATCAGGGGCGGCAGATCATGCTCGATCGTGTCCCATAGAATTCCAAGGTCGATAGTGTCATAGCCGTGAATGAGACGATTTCGCATGACCCGCGCCTGCCGCCAGGGAACTGTGGGATAGCGGTTTCGACTTTCATCGCTGACGCGAGTGGCGGCTTCGCCCACGATCTCCACCAGGCGAACGAGAGCCAGTTGCAGCATTCGACTCCGCTCGAGGTCCTCCCGGCTTCTCCCGTGAAGCATCTCGACCGCTTCCACTGCGTAATCGAGCATGTGGCGCATCGACGTAGGATCGTCATGCTGCGTCATAGCGTACCTCTGCCTCGGCGAGAACCTCGTCGCGGAAGTAACGGGAAAGGAATCCCGGCGTGTTAAGATCCACCTTGCGGCCCAGCAACTCGCTCAGCTCAATCTCCATGCCGGCCAGGGTCAGCAGGCCGACCCGGGCCTCGGGCTCGAATTCGACGAGGACATCGACATCGCTGTCCGGCCGAAAATCGTCGCGCAGGACCGAGCCGAACAGGGCCAGCCGTTTGATGTGGTTGCGGCGGCAGAACTCGGCGATCTTCTCATTGGGAATGTCGATCCGTGCTCTGGTCATGTCGTCATTGTAACACAAGGAATCTGTGGGGCAAGCCCTACCCTACTCGCCGACTATTCCAAGCTCATCACAGGCCACGGGGCGCCCGGTCGCCGTCGTCACTCGCCCGTGTCGAGGATGCTCATGAAGGCCTCCTGCGGGATCTGGACGCTCCCCACGCTCTTCATGCGTTTCTTGCCTTCCTTCTGCTTTTTCAAGACCTTCATCTTTCGCGTGACGTCGCCGCCGTAGAGCTTGGCGGTCACGTCCTTGCGGTAGGCCTTGATCGTCTCGCGGGCGATGATCTTGCCGCCGATGGCGACCTGCAGCGGGATCTCGAACTGATGGCGGGGGATGGACTTTCGCAGCTTGATGATCAGCTTGCGGCCCCGCGGCTCGGCGTTGCTTCGGTGCACGATCAGCGAAAGCGCCTCGACCGCCTGGCCGTTGACGAGGATGTCGATCTTGACCAGGTCCTCGACCTCGAAGGCGGTGAATTCGTAGTCCATCGTCGCGTAACCGTGGCTGATGCCCTTGATCAGGTCGTAGAAATCGTACACGATCTCGGCCAGCGGCGCCTTGTACTCCATCATGACGCGCGTCGGACTGAGGTAGTCGGTCTTGATCAGCTTGCACCGACGGGCCTCCGCCAGCTTCATAATGCCGCCGATCGTGTCGTTACTGGTGATGATTTCGAGCTTCACGAAAGGCTCGCGAATCTCCTCGACCATCGTGCGGTCGGGCAACTCGCTGGGGGCGTCGATCCTCTTGACCGTCCCATCGCGGAGGAGGATCTCGTAGCTGACGGTCGGCGCCGTCTGGACGACGTCGATGTCGTTCTCGCGTTCGAGCCGCTCCTGGATGATCTCCATGTGCAGCAGGCCCAGAAACCCGCAGCGGAAACCGAAGCCCAGCGCCTGCGAGTTCTGCGGCACAAACGTGAAGCTGGCATCGTTGAGGGCCAGCTTGTCGAACGCGGCGCGGAGGCGCGGGTACTCGGTGTTGTTGCCGGGATAGAAGTCGGAGAAGACCATTTGCATCGGCGGCTTGTAGCCCTTGAGGGCGTCCGGCGCGGGGTGCACGTCGTCGGTGATCGTGTCTCCGATGCGGACGTTGGCCAGGTCGCGGATGTTGGCGATGACGTAGCCGACCTCGCCGGTGCCGAGCGAATCGACGGGCCTCATGTCCGGCCGGAACTTGCCCAGTTCGGTCACCTGGTAGGTGTAGCCGGTGCCCATGAGGTGGATTCGCTGGCGGGTCTTGATCGAGCCTGAGAAGACGCGGACGTAGCAGATGACGCCGCGATAGTCGTCGTACTGGCTGTCGAAGATCAGGGCGCGGGCGGGTTCCTTGCTACGGTCGGCCGGCGGGGGCAGGAGCATGCAGACCGCGTCGAGCAGGTCCTTGACGCCCAGGCCGGTCTTGGCGCTGATGTGGAAGCAGTCGTTCTTGCGGATGCCCAGGACGTGTTCGACTTCTTCAGCCACCAGGTCCGGCTGGGCCGCGGGCAAATCGACCTTGTTGATCACGCCCAGGATCTCCGCGCCGGCCTCGGTGGCGACGTAGGCGTTGGCCAGCGTCTGTGCCTGTATCCCCTGCGTCGCGTCCACCACCAGCAGCGCCCCCTCGCACGCGGTCAGAGCCCGGCTGACCTCGTAATGGAAGTCCACGTGGCCCGGCGTGTCGATCAGGTTGAGCATGTAGGTCTGGCCTTCATGCTCGTACTCCATGGTCACCGCGGAGGCCTTGATCGTGATGCCGCGCTCGCGCTCGATGTCCATGCTGTCGAGAATCTGGTCCTTGGCCTGGCGCTCGGTGATCGCGCCGGTCAGTTCCAGCATGCGGTCGGCGAGCGTGCTCTTGCCGTGGTCGATATGCGCGACGATCGAAAAATTCCGAATGTTCTGAATATCCATAGGTTCCGTTAATCCAGAGCCGCAAAATCGCAAAGAACCGTATCCGCGACAGGCAGAGCCTGTCTGGTGAGTCGAACGGATCGATCCGTCACCTCAATCATGCCCATCGTGCGCCACCGCTCGATCGGTTCGGCGAAAACCTGTATCGCATCGCGTCCGGTCCGCCGGTGAAACTCCGCCCGGTCGATCCCGCCCCGCCGACGCAGGTTCAGCACTGCGGTTTCGCAGACTGCGTCGTCCAAGCTCACCGCCTGCGTTTCCGCGGGGGCCGCCCTGCCGCTGTTCACAGCCGCAAGGTATCGTTCGATGTCCGCGTCGTTCGTGATCCGCAGGACCCCGCCTGCGTGGGTTCCTTCAGTCAGACAGGAAGCCGCCGCCGGGCCGACGCCGACGTACGGCCGGTTGGCCCAGTATCCGAGGTTGTGCGTGCACTCGAAGCCCGGCCTGGCGAAATTGGAGATTTCGTACTGCACGAGCCCCGCCCGATCGAGCCGTTCGATGGTCCATTCGTACATCGTCCGGTCGAGCTCCTCACCCACCGCCGTGAGCCGGCCGGTTCGCCGCCAGGTCTCGAACACCGTGCCCGGTTCGAAACTCAGACTATACGCCGAGACATGCTCGATGTTCAGCGCGACCGCCGCTTCCAGACTCGCCTGCCAGTCGGCGAGCGTAGAACCGGGAACGGCGAAGATCAGATCCAACCCCACGTTCTTAAACCCGGCTTGGCGGGCGGCGAGAACCGCGGCCTCGATCTGCTCGACCGAATGACCCCGGCCCAACAATTCCAGCTCTCTCGCGACAAACGACTGCGCCCCGAACGAGAGCCGATTCACCCCCGCTTCCCGCAACTGCGCGAGCAGATTCGCATCCACCTGCCCCGGGTTGCATTCAACGGTGAACTCCATCGCAAGCGGGCAGCGTTCACGCACCCGCCGGGCCAATCGAAACAGTTCGCTCGCAGGCAGCGAGGTCGGACTGCCCCCGCCAATGTAGGCGGTGCAGAACTCGATCTCATCATGCCGCTCCAGTTCCCGCAACAGCCCGTCAACCAGCCGACCGGTATCGACGCCGCCCGCAGGCACAGAATAGAATCCGCAGTATCGACACTTGCTCCGACACACCGGCACATGGACATAGAGCCCAGCGAGCGCGCAGCGACTCGACGTCGGCGAATCCGCTTCACGCTTCACGCACGACGCACGACGACGGCTGCATTTCGTTGGTCCGGTAGCCAGTTCTGCCATTGACAGCATTCCAAGGGATCGAGAGGGTTTCCGATGGCACCAAACCAGCCACTATAGCGAACCGCGACCGCTTTGGCAAGGTCATCTTGATGCAGAGGCAACAACCGCAAGGGGATTGCGATTCCCATAAATACTTATGCAGCATGGAGTTATGAGTCAGCTTTCGGCGATCATTCGCCGTCGCCGTGAACGGACGAAGATCCTGACGATCCGCTCGATACCTTTCTCGCATCTCCAGGCCGCAAGAGAATCACTTCGTTCGGGCGTCGGCCTTCGGCGTCGGGACTCCGGCGGGGAAATGGCGGGTGAAGAACTCCTGCATCGGGCCGTCGTAGAGGGCTATTCGCACCGCGCCCCAGGTGGCCTGGTCGCCGGTGGCGTACGTGAGATAGGTCTTGCCCTGCCACTCGAAGAGGTCCACGTCGGAGTTGTTGATCCCCTCGCCGGGACCGGCTTGGAGGATCGGATTGAAGGGCGACAGCTCCCAGGTGGCCAGATCCGCCGAACGAGCCAGGAACGACACGTAACCCGAGTGGCCTGCGATGGGCGCGTGCAGGTAGATGACATAGTAGTGGGGCGCGAAGTAACGGATCACCGGGCAGGCGCTGTATTCGCGGTTGATGCCGGTGAAAATCAGGCCGGGCAGCTTCTCCCATTGCATCAGGTCCGTCGAGCGAGCGAACTTGAAGCAGAACTGCACAGGCTGGTTCGACTCATAGGCCATCAGAAAGCCCTGCTGGTCCCGACAGACCGAGGCGTTGAACAGGTGCTCGTCCCCTTCCCTCTCGATCGCAGGCCGGCGGGTCCAGTCCTTCAGATCGCTGGTCGAGAAGTGATAGAGGCTCCCAAACCAGTCGCGATTGGTCCCCTCGCTGGCGAAAACGTGGAGTTGCGGACCGTCCACGTAGGCGTTGGCGAACGAGTGGCCCTGGCCGAAGCGGCAGACTTCCTCGCCTGTGGCCAGGTCCACGATGTAAAGGTACATGCTGGCGACGTACTCGTCGGTGCCGTTCTTGGTGTCATCCCGGCGATTGAGCACGTGCAGCGGACGTCCTTCGAACACCACCGGCGTGTTCTCCATCGCCCTGGCGAAGGCCATGGGCAGCTTGGTCAGCACAGGCCGCGAGGCCGGCGAGACCGGAGCCAGACTGGTCGCCGGCGGGGCCATCTGCGCGAACAGATCCGCAGGCCAGAGCCCCAGCCGCTCGAAGCCTTGGGGCACATCCTGCTTGAACTGCACGTAGGCCTGCGTCCTGCCCTGGGTCGTGTACGTGACCGCCTTGCCTTCCTCGCCCGACATGAAGACGCTGTAGCCCGCCAGGACGCAATCCTCCAGATCGACGTGCAGCTTGCCGGTGGGCGAGTGGCCCTGAGTGCAGAGGATGCCGGTCGACTTGCCGCCCATCTCGGGCTGTGTGAAGTTGAGCACGATCATGCGACAATTCGTGAACTTGGCCCGGGTGCAATGGGCCGCATAGGAGATCGCCACCGCGTTGTCGGTGTGCACGAGCGTGCAGTCCTCGAACACCGCGTGCGGCTGCTCAGGCATCGTCTTCTCCCACCCGCCCACCAGGACCGCCGCGGTGTCGCCGACCCAGTCGAGGGCCAGGAAGTAGCATCGTCGAAACACGCTGGGCTCGTCCGCGCGCACCGTTGGATAGACGACTCCCCCGCCGAAGGCGCGTCCGGTGCCCACGCAGTCCTCCACGACGACGGTGAAGCCTTCGCCGCTCTTGTTCGTGAGGTCCCAGAAGAAGCCGGCGTCGCCGCCGGCGGTGTAGAGGCGACTCAGACGCCAGCGGTCCCAGACGACGCTCGAGAACGTCTCCTGGTTGTTGCCGTGCGGCCAGTGCTTGTCGGAGGCGCGGATCGGGCCCCACCAGTCCCAGCTCTTGAACCCCTTCTCGGGATCGCCGGAGTCGATGACGACCCAGCCTGCGGCGCCCGAGCCCAGAGCGCCGTCGAAGTCGCCGATCAATGCGTTGTAGGCGCCTGCCGCGCCTTTGTGGGCGGGCGCGAGGTTGGCCTCGACATAGGTGTCCGGCCGAACGAGGACCCGGTGTCCACCTCGGTCGTCCGGCACGGCCTCCAGCGCCTTCTGGATCGTGTGAAACGCGGTTTTCCAGGTCCGCCCGTCCGAGTTGTCGCCCAGCTTGGAGACGTGGAGCGTCACGGCGTGTGGAACATCGATTGCAGATCCTGCTCGCAGGAGGCTGGACGCGAGCAAACCGAGAACGCAGGCCGTCTTCATGTCGATCATGCGTGACAGCATACGGAGGGACGGCCGGGGTGTCAATCAAACGGGCCGGCTTTCGAGGGCCGGCCCGGAATCTGCTGGAAATCGGAAGAGTCAGAAGCTGTATTTGAGGCCGATGCTCACCCAGAACTCGCTGTCGTCCTCGTTGATCGCGTTGTCCAGCGTGATCTGGTAGTACACGGACGGCGTGAGCACGAGATTGCCGTCCGGATCCAGCGGAAAGTCCGTCGAGGCGCCGAAGACCGCGTTCGTGAAGGCGTGGGGGGGATTCGCATACACGACGGCCCAGTCATTCCGCGGCCGGGTGGGCGTGATGGTGACGTCGTCGTTGTAGACCAGTTCTGCGTGCAGGATGAAGATCTGCTCCTCGGTCCAGGGCAGGAAGCCCGGCGTCGCGAAACTGTAATCGAGCATGCCGATGTGCAGCAGGCCCGACCCGCCGTCGGCGATCATCGAGGGAGTGTCCCCCTGCCCGATCGCGATCAGCGCGTAACTGGGCTGCAAACCTGGGATCGACAGCAGGTTCGGCCAGGCCAGGACCAACTGCCCTTCGTGCATGTCGAGCGATTCGCCGCTGTTGAGCTCGGGATAGAAATAATAGACGTAGCCGATCCTGAAATTGGTCGCCAGGACCTCGCCTTCGCCCAGGGAACCCTGGTAGTAGACGGTCCCGTCCCACCGCTCGCGATCCTCGAAGCCGCTGGTGTTGGCGCGATGCCCGACCGCGCCGATGCCGAACCCGGTGTCCCACAGGTTCAGATCCACCATCATGTGCGTCACGCTCTCGTCGTCGAACAGATCGAAGCCGCGCCAGATGTACTTGCTGTCCCAGGTGACGCCGACCGTCGCGCGAAGGCTGCCGACCCCCTCCTGCAGGATGTCGCCCTCCCACATTTGTCCCGTGGCGGTCGCGGCCGTCCACAGCACCAGCAGCAGCGGCGCGCCGCGACGAAGGGCGCGGGCAATCCCGAAAACCACACGCTTCATGTCCTGTCTCCTTACCCTTGCCTGTGAATCACCCGGCCACATCTCCCTGCAGCCGCGCGGGAAGCGGACCGCCGGTCTTACCAGCGGCCGCTCTTTCTGATCGGGGCCTTCGGCATCTTTTCGAGGTCCTTCGTGCACTGTTGCAGGATCTCTTCGGGCAACTCGTAGTCGCTGAGCTGGCCCGACATGAACTTGTCGTAGCCGGACAGGTCCATCAGACCGTGGCCACTGTAGCTGAAGAGGATGACCTTCTCTTTGCCTTCCTCGCGAGCCTTGATCGCCTCGTCGATCGTCGCTGCGACGGCGTGACTGGTCTCGGGGGCGCAAATCATGCCCTCGGTCCGAGCCCAGGTCATCGCGGCCTCGTAGCACTTGCTCTGGTGGTACGATCGCGGCGTGAACAGCCCTTCCACGATGGCCTGGCACACCAGCGGCGCCATGCCGTGGTAGCGGAGGCCGCCCGCGTGGATGGGGGCCGGGACGAACGCGTGTCCGAGCGAGTGCATGGCCAACAGGGGCGTCATGCAGGCGGTGTCGCCATGGTCGTAGACGAATGGCGCACGGGTCATCGTGGGACAGGCCGCCGGCTCGACCGGGATGATGTCGATCTTGGCGCCGTTGATCTTGTCGGTCGTGAACGGGAAGGCCAGTCCGGCGAAGTTGCTGCCGCCGCCGGCGCAGCCGATGACGACGTCGGGGAGTTTTTCGCCGGCCATCTGCAACTGCTTCTTGGCCTCCAGGCCGATGATCGTCTGGTGGAGCAGCACGTGGTTGAGCACGCTGCCCAGGGAGTAGCGCGTCTGCCCCGTAGGGTCGGTGACTGCGGCTTCGACGGCCTCGCTGATGGCGATGCCCAGACTGCCCGGCGTGTCGGGCGTCTCGGCCAGGATCTTGCGACCGGCGTTGGTTTCGCTGCTCGGGCTGGCGACGCACTTGGCGCCCCAGACCTGCATCATCAGTTTGCGGAAGGGCTTCTGGTCGAAGCTGATCCGCACCATGTACACCTTGCACTCCAGGCCGAACAGGGCGCAGGCGAACGACAGGGCGCTGCCCCACTGGCCGGCGCCGGTCTCGGTGGTCAGTCGCTTGATGCCGGCGACCTTGTTGTAGTACGCCTGGGCCACCGCGGTGTTGGGCTTGTGACTGCCCGCGGGGCTGACGCTCTCGTCTTTGAAATAGATGCGGGCGGGAGTCTTGAGCAGCTTCTCGAGCCGCACGGCCCGTCGCAGGGGAGCGGGACGCCACTGATACAGGATGTTCAGCACTTCCTCGGGGATGTCGATCCACCGCTGCGTGCTCACTTCCTGCTCGATGATGTTCATCGGGAACACCGGCGCGAGCATCTCAGGAGACACCGGTTTGCCGTCCGGCCCCAGCGGCGGGAGCGGAGGCGTCGGGAGATCCGCCGCCAGATTGTACCATTGCCGGGGCATGTCGCTCTCACGTAGCTGAATCTTGTATTCCATGTCAGATCTCCAACCAAATCTCTCGACACAACCCCGCTCACAACAGGGCTTTAGAAGCCCCGCTTATAGCGGATTGTTGGGCGGTTGTCAAACGAAATCTCCCGCCCTCCGGCTCGCGGGCCGGCGTCCCGAATCGACGGCCGCGAGAGCGTCTCAAGAGCGGCTACCGCATGACGCGACTGGGTCGCGACCACGGGACTTCTTCAGAACACGATGGCTGCGTAGCCCACGCTGTCCCGGCCGGCGGAGGCCATCTGGCGGAGCAGGATCTCGTTGCTGTTGGTATGCGCCAGAAGAAGCCCTTTGAGCGAGCCGAGCTTCTGAGCGAATCGAACGACCGCCGCCGCGGCGCCGGGACCGCAGGCATTGCCGCATTCGATCGCATTGGCGAGCAGCCGCTGCGGATCGAGCGCCAGAGCCAAATCGATGAACTGCCGGTCGTTGACACCGCTGGCCCAGCCCAGGGCCTCGGCGCCGATCCCCATCGGCGTGAAACCGTAGCGAGGGCCGTAGTGCGTCAGATCGGTCGAGCCGATGCAGACGATCCCGGCCAGCGTCTCGGCAGGGAGCTCGGCCAGGGCGTTGCCCAGCGCGATGGCCGACTCCGCCGGCGGCGCGATGACCGGCAGGATGCGGGCTTCGGGAAACAGGTGCTGGACGAACGGAACCTGCACCTCGATGCTGTGCTCGTGACGATGAGGCGATGCGTTGGCGAGGGCGACCCCGCGGTCGAGCAACGCCTGTCGCAGGGAGTCGTCGATCTGCACGGCGCCCAGAGGGGTTTCCCAGGCGTCGCAAGCGTCCAGAGCAGGTTTGGGTCCGAAGTACTCGTGGGCGGCGCCGAGGATCACGACCGTGCGGATCGAAGGCCGACGGCGACGGACGGCCGCGAAGACCATCGCAGCCAGCGGTCCGCTGAACATCCAGCCCGCATGCGGGACGATTCCGGCCACGAGGGGATCGGGCAGGGAATCAGGCAACGCATGCGAAGCCAGGCATTCGCGGATCTGGGCCAGACACTCGGCGGCATCCCCCGGATAAAACCGACCCGCAACAACCGGTTTTCGAATCTGCATGTCGCGCTCCTTGCGTCCAGGGCCGCCGGCCGTTATCATCCGACTGCGGTCGTCAAAGGCGCCCGATGCGAAAGGTCGCGCGGGGCCTTGGAAAGCATTCTAATTCGCTGAACGTGAGAAGACAATGCCATCGGAAAATATTGCGAAAGTCGCGGTCGTGATGGGGTCCGACAGCGATCTGGGCGTGATGCAGAGCTGCGTCGATCAACTCCGAGAGTTCGGAATCCACGCGACGGTGCGGGTCCTTTCGGCGCACCGGACGCCGCAGGCGGCGGCGGAATTCGCGCAGAACGCGGAGTCCCGCGGGATCCAGGTGATCATCGCCGCAGCGGGCATGGCCGCCCATCTGGCGGGCGCCATGGCGGCCTGGACGACGCTGCCGGTGATCGGGGTGCCCTTGGCCGCCGAGGGCGGTCCTGCCGGTCTCGACTCTCTGCTGAGCACCGTGCAGATGCCGCCCGGCGTCCCGGTCGCCACCGTCGCCATCGGCAAAGCCGGCGCCAAGAACGCCGCGGTGCTGGCGGTGCAGATCCTGGCCCTCGCGGACGCCGCATTGCGGGAGAAGCTCCACCGGTTCAAGAAGAAGCAGGAGCAAACGGTCCGCGACAAGGACGCAGCACTGTCCCGCTGAACGGCTTGGCCCTGGAGTGTCCGCCGGGCTTCGGATCGCGGCGAGGCTCCCGCCTTCGTCGACGCGAACCCACGACCGCCGCGCCGAGGAACGCCAACGGCCCTGCCGCCGGCGAGGGGATCGTCGTGCCGTCCTCGCGGGGCGGACCCGTGATGATCAGGGTGAACGAATCGAGACAACCCACGTCGCCATAGAAGGCGTCGTAGATTTCCAGAGTCCAGGTTCCATAGGCGTCGCGGCCGTCGAAGGCCTCCAGCTTCTGACGCGGTCGGAATGATCCGGTGAACGGGGGCCGCGCGTCCTCCACGGGGGTCTGCGCCTCGTCGTCGAACCGCGTCCCGGCGTAATCCTGGCCTTTGTAGTATCCTTCCCGCGGTTCGCCGGCGGCCAGATTCACAACACGTCCCGAAGGGCCTCGCAAAGACACCTGCAGATCGAAGGCCGCGGTGTGCCGGATGTTCACGAGGACGTCGAGATCCCAGATGACGATGTGGTCGGGAACGAAGATCACGGCGTCTTGCATCCATCCGCGGCTTTCGGAGGAATTGGAGGGAATCCTCAGATTGAACTGCCCGCTGTAGGTGTAGACCAGATTGGTGCTGTTGCCCCGGACGAATCCGGGCACGACGGACAGAACGATTCCCACGACGACGGCACAATAGGCGCGCATCTTCACCCTCTCGGTTCTTCCTTGCGATGTTTCTCTGCACTCCTCTGGCGGGCCTCTTCCTGAGTATCGCCATAGTAAGCGAAACCGCTCGGGAATGTCAAGGAAAAACAATGGTTCATCACGGAATTGTGGGGATGAGCAAAATGAAGCAAAGAAATGGAACAATGGGTGGGGGAGAGAATTATCGGGGGGCGCGTCCTGAAGGCGCGCCCCCCGAGAGGAAGATCACCTGCCGCCGGTGATTTGCGACTGGTTGAGTTGCAGATTCACCGTGCTGTTGATCACCGGGTCGGTGTTGACGCCGGTGCTGATGTTGCCGCGTTGCATGACCTCGACGTATTGTGATTGGCCGCCGCTGCCGAAGGGCGTCGTGACGCCCTGTTCCTGAGACCCGACGAAGTGCTGGATCCCGCTGACTTCACCCGCGCCATACGGTTTGACCAGGAGATTCGTGAACGTGCCTTCCAGACTTTGCGCGCCCCGGGCCTGCGGGAACTTCCCGTCGGTGGTCCACAGGGCTTGTCCGCCCTTGATGTCGGCGGTCTGTCGCGACGTGCTGGGCCCGAACAGGCCACTGGCCGCGGCGTTCTGGAAGATCGTTCCCGAGTTCCGCTGGTGCGCGCCCAGGTTGGTATAGGTGCTGCCGAACTGCTGTCTCTGGTCGTAGCTGGCCTTATTGATCGCGGCGGCCGAACCGATGCCGCCGAACCAGTCCACCTGGTTGACCGCGCCCACGGTGAAGTTCTGGGCCCAGCCGATGGACGCCTGCGCGCTGACGGCCAGGAACAGCACGCTGATGATGACAATTCCACATTGTTTTCTCATGATCCACTCCTTGCATTTGCGATGAACGACAACGGGCGCACGACAGCCCGAGTCGTCGCCCACCGCGGGGATTATCGCATGCCGGCGCTGCCGACGTGTTGATCTCTCGGAAAACCCGCCATCTCGTAGACCTGTCGGCTGACGTTGACCCCAGGCACCCGCTGCTCCAGAATGGGCGGAGCGATTCGAGGGGCAGGCCTGCGGACCGGTTGAGCACGAGGGGCCGCCGCAACGACAGGTTCCCTGCTCTCGCGGACGGGCGCGACCGGCTCCCGCTCGACCGCAGGAGCGGCCGCTTGAGCATCCACGAACTCCTCGGGAATCACAGCGTCCGGAATCTCCGGGGGCAACCGCGAATCGGCGGGTTCGCCCGGCAACTGCATGTCGTCCGGCTCCATCATGGCGGGATAGGGCCTGGGCCGAACGCGAATCCGATCGTACAGAGACGCCGGAATCCGACGGCGTTCGAGCATCGCGGGATAGAACCGATAGGCGTCGGCGCTGAGGATCGCTTTGCCCTTGCCTTCCGTGATGCCGGTAGCCTTGGACCCCATCAGCGAGAGCGAGTAGTTCACCTGGCTGTAGCCGGCGGCCGCCGACGGGAACGTGACGTTCGAGCCGACGGTGACGCCCTTCATGCCGCCGGAGACCAGGAGGATGTCCACGTCCCACAGCAGGGCTTCGGTGACCGCGGCCTTGTAGGCCTGGTCCCAGTTGCGGTCGGGGTCGCCCTCGACGTTCACCTTGCCCACGTAGGCGTAGCCTTCTTCGCGGAGAAGGCCCATGTCCACATTGGAGTCGATGAAGACCAGCAGGGGCTTGCCCTCGGGCCGTCGGACCCGCGTGACCGAGTTGGCGATCTCGAGCCCTCGGCCTCGGTGGTACCGGTCGGGGGTGCCGAGCACGAAGGCCGAGACGCTGTTGAGCATGCCGCCGAAAGCCTCCACCAGACCCTTGTGGGGGAGGGCCTTGAGCACGCTGCGCAGCTCGCGCATGTCCTCGGGGTTCGCGGGATCGAACGTGGTCTCATAGATCTGGTCGTTGATCGTCGGCCCGTTGGGGAAATAGGCCTTGACGGTGCCCCAGCCGCCGTGGGTCCAGTAGGGCAGATACGGCGGCAGGCTCGTCAGCGGCGCCGTGCGGTTCTCGAAATCCGAGATCGACGTCGTGCTGATGTTCACATTGGCGTTGGCGTTTGAGGCGCTGTCGCTGTTGCCTCCCGTCGCGGAGGCGTCGACGTACTGACTCTGCCCCGTGGTGATGGTGTTCGTGACATCGATGAGGTTGACCGGGGTGTAACCGCCCGGGTCCCCGTTCTCCGCCCGCAGCGCCGTGCCCAGCGCGAGGGCGACCGTGAGTGCCATGCATGTCTTTTTCATCATTTTCTCCTTCAGAAACTCCGTTTCCACCGGGCCCCCTCCGCCACGCTTTCCGTGCGTGTGCACCGAGAGCAGGACTCCGTTCATTCCGGTTCCGAGCGAGGGGATCCGAATCGACGGACCGCCCTGTCGGACGTTGCAGGGATGTGCGCCGTACGCGAAGACATGACGTTGCGTCCGGATGGCGGAGCCGATTCACTCGACGGCGACGACTCCCGGAGATTGCCCCCTCCCGAGGATGTTCAGGCTTCCCGACCCTCCCGGCCGGCGAATCACCCGCCCCATTCTGCGAAACGGAGGCAACAAGCCGCGTATCCATCACGCGCATAGCATCCTTGCCTAGTCATCTTGTCACCCCGCATCGCAAACAACAATGACCGATCCTGGCTCGTATGTCAACACCAATTATCGGACTACTTCATCAAATTTACTCGGCCGGGGCCCTCCTGGTTCGCCCGGCGTGGCACACCATAGGCAAACCAGCAGAACTCCAATGTTCACCAGATTACCCAAACCTCCCTGATTCTACAGACACAGCAAGACTCAAAGTCGGGGCCGCACAGCAGACATCGGTTCCTGAGGCCGGATGTCCACTGTGCGGCTCCATCAAAAAATCGTCTTCGCAGAAATCGTTCCGAAGACTATTTCACTTCGAGAACCGAGTTGTAGTCACCGTACGGGTTCATTTCCGAACGCTCGTTGTACGGATCCTGCTGCCACTGGCCGTCCACGACCAGGCGGTAGCGATACAGCCCGCCGGGAAGCCGGACTTTGGCCTGCCAGACGCCGCTGTCGCCGACCCGCTGCATGGGCGTGGTCGCCGGCTGCCAGTTGTTGAAGTCCGCAGCGATGGCCACATTCTGGGCTCGCGGATACAAGGTCACGAAGACCACCGCGTCCTGGATCTGGCTGACGCCATAGTAGTTGGCGAGCTTGGCATCGAGCTGCTCGGAAGCCTCGACCGAGGCCTCGGCACGCGTCTCCACCGCGGTCTGAACCGGTTCGGCAATCTCTTCCTGGACCGCAACCGTCGGCTCGGGTTGTACCGCGACGGCCGGCTTGGGCGATGCCGCCGCTGCCACCACGGGCTCCGGCGCTACGACCACCTGCACGGGCGCTTCTCGCCGGGACTCCTTGGCCGTCGTCGCGACAACCGGGGGCTTGGTGGTCTTGAGCAGCTCGTTGGCGCTGGCGCCGATCGCTTCGAGCTGATCGGCCAGCGAATCCACGAGCCGCTTGCTCTTGACCTGGGGACGCTCCTCGCTGCCGACGACTTCCTGGGCCAGTTGGCGGAAATCCTGCTGTCCCTTGCTGGCCGGGTCGTATTCGTTGATGGGCTGTCCGAAGCTGGACGCCTCTTTGATCCGCGTGTTGAAGTTGACCACGGTCTTGAACATCCGGTCGCCGAAGTGCGACCGCAGCTCCGCGAGGATCTCGCGGGCCATCTTTGTGCGGATATCGTACATGCTCGCCAGGACGCGGACCGAGACGTTCTGCTGACATCGCTTGCACAGGACGCCCAACGTCTCGAGCTGCTTACTCAGGCCGTGCAGGGCGAAGTAGCCCGTCTCGACCGGCACCAGCACGTCGGTGGACGCACGCAATGCGTTGAACGTCAGCAGGCTCACCGCCGGCGGGCAGTCGACCACCGCGAAGTCGTACTCGTCCTTGACCTCGTCCAGCACCGTCTTGAGGCAGGTCTCCCGGTCCGCGACGCCGGCCATCTGCTGCTCGAACGCCGACAGGTCGATGCTGGCCGGGGCCAGCTCCAGGTTCTCGCCAATCTGCCAGAGGATTTCGGTCAGACGGATGGGCTCATTGCGGCTGCGGGAGATCAGGACGTCGTAGATGCTCTGTTCGATCTGCTCTTCCGGCACCGCCAGTCCGACCGCGCAGTGCGACTGCGGGTCCATGTCCACCAGCAGGACCTTCTTGCCCAACTCGGCCAGCGCGCTGGCCAGGTTGATCGACACCGTGGTCTTTCCACACCCTCCCTTTTGGTTGACGATAGCCACTGTTCTCATGATTGTCTCCGCGAACGAGCCTTCCATTGCGCCGGTTCCTGGGCCGGTCTTGCCTTGCCCCGAAGTCCACCCCGCGATCCATCGCGTTGCAGATCTCCGTCGGACTCAAAAAACCTTCGTATCAGCACTGAGAGTCCATATAAACGCTTACAATGGAGTTTTTCGGCGCGCGCGTCCAGAAAACTTTACCCTTTTATGGGACGGCCCAATAAAAAGACTTATCGAATCTTGAAAAGAACCTGCTTATCGGCACAAAGACGCGGTTCCCATCGCCCGAGAGCCGACGCAAAATCCCCCGCCGCGACAGGGGGCAGGAGCGAGACGCCCCAGCTTCACGTCAGAATGGAGAAAATGGCATGTGCGGGAAACGAGGCTGGAGTCCGAGATATTACAGGACGTACCACCGTCGAGCCGCGGGGCCTGCCCGCGATCGGGTCGCCGTTTTCCTGCGGCGGATCAGTCGTCAAGCGGGTTCAGAATCCAGGACGACGACGCGCCGCACGAGACCAATGTCTTGGGGGCCGTTTTGGCGGAACGAGGTCGCCTGGAAGAGGCGGCAGCCTTACCGGTCTGCGAATCCGTTTTCCCCACCTTCGAGTTGACGGTCCGCTGAGGTTTGCGCCGCCCAGTGCCGGTCATGGGGCTGTCCGCCTTCGATTCGGTGCGGCCGGCCCGCTGCGATCCGAGAAGCGGGTCGTTGTTCGTGAGAACGTCAACCCCGGCCTGCTCGGCGCCGGCGGAAACGATCTTCCGACC
>CALEZT010000140.1 GCA_937927975.1 uncultured Phycisphaerales bacterium
CTGGGCCGCCCGCCGCAAGGCCGCCTAACCCTGCCAGAAAATCTGGGCACACCCCTGGCGTGCGAATGCCCGACATTCGCTTGACAGCGGGGGCTATTCTCTGGTATCCTACTGATGTTGTGAGTGTAGACGACAAGTCTTGTCAAAAGACTAAGGAGGTACGGTTGATGACACTGCACAACACGGAGACGGGGTGATCGAGTCGTTGGTGTCGCCTGCGTCTCCTTTTTCGTTTCCACGCCGATCCGTACCCACCCTGTCGCACACCCAGTGGCCCCCAAGGCGTACCTCGCTTGGCAGTGGATCAGTAGAGCGTGAAGTTGAACTCAGTCCCCAAGCCGATGTGATGCGCAGGTTTGGCGCCGTTCTCGTTCTTGAAGATATAAAGGGCGGTCGTTGTGACGAGGGCGACGTCGGGAACGCCGTCTCCGGTGAAATCGCCAACCAGGAGGCTTCGTTCCCCGTTGTTCTCGGTTGGCGGGGCCGCCAGTGTGGCCATGCGTCGACCCTTGTTGTCATAGATCGCGCCGCTGTGAGCATTGATTATCTCGTCCAGGCCGTCGCCAGTCCAGTCGAGCACGTGATGATGGCGAGCATAGTCGGTGTTGATGCGACCCAGCAACTCGCCATTTTCATCCAGGAGCCACAAGGGCCCCTTGCCGAGAGGCTGGTGATCGATGTCCACGAGGATTTGCGGGCCCGGACGTTCTGCGATAACACGGCCGATGTCAACCGATTCAAAATGACTCCCGGTTCGCTCCCAGATCACCGCCCCGTTGCCATCAATCATGGCGATGCCGTTGGCCCCGCAGAATGTGAGGACCAGGCGAACATCCTCGAGCTTGTCTGCCCGGTGCAGAACTCGAATGCAATCAAGATGACCCCGTTTCAAGTCGATTCTGGAGGATCGGAGCCTCCATCGGACCGAGCCGTCGGCGTTGAGCATGGCGTATCCGGCTGCGATTTCGTCCCTGCCGTCGTTGTCCAGGTCTATTGGACGAGGCTGATGAGCGGTCTGGTAGCCGCCCGGATCCTTTACATGCCAGAGCAACTTGCCGGAGCGGTCATAGGCGTGGATATTGTGGTAGCGGTCCTTGACGAGGACATCGCTGGGCCGGCCCTGGCCGGCGAGATCGGCAAACACGATGCAGTCGGTGGCATCCTCGGGGATTTGGATGCGGCGTTTCTCCTGACCAGTCTGGCCATTGAGTTCGACGATAGCGCCTTTCGTGGCGAGGATGACTTCGGGTTTGCCGTCGCCGTCCCAGTCATGGATCTGGCAGGCGACATCGTGATGCCACTCCTTTCGCCCGACCTTCGGATCACCCCAGCGCCACAGCACCGTGCCGTCGAGATCCTGGGCCACGGCTGTGGACGTATAGTGGACGTCGCCAACGTTATGGTTCTCGCAGGCGACGAATTCGACCTTGCCGTCGGCATTGAGATCGGCCGCGACTACCCATTGACCGCCATAGTCGGGATCGAGGGGGACGACCTTCCAGACTGTGATGGTTGGCGCGTCAGCCGGCGGCGGGCCTGTGTCGTTGGTGTCAAAGAACAGAGGTTCAGTGGCTCCGGTGGTTAGTGAGAAGATGCCCGCGATCATCATCAGCAACATTCGATTCCCCGCATTCAGCAAAGGCGGCCATCCTTTTGTATGGAGAGGGCTCGCTATTTCGATTTCTTCCTGGCGGCGGTTCTCAACTGCTCCAGACGGGCCAGGGCCTCCCGTCTTCCGAGGTGACGAAGGGCTGCGATCCGTGCCACTTGCACCTGGCGCGGCCGGGAAGTCTCCTGCTCCCAACTGTAGATGGTCTGGCCGGTTACGCCGACGAGTTTGCCGTAGTTGGCTGCCGATAAACCCAGACGCTTCCGCTGCGAGCGCAGGCCCTTGACGCTGAATCGCACATGTTCTGCCTCAGGCTCGGCGGCCGGGGATGGAGTACTCTTGAGTACCTGCTTTTCGAGCGGGAGAACCTTGCGTTGCAGGTCGGACAGGCGGCGTTTCATGGCGGCGATGTCCTTTCGGTACTGGACCGAGGCCTTCCTAAGAACGGTGGTCTGTTTACGGATTTCTCTGCGTGCCAGTCGGACGATCTCCTCCTTGAGCACTGCTGCGAGGTTGGGCATACTTTTCTCCTGTTGAACGGCATTCC
>CALEZT010000141.1 GCA_937927975.1 uncultured Phycisphaerales bacterium
CAGGCCGGAGTAGCCACCGCTTTTTCAACCTTCAACTACCGATGGGACAAACTCGACCCATGTTCCTCGGCGCGAAGCCGCGTGACGGTGTCATTCTATGATGGGAGTGACCCTGGTGGGAGCAATGTTTGGAATGGAGCCATGATAACGGAAATGGCCAACGACGACTATTTCATGTATCAGTACGATGTGTCCAGTCCGGAAGCGAAGAAGTACGGATCGGCAGCTGAGTATGTTAAAGCCAAATTGGGAGAACTGTCGGGAAAAGGCATAGCGGTGACTGATGTATACTTCTTCGATCATGGCACTATTGCTGGACAGGGGGGAATGTCATTGGGCGACGATTGGTATATGAACGGCGGGGAAGGTGACGAATCGCTCTCATCCTTCGCCCAGATGTTAGGGGGTGTCCTCCCTGTCGATGCCACAATCCATCTTAGGGGGTGCTGGGGAGGACGGATTGCACAGGTAGTGGCAGATGCCTCAGGGTTGCGTACAACGGGGTGGACCGGTATGGTAATATTTGTGGATCAGAAGGATGAACCAGACTACTCTGCGGGTCGTGACTATCGCGGCGAGGGGACATATGTGATCAGCACACCTGGGGCTAAGGATCCCCAAACAAAAACAGAATATGAAGGCAATTATGATCCTAATCACTATTGATGAGGGCTGCAAATGGGCTTGGGGTTTGGTTACGAATGGAATTGTGGAAGGGGGTATGTTTATGTTAGCATCGCTGTCGCGGAAGAACTTCCATTTCATCGTGTGGGCAATGGCTGCGCTCGCTTGCGCCAGCAACGGAGGCTTCGCTGCGAGTTCCACCGAGCTTCATGAGACGCCTTCTGCTGCATCGTCCGCAAGTACGAAAGGCTTGCGATGGGATCTGGCTGAAGCATTCGAGTTCTCATGGGGGGCCGTGGAACTGTCCACGCAGCTCGTCAATTTCGCAGTCAAAACCAGTGGACAGCCAAACCCAGATGGACCCGTCGCCAAGGTGACGATGGGGGTTCGCTGGGATCGTGTCAGGAGCTTCGTCATGTTCGACGTCGCCTCGGCACAGATCTACGAACTGCTGGATGAGGACGGACGAACCATACCATACCGCAATCGACAGTCGGATCAGAATCGTGAGTACGACAATCGCAATTGGCGCTGGACTGGGGAGGGGCAGGCATATCTGAATCCCGGCGGGCGCCAGGTGTCGTTTGACGCGAAGATCCAGTTTCCTGTTGAACCGAACCATGCCATGCCGTCAGGGATTTCTTCGCTCAGAGGTTATATTTGGGCGGTCTATGCCGACGAGATAGTCGATGTGAAGATCCCTTTCGACCCCAATCTCGGGACGGTTGAGAATGAAAAGGTTCCCGGGCTTGTGTTCTCCGTTCATCCGACCACGCCCCCGCCGCCCAAGCCACCCGAGTACGTATGTGTGGTCCCGTCGGAGAATCGCGCCCTCGCCATGTACAGGCCCAAGACGGCGCTGGGATTGTACCAGTACAGCACGTCCGTGGAATCCAAGACTGAGGAGCCCATTCTGACGCTCACCCACGCAGTACGGTATCCCGGCAAGATCTATGCATTTCGGGAGTATGCCGTCGTGCGGACTGAGTTGTATGACTCGCGGAGGAAGGTTGTCCACATCCCTTCTAACCAAACCGTTAACAGTGCCTTTCGGAGAGTCCACTGCTTTGGTTCAGCTCCACAGACTGAAATTCGAGACGAAATCTTCGACAGGATTTGTCATGTGGTTCTGGTTCGTCCGATGGAGGTGAAGATTCCTTTCGTGTTGACCAACATCCCCCTCGCTCGATTGAGCAAGTAGTGGGCAAATAGGGATGAGCGGGGGGAAGAGCGGGGCCAAGCATTGAAATAGTCCGTAGCGAGGGTTACACAACGTGGTCTTTGCCTGCCGCCCCTGCGGCTGGAGGCGGTCTTCCGTGTGACGCAGCCAGCCGGTTGCTTTCCCTTGACAATTCGACGCATTCCGGGCAGAATGTCCATCGGAATTGTCGATTGATGAAGGATGCTGGATGATCGAGGCTGTGTGAATCCGTGAAATCCGTGTCTGAGTCATTCCGTTGCCGCGCCGGCAGCAAGGATTGGACAGAGTCGGGCCCCTGGACGATTACGGGCGCGGGCGTGCACACGATCCGGTGGAAGTTCATCAAGGACAGCAGCGGCTCGTCGGGTTCGGACTGCCTGTGGATCGACCGCATCCGCTGGACGGGCGCGATGCCCGACGGCGAAGGCTGGGACCGGATCGAGTACGCGTACGACGCCGCAGGCCGCAGGATCGAGAAGAAAGTCGACGGGACCCCGCAGGTCAAGTACGTCTACGACGGCGACCACATCATCGCCGAGTACAACAATGCAGGCACGCTGCTGCGAAAGTATGTCCACGGCCCAGGAGTCGATCAGCCGATCTGTATGATCGTCGGATTCCGGGGACGCCATATTAATTGCGATTCAGAACAAGAGAACGCGTGGGTTAAGAACCCACCCTACAACTGCGGGAGACGAGCGGACAGTCGGATCGCACCCCCGTTCTCCGCTTGAGGGAAGAGCGCGTTTGACGCATGATGGGGTACCAGCGGAGACAGTCGAGACTCGCCGGACTGGCCCCCTCTCTCCGTCGGCACCCTGCAAACCGATAAACGCGGCCTGGTTCCGGCTTGGCTCTCAGGCTGTCTTCTCTGTGGTCTCTGTGCCCTCTGTGGCCCAAGAACTTTCTTCTTGGCTTTCTGCCACAGAGAACCCAGAGCACACGGAGGATGATTAGGGTGAATTAAAGGTGTCAGGTACGAATGGCATGAAGATAAGCCATAAGCCCTTGTAGGGAAAGGGGTTGCCGCAATGGCCTCCTTTCGTGGAGTTGATCGTAGGAAGTAAGTAGATCGAAGATCAACTCGCACAGAAAGGAGGCCGCAAATGGCCAGTATTACACATTTCCAGGATGTTCTCCAGAGGCAATGGTTTCAGAAGATCAAGTTTATCGGGGAGTACCTGCGCCCAGAGGATCTGACGGAGGCGGCGGTCACGGCGAAGTATCGCTGGCGCAATCGACTGTGGCCGCCGATGCAAATGCTCTGGGCCTTTCTGGTGCAGGTGCTGCACCCCGGCTGGTCCAGCGCGGCGGCGGTCGCCGAAGTGCTGGCGGAACACGCGGCCGCCGGCCAGCCCCTGAAAGCGTCGGCCGATCCCTCGGCCTACGATCAAGCCCGAAAACGCGTACCGGAGTCGATGTATCGGTATGCCTTGCGAACGGTCGGGCAACGGTTGCAGACGAAGGTCGGCGAGGCCTATCGCTGGTGCGGTCGCCGCGTGTGGGTGGTGGATGGGTCCCATTGCTCGATGGCGGATACGCCCGAACTCCAGGAGGCCTTTGGGCAACCGACGGGGCAGAAGAATGGCTGCGGTTTTCCTGTGGCCAAGTTCGTCGCGATGTTTTGCTGGGCCAGTGGGGCGGTGCGCGAGGTGGCGATTGGGGCCTACCGGAGCAACGAGCTGAGCCTCTGGCGTCAGCTTTGGGACCAGCTTGAGGCCGGAGATGTAGTGCTGGGGGACCGGTTCTTCGGCGCCTATGGCGAACTGGCGCAGTTGGCGGCCCGCGGCTGCGACGGCGTGTTTCGCCTGTGGGGCCGCCGGGCGTCTAAGCTGGATCTGCGCCGGGGCCGACGATTGGGGAAAGAGGACCGACTGTTCGTCTGGCCCAAACCGAAAGGACGTCTGCGGACGCTCACGCCGGCGGAGGTGGCCGCGTTGCCGGCGACCTTGACCGTGCGGGTGCTGCGGTTCCACACGCAGGTCAAAGGCTTTCGCAGCCGGACCGTGGTGGTGGTTACCACGCTACGAGATCCGCTAGGGTATCCGCGCGAGCAAATCGCCGCCCTCTACGGCGACCGCTGGACCGTAGAACTGCGACTGAGGGACCTCAAGACGACGCTGCGAATGGAGGTCTTGCGGGGCCAGAGTCCCGATGTCGTCCGCAAGGAGATTCTCATGCATGTTCTGGCCTACGACCTGATCCGGGCCTTGATGTGGCACGCGGCCCAGGAGCACGACCGGCCCTTGCACCGGCTCAGCTTTGCCCGGACGATGCAGCGGTTCGAGGCGATCGCCCCGTACCTCTGTCTGTTCCGCGGCACGGCTCACGCGACGGAACTGTACTCGTTGCTGCTCTCTTGGATCGCCTCGGACATCGTGCCGGATCGACCTCACCGGGTGGAACCACGTGCGGTCAAACGAAGGCCTAAGCCCCACAAGCTGTTGACACAGCCCAGAAAGGAGATGCGCAAAGTCTTGTCACGATGAAACGTCATGGCTTATCTTCATGCCATTCGTGTCAGGTACCTTTTCTACGCATACTCGCGTACCTCCTTATCGGAACAGAGCTTACCGACACCTTCTTTCTTAGAGGTTACTCGGGACTGTCCCTATTGCAGCCCGCACGACGAGGCATCATCCTGCCACCCGCAGCGCTTCCTGGGCTTCCGTAGACAATTCCACGAGGATGAAATAGGACGCCGGATACAGGTAGTCTTCGCCGGACTCATCGATCACGCGGAAATACCCCTCCTTTTCCGCGTCCTCATCCGCCAGCACGACATAGATCTTCCGCTTCTCCAGGTCCTCGCTGTCCTTGTTCTCAATGCACAACGCGAACCGGCTCGTGGGATTTGGCTGTATCATGGTGATCTAGTCCAAGAATCGTCTGATCTTCATCTTCCGACGGCCGAGGCCGTGGGCTTCGTACCAGTGAAGCTCGGCGAGGCGCACACCGCCGTGCTCCACGCGAACCTGGGCAACGCCTTTGAGCTTTCGCCATCGCTTCCTCACTTGCACGCTCAACGCGGCGTCCCGCCGCTGCGACGCTTCACGCACGACTTGGCCCACCCGGCCAGCAGAACGCTTCGCCCCCTCCCGGCCATCCCCCTGAAACGAGGAAGAACGGTGCCGTCCCGGGAAGGCGCTGGGATCACCCCCGAGGGCGGGAGTGCCACACGGTTCGATTGCCGATCTTGCTCGTCAAAACTCATAAGACCGGATGAGCCTCTCTGGTCGTACGGGATGGCGTTGAGTCTGTCCGGCGTATTGTTCCGAAATTGATTAGACAGTCCGCAGCGGACAGTGGTATACACAGTACGTCCTCTGGGACGGCGTCCGACGGTGGAAGGACAGCGCCTTTCTGAGGGTTCGCAGGCATGAGCCATGGGGAGAATCGGATCCGTGGGTCGCCATGCACGACAGTAATCTGGTGGTCTTGAGGAGGTCAAGCGCAATGAGAGCGTACAACCCAATCTGCACGACGATCCTGACGGCCTGCATTCTGTGGGGCACGACCACACAGGCCCGGACACGCCTGTTGGACGACCGGCCGGAAGCCCGGAACCTGCGATGCGAGTACCTGGTGAACCCGCTGGGGATCGACGTCGCCAGGCCCCGGCTCAGTTGGACGCTCGAATCCGGCCGGCGAAACCAGTCGCAGACCGCCTACCGCATCCTGGTCGCCAGCGATCCCAAGCTGCTCGACAAGGAGACCGGCGATCTCTGGGACAGCGGCAAGGTCGTCTCGAATCAGACCAATCAGATCGTCTATTCCGGCCGACCGCTCGAATCGCAGACGCCCTGCTACTGGAAGGTGCGAGCATGGGACAAGAGCGACAACCCAGGTCCCTGGAGCCGGCCCGCTCTCTGGACGATGGGCCTGCTCCGCTCGAACGAGTGGAAGGCCAACTGGATCGGCTTCGACGCCTCGCGTCAACGCGACGCCGGTGGAGAGAAGGTCGATCTGACCCTGGCCTCGTGGATCTGGCACGCCGGGGAGAACGCCAGGAACGCCGCTCCCGCCGCGACGCGGTATTTCCGCAGAGAGTTCACGGTCCCCGAGGATCGCGAGCTGGTCTCCGCGACGGGCGCGGTCTCCGTGGACAACGGCTTTACCCTGTTCGTCAACGGACGGGAGGTCGCCAACGGCAACAGCTTCAAAGAGGCGGTCCCCGTGACACTCGCCCAGCACCTGCGCAAAGGCGCCAACGTGATCGCCATCGAGGCCAGAAACGAGGGCGATTCGGCGAATCCCGCCGGCGTGCTGGTCGTCCTGACGCTCCGCTTCAAGAGCGGCCAGCCTGTCACAATCGTCTCGGACGGGCAGTGGTCGAGTTCGGCCAGCGCGACCTCGGGCTGGACGAACCCTGGCTTCGACGCCGCCGGCTGGCAGAACACGGAGAAGCTGGGCGCCTATGGCATCACGCCTTGGGGCACGGTCAACGTCGGCCCTGCCGAGGTGTTCCTGCCTCCGGCCCAGTTCCTCCGCAAGGAATTCGTCGTGGAGAAGGCCGTCAAGCGGGCGACCGTCTACGCATCGGCCCTGGGCAACTATGAGCTGCATCTCAACGGGCGGCAGGTCGGCGACGCCTACTTCGCCCCCGGCTGGACCGACTACGACGCCCGCGTCTATTACAACACCTTCGACGTCACGAGCCAGTTGAACAAAGGCTTCAACACGCTCGGCGCGATCCTCGCCGACGGCTGGTACAGCGGCCACATCGGCTGGGGACGCATTCGCGACCACTACGGCAAGAACCCGCGCTTCGCGGCCCAACTGCACATCGAGTACGCCGACGGCAGCACCGAAACGGTCGTCACCGACAAGACCTGGACCGCTTCGACCGGCCCGATCCTCGAAGGCGACTTCCTCATGGGCGAGATGTACGACGCCCGCAAGGAGATGCCGGGCTGGAGCACGCCCAACTTCGACGCCGGCGCGTGGAAGCCGGTCGACGTCACCGCGAAGATCGACGCCAGGCTCCAGTCCTATCCCGGCGTCCTGGTCCGCAAGTTCCAGGAGATCGCGCCGGTCAAGATGACCCCGACGGGTGACGGCGCGTGGATCTACGACATGGGGACCAACTTCGCGGGCTTCGTCCGCGTGAGGATCCGCGACGCCCAGCCGGGACAGAAGATCGTCCTGCGATTCGTCGAACGTCTCAATCCCGACGGCACGATCTACACGACCAATCTCCGCGGCGCCCGCGCGACGGACACCTACATCTGCCGAGGCGGCGGCACCGAGGTCTGGCAGCCTCGCTTCACCTTCCACGGCTTCCAGTACGTCGAGCTGGCCGGCTATCCCGGCAAGCCCGCCCTGGACAGCATCGCAGGCATCGAGCTGACCTCCGCCACGCCGGTCGTCGGCAGCTTCGCGTGCTCGGACCCGATGGCCAACACGCTCTATCGCAACGTGTGCCAGACCCAGCGGGCCAACTTTATCGACATCCCGACCGACTGCCCGCAGCGCGACGAGCGTCTGGGCTGGATGGGCGACGCCCAGATCTACGTCCGCACCGCCTCGTTCAACACCGACGTCGCGGCCTTCTTCACCAAGTGGATGGTGGACGTCGAGGACGCGCAACTGCCCAACGGCGGCTTCTCCGACGTCGCGCCCCGCAAGGTCGCCATGGACGGCGGCACCGCGGCCTGGGGCGACGCCGGCGTGATCTGTCCCTGGACGATCTATCAGGTCTACGGGGACGCACGGATCCTCGCCAGGCACTACGGCGCTATGCAGAAATGGATCGACTACTGCAAGGAAACGACAAAAGGCACCCTGCTTCGTCCCGCAACGGGATATGGCGACTGGCTCAGCATCCAGGCCGATACGCCCAAGGACGTCCTGGCGACCGCCTACTTCGCCCATAGCACGCGCCTGGTGGCCGAGATCGCCAAAGTGCTCGGCAAAGAGGAGGACGCCGCGAAGTATCAAAAGCTCTTCGAAGACATCCGCAAGGCCTTCAACGCCGCCTATGTCTCCGCCGACGGCACGATCAAGGGCGACACGCAGACGGTCTACGTCCTGGCCCTGGCCTTCGATCTGCTGCCCGATGCGATGCACAAGCCCGCCGCCAGTCATCTGGTGGACGACATCAGCGCCCGCCAGTGGCACCTCTCGACCGGGTTCGTCGGCACCAAGGACCTGATGGCCACGCTGAACGCCATCGGCAGGACCGACGTCGCCTACCACCTGTTCCACAACGAGACATTCCCATCCTGGGGCTTCTCGATCCAGCACGGCGCGACCAGCATCTGGGAGCGTTGGGACGGCTGGACCCCAGAAAAAGGCTTCCAGGACCCCGGCATGAACTCCTTCGCCCACTACTCCTTCGGCGCGGTCTGCGAGTGGATGTTCCGCACGATCGGCGGCATCGACACCGACGGGCCCGCCTACCGGCGCATCGTCATCCGCCCGACGCCGGGCGGCCGCCTGTCCTGGGCCAGGACCAGCTATGACTCCATCCAGGGCAAGATCGCGACGGCCTGGAAACTGGACGGCGACAAGCTCCGCCTCGACGTCACCATCCCCGCCAACACGACCGCGACGGTCCACATCCCGGCCGCGAACGCCGCAAGCGTGCTGGAAGGCGGAAAGCCCGCCCCGCAGGCCGAAGGGGTCCGGTTGATCGGCAAGCAGGACGATACGGTTCTCTTCGAAATCGGCTCCGGCACGTACAGATTCACCTCGCAGATGCCGTAGCTGAGACATCAGAATCACGCGTAGATGAAGAAAGCCCCCCGATTCGTCAGGGGGCATTTTGTTTGGTCCTTCGCGGCATTGCGATGTTCTGATCGGAGTAGTGCTCGGTGGCCGACGCTCCGCACGCGCAAGGCGGGACCAGACACAGCAGAGCAATCAATGAACAATACCGAATCATCACAGGGACTCCTCCAAAACGATCTACCCTCGCGTCGCAGACCGGAAGCTCTCGCAGGCGGCCTCGATCGTTCGCTCGATGTCCTGCTTCGTGTGCGCCAGCGAGACGAACATCGCCTCGTAGGCGCTGGGAGCCAGATAGACGCCGCGATCCAGCATTGCTGCGAAGAACTTCTTGAACGCACCGATGTCCGTCGCGCGAACGTCGTCGAAGTTCCGCACGGGCCTATCCGTGAAGAAACAGCTCAACAGTGATCCCACTCGGTTGATCGTGACCGGCACGCCGGCCTCCCCCGCCGCCCGCGCCAGTCCGGCTTCAAGATCGGCGCCCAGCGATTCGAGCCTTGCATAAACCCCATCCGTCCCATAGGTCCCATCCGCCCCATCCTCCTCCAGAATCCCCAGCGTCGCATTGGCCGCCGCGGTCGCCAGCGGATTGCCGCTCAGGGTGCCCGCCTGGTAGACGTGGCCCAACGGCGCCAGCAGGTCCATGATCTCGGCCCGTCCGCCGCAGACGGCCAGGGGCATTCCCCCGCCGACGATCTTGCCCAGACAGGTCAGATCCGCCTGGAGGCCATAGAGTTCCTGCGCGCCGCCGAACGCCACGCGGAAACCGCTGATGACCTCGTCGAAGATCAACAGGGCGCCGTTCTCATGGCAGAGGCGTCGCACGGTCTCCAGATAGCCCGGTTCAGGCGCGACCACGCCCATATTCGCAGCCACCGGTTCGACCAGTACCGCCGCGATGTCGCCGGGCTGCCTTCGGAAGGCCTGCTCCAGCGTCGCCGGATCGTTGTACGGCACGACGACAGTCAGCGCCGCCAAAGCCTCGGGCACGCCGGGACTGGCGGCCGTGCCCCGCTCGGCCAGACCCGATCCCGCCTGGACCAGCAGCGAATCGCTGTGGCCGTGATAGCAGCCGGCCATTTTGACGATGGTGTCCCGGCGCGTGTGGGCGCGGGCCAGTCGGATCGCGGTCATCACCGCTTCGGTCCCGCTGCTGAGCAGGCGGAGCTTCTCGATTGAGCCAAAGGCTCGGAGGATTCGCGAGCCCAACTCCGTCTCGGCCTGCGTGGGGGCGCCGAACGACGTGCCTCGCCGGGCGGCGGCCTCGATCGCGGCCACCACCGCCGGATGGGCGTGTCCGAGAATCATCGGCCCCCAGGAGCCCACATAATCGAGGTACTCATTCCCATCGATATCGACGATTCGAGAGCCTTGGGCCCGGTCGATGAACAAGGGGTTCAGACCCACTCCGCCGAACGCCCGGACGGGCGAATTCACCCCGCCGGGCATGCACTGACGGGCCTGCTCAAACGCTTCGATGGATTTGTGATTTATCATTTTACAATTTGCCATTTCCTGTTTATCATATGTGTTTCTGTCGTCTGAGGCGTCCGAACGGCAGGAGCCCAGTGGATTGTAGATGGCAGCGAAGAGCCGGTAAATAGGTAATCACAACAGATCAGTCGAAATAGGCAGTGGGATTCCTATGAGCTTGATGAAGTGGATGCGGAAGAACAACAAGAAGTTGATGGCTGTCGTGGTCATCGTCCTGATGATCGCTTTCATCGGGGGCTCGGCGTTCAGCGCCCTGATGCACGGCAGCGGCGGGGCCAACAAGGCCGCCGCGTACTATGGCTCCAAGCAGAAGATCACCCACAACGACCTGCGGGGGGCCGACCACGAGTTGAAGCTTCTGGAAGAGCTCGGCGCGGCGGATCAGTTGCGAAACCGCGGGGACCTTCAGGGCTTCCTGCTGGCGGAGCTGCTCTTCGCGCAGAGCCGGGATTCGGCGGGCATGATGGAGATGGCCCGACAGACGATCCAAAGGAACCAGTTCCGCATCAGCGACAAGCAGCTCAAGGACCAGTACGAGAGCAGGACGGTCCCCAGCGACGTCTACTGGATTCTGCTTCGCGAAGAGGCCAGGTCCGCCGGGATCTACGTGTCGGGCGAAGAAGTCGGACGGAGCCTGGGCCAGGGCATGGGCCAGGGCTACTCCGCGATGATGCGAACCCTGGTCGAGCGGCATGGGGTGCCCGAGAAGGACATCCTGGCCATCTATGGCAAATTGATCGCGGTCCTGCAATACGCCCAGATCATCTCCTCCATGCAGAACGTGACCGCCTCTCAGGTCCGACACATCGCCAGTCGCGAGTCGGAGACCCTGGACGCGGAGTTCTTGAAGCTCGAAACCTCCGCGTTCGCGGACAAAACGCAGACGCCGTCGGCCGAGGCGCTCGCCCAGCAGTTCGATCGGTACAAGGCCGACGTTCCGGGCGAAGCAACCGAAGCCAACCCCTTCGGTTTCGGATACCGGCTGCCCAGCCGCGTGCAGTTCGACTACATCGCCTTGAAGCTTTCGGACGTGGCCGCGATCATCAAGCAGCCCACGGATGAAGACGCGGAGCTGTACTACCAGCAGAATCGCGCCAGGCAATTCACCGAGAAAGCCCCGGCCAATCCGAACGACCCCAACTCGCCGCAGATCGACAGGGTCAAGAGCTACATCGAGGTCGCCGACGAGATCATGGCCCAACTGCGGCGTCAGCGAATCGTGACGAGGGCCGAACAGATCCTTCAGGAGGCAAGAAGCGTAGCGGACCTGAACCTGCCCCGACCGGTCGACGGCAACGAACCGACGGTCGTACAACGCAAGGCCAAGGCCGGCGACTACGCCAAGATCGCCCAGGACCTCTCCGTCAAGCACAGCATCCCGCTGTACAACGGCGCCACCGGCCTGCTCAGCGCCGCGGACATCCGAGCCGACCGATACCTCCGTCGGATGTATCTGGCGAACTACGGCTACAATCCCGTGCCCCTGCCGATGGTCCTGTTCTCGGCCAAGGAGTTCGGGAAGGACGCAACGGTCCTGCAGACTTCCTCGGCAGCGCAACTATTCACCAGCGTCGGTCCTGCGAAGGACCCGATGTCCGCCTCGGCGCCGGACGTGAGCGGCCAGATCATGCTGATCGCCAGGCTCGTCGCGGCCGAGCCGGACGCGGCGCCCGCGAGCCTCGACGCCAGCTACAGCACCCATACGCTCAATCTGGGCGATCCTGCCGATCAGAAGGACAAGTTGTTCTCGGTCAAGGAAAAGGTCGTGAAGGACCTCCAGACGCTGGCCGCCTGGGATACGACGGGCGCCAAGGCCGCTGAGTTCATGGCGATGGCGGTCAAGGACGGCTGGGACCCCGCGGTCGCGCAGTTCAACAAGCTCTACGGCGAGCAGGCCAAGGCCGACCCCAACGATCCGAACGTGTTCCGGCTGGACCGCAGGATGGGGCTCCAGCGGATCTCGCAGGCCGATCTGGAGGTGCTCGCGACGCAGTTGTCCAACACCCCCGGCGGCAACGCCTATATGAACGAAGCCCGCGTGGAGAGCCGGCTTGCAGACCGCTTCTACTCGCTGGCCGCGGACCCGAACATCGCGTCGCAACTGCCCAAGATCATGGAGTTCAAGCCCGAGCGAAGCTACTACGTGGTCAGGACCCTGTCGCTGACGCCGCTCTATCAGGAGCAGTTCCAGAAGGTCAAGGGCATGGTGATCGGGCGCGAAGAGTTCGGCCAGAGCCAGAATCTGGGCGTGGTGCATCTGAATCCCGCGAACATCCTCAAGCGCATGAACTTCCGCTCGGCCGACTCGACGGAAGGATCCGCCAGAAGCAAAGCGAAGACGGAGTCGAAGGACGCGTCGTGATGGGATCAGCGTGGAAGGAGAATCACGCCCTGTACCTGATCGTGGTCGGGGCTGCCGCGTGGGTCGTGCCCGGCGGCGGGCATTTCCTCCTCAACGAGAGGAGGCGGGCGGTCGTCATCTTCACGTTTGTCGTGCTGACTTTCCTGGTGGGGCTGTACGTCGGTTCGATCGGGGTGATCGATTCGATCACCGCCAAGCCCTGGTATGCGGCTCAGGTGATGAACTCGCCGGCGGTGATCTTCCTGGGCTCGCACGTGGCCGAGGTGCAGCGTGCGGCAGAGCTTGCGGCGGTCCGAGGGCAGGCGTCCTCGGTTGCCCCCTATCGGGTCTTCGGTCGAGCCAGCGAAATCGGTCAGATCTATACCAGCGTGGCCGGGCTGCTGAACCTGCTGTGCATCGTCAACGCCATCTATGTGGCCCATCTGCGGGCCGTTGGGGAGGCCAAGGCCTGACATGACGACCCTGGCGATATCCATGCTGGCCAGTTTCACGACTCCGATGCACATCGGCACGGACCCGATCTCGATGCTCTGGCTGGCGCCGCTGGTGGTGACGATCTCGATCGTCTACAAGGCGACCAAGGTGGCGCGTATCCAGGCGTGGCCTTTCGCGAAAGAGACCGCGGCGTTGTGCGGGTCGATCCTGGTGTTCATCGTCGTAGCTGCGGTGATTCTCTACGCGCTGGCCTGGGTCGTCACGGGACAACTGCCTGCGATGCTGAACGGCTCGGCGTTCTAGCTCCGATCGGTCGGCGATCGAGGTCCGATCCGGTCAGCTCGCTTCCTGCACGACCGGCCTTTGCACGATCCCCAATTCCACGAGGGCGTTGTGCGCGGCCTTCTGCTCCGCTTCCTTCTTGTTGGCCCCCCAGGCGCTGGGAAAGTGCCGCTGGTCGATCACGACCTCGGACTCGAAACACTTGTTGTGATCGGGGCCCTTCTCGTCCAGGAGAACGTAGCTCGGCGAGGCGTTGAACAGCTCCTGAGCGTGCTGCTGCAAGAGGGACTTGTAGTTGCCGTGGGCCTGTTCCGAATCGATCTCGTCGAGGAACGAGGCGAAGTTCTGCAGGATGAAGTTCTGCGCCGATTCGAAGCCGCTGTCGATGTACACCGCGGCAATCACCGCTTCGAGCAGGCCGGCCGCCAGAGACGTGGGGAACGACTTGTGCGACGACATCCCCTTGCCCACGACCAGATACCGCGGCAGGCCCAGCCTCAGCGCCACCTGGGCGCAGGTCCCGCGGGAGACCAGCATGCTCTTCATCTTCGTCAATTCCCCTTCCGGATAGCTGCGGAACTTCTCGAACAGCCTCTGGCAAATGGCGATCGAAAGGACCGCGTCGCCGAGAAACTCCAGACGCTCATTGCTGTCCAGGCGGTTATCGACGGAGGAGGAATGCGTAAACGCTTTGGCCAGGAGGGCCGGGTCGGTGAACTGATGTCCGAGAATCTGCTCGATCTGATGCAGAATGTCTGTATCCATGGCTCCTGCACGCAACAAGACCCGCGTCCGATTCGGACGCAGATCGCCACCGGGTTTCCCCAATGCCTCGCGAGCAGATCACGAACACCGCTCCGCCAAGCGATCTTCGTGATACGCTCCGCTAAAGACAACCTACTGTTTATCGGTCCAAAGCAACTGCAGGCGGCTCTAGGTCGATCCGCCTGCAGGCATTGTTCTTCTCTTCGACGGCGATCCCGCCGACCCCTACCCAACCATCTGCAGGCTGGCCAGGGCGATGAACTTATCGTCCACGATTTCGAAGATCCCGTCAAGACCTGTCACGGTGAAAATTCCCTTGGTGGCCGGGGCAACGTTGCAGAAGACCAGCCTGTGTCCGCAGTCGCTCATCAGCTTCTTGAGCCGCAGCAGCTTCGAGAGGCTCGAAGACGTGACGATGTCCACGCTGGAAAAGTCGACGACGACCTCGCAGTCGCCGCGATCGCGAGCCATTTGTGTGATCGTCTTGAGTTCCTCGCCCAGGTCGGGCTCCGCCGGCAAGTCCACGAGAATGATGTCTTCGGACCAGTTCTGAATACCCATGTGTATACTCCTCTGTTTCCTGTTGTGCTCACGTGTCAGGCGTATTATCGGCAGGCTGTCAGGGGGCATTAAGGAAAAATGGGAACTTTCTGCCCCCTGCGGACTTGCCCCATAAAAACTCCGTCGCCCGTGCTGGATCGGACGGATACCGGGACAATTCGAGGAAGCCCCCGTCTTATCCCTAGTGGTCTGGGGCGGCGCGATCGCGACCCCGCCATGGCGACTACAACTTGCGGTCGAGCTTGCGATACCCGATGGCCTCCGCCACGTGTTCGCTGCGAATGTCCTGGCTGCCTTCGATGTCCGCGATGGTGCGTGCGACCTTGCAGATCTTGTCGTGGGCTCGGGCGCTGAGTCCCAACTCCATCATCGCTTCCTTGAGCATCATTTCGCCTGTCGCGTCGATCCGGCAGAACCGCTCGATCTGCGGATGGCTCATATGCGCGTTGGTGAGCGACTTGGCGTTCCCGAACCGACGAGACTGCACCTGCCTGGCCGCCAGGACGATGCTCCGCAGGCTTTCGGAATCGACCTGGCGGGCGGTGGACCGCAGCTTGTGGAACGCCACGGCGGGCACGTCGATGTGGATGTCGATGCGATCCACCAGAGGTCCTGAGACCTTGGCCATATAGCGGGCGATCTGGCCTGGGGCGCACTTGCAGGCCCGCAGATTGCTGCCGGAGTATCCGCAGGGACACGGATTCATCGCGGCCACCAGCATGAACTGAGCCGGGAACTGAATCGTCTTCTTGGCTCGCGAGACGATCACGAAGCCGTCTTCGAGCGGCTGGCGGATCATCTCCAGGACGTGCCGCGGAAACTCGACGAACTCATCCAGGAAGAGAATCCCATAGTGCGCCAGCGACAGCTCGCCCGGCCGGGGCGAAGACCCGCCTCCGATCAGGGCCGGACCGCTGGCCGAATGGTGCGGGGCCCGAACCGGACGGGTCGCCAGCAGAGCCTGGTCCCTCTTGAGCAGCCCCACCGCGGAATAGATCCGCGTGGTCTCCAGCGATTCCTCCAGACTCAACGTCGGCAGGATCGTCGCCAGACGCTGGGCCAGCATGGTCTTGCCCGCGCCCGGCGGGCCGATCATCATGATGTTATGGGCGCCGGCCGCCGCGACCGTCAGGGCCCGCTTGACGCTCTCCTGACCTTTCACATCGCCGAAATCGACAGAGTACTGCGACGCCACCGCGAACTGGTCCTCAAGGTTGGTGACCGTCGTTTCGAGCATGAGCCGGCCCGCGAGGAACTCCACCGCCTGCGACAGAGAGCCAATCCCATAGATCTCCACTTCCTGGACCACGGCCGCTTCCCTGGCGTTCTCCAGAGGCACGATCATCCGGGAGAACCCGTTGGCCGCCGCGGTCATGGCCATGCTGAGCACCCCGTTGACCGGGCGGACCCGGCCGTCCAGGGCCAGCTCGCCGACGATCACGAACTCCTTGAGCACCGGCCCAGGCAGGACCCCTTCGCCCACGAGCATGCCCAAAGCGATGGGCAGATCGAACGCGGGACCGGCCTTCTTGACGTCCGCAGGGGCCAGGTTGATCAGCGACTGGGTCTTGGGGTAACGATAGGCGCAGTTCACGATCGCGCTGTGGACGCGTTCGAGGCTCTCTTTGACAGCCGCGTCGGGCAGGCCCACGATGATGGACCTCTCCAGGCCTCCGCGGGCGACGTCCACCTCGACCTCGCAGACGACGCCCTCGATCCCTTCCAACGTCACGCTATGCAATCTCGCCAGCATGCTCTCACATCTCCGTTAGTCAGACAGGACTTCACGGAAATTGTACCCCCTCCGGCGTCCCGGTTCAAGCGGATTCCGCAGGATCGAAGCGATAGGGACCGATCAATCCTTGCGGCCGCTGAACGCTCGGTACCCTGCGGAGAGGGCGAACAGAAGCGTGCTGACCAGGACGATGCAGGCACCGGTGGGCAGGTTGAGGAAGTACGAGATGAAGAAGCCGCCGACGGTGCTCAGGACCCCGAACCCGATGGACGCCGTGACGATCGCCCGATGGCCCCGGCAGATCTGGTATGCCGCGGCCGCCGGGTTCGAGATGAGACTGAAGATCATCAGCCCGCCGATCAGCGGGAGGTTCACCGCCAGGATGACGCCGGACAAGGCGAGGAACAGAGAATAGACGAACGTTTCGTGAACCCCTGTGGCGGAGGCGATGCATCGACTGAACAACAGGGTCTTCATCTCCTTGTTGAACAGGACCGCGAAGAGGGCCAAGGCCCCCGCTGCCGCCGCGATGACGAGGATGTTCTCCCGACGAACGAACAGGATGCTGCCCCAGAGCAGGCCCAGAATCTCGGTGCGACTGTCCTGGATCAGGCCGATGCCCAGGAAGGTGACGCCGAGCATCAAGGAGAACAGGATCGCCAAGGCGACGTTGGGATCGATGCGAGTCCTGCCCGGGCGAATCGCGGCCAGGCTCATCGCTGCCAGAGCGGAGATGGATGTGGCGCCGAGGATGGGATTGAGGCCCAGCAGATAGGAGTAGATCGTGCCCGCCATGGCGGTGTGCGAGACGAAGACGCCGACAAAGGGGAGCCGGAGGCCCACGATGTAGACGCCCAGGAGCCCGCAACTGGCGCCGGCGATCACGCCGGCCAGTAGAATCGAATAGAAGTATGGGTCCATTCCCATTCCATCAAAGCATCAAGGTCCGTCGGTTCGGCGCACACCCAGCACATGCCGACGGTCGCCGATTGTCGAGGCGACCAGATCGCCATGATAGGCGCGGGCCAGCATCTCCGGCGTCAGGATCGCATCGGGGGGGCCGTCGCCCAGAAGTCGTCCGTCCGCCAACAGAAGGATCCGCCTGCACGCCGGCGGCAGGACGCTCGTGTCGTGAGAGACCAGGAGCACAGTGATGCCTGTCTCGCGGTGGAGTCGCTCGACGATCTCGGAAATCTGCTGTCGCCAATAGAAATCGAGGCTGGCGCAAGGCTCGTCCAGCATCAGCACCTGGGGGTCCTGCGCCATCGCGCGGGCGATCAGGACCTTCTGTTGTTCGCCCCCGGAGAGGCTGCGAAACGTCTGGTCCCGACGAGCGGACAGGCCCAGGGCCTCGATCCAGCGATCGACGATTGCACAGTCCTGGTCGTTCAAGCGGGCCAGCAGCGGACGAACGCTCGTTCGACCCATCGAAACGACTTCCCGCACGGTGAACGGCAAGTCAGCGTTGTATTCGGCCGACTGAGGGATGTATCCGATCCGCCGACGAAGCGAGCATCTGCGCCAGGAGCCCAGGCGAAACAGGTCGTTGCCGTCGAAGACCACCGAGCCGCTGTCGGGTCGGACAAGACCCGAGCAGATCTTCAGCAGGGTCGTTTTGCCCGCGCCGTTGGTGCCGATGATCCCCACGAAATCGCTCGCAGCGATCTCCAGGCGGTCGATCTGCAGAATGGTCCGCGCGGGACTGCAAACCCGGACGTCCCGGACCGCCAGCGTGCCGCCCGTCATTTCGCCACCGCCTCGCACAGAAGCCGGACGTTGTCCTGGAGGAGTTGGTCGAAACCGGTTTGTCCCTGGCAGGCCTCAGGGAAATTGCTGAACACGACGGCCCTGGCTTGGAGTCTCTCCGCCAAGGCATGCGCCAGGGCCGTGCCTTCCTGTCGATTGGCGATCACGAAACGGATCTCGCGTCCGGCGGCCTTCTTGAGACAATGGTCGATATTCGCTACGGTCTCCGTGTCGCTGCCGACAAACGTGGCGACAGGATCGAGCCCCAGCCATCGGGCGAACTGAGCCTGATGGTTCGAAGTCAGGACCGCCGCGGTCGCGATGCCTGAGTCCGCGACCGTTTCATGCAGTTCCGCAGCCAGCCTGGCCAATCGCTCCTCGACAGCCGAAAGGCGGGTCTGGAACGAACCGGCCCGCTCGGGATAGGTTTGAGAAAGAACCCGACAGATCTGCCGACAGACCATCAGATACGAATCGGGCACGCACAGCCCTCCCGGGCCCGGCACGGGCTGCATATCCAGGCCGCTCTGCCGCATCCGGTCCAAACGCTGCTCGATGCCCTGCTGGAAATCGAATCGCAACAGGAGCTTGCAGCCCTTGAGTTGGCGGACCTGGGCAGGCGAGATGTCGAAATGCCCCGGACACATGCCGGGCGGCGCCAGGCAGAGAATCGCGGCGTCCTGACCCCACAAGTCCCTCACGGCGCATTCAAGATACGAGTTCGTCACGGCGATTTCGAACCCGGGCGTCGACGCGGCGCTCTCGTCGCAGCCCGCCATCACAACACAGGCCAGCGTCAGAAACCCGGTCAAACACACAACGATTCCTCGCATCCGACCCTTACTCCCCGAACGTTCCGATCTGCCGGCCGTTCTTCAATCTCATGTGTACGATCACGCCCCGATTCGTCCGAGGGCTGTACCACGTTCCGCGCGGCACCGGGTACATCATCTCCCTCATCCGGTCGTTGTCGAACCGCGGCCCCTCGCTGTACAGTACCCAACTGACCGGCGAATCCTTGAGATTGCTGTAGGTCTGCCCTTCGGCCTGCTCGTTGTCGGGGAACCCGTCGGGCACCCAGAGATACGCGCCCTCCTTGACAACCGTCGTTCGGTTGTAGATCAGCGTTCCGACGGAGCGATACTTGTACGTGTATCCGCGGTTGAATCGGTCCTCCATGCCTGCGGCCATGAACGAATCCGTCGGCGGTGCGGGAAGGTATCCGCAGGCGACCAGTTCCTCGGGAAGCTGGTAGAAATGCCCGCCGAGCATGCAATCGACTCGGGTGGGCGGGTATTCGCCTTCGTGGTCGAGCGAGTACGCCTCCAGGGCCAGAGCGATCTGGCGAAGCTCGGCATGGACGGCCACCACCTTGGACTGGAGCCGGGCCCGGCCGGTCACAGGAATCAGAATGCCCATGATCACCGCAATGATCGCGATGACCACCAACAGCTCGATCAGCGTAAAGGCGCGTTTCACAACTGTGGTTCCTCCGTCTGTTCGGCCGGCTGCGCCACCTGGTCGGCCATCCGGTGTTCATAGGAGGCCAGCACTTGTCCGTTACCGTCGTAGTTCACGACCCAGAGGCGGTAGCCGCTGCGCAGGTCCGTGCTGTCCTGGTCGAGAATGCCGATCACGTCGAAGGGCTGCGAGAGGTTGAATGAGCCGGGATAGATGCCGTTGCCGCGTCCCAGCTTGACCGGGAGCGTGCGGACTCCATCGGTGACGGTCAGCGTGCCATTGGGCCCCCAGGCGTTCGGGTCCACCGCGTTGACGTCTTCGATCTTGATCAGGCAGCCCTGGTGGTACTCGCCCCCGACCAGTCGCTCGCTGTCGAATACGAATCGATCCTGCTCGTCCTTCAATTCGCTCAACGAGACGACCCGAGGCTCCGGCAGCCCGGCGCCGCGTTCGAGCAGTTCGATCGTGAAGTCGTGGTCGAGATTGCTGTCGTGCTGCTCGTTGATGTTGCACTTGCCCTTGTACGACAGGAAGTACCCGGTGACGCGGATGCGGTCGCCCGGGGCGAACTGGGCGGCGTTCAGGCGGGTCATCTCCGCGATCCACTGGGCGTTGGAATAGCCGCCCGTAGGCGAAACCCAGGGCAGATTGTTGTAGAGCTGCCCCATGAACACCGCGGTGCCGGCATAGTCGTCCCCTTCGCCCTGGAAGAAGAACTGCCATTGAGCCGAGAGATTGTACATTGTCTTGATGGCGTCATTGGGCGTCGGGTCCAGCATGTCGCCCGGCTGGTGCAAGAGAATGCCCTCCAGGACAACCTTCTGAGTGGCCGCGTAGGCCTGCTCGCCGTTGTCCTTGACGGCCTGGAACTGCCGATGGGTGACCTGTCCCACCGTCGGATCGGCCCACGCCGTCCCGACGCATGCCCACATGACAACCACACTCAGCAACAAATGACCTTTCATACTCCACCTCCGGCCTACTGGCCTCCGCACAATTGCGCATAAAAACATTGATTTCGTGCTACGACATGTCAGCATAGACAATAGGCCGGATCGCGCCAAGAAGAAAAAAAGGGACCCTGCGAATATTTTCGGCCTATTCGGTTCTCTCAGAGCCCCAGGAAGCGAATGGCCAGGCCGCACAGGAGGATGGTGGCGCCCGCCAGGACGTGGCTGTACCGCTGGATCTTCTTGAAGGGCAGAAAACCCACGCCGGCCCGACCGAGAAAGACCGCGCCCAGCATGGTCGCAGCGGTGACGATGCCGAAGACCGAGGTCACAACGATCAGGTCCAGGTAGCCGCCCTGGGCGGCCGGGTACATCAGCAAGGGGATGAGCGGCTCGCACGGCCCGAAGACGAAGATGACGAAAAGGACCCAGGGAGTCACAGCCTTTGCCGATTCAGCGTCGTGGACGTGGGCGTGCTCTCCCAGGTGGGTATGGGCGTGCAGATGATCGTGAGGCCCCTTCACGAGGTGCGGATGCGTGTGCTGGTGCGGGTGGCTGCGATAGACGTAGCGAATCCCCCAGATGGTGTAGGCCAGGCCGAACGCAATGAGCAGCCACGCCGCGATGTCGCCTCGAACCGACTCGGTCCCTTCCAGCCCCTTGAGCGCAAGCCCCAGCGACACGCCGACAAGGCCCAGCACCACGGATCCCGCGATGTGGCCCAGGGCGCAGATCAGGGTGATGGCCGCGGTCTTGGCGGCCGACCAGTTCCTCGCCCAGGACATCATGATGAAGGGCACATAGTGATCCGGCCCCAACAGGGTGTGCAAGAACCCGATTGACGCGGCGGCAACAACGAGCGATCCGGCTTCGTTCGTCACAAATCCTCCCTTGCCTTTCCAGGACCAGGCATTCGTCGTGCGACCAACGCCCATTCCTTCTTTTCGACCAGGATACGAGACGGTTGACAGAGAACCGCCGAACCCGTATTAACGGCGACGGTAATAATCTTTGCAAACGATTTTCAAGGAGAACTCATGGCTTCATCGCAAGCATTTACCTTGGACCTGAACAGTCAGCCCGAATACCAGCGAATCCTGGAGGGCAAGCCTCAGACGCATGGAATGCGGTCCGGCCGGGTGTACCTGGAGCCGGGCAAGGCCTGCGGCCAGCACAGCACGAAGAATCATGAGGAACTGCTCGTGTTCTTGAGCGGCCGGGGCGAACTGCTCCTGGGCAATGGCGACCGACTGCCGGTCGGAGCGGGAAAGGTCGCCTATATCCCCCCGGAGACGCTGCACGACGTCCAGAACACCGGGGCCGGCCCTCTTTCCTACATCTATTGCGTCGCGCCGGCAGCCAACTGAGCCGACGAGAACCTCCCAGGAATCTTCTCGAAGTCGAAACTCTCGGCCGGTGGCCCGAGAAGGAAGAGGGCGTGGGACGGACCATTGCCGAGCGAGTGGTTTGATACCAAACCTCGATGCCTCACTGAATCTTGCGGTCACGGGTCCTTGCGGTGGTATCGGCACTGGGATGGTCCGACGAATTCGAAAGCGAACCATCGGCAAGCTCCGAGAGCTCCACTGGCCGCTGCCGTCCGGAGTTGGGGGGGACTGTCTGCATTCATGAGGATCAGCGGCCTCCGCTTTCTCAGGGGACTGCTGCCAGCGCATTCCGGCCGTATCTTGCTCATCCGGTTCTTGCACGCTCAGTCGTTCTTCGGGATTCCCCCCACCCCCTGGCATTTTCCGCTTTGGGCCAATGGCACAATAGACACGGGAGAATGGCACGACCATTCGGCTCAGCCGACACTGTTCGTAGTGACGCCGCAAGACGTTTCTTCGCAGGTTTGGCGTCCCCGCCCGACCATGTCATTTCGCCAGAACTCTACAATGAAGCCGTGAATCCGAAACGAGTGGGCCTTCGGAGACATAGAACTGCGGGCGGACACATCCAGAGCCTGAAGTACTTGCTGACGTTGGCTGGTCACTAACGGGCTGAATTGGTTCTCTTGTGACTCCCGCCAAAGGGCATTGGGTATCGAGGAGATCGAGCATTGAACTGATCTTTCCCCCCAAGGCTCTGGGGGCTGCACATTTCACTTTGCCCAGAGGGCCCGCCTGAACACTCCGACGCCGATCACGGCAAGAATGGCCACAACAGCATAGATGCAGAGACTGAATGCCGCCATCAGAGCCAGGTCGGCGTTTCCGTGGCTTCCTTTGACCGCTTGAAAGAGCAGTCCGCCGGGGACGAAGAACGCGCCTGCGAGCCCGCCCAGGGAACTCAGGCCGGAACTGCCGTCTTCGACGCCGAGGTAGGCCCAGGAGAATACCGCCCACAGGGCGACGAGACCAACGGCGATCAGATACTTGCGACACCGCTTCACAACTGCGACCTCCCGGCGCCAGTCTCTCCTGCTATTCCTGTCCTATCTCAGCACGGCCAGCAGCCCGAGCATCATCGCCACAGCCACGCCGATGAACGCGTAGGCAACCCGGTAGACTCTGCGATACGTCGTGGGCAGGGCTTTCGATCCGAAGGCGAGGAACCGCCTCTGCCGGTACAGCGGCAGGCGAGCGATGAACAGAAGCACGATCCCGACGGCGGCCAGGATCGAGGCAATCCAGACAAACGTTGGGTCACCCCGCCCGGTGCCCATGACAAACCAGATGACGAGGGGTGCAATAAGCAGCGCGATCAGCGGAAGGGCCTGCAACTTGAAGAAGAACAGCCAATCCCGGGGGAAACACCAATCAGACTCGTTCGTTCTCATCGTTCTCTCCCAGACATCGTCGCTTGCTCTCTCGGCACATGACACAGCGTCCTGATTTCCTTCCGACTCCTGCCTATAGGATACCGGATCGCGACTGCGGATGCAACACCAGGCATGGGAACCGCGCAGAGCCTGTCGGCGCGTGGTTCGTAGGAGAAGTGGTGGGCGGAGCCCACCCTACCGCTGCCGCCCGAACCCTATCCCGCTATTTCCGGCGGCCGGCCCAGAAACCGTAGCCGAGCAGGGTCAGCAGGATTACAGCGGAGGCGTGTTCCACGACCGGCGGGAGCATCGCATGGGCGTGGGACATCGCGTGATGGACGTGGGTGTGGGTGACGATCGCGTCCAGGATCAGGCCGGAAGCCAGGGCGCAAACCGCCACCGTCACGAGGTACAGGATCGCGGTCTTGCGGCCCAGCGTGTTCCAGATCGTGGTCAGGCCCGCCGCATTCGTGGCCGGGCCGGTCATCAGGAAGACCAGCGCCGCGCCGGGGCTCAGGCCCGCGCCCATCAGCGCCGCGGCCACCGGCACGGACGCGGAGGCGCAGACGTAGATGGGGATGCCGACCGCCATCATGACCAGCATGGCAGGCAGACCTTTGCCCAAACGTTGGGCGAAGAAATCGTCGGGCACCAGCGCCGCGATGATCGCGGCGATCACCAGACCCAGCAGGAGGGCCTTGCCGATGCTCCGCGGCATCTGGATGAAGCCGTGTTTCATGCCTTCGATGAACTTCTGTTTGATCGTGCGAGTCTCCTCGCATGAAGCGTCTTGAGCTTCCGCGGAGGGATTCGTCTGCCCTGCGTCGTTCGGGCCTTGCCCGAAGAGGTTGGCCAGCACCCCGCCCACGAGACCCGTGATGAACGCAGCGACCGGTCGAAACACCGCGAACACCGGACCCAGCAGGCTGTACGTCACGAGAATGCTGTCCACCCCCGTCTGCGGCGTGGACAGCAGGAACGCGATGGTGGCCCCCCTGCCGGCGCCCTGCTTGTGCAGGGACATGGAAACCGGGATCACGCCGCAGGAGCACAGAGGCAGCGGGACCCCGAAGATCGAGGCCTTGATCAAAGGCAGCGTGCCCGACCCGCCCAGATGCCGCTCGACCATCTTGCGCGAGACGAACATCGCCAGCACGCCGGCGACGAAGAACCCGAACAACAGGTACGGCGCCATCTCGGCGAAAACCGCCCAGAACTCGACACCGATGTCACGCATGAGGTATACGCAAGCGACCATGCTATGGACTCACCCCCATTCGCGAAACTCGAGGCACGAAACTCGAACTCCGAAACAAATCCAAAGGACCGAAATTCAAATGACCGAGACGCTGTCGCGGCATCCGACGCTTGTTTTGGATTTCAATCATTCGTTCTTGTTTCGAGTTTCGGATTTTATGCCCTGGCCCCTTCCACGGTAACCTTCTCGCTGCGAATCACTTCGCCTCGCAGCGACACCGTCACATCCTCGTAACTGATCGCCTTGCCGCTCAGGGCGATCGCCGAGCGGGCGATGCGAACGAGCCCCGAACAGCACGGCACCTCCATATGTACGACCGTCAGGCTGCGAAGGTTGTTGGCCGAGATGATCTGGGCCAGTTTTTCGATGTAGAACTGCGCGTCGTCCAGCTTGGGACAACCGACCGCGACGCTGCGTCCGCGGAGGAACCGCTGGTGAAAATCCCCCATCGCAAAGGGCACGCAGTCCGCAGCCAGCAGAAGATCCGAGTCCGCGAAGTACGGCGCCGTCGGCGAGACCAGCTTCAACTGGACGGGCCATTGCCCCAACTGGGACGGGACCGCCTGCGAACTCTGCGGCTCAGCCGCCGCCGGTTTGGCGTCGAACTGGTGCATGGCCAGGCCGGGACAGGCGAACAGAGGCTCCGCCTTGTGCGTGCCATGGCCGAGGTGGGCCTTCACCGCCTCCTCGTCGAATTCGGCCGCCTCGCGCTGCTCGATCGTGATGGCGTCCACAGGGCAGTGGCCCAGGCACGCGCCGAGACCGTCGCAATACGTGTCGCTGACGAGCTTGGCCTTGCCGTTGATGATCTGGATCGCCCCTTCGGCGCAGGCGGTCGCGCACAGCCCGCAGCCGTTGCACTTGGCCTCGTCGATCTTCACAATGTTCCGTACCGCCATCTTCGCAACTCCGTTAGTGTCAAGTGTGAAGTTTCAAGTTTGAAGCTCGGAGAGGAAACACCCACCGCCTTGCTTGCCACTTGAAACTTCACACTTCGAACTTCAGACTTCTGTTTACGCGGCCAGGATCGCCGCGAGGTCCTCTTTGGCCGTCGAGATCGGCTTGATTCCGAACTTTTCGACCAGGATGCCCAGCACGTCCGGCGTGACAAATGCCGGCAGGCTCGGCCCGATCCGGATGTTCTTGACGCCCAGGT
>CALEZT010000142.1 GCA_937927975.1 uncultured Phycisphaerales bacterium
TTGGCTCCTACGGATGGTTATCGGCCAAAGACACTGTTTTGAGATAGTTTCTAAGATAGCGTAGACCGGTTTCCAGCGTTCGCCTCGGTACTGTTCGGGCCATATCTCGCTCTCCGGCGGTGGCACGCGTCGCGGCCGGCGCCAGGCAACCCGATTCCCTGTCCTCGATCCTCTCGATCCGGTTCGCTCTGCCTGCGGTCTCATGGTTCTCCCTTTCGCAGTGTTTGAGATTGCGGATTGGTCTCCTGCAAGGCTACGATCTCACATCGCAGACATGGTAAATCAACCATTTCTGCATGGCAACTAAAAACTACACACAAAACCATATGTTGTATATCATGTAAACCCCTGTCTCGTATGGGTTAACGGAGGACCGCAAGAATAATTGTCTCAGAAGGGAACAAAAAAGGGGATGCGGAGACGGTATCGAGGACTACTGAGCGAGCAGATCGATCAGAGGGCCGCAGGCCGAGCACGTGCAGTCGATGAGCCGCCGCTGTGCGGGGGATGCAGGGGCCTGCCAGAGCCACGTCAGCAGTTGGCTGAGGTTCTCCGCCGGGAGGGCCCGCCAATTCAACGATTTGAGCTCGCCAGGCAACCCATGCTCGGCGGCGCCGGCCAGCAGGAGGGCGACGCCTGCCAGAGCGCCCGTCGCCATATTGTTCGGCTCGACGCCGTGTTCCAGGGCCAGGGCCATGGTTCCGAAGATGCGGTCGTTGACGGCGAGTTTTCGCACGACGTCCCGGCTGGCGCGGGCCACGGAGTCCGCCAGGTGGGGGTTGGTGATGCGGATCAGGAGGTCCTGTGCGTATGCGCGGTAGCCGGCCTCGGTGAACAGGCTGTCGCCCAGCGAGGCGTACTTGCGGATCAGGGCGCCGCCGGACTCGCGGATGAACGCCTCGCGGGCCACGCGCATCAGGGGTTCGTCGGCCTGGATCTCGGGCATTCTGGCGTAGCCCTTGAGCGTGCCGATGAAGCCCAGCAGGGCGTGGATGGCGTTGTGGCCGTAGAGCTTGGCCTCCTCGAAGGGGAGCAGGTCGTCCTTCTCGATGAAGACCTCGATGCCCGGGGCGAAACCGGGGATGGTCGTCTCGCTCACGAGGATGCGATTGAACTCTTCCACGAGGAACGCGCGGTCGATGCCAGGGGCGATCGGCGCGAGGCTCCTTGCGGCGATCTCGGCTGGGTCGGTCACGACCTGGCTCATTTTGCCGATCACAGTGTTGAGGAACTGGACCCTTGAGGGCAGGGGCGTTCCCATCCGTTTGCCGACGGCTCGTTCGAGGAACTCCGCCGCATGGTTGTTGTTCTCCGCGGCGTAGACGATCGTCGCGTCGGACCTGCGGGTTCGCAGACCATCGGCGATCAGGGCCGCCACCGTGTCGGGCTTGTCGGAGTCGTAGAAGCTCACCGACGGCAGGCAGGTTGCGATCTCCGTGGCCTCGGCCAGGGCCTTGCGGACTTCGCTGTCGCGGGCCGGGTTGAACAACTCGACGTTGTCGATCCGCACGGCCTCGACGCGGTCGCTGCGGGCGACGTTGACATAATATGTCCCGTGATTGGCGCGGACTGTGTCCACCAGTCTCTGATCGATCTCGGCGACGACGATCCGCCGGAAGTTGCCGCTCTCGAAGGCCTCCTTGGCGAAGAGGCCCGCCTGAATCGGTCCGAATCCGAACCCGACGAAGACGTGATCGCTCATGCTACCGGCCCGCCGCTTTCAGGAAACGCCGGATGTCCTGCGGGTCGCTCAGGACGCTGACCTCGAGGTCGTAGGTACGGCTCGTGCCGGGGTCGAGGTGGATGAGCTGCTTGAGTTCACGGGCTTTGCCCTGGCCGATCGGCGGGTTGGTGCCCGGCTCCAGGCCTGTGACGTATTCGCCCGGTCCCCAATGCTGCCAGTTCGCCAGCGAGGGCAGTTGCTCTTTCTTGTATCGCGTGGCGACCGCGAAGCCGAGCTTCTCGTTGTACAGGCCGACGGTGCAGACGCCGCCCTCGTCCGGCTCGACGTCGATGAAGCCGCAGGCTTCGCCTGTGGCGCGATGGCGTTCGAGCGGGCCCTGGCAGGTGCGATAGTCGTGGTCGTCGTTGAAGACCGCGTTATCCATGTCCAAGCCGCGCGACTTGCACTGGCCTTTCCAGACGATCTGCGTGCCCTTGTCCACGAGGGGCCAGCCGTAGTTCATGTGATAGAGAATCATGTGCGGCGTCCGCGAGTTGCCGACGTTGGTCACGACGTCGTGGACGCGGATCGTCGGCTCGCCCAGCGTGCTGGAGATGGTCCGTCGAAGCTCTAGATTGGGCCCGAAGACGCGGGATTCCTTCACCACGGCGGTGATGCTCATGTCGAGCTTGCCTGTGGCCAGGTTGGGCTGGCTGATCGATTCCAGTTGGGCCGGGAGGTTGCTGGCCCGCCCGTGCAGGCCGCGTTCGCCGAACTGGTCGCTCTCGGGCCCGCCTGCGTGCGTCAGGCCGCAGGTGGTCAGCAGGCCGCCGGCGAAGGTCCAGAGCCATTCGATGCCTTGGTTGGCGTCCGGGCGGACCGCGGTGATTCCGCCGTGACTGAGCCAGGCGAGGCTGTGCTGGTTGTGGAAGGCGTCGACGATGTCCAGCCCTCGGTCGATCACGACTCGGTATCGCAGGCCTGAGCCAGTGTTCACCCAGGCGATCCGCGTGCCCCGGCCCGGCCCGTCGTCGAGCACCGAGGTCTCGATCCCGCCGATCTGGGCTGCGTTGATCACTTTGTTTTGCCAAGCGGGTTTTGCTTTCTTTGATGCCACGTCGATATCCTCCATGTCTGTGGGGTCTAGTCCAGGGCCGCTCGCAGGGCCTCCATGCTCTCGAATCCGCCTGGAGTGCGGAGGACCTGGAGCATCTTGGCGTAGGGACGGAAGTTGCCATACCGGTCGCCCAGCGGGGCCTTGATGTAGAGCGAGGCGAACAGGTTGCCCGCCTGCACCGCCTGCTGAAAGTCGATCCTGCCTTTGCGGAACGCATCGAGATTGCTGGCGACGTAGGTGATGAGTCCTGCGCGGAAGGAGTCGCCCGCGCCGACGAGGTCCACGACTTCGCCCGCCATGAACCGCGACGTCACCTTGACGGGACATTCGGTCCGTCCGTCCGGCAGGATGTGCTTTTCGTATGCGCCGTTGCTGACGGTGACGCCGAAGAGCTTGGTCCGGTCGTCGTCCTGCCAGAACCTCCGGGTCAGGAATTCGAGGAACTGAATGTTGTATGCGTGCTCGTCGAGATCGTTTCGAGCGGGCTTGCGAGACAACGTGTTCTCGATCAGCTTGGCCTCGTCGGACGACGTGAAGAACAGGTCCAGCTCCGGCAGCAGGGGCTCCAGGAGCTTGTACTCCTTCACCGCCTTGCCCTGGGCGATGAGCTTATGTGGATCGCCCGTCAGGGTGTGGCTGTCCGCGATGGTCACGGCGCCCATGTCTCGACACCAGCGGATGAAGTCTGCCAGGTCGCTGCCGCCATTGGCGTCGCCGCGATCGGAGAGTCCCGAGTACATATAGTAGACGACCCGTGGTTTGAGACGTTCGACTGCGGCCCGGAAGACGTCGAAATCGAAATCGTTGTTGGCGTTCGGGAAGTAGGCGATGCCGCCGCGGTCGCCGCCCGAACCGCTGTGGATGAAGGTCGTGCCGGTCGGGAGCGTGGGGTGGACGTGCGTCGCGGACATGTCGATCCCGTTGGCGACCATGGCGTCGTACCAGTAGCGGCCCTGCGCGTCGAGCCCGTCATATTGGCCCGCGCCGAGATTGACGCCGACGGCGACGTTCAGCCCGGTCCTGGCGATCAACGGCGCGGTGTTGCCCGGCCCGCCTGCGGTGGCGTAGCCCTCGTCGATCCACTGCTTGATCTGTTCCTGCGAGTAGCCCGGCATGTCTTTGGTCTTGCACTTGGCCAGACCGCCCTTGCCCACGAGCGCATCGGTGAAATCGAAGTCCGGCCGCCGCAGATCCACCACCGCCGTATTCAGGATGAGAATGTCCACAGCCATCGGTCAGCCCTCCATAGATCAGTGCATCTCGGCTTGGCACGTGCCGATCGCAGGGCGATAGAAATTGAACTGCACGTTTGGATGGTCCGCCAGCAGAGACATCGGCGCCGCGCTGTCGGGGACCTTCTTGCCGATCATCAGCGTGGTCAGACGCATGCCGAACGGATTGTCATGCGTGCCCGCCTGCCAAATGGACACCTTCTCGGCTTTCCATGTCTCGACGGGGCCGACGGAGATCGCCTGGGTCGGAACGCCGGTGACGACTCCGCCGCCGCTGGTGCGGGCGTTCTGTAGGACCGTCACCGGGTGCAGATCGACCACGCGGGTCGTGAGCTTGCGGTACTCCTGGGGGGTGGGCGGCTGGTCCCTGTACTTGCCCTCCCGTCGGACGGGGTCGTTGAAGGCCCAGTGCTTGATGTCGCCCTGGCCGCCTTGCATGACGACGCAGCGGACGCCGTTCCAGCTCTCGATGTACGGCGACACGTCGGCCTTGGGAAAGTGGATGTTCTTCTCCGGCATCCTGAGGTCCATCCGGATGCGGTCGAAGCACAACTCACGGTCCGCCCGGGCGAACGAGAGCGGATGAGTCTGCGGCGCCTCCCGACCGTTCAGGTACCATTCGTCCATGCCCCAGAAGTGGGCGTTGCGCAGGTCGATCCGCAGCTCGTTGACCAGGCGGGCGACCAGGGGGAGCTGCTCGGTCGGGCCGATGGGCCCACAGATGCCGGCGGGGGAGTCCGGCGTCGCCTGCCTCCAGGCTGTGATGTACTCCAGGGCCTCCGCGAGATAGAAATCCTCCAGCGTGTCGTAGAACACGACCTTGAACCCCTCCCGGCTCATCGCGGCCATATCCTCCGCGGTCAGCCGGGCGGCGTCGTTGAGGATTTCGTCGTCGAGCGTCGTATAGTCCCACCACTGCGGCGCCAGGATACTCGTTTTTCTCCCCATGTAGACTCCCTCTAAAACGTGTGAACCAGGTTGCCCAACTCCTTCTTGAGAATATTGCCCTGCGGAAACGCGTGGCCCAGGTGCTGGCGGAATCCTTCGCCAAACGGGACGCCGACGAGTTGACCTCGATTCGCCGAGAAATTCTTCATCATGGAGACGTATTCGTCCATGCCGTGATGCTTGAGCAGCCAGTCCCGCTGGCTCTCGTGGCAGCAGAGCATCTTCTCCTTGACGTCCATCACGCTGGTGACATCGACGACCATGCTCGGACGGATCTCCCGGCCCAGCGTGTCCTTGCCCTCGATCGGGTCGGCGTAGTACAGGTGCGGGATCGGCTCGAAGCCCTCGGCGCCGGGCGTCTCGATATTGATGACCCCGCAGCAGAAGCACGCGCTCTGGGCGAGCCGGCTGGCGGTCTCGTGATCGACCATGTAGTCGGCTGGGCTCAGCGTCAGGACGATCGTCGGGCGGACCTTGCGGACCAGGGCGATGGCCTTGGTCAGGGTCAGGCGGTCGTACATGATGAAGGCGTCGTCGGCTTCGAGGCAGGAGTACCCGCCGTCGAGCATCGCCGCGGCCTTGGCGGCCTCGGCCTTGCGGATGCGGCTGATCTCCTCGCGGCTGTACTGGACGGTCCCGCAGTCGCCCGGCGTGATGGACGCGATGTGTACCTGCCAGCCTCGCTGACGCAACAGGGCCAGCGTCCCGGCGCAGAGAAACTCCGCGTCGTCCGGATGAGCTTCAAGGCAAAGAACTGTCTTTTCACTTCTTAACATGCCGTACAACAATCCTTTCGCTGTCGTGTCGCCTGAGACGCGACCTGTGTGTCATCCTGAACGGAGCGTAGCGGAGTGAAGGATCTGGCCTGCGGATGAGAGAAACCTCTCTTTCGAGAGCCAGATCCTTCGCTGTCGCTCAGGATGACAAGATTTGCCATGTCCCAGCCTCGTCTTACCTTCCCATCAGATGATTCACAATGAACAGGTCCAGTTCTTCGTAATCGCGGTCGGCGATCAGTTGCTCGACCCGGCCTTCGTCCAGACTGCGGACGAGGTCCACGAGGTTCAGGAAGATCTCCCGGCTGTTGCTCAGGTGCCTGGTTGAGGTCTCGATCTTCTGTGTCCGCATGGCCTTGACGTCCAGGCCGACGAACTCGCCCTTGGCGCCGTAGTTGTACTTGTCGAGGATGCGGACCTGGTTGAACGCCCGGCGGAGGTCCACTGATCCGAAGCTCTTGTCCTGGTCGAATTTCAGGCCGTTCTGGTCGTTCAGGTGGACCGTGTAGAGCTTGTTGTACGACAGGGCAAAGCCCATCTCATCCGACGGATCGAGGCCGGCCAGGATCGCGTGAGCGGTCTCGATGTTGACGCCGACCCGCTTGTGATCCGTGGTCCGATAGCCCAGAGCCATCGCGTGCCCGGTCGTCGGAATGTAGGTGTGGTCCATCGGCTCGTTCGGCTTGGGCTCGATGGCGATCCGGATGCCTTCGCCGTAGGCGAGCATGTCGTTGAGGGCGTCGACGAGCCGGTCCACGGCGACCTTGCTGTCCTTGGCCTCGCGGATGTATGTCCCTTCGCGGGCCAGCCACAGGACGATCAGGTCGCAATCGAGCGCCACGGCGATGTCGATGCACCGCCGGCTGCGGTCTTTGGCGTACTGACGGCAGGCGGGGTCGTTCGAGGTGTAGCCGCCGTCGATGGTCCGCGGGTCTTCCCAGAGCCTGGGGGCGACGAACTCCGCGGTGAGCCCCTCGTCCTTGAGCATCCGCCGGACCTCTTTGGCCTTCTTGACGATCTCGCGGGGACCGAGCTTGTTCATGTCCGGAACCGCGTCGTCGTCGTGGAACTGCACGCCGTCGAATCCGAGCTGCTTGTACATCTTGAGCTTCTTGGCGAACGAGACGCTGCGTCGAACGGTCGGCCCGAACGGATCCGCTCCTTCATGAACGTTCCACGGCCCAAACGAAAATCTATATTCTCCTGCCATCCTGCTTCTCCTTTTCAATCCAGAGCCAATCATGCACTCGGCCGACGTACGGCGCCCGGCACGCGGGGCGTATGATGCCACATTAGCCCACCTGTGCCAATCTGATGCGACATCATAGCACAGGACGAAGACGCCGACAATGCCGCGATCCGCAAATCCCGACCTGAGGGCTGGGGCGTTCGTAGATACCTAACGATTTCGCCCCGGGATACTGCCTGTGCGAGGATTGTACACCGTCACCAGCTTGTCGATCTTCTCATCCACCAGCGTCCGCTGCTCGAACGGGGACACTCGCTGGTTGTTCTGTATCATCCGTCGTTCAAGTCTGCTCCTCATGTTGCCGGTGATCGAACGATCCTTGGTGGTGAGCACCAACGCTGGTTCCTCGCCGAAGAAGTCGCATATTTTGCACCACATCCTCGTGCGTATTTCATCGATGGGGCGTCCGTTCCGTTCGGCCGCCTGCAGGCATCTGTACAAATCCTGCTTCCGGGCGTGAAGCTTGTCGCGAGGAATATACTCGTCCCAACCGATCAGCGACTTCCTGAACGCGAGATCCTCATTCGGGTCCATCATGGCATCGAACCATTTCGACAGGTACCTGTCGGGCGTGCCTTGCACCAGGCCCATAAACGCATGGGTGCGAAGAGGGGACTTGGGGTCACTTGCGTGGGCGAGGACGGATGCCTCGATGGTTTTGTCTCCTGTTTTTCCCGCCGACATCGCCGCTGTCTTGCGAAAGCCCATGGGGGCATTCGGGTCGTTCATGATGTCAGCCAGGAGACGCGATGCCTCGGGAAGGTTGAATTGACCCAAAGCGGAGAGGGCGGAGAGCCGGAAACGCTCCTGGACCTTGCCCTCCCGAACGACTGCCATCAGCTCCGGCACGCAATTCGGGTCCCGGACCCCGCTGATGGCGGCGGACGCCTCCTCAATCTGCCTCTGCCCCGCGTTCGGCGGCGTGTTCGCGAGGACGCGGACCGCCCCCAGCTTGCCCAGGGCGCGCTCGACCGGCCTACCTACCCACTCCGCATCCCAGGTGACGTCGTCTCGAAGGTCGCTGAGAAGGGGGATGACGGACCTGTCGCCGATCTCGGCGAGAGTCAGAACGGCCCAGGACACGGCCATGCACTCAAATATGGAATAGCCCGCCTCGTCTGTGCGGGCAGGGGTGCCTTCCGTCAATGCTCTCAGTTTGGCGAAGTCGCGGTTTCTCAGGTATTCGCAAAGAGCATCGCGGGTTGCGACGTTTCTGAACATCATCAGGGATTGCACCGCGTAAAGCTGCACGCAGCCATTCTGGTCCTTCAGAAGCGACAGAAACTCTGGCTGAAACTCGCCTTTTGAGAAGGGGCTGTCCTTCCTTCGCACGGATTCGGCGATGCTGCTGAGTTCTCCCATACTCCCATTGCGGGCCTTCTCGACGGCCTGACGCAGCTTCGCTCTTGCCTCTGAGATCACATCATCCGTCGCGGCTGCGAATGCACCGGTGTTTGCGAAGACGCAGCAGATGCCCACCAGGCATGTGACCATCCTCATTCTTTCCATGGGTGCCTCCCCTATCCGATTGTTCTCGCTTATCCCAACAATACCTTTGGGCTATCAATTCGACAGGTTCTTCTCCTTGAGGATCGCCAAGGCGTGACGGGCATAGTGGCCTCGCAGGTCCTGAGCGTATTGCTTGAGGATCTTCTCGCCCAGGCCATTGTAGTCTCCGCAGCGGTAGAGGGCGCGGGCCAGGATCAGCTCGCGGAGCGAGCACTCTCGGGTCGTGGTGTCGACGTCGCTCGGCGGGATGTTGCTGGTGGCCGCGTTGATGTCGATCCAGGCGTGGCTGGTCATGCCGGGTTTGGCCAGGAGGTCCGCCAGGGTTTTCGCCGCGACTGGGTTGCCCAGCGTTTCCATGGCTATGGCGACGGCCCGGTGATGCGACAGTTCGTGCTCGGGACCTAACTGGCCGACCTTGGCCAGGATTGACTTCAGGGCGATATCCTTCCGGGTTCGGCCCAGGGCGATGATGAGACTGTCCAGGGGGCTTATGCTCATGCCGTACTGGCCCATGCCGGTGTATTTCCAGCCTTTGTCCCACTGGCGAGAGGCGACCGCCTCAGCCAGCGTCGCGGCGCCGGAGGCGTCGCCCAGAATACCCAGGATGTGGGCATAGATCAGCTTGTCCTCCCTCGACTCGGCGGCCTTGTACGCTTCGCGAAGCAGCGGCAGGGCGGTGTCGATCTGGGTGAAGATGACCTCGATGTCATTGAAATCCTTGATGACGCTCCGCACCGCCTGTTCGATCCTCGCCTTGGGCAGGGGGAACGAGTCCTTCTGCTTGAGGACCTCCGCAGGCAGATTGCCCTTGCGGACGAGGTGCTCCTGGAGCCGGTGTACGTCGATATCACGGAGCGTCTGGCCTGTCCGTGCGGCTGTCGCTGCCGCGAGGCCGGCGGCGTACCCCTGATTCTGTACGTCGGGCTGCATCCGGATGACCGGCATCACGTCTCGATGGGCGCTGACGCCAAGACCCGTAACGAGCACGCCCTCGATCCCCTTGGGCAGCAGGCACCGATACGGGACGTAGCAGGGCAGGGTCTCGCGGTCCGGCGGCCGGAGCAGGAACATCGGATGGATGGTGAAGCCGTGCGTGTCGAAGTTGCTGCTGGCGCGGACGACCGAATCGGGGTACGTGCGGTCGAGGTAGACGTCCATCGGCGTCATGAAGAAATCGCCGACGATCTGCCTTCGCTCGCGGGTGTCGATGAGCTGGCCCAGGTCGTAGCGATCGGCGAACTTCTTGCGTGCGGCCAGGAACGACTGCCAGGCGTCGATCACGTCGAGGTCGTCGATGAAGGCGTAGTCGGTGTTGGTATAGCGGGCGCCGGGCTCCCAGTGGGGCAGTCCGGTCCCTTGGACCGCGATGTGCTCGCCGGCGGTGTAAATGCATTCGGCGCCGGCCGCCGCGGCGATCGTCGCGCTGCCGGTGGAGTCCACGACCGCCCTGGCCAGAATCACGCCCCGGCCCTGCGGCGTGGCTACAACTACCCCTTTGACCTGGTTGCCTTCGACGAAAGCTCCGCAGCCAAGGACGCCGTACCAGATGTCGGCGCCGGCCTTGCGAAGCTCGCGCCGATACCATTCGATCTTGACCTGGCTGTTCCACGCGGCTCTGTGACCCTCGCCACTCAGTTCGGCCACTCCCTGATCGATCTCTTTGGTGAAGCCTTCGCGGTATCCATAATAGTACTGGCCGATCAGGCCCAGGGTGCCGACGCCGCCCAGGCCGTGGAGGTACTCCACGACGAGCGTCCTTGCCCCCTGGCGGGCGGCTGCGATGCCGGCCGGCGCGCCGCCTGTTCCGCCTCCGACGACCACGACGTCGTAGCGTCCGAGCACGGGAAGCATGTTCTCGCCGGACCTTACGGATGCAGCGCCGGGATGGACTCGCATCCATGCCGGATCGTCGCGGACATCGCCGGAGGTCACGGGTTTTCCGCTGCGGGTGGCCACCTTGACGCTGTCCGGACGCCCGGTTTTCCTGGACTCAGCCGCGGCGGTTGCGCCGATCCGTTCGCCCACCTGCATCATCTCGAGGGGACGCAGCATCTTCTCGACCGCGCGCCTCGTCACATCGGCGCATCCGGACAGGATATAGACGCCCTTCGTGCGCTCCGGACGAAAGACGTCGAGATCCACCTTGTCCGCGCCGGGCCAGTCGCAGCACTGGAAGGCCTTGCCTTTGATCCAACCGGTCGGGACCTCGAAGAGCGTCTCGCAAGAGTCCACCTGCTCGCAGCTCCAGGTCATATCGCGGGCGATCTGCTCGGCCAGGGCGTAGGAGGCGAAGGAGCCGTCCCTCATGGGCAGCTCGAGCGTGTACTCGATGGCCTGGTGGATTCTGCCCTCGCGGTCGTAGATCGGCGTCGGAAGTTGGCGGGTCGGCACACGCGGAAGGTCGGTCGGCCGGCCTCCGACGACGATTCGTTTGAAGGTGCGAGTGCCTGGCGAGAAGGGGTCCATGCGGGCGCCGGCCATCTGCGCGACGGTCGCGTGAGGCGTCGCGTCGATGATCACCCTGGCGACCACCGCTTGTCGTCCCGATCGGTTGGCCATGACGATTCCTGCAACGTTGCCCTTGTGGTCCACCAGAAGCTCGGTCGGGTAGCAGCCATAGAGGAACTGGACGCCTGCGTTGAGCAGGGCGTCGTCGAGGACCCGCTTGACCTGCATCGGCGTCGGCGGCATCCGGCTGGCCTGCTTCACAGCGTCCTGGCCCTGCTTCTCCAGGATGATCTCTCCCAGGAGAATTCGCTTGGCCTGGGACGTCTTGCGGACCGCGAGCTTGAGGTAGCGGGCCTTTTGATCCACAGCGGCCGACAGGGGGATTGCCGTCTGTTCGAAGCCCTGGCCCAGCCGACTGTTGATGGTCGTTGCGACCGGACGCCAGTGCTCCTTGTCGTCGCCAACGAAGAAGGCCACCTCGGCGACCTCGAATTCGTCGTTCCTCTGGTACGCCATCAGATGCGCCTTGCCGACGAACTGCTCGCCGCCCAGATCGACGGTGAGAGTGACGTCGCCATTGTACTGGACGCTCTGCGAAGGGGCGCCGTGCCACTTGCCGTCTCGAAGGGCCGTCGACTGGGGCGAGTCCTTGTGTTGAGGGGCCGACTCCACGTCCGACACATACGTGAACGGGACCTGATTGCGAAGGACCGCTGGGGCCTCGGGCTCTGCGAACAGAGCCGCCGCCAGGGGGGATGTCGGCTCCTCGTCCGGCTCCAGCCAGAGGCGATACGTGGCAGAGAGGTCCTCGCCCAGATAGGGTCTGGGAGCGGCCAGGAAGACCCTGGCTCCATTTTCGGCCGCGGCTACGGCCGCTGAGATCGCCCCCGAAGTGCCCCCGACCACGACCACATCGACCTCATACAGAAGGGGGATGTCCCTCGCGGATTCGGCCACCACGTCCGCGGAGACCGGCATTGGCTGTGAAGCCCTGGCTTCCTGACGCTCCGAAGGCTGGGAGCAGCCGGCCAGGCCCAGAAGCAGCAACGACAACACTCGCAGGCATCTCCGCATGACGATGTTCCTTTCAAACTGGGACCCGCCGGCGGCGGATCTCGTTCGGCGCTCCGCCGCCTTCCACGGGCCCTCTGGTGTACGAATTCCGTCCATTGCCGCGATTATCGGCGGCACCCGCCTGGTTTTCAACGAGAACCTGTAACAAAACGGGCCGTGACACGTCGTATTCTGAGACAATAATCTTTGCGTCCGCGACGGGAATCTGGTATAAGCAAGGGCTGAAAGGCGTTGACTGCGTAATCACCTTCGGTGCGTGTCGGCGTGGTGAGAACCTCGCGTGTGAGGGGAAAGGAAAGGACCATGACAAGAGCGTTTCTATCGGGGCTCATTCTGTCTGCGCTGATCGGTTCGACGTCGATCGCTGCCGTGCTGCGGGTGCCCGCGGAGTATCCGTCGATCCAGCAGGCCATCACCGAAGCCGTCAACGGCGACACCGTCCTGGTCAGTCCCGGCGTCTACTTCGAGACGATCAACTTCATCGGCAAGGACATCACCGTCGCCAGCACCGACCCCAACGACCGCGGCATCGTCGGCTACACGATCATCAACGCCGACGGCGACGGCACCGTCGTGACCTTCGAGAACGGCGAGACCAACAAGGCCGTCCTCACCGGTTTCACCATCACCGGCGGCGTCGGCACCGTCGCCTATCAGTACAGCAGCAGCACCTATCGGTACATGCAGGTCGATGGCGCCGGCATCTACTGCAAGTACAACGCTTCGCCGACGATCACCCGCTGCGTGATCACGAGGAACCACGCGCCCTACTACCAGCGAAACGACGGCAACATGTCCGACTATGCGTACTCTTATGGCGGCGGCATCCACTGCGAGGGCTACCGCGCCGTCATCACCCACAACGTCGTCTACAACAACTCCGCCTACGCCGGCGGGGGCATCTATGCGTCGAATTCCGCCACCATTTCGAACAACGTGATCTACAACAACTCCGCCGCCCACGGCGGAGGGATCTACAGCGGTTACTGCAATCTCTTCAACAACACGATCGTCAACAACGACGTCAGCAAGTTGCCGGATTCGGGCAGAGGCGGCAACGTCTATGTGTACTTCGACTACGACATGCAGAGCGTCCTGGTGAACAACATCATCTGCGGCGCCAAGTCGGGCGGCGGGATCTTCTTCCGCCAGGCGCATGACGACGTGATCCGGTTCAACAACGTCTGGGATAACTCCCCTGCCAACTACGTCATGGAGGACCCGCGGACCAACGGAATCGTCTCCGGCGGCAAGGCCGATTTGACCGGGCGTTTCGGCAACATCTCCGCGAACCCGCGGTTCCGCAACCCTTCGATGAACGATTTTCATCTGCAGGCGGAGTCTCCCTGCATCAGCGAGGGCGATCCGAATTCTCATCGACGCCTGCCCGCCCAGGACATCGACGGCGATCCTCGCGTGTACGCCTTGCACGTGGATATCGGCGCCGACGAGTTTGTGGGCTACGTCAAGCCCCTGGCCAACGCCGGGGCCGACCAGCACAAGCTTGCCCCTGAGGCGATCACGCTGGACGGCGGCAACAGCTACTTCTCCGATCCCGATGGAGCCAAGACCTACGAGTGGAAGCAGGTTCTGGGCACGGCGGTCGAACTGAGCGACCCTGCCGCGGAGGAACTCACATTCATGCCCCCGGCCGAGGGCTGGTACGCCTTCGAGCTGGTCGTCGGCGATGGCCAGTACGCGAGCAAGCCGGACCGCGTCCTGGTGGTGATCGGCAACGAGGCCCCCGTCGCCAACGCCGGGCCGGACGTCCTGTGGCAGATTCCCGATTTCGTCCTTCTCGACGGCACGCGATCTTACGACGCCGACCCGCCGGACAAGCTCACGTATACCTGGCGTCAGCTCGAAGGGCCGGTGGTCCAGTTGTACCAGTTCACCTCCGAAGAGATGGAGGACTATGGAATCGATCCCGCGACTGCGTATGTGGAGTGTCGCGAGCCCGGCATCTATGTGTTCGAGTTGGTGGTCAGCGACGGGTTCACGACCAGCGCCCCCGACACCGTGAAGATCGAGGCGACCCGGTTCACCGTCAAGGAGACCAAGATCGAGATTATCGAGCCCGGCCCGGACTACTTCCAGTACCCGGTTGTCTCGGGCTCCAAGCTCGTTTACTCCGAGGGCGACTACATCGACTCCTCCTGGTCGATTCGGTGCACCGACCTCGAAACCGGCCGCGTGGATACCCTGCAGTCGCAACAGACCGACACGATGCCCGATGTCGACGGCGACCTCATCGTTTGGGCCACCGGGCCGGAGGGATACTACAGAGCCATCTGCACGAGCGTCGTCGTGGGGGATCTGTCCACCGGCACGGTGTACAATCTGCGGATGTCCACGAGCAGCGATTCCTACGGTTATCCGGCCCTCTCCGGCACGAAGGTCGTCTGGCTCCATCACCGCGGCGTCAGCACCGCAAACGAAGAGCAATACCGACAGGCTGAGTACGACGTTTGTGGGGCGGACCTCTCCAATCCGGCCAAGCCGGTGTACTTCACGATCGCCGAGAAGGCGGGCCATGGCCTTCCCTATCCCTACCAGAACATCCGGGAAGCCTATGAGTCGCCGCTCGACATCAGCGGCAATCTGGTGGTCTGGGAGGCCGAGGGCGACATCTATGGCGCGGACATCTCCGATCTCCAGAACATCAGGGTCTTCCCGATCTGCACCGCGCCGGAACATCAGGGCGATCCTTCGATCTCCGGAAATCTGGTGGTTTGGACCGACCAGCGCAACGACATCGGCGACATCTACGGCGCGGACATCTCCGACGCGAATGACATTCGTGAGTTTGAGGTCTACGTGTCGCCGGGGCCGCAGAGCCAGCCGTATATCGACGGCAGGATGGTCGCCTTCGTAAGCGGTAGCAGCAATAGCACCGGTTCCATCGGGCTGTGCTGTCTCTCGCGGGAGTATGGGGTCGTCCAAGTCAATCTCTCCAGTTGGTACTATGGCGCCCGCCCCCAACTCGACGGTTCGACGCTGATCTGGCACTACTACGATCAGGTCCAAGGCCTGACGCTCGACTTCGGGTATGGCCTGGAAAACGGGCCCATCGAGAACGTCGCCGCCGGCCTGCGTTATGACTGCATCCAACACGCCATCGACACCGCCGACGAGGGCGACACCCTCGTGGTGCACCCTGGAGTCTACCAGGAGAAGGTTCGCTTCAAGGGCAAGAGCGTGACGTTGACATCGATCGATCCCGAGGACCCGGCGGTCCGCGCCGCCACGGTGATCGCGGGGTCCGGTCAGCAGGTGACATTCATGGACGATGAAACGTCCGATTGCGTCTTCACGGGTTTCACCGTCTTCGGCGGCAGCTACGGCGTGTTCTGCAGCGGTTCGTCGCCCACCATCGACCGATGCACCATCACCAACGCGGGCACCGCCGGCGTCAAGGTATGGAACAAGGGCGCCCCGCTGGTGAGTCGAAGCGAGATCGCGGGCAACGCCAACGGCGTCGAACTCTGGGCCCATCGCGAAAAACGCGTCGTGCTCAACAACTTCGGCACGTTCCGCAACTGTCTGGTGACCGGAAGCCGCAAGGCGGGTTTCTACAGCGGCTATCCGACCCTGGAGAACTGCACGGTGGCCGACAACCAGGGCACAGGCGTGGACGCGATTCTGGCGACCATCGCCAACTCGATCCTGTACTTCAACAACGAGGCCGCCGACGGCGTGAACCTCAGGGTGGAGAGGGTGACCTCGGTCGTGACCTACAGCGACGTCCAGGGCGGCTGGGAAGGCGAAGGCAACATCGACGCCGACCCGCTGTTCGTCGCCAGGGGCCAGTGGATTTCGACGGGCAACGTCATGGTCGGCACGGGCAATCGCGTCTCGATCCAGCCGGGCATCCCGGTTTGGGCCACAGGCGACTACCACCTCAAGAGCCAGGGCTGGTCCTGGAACGGGCTCTTGGGGACCTGGGCTTGGGACGACGTCACCAGTCCGTGCATCGACGCGGGAGATCCATCGCTGCCCATCGGCGACGAACCGCCTTGTGCGCCAGGCGATCCGCTGAGCGACCGGGCGGGCGTCAACACGCGGATCGACATGGGCGCCTACGGCGGGACCGCCGAAGCCAGTCTGGCCCCGTGAACTCAGGTGTCGCAGCCGCAGACGCACATCATACGGGCCACCTGACGAAGACTGTGGACGTCGCAAGAAACATACGCTCCTGCGGCGTCTTCCCTCAGGTTGCACGCGTGATCGTGCGTCAGTCTACTTGCGTCTGAGACTTCTGATGAGTTTCTCCATGGCCTTTGCCCTGGACTTGGCCTGCCTGAGGTCGATGCCGGTTGCCGCGAGGATATAGGCCGGAAGGGGGGTGTCCTGATAGAAGAGAGGGATGAAGCGGTGTGTTCTTTCCTTCATATCGAGGACCTTGCAGATAATCGCCTCCTCCAGACAGGCGCCGCCCTGGAGATACTGTGGCGTGACAATCGCGACCGTGTACCGACTCTCCCTGACGCATCGCTCCATCTCCGTCAGGAACAACGCTGGCGGATCGAAATCCTCGATGTCGCGAGCCACGCGGAACCCTGCCGCCACGAGCGTTTCTCTCAGATCGCATGCCATGGTCTCGTCCGGCATGCAGTGTCGGTAACTGATAAAGACATCGTAACGGGGTGACTCGTGAGTCGTAGGCACCCTCTTCATGGCTCTCTTGATGATTCGGCGGGTAGCCGGGCATAAATCGTACTTGCACGGGGCCCGATGCCACGCCTTGAGCGCCTCGGCCGAGAGTTTGTCCGTCAGGTGCGGTATGTACTCCTGCGACACGGTGTCCTCAACCTGCTGTCCATGTTCGTGGAGTTCTCCCGTGAAGAAGAAGGCGTCAGGCGCGAAATCCCGCGGTATGCGCCACTGTGGCCTGTCAAGCAGGGTATGCATCCTATCCGTGCGGAATAGTCCGACAGGGGCGTTGATCAGTTTCTGTTTGAACAACTCTCCATCCATGAGGATTGCCGAATCCGGGATCGTCAGACGGGCAATCCGGTCAACTTCAATGCCAAAGTCTTCGGCATTAATATTCAGAAAACATCCTGTGGTCGGCTCCGGCCGCTCGTCGCCGATCCGGAGGACCAGCAAGTCGGGTCCGTGATCCCACTTGAGCTCGATGTCTTTCTCGCCAAAGCCATGGTAACCAAGTCGACTCAGCGCGCGTGCCCAGAGAATGTGTGCCGTGCCGAACTCGGGGCGGTCCACCGGCCGTCCTGCATCCCACGTGAACTTGTACCTCAAACGTTGCGATGGAGCTGGATCTGCGATGATCAGCTCTTCACGAAGCTCTCGTTCAACAGCCAGCAAAGGGTACGTCATCTCAAGTCGCGAGTCGAATCCGCCGTTGGCAATATTCCAGCCGATGGGAAATACTTCCCGATAGAAGAGACAGTAGTGGTCGTGTCCTCGCCAATTGATGATCGGAAGCGTGCCGGCACTTCCATAACGGAAACAGAAGTGCTTCTCGTTGCGATCCTTCGGGGGAAAGCTGTAGCTCTTGCCCCGCTCGGAAATGATATAGTCGTCCAAGTCCTTCTGGTAGACCTTTGACTTGGCGGGAAAACCGCTCATCCGCTTTCGCACACAGGCCTTGCCTATGTCGTTCCAGACGACCTCCACGTCGTCCTCGATGGAAAGATCGAGTACTGAACCCTTGCCCACCCGTGTCAGCGTGAAGGAACGGACGAGCGCCTGGAGGCATCGAGGCTCTCCCAAGTCAAACGGCAGAATCAAATCACACATGAACGCTCCCTTTCCCTAGAAGAACATGATTGCCTGTCCAGCGCGCGCCTTAGACAGCAGTCTCCGCCATGGGTCAGCCAGATTTCTTCTGGGATGCAGGTGGTTGCGTTCTCGTAGTTGTCAGACCCGGCGATTGCAGTGTCTCCTGTCAGGCAACGGCTGTCAAGCTCCCATGCGAGAAATATGCGGTCCATTCAGGGATATATGCATGCTTATTGAACGGGACTGCGTGCATGACCGCAGTTGCGCGGCTCCGCAGCGAGCCGAACGCCGGGGCTCAGACGGTTGCCCAGGACGCCCAAGGAAAGGGATGGACCGATCCGGATTCCGGCCTTCGGCCGGAGTTTTTACGCGTTGGGCCAGCAGCATGATCAATGAGCCCCCAAGTGTCGTTCGGATGTGCCGGGCACATCCTCCATGCTGCTGGCGCAAAGCGTCAAATCTCCTTCGCACGACCGCCTCGGGCGTGCTCTCCTGGAGTCTGCCGGGGGTTTCGTGACGCCGGCGTGCTGCGATTCCTGTTCATGGTCAAGATCGGTTTCCATTCAGCCGTGCAAAGGGGTTGTTTGAGACCTTGCAGCTACGGTCATGCACCCCATGGTGCTCCGCGTTTCGGGGCGAATCTTGACAATTCGCCTGGCTCCTATAAAATAAAGGCTTATGGCCGACGAGCGACAACCTAAGAAAAAGAAGAAGAAACACAACCCTGTTCTCGACTGGCTGCTGTATGCGGCTGTTCGGATCCTGGTCGTCTTCCTGTATATCTTCGATGTCGAGACCAACCTGCGGTTTGCGTGTTTCCTGGGAGATTTGCTCTGGAAGTTCTACGGCCGGGGCCGCCAGCGGGCCCTGGACAACCTGCGAGCGAGTTTCCCCGACCAGTCCGAGGAGTGGATTCAGCAGACGGGTCGTCGCAGTTTCCAGCAGTTGGTCATGCTGACCATCGACATCCTGTTCACGCCGCGACTGGTGAGAAAGCACAACTGGCGCCAGTACTCGACCTTCCGCAACGCCGAGGAGGCCAAGTGGCTGATGCAGGAGCGAAAGGGCCTGCTTATGGTCACCGGCCATTACAGCAACTTCGAGATCACCGGTTACATGATGGGCCTGTTCGGCTTCGATCTCTACAGCGTCGCACGGCCCCTGGACAACAGGTATCTCAACCGGTTCTTGTACGGCGTCCGCGAGCGTCGCGGCCAGAAGCTGATCGACAAGAAGGGCGCCACCGAGATGATGCCCGACCTGATCGCCCAGGGCAGCACGATCGGGTTCATCGCGGACCAGGACGCAGGGCACAAAGGCGTCTTCGTCGATTTCTTCGGGCGCAAGGCCAGCACCTACAAGAGCATCGGCCTGCTGGCCCTCACCTACAACCTGCCCATCGTGATCGGCTACAGCCGTCGCGTGGACAACCGGTTCTTCTTCGAGATTGGCGTCATGCGAATCATCCGCCCCTGCGAATGGGCGGACAAGGACGATCCGTTGACGTGGGTCACCGCCGAGTACACCAAGGCGATCGAGGCTTTCATCCGCGAGGATCCGACCCAGTACTGGTGGGTGCACCGACGATGGAAGAGCCGGCCGAAAGAGGAACGCAGGAAGGCCCAGGCCGAAAGACAGACTATTCCGTCCGAGGCCCAGAACGTCTCCCGGTCCGGGTCCCACGTCATGGATCGAGTGGACGCGTCGCTGCATTCGGCCTGAGACGGCGTATGCGAAACCTTCTTGACAGGAGTGGGGATATGAAGACCAGAGCGTCATTCCTTGCGATCGTGGTCGTGTGCGGGTGTATGGCGGTCGCGCAGGCCAAACACGTGGCCTGCATCGGGGACAGCATCACCTACGGCTCGGGCATCGCGGATCGGGCCAACGACAGCTATCCCGCCCAGTTACAGCGGATCCTGCGGCAGTACGACCCTGCCTGGCAGGTCAGCAACTTCGGTGTCAGCGGCGCGACGCTCCTGCGCCGCGGGGACAAACCCTACATCAGAGAATCCGCCTATACCGCGGCGCTGGCGTCCAAGCCCGACATCGTGGTCATCAAGCTGGGCACCAACGACTCCAAGCCGCAGAACTGGCAGTACAAACAGGATTTTGTCGCCGACTACGGCAGCCTGATCGACGCGTTCCGTGCATTGCCGAGCGAGCCGGTGGTGTGGATCTGCAAACCGGTGCCCGCTTTCGCGGTGAACTTCACGATCCGCCCCGATGTCATTCGGGATGAGATCCTTCCCCTGGTCGATCAGATCTCGCGGGAGAAGGATGTGCCGGTGATCGACCTGTACACGGCCCTTCTGAACTCCGCCAGTCTCTTCCCCGACGCGATCCATCCCAACGCCGAAGGGGCCGGGATCATGGCCAGGACCATCGCTCCCTTTCTGCGGGGCGTGCGGTTCCTGCCGGACTATGACAACGACGGCGTGATGAACTTCCGCGATTTCGCGATGCTGGCACAGTCCTGGCTCGACACCGAACTCACGCTCGACATCGCGCCGCCTCCCGAGGGGGATGGCGTCGTCGCCTACGAGGACCTTGCGGGCCTGTGCCTCTATTGGATGAGTTCTCCCGGCCTGGTTGCCCACTGGAAGCTCGACGAGACCGAAGGCGACATCGCAAGCGACGCGCTTGGCCAATTCCCTGGAATCACATACGGCTCACCCGAATGGCGGCCGGGCGAAGGCCTGGTCCGCGGCGCCCTGGAACTGGATGGCCTCGACGACTACATTCTCACCGAGGCCATCCTGAACCCCGCGGACGGACCCTTTACGGTGTTCCTCTGGGTCAAGGGCGGACTGCCCGGCCAGGCGATTCTGTCCCAGTCCGGGCAAAGCGGTCAGTCCGAAGTCTGGCTCGGCACGAATGCCGCCGGCGCCCTTGTGACCCATCTGGCCGACGCCAGTCGCCTCTCGGCGCCGCTGGTCTCGGAGACTGTGGTCACCGACGGTCTCTGGCGCCACATCCGGTTCGTCTGGGACGGCTCGCAACGCTCGCTGTATGTGGACGGTCAGTTGGCCGCCGCGGACACGCGAAAACTGGGTTCGCTGAAGCCCTCGTCCGGCGGCCTGCACATCGGGGCCGGCAAGGACCTGGAGGCCGGCAGCTTCTGGTCCGGTCTCCTCGACGACATTCGTCTCTACAACCGCGCGGTCAAGCCATGACCGGTCAATCGAGATAGAGACCGATCACGACCGAGACCACGACCACGGCAAAGAGGAACGTGAAGAAGACGAAGTGCTCGGTGGTCAGGGTGAACGTGAAGCCGGCCACCGTGACCGCCGTGATCGCGCCGGAGGGCGTCCCCGCTTTTCCGACCACCGCAGCGACCATGCCGACTTTGAGCGAGGCCGTGGTCACGGTGCCTGCGGATGCCGTGTCCGCGGGGGCGGTCAGCAGACCGAAGATGCCCAGGGCCGTGACGAGCAGCCCCTTGTGAAGGCCCCGCCGGGACAGTTGGCGGCTCAGGGAGTGCCTGGCCCGAAAGAACAGCACCCGCGCCCGCAGCTCTTTGCAGCCCATGACCTCCGCAATCTCTGCGAACGACAACTGCTCGAAGCATCGCAGCATCAGGACGTTGCGGTGAGTCAGCCGCAACCGCGCCATCGCGTCAACGATCGTCTCGGAGAGTTCTTTGCGGATGGCGCGGTTCAGGCTGTCTTCGCAGTCCTCGGAGAGATACTGCGACAGACGTTTGCGGCTGACGGAGGAAAACTCGATCGCCTGTTCCCTTGCGAGGTCCCGGTAGTAGTGCTGCACGACGCCCAGCGCCGTGCGGAACAGCCAGCTCCAGAATCGCTCGGGATGCTCCAGCTCCTTGATGTTCTCGACCATCTTCAACAGTGTCTCTTGGAGAAGGTCCTGGGCCAGATCATGGTTCATCGTCAGGCGGTAGATGTACGCGTACAGTCGTTGTCTCGCCCCCTCCGCGAGGCGGTCCAGACTGACGCGGTCACCAAGCTGCGCCCGGCGAGCCCATTCGGCGAATTCGTTTCCCGTATCCATGCCTTCAACTCACCACGTTAAGTCCAGGTCCCGCCGCCGACGTTACACCCGATTCGAAAAAAATCCAGAAAGAAAACCGTATCGTGTTGACACCTTTGGCCAGGACGGGGGTATAATGGCATTCGAGACAGATAAAACGACGAGATAACATCTACAGTGGCGCAGTATTGATTGAGCGGCGGCGGTCCCCGATTCCGGGGCCGTTGGCGGGAAAGTTCCTTCCGGAAGCAAGGAGCCAGAGCGATGGGCCGAAAACGCAAGACACAGAGGCGGGTTCTCATCGTCCCCAATTGTCCGATACTACTCTCGCGTCCCCCAAAGGAGAAGGATATGAACCACAAACAGGCTCGGATCATCGGAACGGCGCTGGGTACAGCGTTGCTGTGTGTGCTGTTGGGTTTCAGTGTCGGCGCTGTGTTGGCGGCCTCCGGGATACCGCCCGGTTGGCGTCGAGTCTTTGACGCGCCGACGCCGGAGGAGAGGGCAACCGTGATGCGTCACCTCAACTACGACTCTTACCTGACGGACATTTCGCTGGAGGTGCGAGAGGTGGACGATTTCCTGTTGACTCCTGCGCTGCTCGTGCAGGAGGCGGTTTCGGAGGGGGGCATTCTGACGTATCCTGAGGAGTAGCAGCCATGAGAAAGACACATATCTGCCGCCGGCGGCTGTGGTTTGTGGCAGTTCTGACTGCCCTCTTGATTCCAGGCGGGATCGGTTTGTGCCGGATCCAGCCTTCCGGGACGAAGGCCGGCCTGATCCAGTTCGATGTCGTCAGCGACCTGTACCTGACCTCGGGGCTAAACGCCAACATCGTGGTGTTCGCGCGATACTGGGTCTGCCAAGAGTATTACGCGATCTCGGTCGTCTGGACGGAGCCTCATGGAGGCGGAAGGGACATGAGGAGCCAGATCGTTTTCAGCGACGAGACCGGTTTTCACATGGACAGCGAACGGCATTCCGAGTGGGTGCCATTGAACACGACCTATCCGAAGCCGGTCGGCGAGAGACCTCCGTTTCGCTGGGGAGGCGGCTTCTATGGGGGCGAAGATGCACGGTTTGCAGAAGCCCAGGCCCTTGCACGGCGTGTATACGCCGAGGATTTGGGCTTCATCGAGAAGGCCAAACCCGGCGCAGGCGGCGTTTTCGAGGTGAATCTCCCCACCGGGCCGGGCGTCGCCGCGCGGAAGCCGGCTCGTCTGAAGGTCCAGGTCGGGGCCGATCGGATCGAATCGATGGAGTTGTTCGACGCTCAGCAACGGCCGCTGGTCGCAACGAAGTACCAGTACGAGCCAGGCGAAGGGTCTCTGCGTCTGGCGACGCTGACCGCGGAGCTGCCTGTCAGGCCCGAAAGACTCCCGGGAGGCGACAACGTGACGATTTCCTCTCGCGATCGACAGTGGACTCACGCAGTACCCGATTTCGATTACATTTCTCACAAGGGCGGACGGACTTGCACGGTGACATACAAGGACGTGTCGGTCGGCGACAGGGTCTTGCGGCTGCCTGTGCAGGTCCAGGTCCGGCGCAGCGACAACAAGCAGCTTCTGCGGGTCGCGAGACTGATGAACTTCCATCGCGTGGACCTGGATAAGGAGGGAGTCTGGAAGGCCGCGAAGGAGTTCGGCGGTTTGGGCAGCGAATACGCGGCCTGGGTGTGCCTTGCGGACACGTATCTCTGTCACACGCCGGACTTGGGACCCCTGCGGGTCGATCCCAACGATCTGGCTTTCGTTCGGGGATTGATCGCCAAATACCCTGTGTGGGAGAGTCCGTCGCCGCCGCCACCGCCGGAGAGACCTCAAACGGAAAGGCGAGCGCCGGATCTTGACCCGGAAGTGGCGATGCAGCAGATGGAGAGGCGACGCGAAGCCCAGAAGCAGGAGCAGGCGCAAAGGCAGGAGCAGATCAGACGGTGGCGGGAGGAAGTGGCTCGAATGCCCAGACCCGAGCGAAGGGAGATCGAGCCCCATGACGCCAGGGTCATCCGCCAACTGGTCGCACACTACAACAGGGTTCTGTTGCCGCTGACGCCTGAGGAGCGAAGGGAACTGAGGACCAAGGGCGGGGAAATCCACCGTGTGATCCCGGAAAGCCAGCGCCAGATCCAGGAGTTCCGCGACAAACTGCGTGAGATTCTTCAATACCATCGTCACGCGCCGTTGCCGGAGGACCGGACGCCGGAGCCTGATGATCACGATCGGCGGCTGATCCGCCAACTGAGAGAGCATTTCGAACCGCTGACACAGCAGCAGGACCGCGGTTTGGGGGGCCAATTGAAGGCCCTCCATGCTTTGACTCGGTTGGATTTGATGCTGAAGGATTATGACGCGTTCGAACGACGCGTCACTCGCTATCTGCAGATGCTTCGCAACGCCGGGTTGAACGAGATGTACATGGTCGGCGGGTGCCTTCATATCGAGAGTCTCGTCCGAGCGGGCCAGTACGAAAAGGCGAACCGATTGCTCGCATCATGGGCCGACCGTTCGGCGACTGCCAACGATCCCGACGGGATCTACCTTTTCTGTGGGGCGACCGAGGGAGGCAAGACATGCCCATGGGCCGCGGTTCAGGTACTGGATCGTTTCTTGAGGAGACCGCGCTTGTCGCCTGTGCAGCGGTACGAGGGACTGGCGCTGCGCGCCATCGCCCTGGACAAGATCGATCGATGGTTGGCCGATTCGAGCACGGAAGAGAACGAGTCTCTCGCGGCGCAGACTCGCTGGATTCTCAAGACCGCGACGCGAGCGGAGATCGCCCAGAGGGCCGAATCGGCGATCCGCCAGGCGGTGCTCGCCTGGGAGGCGCTGGGGGAGGCCCGATGGACCGAAGCCAAACCATATTCCGTGACTAGTATGCCCGCGCAGGCGCGGAATATGATGGAGGCCCCCGACGCCACCCGGCTGCAGGAGACCTCCGCCCAGTTGGATCAGATCGTCCGCCGACGGACCGTACAACCGGGCCCTGCGCCACGTTCTCGCGAGGGGGGGCGGCCCAGGACAACACGCTGATGGGATTCGGAACTTAGGAGTCACAGATCATGCCGAGCAAACAGAGCAATCAGAGCAGACGAGCCTGCTGCCTTCGCGGAGTGGATGCCATGGTCTCTCGTCGCAAGGTGGTGAGTTGTTCCGGGTTGGTGGTCGCGGCCATGTTGTCCCGCCCAGCGCTTGGGCAGGAGAGCCGAGCGCCCGGTCGAGAGGGCAGGGAGAGGCGGGAGCCTCCCCCAGAGGTCCGCGAACGGATGGAACAGTCGCGGGCCTTTGGCGAACGGATGCAGAACGCCGGCGGGCCGGAGGAGATGCGAAAGATCATGGAAGAGCAGGCGAATCAGCATCGCACGCGAGCGGTGGAGGACTTGAAAGGGCAGTTGGGCGTCTCCGACCAGGAATGGGCGGTCGTCCGGCCGCGAGTCGAGGCGGTTTATGATCTCGTTCACCCGCGGTACCAGTCGGTGCGCGGGCCCGGACTGCCGAGCAGCCCGGTGGATCAGCGGACTCGCGCGCTTCGCGAGGTCCTGGCCGACAAGGAAGCTGCGTCGGAGAAGATCAAGGCCGCCCTGACCGCCCTGCGGGCCGCGAAGGAGCAGACCCGCCAGGAGTTGGTCAAGGCCAGACAGGATCTGCGGCAGATCATGACCCTGCGTCAGGAGGCGGTGCTGGTCCTGAACGGGCTGCTGGACTAAAGGAAGCCTCGACCTTCTTTCTGGCTCATCCGGTTTTCGCGTACTTCGATCCCGCCCGAAGCGGGCGGGCCTGG
>CALEZT010000143.1 GCA_937927975.1 uncultured Phycisphaerales bacterium
ATCAGCTCGCAGGCGGAGCACTGGCGATAGGCTCCATCCTTGAGCCGGATCAACTCCACGCCGCCGGTGCTGCCGCAGGCGGTGCATCTGGCCTCAACTGCATGATTCCGTACTGTCATTTCACCGCAACCTGTGTGCTATGTCTATTGCCGCATCAAGAGGTGGATTGTACCACGCCCCAAAGAGCAGTCAACTGGCTGGTTGAGCCGCCTGGGTCGCGGATTGCCTCCGCACAGGACAACCCCACGGGCGCCCGATATCGATTATTGACTTGCAAAGACACCTTCCGCCGCCTACACTTGGCCAATGGCAAGATACAAACACGTGCTGATGTTGAACCCCTGCTTCGGCGACTCCACGGCCACCATGGGCGTATTCCCCCCCACCGGCCAGGAGTATATCGCCGCAAGTCTCAAGGGGCTCGTGGACAAGATCACCCTGTTGGACCTCCGCTATGCGAAACCATACCAGGACCCGCAGACGCTGAGCCGATTCATTCGCGACGAGATCGACCTGCTGTGCATCGGGATTCAGTGGGATGCACGATTCGAGAGCATCTGCGACTTCATCTGCCGGTTGCCCATGGAGATCACCACGGTCGTCGGCGGCCGCAAGGCGACGGAAGAGGTCGAATACCTCTTCGGACGCTGCCCCAACATCGACATGATCGTGCGTGGCGAAGGCGAAGAGATCATCCAACAGATCGTCACAGGCGTCCCCCACGCGGAGATCCGCGGGCTTTCCTATCGTCGTGGGGATTCCGTTGTGCACAACGAGAACCACGAGCTGCCCGACCTGACCCACATCGCGTTTCCCGACCGTTCTTTGCGAGGACACGACTACTACTGGTCCCAGTACGGCATCCGCCTCAGTCGCCACACCTTCGACACCGTCCTGACGACCCGCGGGTGCCCGTTCAAATGCAAGTTCTGCACATTCAGCCTCAATCCGCTCGGCCAGAAGCGCGAGTACACCGAACGTCCGCTCGAATCGGTCATCGAGGAACTCAAGACGGTCACCGCCGGCGTCGTACTCTTCAGCGACGACAATCTGTTCACGAATCCCAAGCGAGCCGAACAACTCTGCGATCTGATTATCGAGAACGGGATCAAGAAGCACTTCGTCGTCCAGGCGAGAATCGACATCGCCAAGCGCCGTCCGCTTCTCGACAAGCTGCAGAAGGCGGGATTCAAGGTGTTCCTGCTGGGCGTCGAATCGCCTCACGACCGAATCCTCGCGAACTTCCAGAAGGGCATCACGCAACAGGAGATTCGCGAGTCGCTCGCCATCCTGACGCAATATGACTTCTACCTGCACGGGTACTTCATCTACGGCAACATCGGCGAGACCGAAGAAGAGATGCTCTATATCCCGAAGTTCGCCCAGGAGATCGGACTCGACTCGATCAGCTTCCAGAAGCTGCGGGTCGAAAAATTCTCGCCGTTCAAGGAGATCGTGGAGTCCACGCCGGGGTACTATTACACCCGCATCGGCGGCCACGTGTACTCGGACAAATACGGACCGAAGGAACTCAAGCGCATCCGCAACCGCATCCGTCGCGAATTCTACAACCCGCGACAACTGCTTCGCATCGCGTCCAAAGCCCGCCGGATCGGGCTGGTCACCGGGTGGGACGTCGTCGGTTCGCTCGTGAAGTTGCCGCTGGTGCTGCCCCCGATGCTCTGGAGCAGCCTTACCAAGAAGAGCCGCAAGCGAAAGGCCCGCCCGTTGCCTCCCCCATCGTCCACAGGCGAATCGCCCCCCGCGCACGTGGAGCCGGCGGTTCAAAGCCCTTGACGTCGTTGACGACCTCAGGAGTTCGCTGCGTCGCTTCCGTTCGCCCCCAACCTCGCCAGGCGATGGTCAGGAGTCCAGATGGGCGCCGTCGGGGACTCCTTTGCTCAGAACCGATTCGAAGTACGCAATGGTCCTGGCGAGTCCTTCGCGAAGAGAAACCCGCGGCTCCCATCCGAGCGTCTTTCGCGCCAGAGAAATGTCCGGGCATCGACGCTGCGGATCGTCGAAAGGCAGCGACTTGCGAACGAGCGGGCAGCGGGAACCCGTCATCTCGATGATCGTCTGAGCCAGTTCGAGAATCGTGACCTCGTGCTGATTGCCCAGATTCACCGGGCCGACGAACTCGTCCGGCGAATCCATCAGGCGGACCCAGGCGTCGATCTGGTCGTCCACATAACAGAAGCAGCGAGTCTGCGTCCCTTGGCCATAGATCGTGATGGGCTCGTTCCGCAGCGCCTGGATGACGAAATTGGACACGACCCGGCCGTCGTTGGGCAGCATCCGCGGGCCGTAGGTGTTGAAGATCCTGGCGACTTTGATCCGCAGTCGATGCTGGCGGTGGTAGTCAAAGAACAGAGTCTCGGCGCACCGTTTGCCTTCGTCATAGCAGGACCGCACGCCGATGGGATTGACGTGCCCCCAATAGTCCTCCGACTGCGGATGCCGCTGCGGATCGCCGTACACTTCGCTGGTGGAGGCCTGGAAGATCTTGGCCTTGAGCCGTTTGGCGAGCCCCAGCATGTTGATCGCGCCGTGGACGCTGGTCTTGGTGGTCTGCACCGGATCGTGCTGGTAATGGACGGGCGACGCGGGACACGCCAGGTTGTAGATCTCATCGACCTCGACATAGAGCGGAAAGGTGATGTCGTGCCGCAGGATGTCGAAGCGGGGATTGCCCAGCAGGTGCGCCAGGTTGCGCCGGGCGCCCGTCAGGTAGTTGTCCACGCAGAGAACCTCGTGTCCCTCGCGCAGGAGCCTCTCGCAAAGGTGCGAGCCGAGAAACCCTGCCCCCCCGGTCACCAGAATCCGTCGCATTCATCTGCTCCTGGTTGTGCATCGTCCGATCGTCGGGCCGCGAGGCGATCCACGACCCTGCCTGTGCCTGCCGACGGACGCATCTTACGGAGATTCCGGCCGCCGGTCAACGACCCGCGTACATCCGCTCGTAGTATCGTTGGTACTCGCCGGAGACGACGCCGGCCAGCCACGGGCCGTTGCCCAGGTACCAGTCGATCGTTCGAGCGATGCCCTGTTCGAAGGTGACGGAGGGCTTCCAGTGCAGTTGGCGGATGATCTTGGCTGCGTCGATAGCGTACCGGCGGTCGTGTCCCGGCCTGTCCTTGACGTGGCGGATCAGCGTCCTGGGCTTGTTGAGCCGGCTCAGGATGACCTCGACGACCTCGATGTTGGCCTTCTCGTTGCAGCCGCCGATGTTGTAGATCTCGCCGGGGGCGGCCCGCTCCAGGACCCGCCAGATGGCGGTGCAGTGGTCGTACACGTAGAGCCAGTCGCGAACCTGCATGCCGTCGCCATAAACGGGCAGTTCCTTGTCGTGCAGCGCGTTGTGGATCATCAGCGGAATGAGCTTCTCGGGGAACTGGTACGGCCCATAGTTGTTGGAGCACCGCGTGATGTTGTACTTGAGGCCGAAGGTGTGCCCGAAGGCGCAGACCAGATGGTCGGCCGACGCCTTGCTGGCCGAGTACGGCGAGTTGGGGCTCAGCGGCGTCTGCTCCGTGAACTTCCCTTGCGACCCAAGCGAGCCGTAGACCTCGTCCGTCGAGACCTGGAGGAAGCGTTCGAGCCCCTTGTCCCGAGCCGCCTGCAGGAGCGTCAGCGTCCCGGTGACGTTGGTGTCGATGAAGATCTTGGGACCGGTGATGGAGCGGTCCACGTGGCTCTCGGCCGCGAAGTTGACGATCGTGTCGATCTGGTGCTCGACCAGGAGCCGCTCGACCAGCGGACCGTCGCAGATGTCGCCGTGCACGAACGTGTACTTCGGATGATCCTGAACCTCCGACAGGTTCTGGAGATTGCCTGCGTACGTCAGCTTGTCGAGATTCGCGACGCGAACCTCGGGATGCTCGTCGAGGACCATCCGAACGAAGTTGCTCCCGATGAAACCCGCGCCGCCTGTGACGAGAATGCTCTTCATAATTGCCTCAGGTACTTCTCCAACGACTGCTGCCAGGGCGCGATCGGCTCGTCCAGCAGAGCCCGAATCTTCGCGCAGTCGAAACGGCTGTTGAGCGGTCGAGCCGCCGGAGCGGGGAAGTCCGCCGTCCGGCATCGCTTCAAAGCCACCCGCTGCGGCAATCGCTCGAAGACGAACGCAGCCACGTCATAGCGGCTGGCGTACCCCGCGTTGGCGAAGTGGTACAGGCCTGTGACCCGCCTGGTCGCCATCGTCAGCACAGCCTTGGCCACATCACTGGTCGCCGTCGGCGCGCCGACCTGGTCATCGACCACGGACACCGGCCCGCCGGCCTGGGCCCGGCGCAGGAGCTTCGTGACAAAGTGGTTTCCGTTGGGACCGTAGGTCCATTCAAGCCGCAGGATGCAGCCATCGCAACCACTGTCCTGCAAGAGCCGCTCGCCGGCCAGTTTGCTCCTGCCATACTCGCTGAGGGGATTCGGCGCGTCGGTCTCGACATACGGCCGATCGAGCCGGCCGTCGAAGACGAAGTCCGTGCTGAAGTGCAGCACCCACTTGCCGCGTTCGCTCGCGATCCGGCCCAGATTGCCGACCGCCTCGGCGTTGACGCGATGAGCGATCTGCGCTTTGCTCTCGGCGCCGTCGACATCGGTGAACGCCGCACAATTGACGACCGCATCGGCTCCATCGACTGCCTGCCGCAGATGCTCGATGTTGCCCAGGTCGAACTCCGGGAGATCGTGAACACGGACCTCGAACCCTTGCCGCCGAAAGGCCGCGGCCAGTTCCGTTCCCAGCATGCCCCGGCCGCCGAGGAGGGCTATCGTCTGCTTATCCATCCTTCCTCGTCCAGTCGTAGGGGATGTCGTTGTCGTGAGGATGCGTGCGGAACTCGTCGGGATTCTTGTAGTCGTACGCTTCGGAGACGAAGTTGACGATGTAAGCCTCCGTGTCGCTGACGCACATCCAGCCGTGCTGCACGCCGGGAGGAATTCGGACCAGGCCCGGGCAGTGCTCGCCCAGATAGATCTCGTTCACCGTGCCGCAGGTCGGCGACTGAGGCCTAGCGTCGTAGAGGCCAATCTTCACCAGACCGCGAATCACATAGAAATGGTCGGATTGTTTGGAGTGATAGTGCCAAGCCTTGACCGTGCCCGGATAGGTCGTCGTGAAATAGACCTGGCCGAACTTCTCAAACCACGGGTCGTCGTTGCGAAGGATCTCTCCGAGCCGGCCCCGTTCGTCGGGAATCACCTTGGCCCGTCGGACGCCGACCCCTTCGATCAGTTTGCCCGTGCTGCGAACGATCAAGCCTTCATCCACGTGGACGGCCTTCATCGGCAATGTCTTTTTGCTCATAGCGGCGGCTCCTTGATGACCAGGTCGTTGGCGCGCACCAGCGATTCAAACGTCCCGGCGTCCGTCCACCAGCCCTCCAGAAAATCGCAGGACAGTTGGCGCTTCTGAATGTACCAGTTGTTCACGTCGGTGATCTCCAACTCGCCCCGGCCCGAGGGTTTGAGCTTGCGGATGATGTCGAAGACCTCGCCGTCATAGAAATAGATGCCGGTGATGGCGTAGTGGGATTTGGGCGATTTGGGCTTCTCCTCCACGCCCACGACCTTGCCGTCGCGGATCTCCGCTACGCCGAACCGCTCGGGGTCCGTCACCTCTTTGAGCAGCAGCCGGGCCCCGTCTCCCTGCGCGAGGAATCGCTGCGCGTGGTGCTTGAGGTTCGACTGAAAGATGTTGTCCCCCAGAATGACCGCTATGGGCTGGCCGCCGGCAAAATTCTCCGCCAATCCCAACGCCTGGGCGATCCCGCCGGCCTCGTCCTGGACTTTGTACGTGAACCGACACCCGAACTCGCGACCGGAGCCCAGCGAACCGACCACGCTGCCCATGTGCTCGACGCCCGTGACGATCAGGATCTCCTCGATCCCGACGCCCAGGAGTTTCTCGATCGGGTAGTAGATCATGGGCTTGGGGCCCACGGGCAGCAGGTGCTTGTTGGTCACTTTCGTCAGCGGCCGCAGCCGCGATCCGGTGCCGCCGGCGAGTACGACTCCTCTCAAACCCATATGGATCTCCAATCAACAATTATCAGACGGAATCTTACGGCCCGCTCGCCCTGGCGTCAAGCGGCGCGGCCCCCATCTGCTCCGACCGCTTCCACCGTCCCGGTCAACTGTGCCGGCCACGATTCCGCCGATATCCTATCGACATCTCCTCGCCACGACTCCAGAACCAAAGAGGGTTCTCCACGGGCTGGACGCGCAGGTTGCCCTGCGGGTCGTCATTTCGTATCTCTTAAAGAGAACGGATCTTTCGGGCGTTGATCGTCCCACGCCACGAAGACCGATAATAATCTCCGGAGACGGCCGATCTCCCACTGCCGGCATCGGCGAAGATGTGACCGTGCGACGCCGGCCCCTCTGGAGTTTTGGACGCGGGAGGCACGTATGACGTCCGGGTTGGGAAACGGTGACACACTTCAAGATGCCGACGCGGCAAGAGAGCCGCTGATTGATATCAACCTGAACCCAGAGTCGCCCGACGTTCCGACGCCACCCGTTCCGGGTCGGCGTCGCCGCCTCTCTGATGTTCACAACCGACCCAACAATCTCCCACCCGAATCCCAATCCCATCGGCCTTGCCTGTCCCAGACTGCGGTGATCGACCGCAAGAGCCCTGCCTCCAAGCCGGAAGTCAAAACCAGCGATCCCAAATCCGTCGATGTTCAGTTGCCCGCGGCCTGCGCGAAACCGCGGAGAACCGTCTGCAAGATGCACCAAGACGACGGGGCGATCGAGCCGGCCGCTCCGGCTCCGATCCAGCCAGAGCCGCTGGAGTTGCGGACCAGGCCCGGCTTCCGGATCGCCGCCGCAGGCGGGTTGCTGGCGGCCGGGGTCGGCGCCCTTGCCTGGGCGGCGATTGCCTCCGTGGCAAACGCTCCCGTCCCCTGGATGGTCCTGGGGATGGGTCTTCTCGTCGGCGGCGCGGTTCGCGTCGTCGGACGCGGATCCGACCGATCGTTCGGCATCCTCGGTGCAGGACTGTCCCTGTTCTCCTGCCTGTTCGGCACCTGCCTGGGCAACTGCGTGATTATCGCTCGCGACGCGGAGTTGTCGGTGGTCTCCGTCCTCACACAAATCAGCGCCGTCACTCTGGCCAGATTGATCGCCGCCACGTTCCATCCGCTGGACCTCCTTCTCTACGGACTGGCTTTGTACCTCGCTTACCGTCTCTCCTTCAAACGAATCACACCGCTGTAATTCGGTCTCGTCCTGCATCCCTTGCGCCGGATCGGCGGGCTCCCGCCCTTGGGCCCTCCCGAAAATGCCTTGACACTGCAATTTCAGGCCCGGATAATGCGTCCTTACTGGTGTCGCTCGAAATGAGCCTGGAGTCTGTGGAGGGTGCTTTCCGGGCGTCGAGTCGGGAACTGCCGACGCCGCAGAGGACGCCTCGGCAACCCCTATCGCAGGGAAAATGCCAATGCAGGACAGTTCAGTTTGTCCGGATCTTTGAAAGGCCGCAGGATGGGTCCAGCTCGCAGTACACGCCGTGAGTTCCTCAAGAATACTATGGTCCTTGGGGCAGGAGTCGTCGCGGCCGGTCCGCTCGGGCGGATCGTGGTCGCCCAGCAGCCGGGGTCGGGAATGAAGTTCGGGCTCGTCACCTATCTCTGGGCAGAGGACTGGGACCTGCCCACTGTAATCGCCAACTGCGCCAAGACAGGCGTCCTGGGAGTGGAACTGCGAACCGAGCACGCGCACCGCGTCGAATCGAACCTCACCGACGCCCAGCGTCAGGAGGTCAGGAAGCGATTCGCCGACAGCCCTGTGACCCTGGTTGGACTCGGGACCAACTTCGCATTTCACTATCCCGAGCAGGACCGCCTGAGGAAAGAACTCGAGGGAGCCAAGCAGTACGTCAAGCTGGCCGCGGATTGCGGCGCCTCGGGCATCAAGGTCAAACCCAACGATCTGCCCAAGGGCGTGCCCTATGAAAAAACCATCGAGCAGATCGGCCGGTCGCTCAACGACCTGGGCAAGTTCGCCGCCGGCTACAACCAGCAGATTCGCCTGGAAGTCCACGGCAGTTGCTCGCTGCTGCCCACCATGAAGGCGATCATGGACGTGGCCAACCATCCAAACGTCACGGTGTGCTGGAACTGCAATTCCCAGGATCTCGAAGGCCTGGGACTTCGATACAACTTCAACCTCGTGCGATCGCGGTTCGGCGACACGGTCCACGTTCGCGAGCTCAACCTCACCGACTATCCCTACCAGGAGCTGATCAATCTCCTGGTGGCCACTGATTACTCCGGCTGGGTCCTGCTTGAAGGGCGGACCAGGCCCCAGGACCGCGTCCAGGCGCTGGCCGAGCAGCGGCAGGTCTTCGAACAAATGGTGGCCAAGGCGCGGACGGACGGCAGCGCCGCCGCAGGCGTGAAGCTCACCGAAAAAGACGATCGCATCACCGTCGAGGTCAACGGCAGGCTGTTCACCGAGTACCGATTCAAGGAGCCCCAGAGGCCCTTCTTCTACCCGGTCATCGGACCCACCGGGGCGCCGGTCATCCGCCACTGGCCCATCGCGGAGGGCAGCCCGGACGAGGAACGCGATCACCCGCATCACAAGTCCCTCTGGTTCACGCACGGTGCCATCAACGGCGTCGACTTCTGGGCGGACGGAAAAGGCAAGATCGTCCACGACAAGTTCGTGGAGGTGAGTTCCGGCCCGGAAGTCGGCGTGATCGTCGCCCAGAACAAGTACGTCGCCCCCGACGGCAAGGTCGTCTGCACCGATACGCGGACCCACCGCTTCCACAACACGCCTGACGGGCAGATCATGGATTTCGAAGTCGCCATCCACGCCTCCCAGGGCCAGGTGACGATGGGCGACACCAAAGAAGGCTCCATGGCCATCCGCCTGAATCCCACCATGCAGTTGACGCCGACGAAGGCCATGAGAGCCAGAGGCGAGACCGCCAAGGGGCACATCGTCAATAGCGAAGGCGTCACCGACGGCAACACCTGGGGCAAGCGAGCCGCGTGGTGCGACTACTACGGCCCCGTGAATGGCGAGATCGTCGGCGTGGCGATCTTCGACCACCCGAGCAACCCGCGCCACCCGACGTGGTGGCACGTGCGGGACTACGGCCTGTTCGCGGTGAATCCCTTCGGCATCCACGATTTCGAGAAGAAACCCGCCGGCACGGGAGATCTGGTCATCCCCGCCGGCCAGACCGTGACGTTCAAATATCGTTTCTACTTCCACAAGGGCGATGAGAAACAAGGCAAAGTGGCGGACCGCTACGCTGAGTACGCCGGATCGTAATTGATTAAGGATGATTGACTATGGATGATTGGAGAGGCCGCCCGGCTCTCTTGCACCGATCATCAATTATCCATTGTCCATCATCAATGAGAAAGGATCGACCATGAGCAAGTTGACGCGTCGTGATTTCATTCGCAGTTCGATGGCCGTAGGGGCGGGCCTGGCGATGGTGGGCCCCGCATCCCGCGTGCTCGGGGCCAACGACGACATCCGCCTGGGCATCATCGGCGTCGGCAGCCAGGGCGGCGGCCATATGGGCGTCTTCAGCAGGATCCCGGGCGTCCGGCTCGTGGCCATCTGCGACGCCGACCGCAACCAGTTGGACCGGAGAGCCGCCGCGTTCGAGAAGGACAACAACGGCGTCAAGCTCCAGACCTACACGGACATGCGAGAACTGCTCGACAACAAGGAAATCGACGCGGTCACGTCCGCCACGCCGAACCATTGGCACGCCCTGACCACCGTGTGGGCCTGCCAGGCGGGCAAGGACGTCTATATCGAGAAGCCCGCCTCCCACGAGATCTGGGAAGGGCGCAAGATGGTCGAGGCCGCCCGAAAGTACAACCGCATCGTCCAGATCGGTACGCAGAAACGCTCGTCCGAGGCCCATCCGGCGGCTTATGAGTGGATTCGCGAGGGCAACATCGGGCAAGTGAAATGGTCCCGCGGATTCTGCTACAAAGCCCGCGGCCCAAACACCAACGGCATCGTCAAGGGAACCAACGGCCCCAAGGCGATTCCCGCCAGCGTGGACTACAACCACTGGTGCGGTCCGGCCGACATGGTCCCGCTCCATCGCGAGCAACTGCATTACGTTTGGCACTGGATGTGGAACACCGGCAACGGCGACATCGGCAACCAGGGTCCGCACGAGATGGACATCGCCCGCTGGGCGCTCGGCGATCCGGGTCTGCCGACCCGCTGCTTCAGTATCGGCGGCCGGTTCGGCGTCAGCGAGACGGGCGACGTGGGCGAGACCGCCAACACGCAGATCGCCTTCTTCGACTACAAGCCGGCTCCGCTGATCTTCGAGGTCCGCGGCCTGCCCCGCAAGAAAGGCGACAGGCCCGACACCATGGACAACTTCCGCGGCACCCGCGTGGGCAACTGCCTCCAGTGCGAAGGCGGGTATTTCGTCTCCGACGACGGCGGCGGCTGGGTCTACGACAACGAGGGCAAGAAGATCAAGCAGTTCACCGGCCGCGGCGGCGCGGGCCACCATGAGAACTTCATCAAGGCCGTCCGCAGCCACAGGCGCGAGGACCAGAACGCCGATATCGAGATCGGACACATCTCCGCAGCCCTGTGCCACATGGCGAACACATCCTACCGCCTGGGCAAGAAGGCGACGGTCGACGAGGTCAAGGCCGCCATCGGCGACAATGCCGAAATGATGGACTCGTTCGACAGGATGCTCCAGCATCTGGCCGCCAACGAGATCAACCTGGAGAAAGAGCCGATCACGCTGGGCCCGGTCCTGACGATGGACCCCGCGAAGGAGCAGTACGTCGGAGAGAACAGCGACCTGGCGAACCTGTTCATTAAACGCAACTACCGCGAGCCGTTCGTGGTGCCCGAGAAGGTCTGACGAATTGATGATTGATTGAGGATGATGGATGATTGGGATGGGAGGTCCGCCTTCCTTCTCCAATCATCCATCATCAGTTATCCATAATCGATGGGTGTTCGATGAAGTTCGCTCTTTGTAATGAGATGTTCGAGAAACAGCCGATGGCGCAGATCGCCTCGACCGCCGCTCGCCTCGGCTACCACGGCATCGAGGTCGCGCCGTTCACGCTGGCGACGTCCGTGCTGGAGATCACGGCCGCCCAACGGAAAGAGACCCGCCAGGCCATCACAGACCAGGGCTTGGAGGTCGTCGGCCTGCACTGGCTGTTCGCAGGGCCTCAGGGCCTGCACATGACCACGCCCGACCAGGCCACCTGGCAGCGGACGCGAGACTACCTGGCCGCCCTGCTGGACCTGTGCAGCGACCTGGGCGGCAAGATCCTCGTCCTCGGCTCGCCCAAGCAGCGGAGCGTCCTGGGTGTCGAGGGCGTCCCGCCCTCGAATCGCGGACAGGATGTCCGCGACACGCCGGCATACAAGGATGCGTGGAAACGAGCGGTAGATCTGCTCGCTTCCGTGGTTGAGCAAGCCGGGAAGTTGAGCCTGACGATCTGCCTGGAGCCGCTGGCCCCGGTCGAAACGAATTTCATCAACTCCGTCGCTGAAGGCATGAAACTCGTTCGCGAGGTGAATCATCCGAGCCTCAAGATCCATCTCGACGTCAAAGCGATGTGCTCCGAGGGCAGGCCGGTTCCCGAGATCATCCGCTCGGTGAAGGTCCAGGACGTCGGGCACTTCCACGTCAACGATCCGAACCTCTACGGTCCCGGCATGGGCGAGGTCGATTACGCCCCGATCGCAGAGGCGGTCCGCGACCTGGGCTACGACAAGTGGCTCTCGGTCGAGCCCTTCAAGTACGATCCCGACCCGGAAACCGTGGCGAGAAAGGGCATCGAATACCTCCGCCGATTCTGGCCCTGACGAAAAAGAGATGGAGCGAGTTCTTCGCATCACGCCCGGCAGGCGAGTTGCTTCTTCAGCGTCTTGCGGGCCCGGTGGAAATGCACGCGGGCTTTCTCGGGCGTGGTCTGCACCCGCTCGGCGATCTCTGTATACGACAAATCCTCGTAGCACCGCAGGTGCACGACGTCTCGCTGCTGATGGTTGAGTTGTGCAATGGCGGTCGAGACCTGCCGGAGGGTTTCCTCGCGGACCTGGGTCTCCAGCGGGCCAATGTCACCGGCGCAGGCGAAGCTCTCGTCCCTGATGTCACGCAGCGCCGTCCGCTCGTAAAGCGACCGCATCCGCCGGTCTCGGAGACGGTCGCGGATCTTGCTCCAGGCGATGCGGTAGATCCACGGCCAGAACCGATCGGGATCGCGGAGCGAGCCGAGCTGACGAAGCATCGCCAGGAGAGTCTCCTGGATCAGATCCTCCGTTGCTTCTCGGTCCAGCGTGGTCCGGAAGATGAAGGGGTACAGTTGCTCCCAGACCAGCGTCGCCAGCCGGCCCGTGGCGGCCTGTTCGCCCGCCCGGGCCTCGTCAAGAAACTGGATGTATCCGTTATGATCGCTCATCGGAACAGTCCTCGACCTTATAAGGCCGGAACTCCGATGCGGGTAACAAGGATCTCGGCGATGCGCGGAGTCTGAACCTGTAGGGTGTGCCATGCACACCCTATGCCGACTGCGTCGTCTCCTGTGCCGGGGCGGGCGAATTGTCCAGGTCCTGCTCCGGCGCACACACCACGCGCCACGATGGCGGCGTCAGTTCGGGCACCTCCCACACACTGCCGCAACGGTGGCACTTGTCCTGGTCCGCCCGGCGGCCCTGACCGCAATTCGAGCATGTGACAAGCGAACCTCTCGGCCGCACCATTCGATAAGCGACGTACGCCGGGAGCCCGAGGAAGATCGTCGCGAGGATCCAGACCTTACGAACGTTTCGCGGCATGCCCATTTGGACCGCGTCGCGATTGAGCTTGGCGCTGAGCAGCCCCAGAAGCGCCAGCCCCGGCAGCATGTACCCGAGGACCCAGAAGAACCGCTGCCAGGCTTCCTCGCCACGACACCCCCTTGCGACCATCGCGACAAACGAATCCGGCAGCAGGAATATCGACCGATAGCCGCTCGTGGCCTCGAAGTGCGGCCCGCCGAAGTAGGAAGCCAGCACGAGAACAGGAGGATGGAGATTCTCCAGAAGCAGTTTCATCCAGGTGAGCCCTCGCGCACCCGGCAGGAGGAAGTACGCCGCCTTCGCGGAATCCACCGGGCGGCCCAGTCGCACGACTCCGGCGCGCGGGTCGTCGTACGCCGTGGCTGTCGTCGCACCGACGGCGGCCGTCTGTCCGTTCGGATCGAAGTACTCCAATCGCAGGGCCAGCCCGTCGCGAGCCAGCGACGCGACCGCGCACCCGCCGTAGCCCCACTGCGTGGGCGGATCGTCCCAGGCGATCTCGAATCCGGAGACGCCATAGGCGGCCAGATCCATGGGTCTGGCGGTCCCCATGTCGCCGATGGGCGGAATCGGGGACGACAACCGGCCTGCGAATCCGGCGTAGTCGAGCGTCCGCAGATCCAGGCGGTCGATCCGACCGCTTGCGTCGAGAACGAGAACGTGGTCCGTATCCCAATAGCCCACTCTCCACGAATCGCCCGATCGATGGTTGGGCAGATTGACGCGAATGAGGTCGGGGTTCTTCCAGATCACACCGATCTGAACCGGCTCTCGGTCCACGGCGTCTTTGGAAAGCTCCGGCCCTTTCCGCACGCTGGGGGTCTCGGCATCCCACTCGATGGCAAAGAACCGCTTCATTCGGGGATCATACACAACTTGCGTCCGCTTTCGGATTCCGCCGGCAATCGGCGAAACGAATCGGCCGATGCGTCCATCGGGCTCGTCCGCAATGCCTTCGGGGCCGGCATACTTCGTGATAACCTCAGCATCAGCGACCCCCTTGGCGATCCGCTGGTATACGAAAAGCCCAAGCGACGGATCATAGCGAAGCACATCGTCCTTGGACCACACGTCCTGCCAGTAGACGTTTCGATCGTAGCCTTCTATGGACCTGCGCCAAAGAGGCCTCAGATAGCGGGCAATACCCAATTGGGCCTGCGGCAGGTCATAAGGGTTTATCTCCGCCGTCACAATAAGGGGACTCGCGGCACCGACATCCACCGCCCGGCTCGGACCCAAAATCCGCATGGGGGAGACCGACGCTCCCCGCGCCGACCTGCCCAGCAGGGAATCGCGCTGCGAGGCGCAGTACGTCCGAGCCCAGAACAGACCCGTGCACAACAAGACCATCCCGGTGACGCAGATCGCCGGGATCGCGATGAGATTTCGTTTTCTTGTGTCCATGGCGTGCATCCTACAAAGGCGTCGAGACAAATCGGTACCAGACAACCACGAGCGAGGCGGTGATCAGCAGCAGCAGAACCACCACAGCTTCGATGCCGACCCCCTTGACGACAACGATCGACAAGGCCAGCGTAAGCAGCACCGTTCCCCCCGCGAGCAGCCAGACCCGGCTCGCGGTCCAACCGCTCAGCAATCCCATGCAGTAGCAGGCGAAACCCGCCAGAACTGCGGTCGCGGCCATCTCGCCCACGATGCGCCCGCGGTACGGCGCGAACAGCGGAGACGACTGCAACAGAATCAACCCCGTCACCGCAAGCGGCAGGATGGTCGCCAGAACCGTCAAGCCCCCCGCCACGACCCTGGCGGCGAAGATCCGATTGCGCGTCACGGCCAGCGTGCAAAGCAGCGTCGAAATCTTGTGGGCCCGATCGCCGTACATCTGCGAGGCGCCCAGGCCGAAGTATCCCAGCAGCAGAGCGGGGATCACGAAGCCGGCGACGACGCCCGTCATCTCCGGCTCCTGGGCCCAGAAGACTCCATAGGTCCAAAGCCAGATCGTGAAGACCACGACGATGCCGGCGCCCACCACGTAGAACAGATTGTCGGCGATCTCCCGACGGATCAGAGTGAACATGCTACACCTCGCTTTCCTGCGGCACGACGGCCGACGCGGGCCGGGTGCACTCGATGAAGATGTCTTCGAGCGTCATCGGCATTTCCGTGCAGCTTTCGGGCCGGAACGTCGCCAGGATGGCCTGTTTCTGCGGGTTCCAGTTGGCGACGGTCAGAACCATCTCGCGACCCATTGCCCGGCTGTTGATGATGTCGGTCAGGTACAGGTCCTGGGGCGTCCGTTCGGGGAAGATCACCCGCAGCTTCTTGACCCGGCTCTTGAGTTCGTCCAGACTGCAATCGACCACGAGCTTGCCTGCGACGAGGACCCCGATGCGGTCGGCGATCCGCTCGACGTCCGCCAGGATGTGCGAGCTGAACAGGATCGTTCGCCCCTGCCGCTGGATCACGTCGATGGCCAGCTCCAGGAATTGCCGGCGGGCGACGGTATCCAGGCCCAGCGTCGGGTCGTCAAGGATCACAAGCTCCGGATCGATGGCCATCGCCAACGCCAGGTTGAGCTGGGCCCTCATGCCGGTGGAGAGATCCTTGACCTTGCGGTCCATCGGCAGGCGGAAGGTCTCCATGAGCTGGCCGAAGAACTCGTCGTTCCATTGGAGCGACAGCCCCTTGCACAGGTCCACGAGCCGACGGACCTTGTAGCTCTGGATCAGGTGGTGCCCCTCGGCGACGTAGCCGATCCGCCCGTGCGTGCTCGCGGACAGCCCGCTGGAGTCCTCGCCCAGGACGAGCGTCCGCCCCCGCGTCGGGGGTTCCAGACCCAGGAGGATGCGAATCATCGTCGTCTTGCCCGACCCGTTACGGCCGAGCAGGCCGTAGATGCACCCGCGGGGCACCTGAAGGCTCACCCCGTCCAGGACGCACCGCCCGTCGTAGAACTTCACCAGGTCCTCGATGACAATCGGTTTGTCGTTCATACCGATCCTCTCCTACTGTGACGAAAGGTTGAATTTCTCCGCCGCCGCGTGGAACCATTCGGTGAGCGTCTGCTTGTCGATCTGCATGTGGTAGGCCGTGACGACGATCCTCTCGATATCGTCGCAGATGAGCTTGCGACGAACCGTTCGGCTCAGGTTGCTGTCGAGGCTCGCGACGAAGGCGCCGGCGCCGGACCGCGTCACGATGACCCCCTCCTGCTCGAGCTGGCGATAGGCTTTGGCGATGGTGTTCGGGTTGATCGCAAGCTGCTCGGCGAGCTGGCGGACGGTGGGAAGCCGCTCGTCGCGGACCACGCGGCCCAGGGCGATGTCGCGCTTCACCTGGTCGATGATCTGCAGGTACACGGGCCTGTCCGATGCGTTGTCGATTCGAAACTGCATGGGTCACCCTTAGTTGTTCTATTAGTACTAGTACAACTATACACCCACCGGTTCGGGCCGTCAAGCGGAATTCCGAATATTTTTTTGACTCATCACGGAACCGCGGAGATTGTCGCAACCGCCGGAGCGGCACGCCCGAAACGGTCGTGCAAAGGAAGTTGATCGCGTTGTGGCCTCCGGCTTGGACGCGAACGAGGCGTTCGCTCGCGGGACCGAACGTTGCGAAGGGACGAGCAACGCCCCTCCATGCTGATGGCCCCAAAGCGACAGACTCCCGACGCGAACCTTCGGAATCCGTGTCCGTTCCTCTCCGCAGTTCCGTGAAGAACCATTTTGTTTCGCCGTCGGTCCCTCCCGACGACGCGAACGATCACCGTTTGCGGGCCCGGATCAGCGAGTTCATCCCCTCATCCCAATGGAGCAACTGGGCATCGACAAGGCCCGCGGATTCGAGGTCCTCGCGGTACTCGTCGAACGTGAAAACGCCCCCGCCCTCGGTGGCGGTGAGCATGTTGACGGCGAACAAAGCCCCGGCGGGCGGCTGCGTTCGCGAGGCGTCCAGCACGATGTCCCGAATCGCCAGAATCCCCCCGGGAGCCAGGGCCCCCTGGATCTTGGCGTACAGCAGACGATTCTCCTGACGGGAATTCTGATGGGCGATGGCGCTGAGCCAGGCGAGATCCGCCCCCGTCGGCATCGGATCGACGTTGTAGTCCCCCGCCACCAGCGTGACGCGGTCCGCCAGCCCGGCGCGGGCCAACCGCTCGCGGGCCAGCGGCACGACCTCCGGCAGGTCGAACAGCACCGCCGTGGCGTCGGGCGCCGCCAGGAGAAAGGCAATCGTCCAGGTGCCGGAGGCGCCGCCGATGTCCAAAAGTCGCTCAAACCGCAGAGGCATCAGCCTGGCTATCACCGACGGAGCGACCGTCTCGGAGAAGTTGTTCATCGCTCCGATGAAGGACTCGCAATCCGCCTGCGGACCCCGCACGCTCGGCGTCCGCTCGGCCGGTCGGCCCGTCTGCACCACTGTGGCCAGCCGAGCCCAGCGCCGGAGGCAGTTCGCCTGGTGGCGGACCCCCGGCAGGATGTTTCGTGGAGAATCCTCCGTCAGCAGCTCCGCGACATCCGGAGGAACCACGAACCGATCGACCTGCTTGGCCAGCAGTCCCATCGCCGCCAAGGCGTCCAGGAGCACCGCTGTGGCGCGAGGGTCCGTTTGAATCCTTGCAGCCAAGGTCTCGGGCGAAGCTGGAGAATCCCCCAGAGCCGTGAAAACGTCCAGATCGGCAGCGGCAGCGAGAACGCACGCCGGCTGGAAACCCCGAATCAATCCCAGCACAGCGTCGGCATCCCATTTCCTGTTCATCCGAAGACACCCCCTGCAAGGCGAGTCGCCGTCGGCATCTTCACGCAAGCGATGCGACCACCGCGGCCTCAGTCCAGCGGCTGGAGGTAGATGTTGCGGAACTCGATCGGACTGCCTTCGCTCTGGAGACAGATCCAGCCGGAGGCGACGCTGGCGTCGGTTCCCTCGTTCTGCAGGACGCCGTTCACGAGGCAGCGAATCGTGTCGCCCTTGCAGTAGATGTCATAGCGGTTCCACTGGCCTGCGGGCAGTTCGCTCGTGGGCGCCTTCTTCTCGACGACCACGAACTGCCTGGCGGAATTCTTCTGACTGACGCCGTTGACCGAGAGGCCGGTGCCGTTGATGAGGACGAAATCGCCTGCGTTGCCGGCCTTGAGCTGGCACTCGATGCAGGCGGGCCAGACCGCATCCTTGTCCCCGGCGTGCAGCAGGACTCCGCTGTTGGTCGGCGTCTCGACCCATCGCCATTCGAGGTGCAGGTGGTAGTTCTCGTACTTCTCGTTGGTGCGGATGTAGCCGTTGGGCTTGCCGGCACAGTAGAGGACGTCGCCGCGGATCCGCCAGACGTCGTTGACGTCGGCGCTCGGGTCCTCGATGTAGCGAGTCCAGCCGGTGAAGTCCTGGCCATTGTAGAGTGCGATCCGCTTGCCGGGCGACTTGCTCCCGAACCCGCCCCCACATCCTGTTGCGGCAATCAGCAAGGCCGCCACGCCAACCAACAACATGATTCTGCCTGTCATCCGCGTCATGATTCCGCCCTCACTAAAGAAACCCGTACCGTCCACAGCCCGTTCCCGCAGGACACCGCGGCCGTCCATCGGTCGTCCTAATTACCGCATGAACTCGCCCTCCGTCAATGAGAAAACGGGATCGGGCGGGGATGTTCACACACGCCTTTGAAACCGACTCACTCGATCGCATCGGCCCTGCGGTGCTGCTGGGCCCAGACCGACAGGCCGGAGCCGGTGAGAAGAAGTCCGCCGAAGATCAGTTGAACCCCGTTGAGTCGTTCGTGAAACAGAACGCTCGACAGACCGAACACCACGAACGGCTGCGAGAGGATCACCAGGACCGGGATCATCGTGCCGATCCGACGAATCGCGGTGTAGTAGAGGGTGTGTCCCAGGGCAATCGCGGTCAGGGCTGAGATCACCACAGCCCCCCAGCCTCGGGCGTCGAGGGCCAGGACCTGCGAGGGGTCGCCAAAGAGAAACGCGCCGACGGACAGCCCGATCGCGGCATAGATGCTCATCACGGAGAAACTGATGCGAGGATCGACGTCCTGAAACGCGATCCGCACGGAGATCGTGTACATGCCCCACATGAAGGCCTGAGCCAGGGCCAGGAGAATGCCGGCGGCTGTCCCGGCGGCGGCGAAATCGTCCTTGAAGGCGATCACTCCCACCATGCCTGTCAGAGACAACAACAGACCCGCCCAGAACCGGGGACTGCGGATCAGAGGCCTCTCCTCGCGAAAGACGATCAGCGAAAACCCGGTCACCCACAGGACCGAGGTCTTGGACAACAGGGTCATGAACGCAGGACCGATGTAATAGAAGCCCGCGGCCCAGAGACTCTGCATCGCGATATTCGCGAACGAAGGGAGGATCGCCCGCCGCCAGACCTTCGAGGAGAGACCGCCTGCGGCGCTCGCGTGAATCAGGAACGGCAACAGGAACAGGCTGGCGACCGAATACCGCACCGCGTTCTGGGTCCACGAATCCACATGGCCCGTGAGATACTTGATGAACAAGGGGCCCAGCGACCAGCACGCGAGCGTTCCCAGGCAGGCGCCTGTCGCAACCATGTCGATCCGGCCAATCCTCGTTCCATGGCTCATGCCAGCATCTCGACAACGATCCGCGCGGTCTCCTGGTTGGCCTTCTTCCGCGTCAGGGGCTCGACCATGTCGATCATCTCGTTGCTGATTCGCGACAGGGACGCGGCGTCCTGGAGATAGGCATCGACGCGATCGGCGATCGGCTCGACCGATGTGAAGTACGGCATGAACTCCGGCGCGAGCTCTCGATCGGCCAGGAGATTGACCAGCGTGAAGAACTTCGCGTGGACCAGCCATCGCCCGACCAAGTGCCAGAGGAACCGGTTGGTCTGGTACATGATCACCATCGGGCAGCCGGCGGAGGCGACCTCCAGCGTCGCGCTTCCGCTGGCGACGATGGAGAAATCCACGCCGGCCGCGGTGTCGCGGACCGTGTCGATCGAGTAGCGGCACTCGAAGCCTGGAATGCGCATCTGTTCGAGCAATTGCCGCCGTTCGTCGTTGACCGCGACGGTCGTGAAGCTCGCCTCCGAGTACTTCCGCTTCAATCGCACCGCGATCTCCTGCATAGGCGCCCAGAGCGAGTGGATTTCCGCCAGTCGCGAGCCCGGCATCAGGGCAATCGTGGCATGCGTCGGGTCGAACCGGACGTAACCCTTGCGGAACCCCGCCAAATCCGTCGGCAGCTTGTCGAGCAGCGGATTGCCCACGAACGTCGTGTCCACGGCTCTGGACTTGAACCACGACTCCTCGAAAGGCAGGATGCAGCAGAGCTTGTCGCAGAGGCGACGGAGTTTGCGGATGCGCCACCCGCCCCAGGCCCAGAGTTGCGGCGCGACGTAGAACAGCGTTTTCACGCCCGCGGCTTTGGCGGCCTTGGCCACGTGGAAATTGAAGGACGGCGAGTCGCACACGATCATCAGATCCACCGGGTGCTCGCAAAGGTGTTGTTTGATCCTCTGCACGAGCCGGTAGAAATGGCCGACGTGGGCGATGGCGTTGTAGGTCATCACCGCTCTGCCGACCGTGTGCTCGATCACCTCGCAGCCTGCGGCCTCCATCTTGGGCCCGCCGATCCCCACGAACTCGATCCTCGCATCCATCCGCTTGAGGGCACAGATCAGCCCGGCGCAGTGCACGTCGGCGCTGGGGTCATTCGCACTCACGAACACGCGTTTGCTCTTCACACTTGTCATAAGCCCTGTGAATTGGCAAGAATCCAATCGGCGGCCTCGGAGATGCCCGAAGTGACAATCTCTCCAGGGGCCAGTTCGTTCACATGTTTTTCGCCATGGCCCGTTCGCACGTAGACGCCCCTGGCGCCGACGGACCGCGCGAACTCCACGTCGTGCGGGTGATCGCCGACCGTGAAGGACCGTCTCAGGTCGATGGAATGGTCCTTCGCGGCCTTTTCGAGGAAATAGGGACGCGGCTTGATGCAGTGGCACCGTTCCTCGCGATTGTGCGGGCAGACGTAGGCTTCCGCAACGGTGACGCCCTTTTCAGCCAGACGCGCGAGAATCCAGGCGTTCACCCTGTCCACCTGGTCCAACGTGACGACGCCTCGCGCCACCCACGGCTGGTGCGTGACGATGAACAGCACGAAATGCTCCTGGAGACGTCGCAAGGCCTCGAACGTGTCCGGATAGAACACCACGTCCGACGGCTGGGCCAGAAGCCCGCGGTCCTCTACGAGGGTCCCATCCCGATCGAGAAACACAGCCGGACGCAGCATCAAACGCCCTCCCGGCCGCAAGCATCTGTCGCCGCGAGCGCGGCGCGTCGATTGCCTCGCCCCAGGAATAGCGCGACGATAATCAGCGCCGCCGTGCCGAAGACGCCGACGAGAATGGGCTCAAACGAAGGTTCCGCCCACTTCCATCCGGTGGGCAGATTTCTCGCGAACGTGCCCCAACTGATCACTCCGATGCTCGCGCAGATCGCTGCCAGGCCCTGCCAGAGCCGCAGGCGAATCCCGAGCAGGCCCAACAGGAACAGCCCCAGGATGCCGCCCCCGAAGATCCCGGAGATTTGCCACCATTTGTCCAGGGCGCTCTGAGCCCGGATCATGAGGATGGCGAAGCCCGTCCCGAAAAGGCCCCAAACCACGGTTGTGACGCGAAGGCACCACAGGCTCGTTCGTTCGCTCACCTGGGGGTTGACGTATCGCTTGTAGAAATCCACGAGCAGCACGGTTGCCGAACAGTTCAGACCCGAATCGACCGTGCTCATCGCGGCCGCCAGAATCGCGGCCAGGATCAATCCCTTCATGCCGACCGGAAGCTGCGTCGCAATGAAGTACGGAAAGGCCTGGTCGCCTTTGGCGATCGCCCCGCTGCCTGAATAGAAGGCAAATAACGCCGTGCCGATGTACAGGAAGACGACCGTCATCGGAATGTAGATCAGCATCGCGATCCAGATCGAGCGGCGGGCCTGCCGTTCCGTCGGCACGGACGAGTACTTCTGGACGAAGTTCTGGTCGGCCAGGAGATTCCGCAGGTTCTCCGTCACGCCGTAGATGATCATCACCCAGATCGTCCGCGACGAGAGCGAAAGTTCCCAACTGCCAAGGCTGAACTTCCCGGCGTCCAGGGCCGCGCCGATCAAGGGCTCGGGACCCGAGAAGACCCGCCAGGAGAGACTCGCGACGCAGAACAGCAGCCCCCCGATCATGATGACCGACTGCATCACGTCGGTCCAGATCACCGCCTCCATGCCGCCCAGCAGGGTGTAGAGAATCGTGACCACGCCGATCACGACGATGATCGTTTCGATCGGCCAGTCCAGAAACTGGCTCAGCAGAAGGCTCACGAGATAGAGGATCACCGCGGTCCGGCCCACGATGTAGAGCAGAAACGACATCGCGGCGTACACCCGACCCCAGGCGCCGATCCGTTCTTCGAGGAACTCGTAAACCGACACCAGTTTCATCCGACGGTAGTATGGCACCGCATACCGACACGCCAGCCACGCCACCGGAAAGATCGCCAGCGAGAAGATCAGCGGATGCCAGTTGGTGTCGTATGCCTTGCCCGGCGTGGCGATGTACGAGATGCTGCTGGTGTACGTGCTCATGATCGCCAGCCCCGCGGCCCACGCGGGGATCGCCCGCCCGGCCACCATGAACTCCTCGGCCGTGCGGCACTTGCGGCTGTAATACAGCCCCATGCCGACAACGGCCAGGCAGTAGCCTGCGAGAATCGCGACGTCGAGTGCGTGCAACTTGGCATCCATGCTCCACCGCCTTATCGATACAGGGCGGATCTTCCGCCGAGGATTCCCAGCTCTTCCATGTGCGCGCGGACCTGGCTTCGCTGAGGCTCGCGGAACCGGTGAAAAGGCTCGGCCAGGAAATCGTCGCAGATGCCCAGCCACGACAGGGCGCACTTGAGTCCCTTGATGAAGCTCGACTCGAACTGTCCCACGCTGTAGATCGTCGCGTGGACCCGCGTCACCGCCTTACGCAAGGACTCGATGCGACCGACGTCCTTCGCACAGGCGGCCTCGTACAAATCCACGTACAGACGAGGCAGCAGGTTGGCCCCGCCGCAGATGCCGCCGTGACATCCCAGCAGAACCGCCTCCGCCAACAGTTGTTCGGGCCCGATCAGCAACGTGAAGTCCGGCCGCTCGTCCACCAGAGCCAGGAGCTGATGGAAGTACAGCATGTTGGCCGAACTGTCCTTGATCCCTGCAATGCCCGGGATGTCCGCGGCGGCGCGGACCGTGTCCATTTCGAACCCGGGCCTCGGACGATTCGGCAGGTTGTAGAGGAACAAGGGCAGCGACAACTCCGACGTCAGGTGTCTGAGATACTCCAGCAGCTCGGGTTGGCCCGCCGGGAAATAGTACGGCGGCGCGAGCACCAGGGCATCGGCCCCGGCCTGGTCGGCCTTCTGAGCGACGTTGACCGACTCGACGAACGACGTGTCCGTGATCCCCACCAGGACCGGCACGCGCCGATTCACCTGCGAGCAGACGCGGTCGATGAACTCATGCCGGAGCCGATGGCTCAGACTGGCGGCTTCTCCGGTGGTGCCCAGGATGAACAGCCCGTGCACGCCGCCCGCAAGAATGTGCTCGATCAGCCGCTCCAGGCCCGCGACGTCCAGCGTGTCGCGGTCCAACAATGGCGTCACCATCGGCGGGATGATCCCGCGAAGCGGCCTGCCAAGGATACCCATACCCGTCATGCCTCCCAAGGCTTGTTTCTGTCCTTCATCCAGATCCGTGATTCTATCACAGCGCAGGCCGCTCACAAGTCGTGCAGCATGCGAATCGCTTCTCGAATGACCATGTCCGCCGCCTGCGCCGCGAACGGGCTGCTCGTGACCTCGTAGCCGCCCTGAACGTGGGCTTCCTTCGGGGCCAGGTAGCCGGCCGCGCCGTTGCAGTGGGTGATCACGAACGTGTGCCGACAGGGGGAGCCCGCCTTGATGGCCAGGCCGATCTCGGTGAAGACCTCGCCACCCAGGCCGACGAAGGCCACATCGCCCAGACGCGCCACGGTAATGGCGAAGGCGGATGCGTCGATCTTCACCGGCGAGACGCCCTCTCGCGGCTTGGCAGGCAACTGCAGCGTCGCGAACCGCGATGCGATCTTGATTCCATCGACCGGCGGCCTGTCCTTGATGCCCCGGTAGACGTGGACGACCTCCTGGCCCAGGAGCGTGCCGAGCAGGACCGGCTCGGGAATCCAGCCGGGCTCGTCGTTGAATGCCGGCAGCACGCGGTACCACGGATCGATGTTGCCCGAAGCGCCGATGAACGCAGGGGCGATGGTGTCGAAACCCAGAATCCTCTCGACGAGCTGCTCCGCCAGGCCGGGGACGTCGCCGCTGATGACGTAGTTGCCCGGCCCCAGGGACGTCCCGTGGGTGGCGTAGTCGAACGCGACCGCCAGCGGCGTCCCGTTCGGTCTGGCGACCTCCATCACGAGCACCTCCTTGTCGGTGACTCCATCGGGATTCCGCCCGAGCACGATGGAAGTCTTGGCGTCGTTGGCGACCCGCAGTTCGCGACGATTCGCGCCGGCCGGACAGGCGCCGACGCCCAATCCGATGGTGGCCGGCTCCATTCCGCCGAGCGCCTGGCGGACCGCTTCGATCAGTTTGTCCTTGAGGGTCTCGGTGTACTCGACGTTGTTGGGATGGCCTCGCTCCTTGTTGAGGGTCAGGCTGGGAGCCGCGTGAGTATGGATCGCGGTCAGGAACAGCTCGGAAGGCTCCAACTGAAACTCGCTCACGAGGGCCTTGCGAAGATAGTCGGCGGTGCCCTCGTAGAAACCGATGATATCCGTCGAGACCAGAACGAGTCGCTTGTCTTCTGCCTTGAACGCGAGCACGCGCGCCGACAGCGGGTCGTGCACGCCGGTGGAGAGGTCCTTGCGGCTGGCGTATCCGGACATCTGGACCGGCTTGTCCGGCGTGATGTCGATCCGGGCCGCACCCGCCTTGAGGCCGTCAGCGACCTCGGCATAGGATTGCGAGGGGTTCACTGCCGCCGTGGCGAGCGAAACCAGGCAGATGGCGGAGAAGAAGGTTCTCATGTCGGGTCTCCTATCCTTAGACTATGATGGAGCGGATTGTACCTGCCCCGCCCGGCGGTTTCAAGGCTGAAGCGAAACCTGTTGTGTTTGCCTGGGAGATTGGGTAATCTGGCCCTTGTGTCGGCCGCCGCAAGCATGGGCTTTGAACAGGGGATCGAATGCCTTCGATGATTCGCAGCAATTGCGTGTTCACCGCCGTACTGGCCCTGTGCCTGCTGCCGCTCCGATCGCAGGGTGCGACAGGGGAATCGCTCGATCGACTCGTCGCGGAGGACTGGGCCGCCCAGGAACGCAGACTCGACCGCTCGCCGACCGACGTGGAAGCCATTCGCAGCGTCCATTCCAGGGCCAAGGCCTTGCTGAATCACCTCGTGGCCATGCCCCATCCGCCGGACCTCGCAGCGGAACGCGCCAAGCTGGACTCGCTCGCACGATCGGTGTCGCAGGCCGAACAACTCGACGCCGCAGATCGGCTGGCGTTATATCAGCAGATCCGCTCCCTCGCCCGCGGCGCGGCGATGAAAAACCCCCTGCTGGCCGGCAAACGGATCGCATTCATGAAGCGACGGCGATTCGTGTGCCAGATGCTGCATGAGTACCTGGGCTACTTCTACGACTACGGCGACA
>CALEZT010000144.1 GCA_937927975.1 uncultured Phycisphaerales bacterium
AGCTGCTGGCTCGTGATCGGCAGGTTCGGGAACCACAGCCACAGGAAGAAGGCCCCTTCCGGCTTGTGGACGCGATAGTCGAGTCCCTGGAAGCTCTCGTGCACCTGCGCGACCGCCTCCTGCATCTTCGTCTCATAGAACGGTCGGACCACCTCCCGGCTGGCGGCGATGATCTCGCCCGAGCGGATCATGTCCGCGACGATCGCGGCGCCGACGCCGCCGGGCGCAAGGCTCATCACCGCGTTAACCCTCGCGACCATCTCGACGATCTCCTCGCGAGCGATCACGATGCCCGTTCGCACGCCGGGAAGACCCAGCTTCGAGAGGCTCATGCAGACGATCGTGTTCGGGTCCCAGATCGGATCGGCGTCCGTATAGATGATGTCGGGAAAGGGCGTCCCGTAGGCGTTGTCGATGATCAGAGGCACGCCCTTGGCATGGGCAAGACCGCTGAGCTTCTCCAGTTCCGCGCCGGTCAGGACGTTGCCTGTGGGGTTCGTGGGCCGGGAGACGCAGACCGCGCCGATGTCGTCGCCGATCCGGAGCTTGTCGAAATCGATGTGGTACTTGAAGACGTGGTCGTCGATGTCCTCGATCCGCGGCCTCTGTGAGGTGAACAGGCCGGGACCCAGCCCCACGTCCGCGTAGCCGATGTATTCCGGGCTCAGCGGAAACAGGATCTTGCGAGTGGTCCCGTCCTCGCACTCGCCGGCCAGGAGATTGAACAGGATGAAGAAGGCCGACTGGCTGCCGTGGGTGATAGCGATGTTCCGTCGGCTGATGTCCCAGCCGAACTGCTGTTTCAGAAGGCCCGCGATGGCCTCGCAGAACACGCGATTGCCTTGCGGCGGGTCGTAGTTGCCGACGGCCCGGTCGAACCGCCCGCCGTCATCGAGCATGGCGGCCATGCCCCGGCGAAACCGCTGCTGCATTGCAGGAATGTGCGCGGGGTTGCCGCCGCCGAGCATGAGCATGTCGCGATGCCCCGCCAGCGCGGCCCCCAAGTCGTCCATGAGTTGTCCGATGCCCGATTGAACCGCGATTTTCTTGCCAAATTTCGATACGTTCATAGGGACGTATGATGGGGCCCGACCGTACGGCCAGTCAACTGTTTTTGAGGCCGATCGAACATCACATCTGCACGGCCTGTCGAGGGGTGAAGAAGTACAGCCACTGTTCGAGGACTTTCTCGCCGCGGATGGCGGAGGCCGCCTTGGCGTACAGATCCAGTTGTCCCCGATAGGACTTGGCCCGCTGGGCGACCGCGGGACCCGACACGTGGTCGGTCTTGAAATCGATCACGAACAGCCCGTCGGACGTCCGCACGAGCAGATCGACGACGCCCTGAACGACGACGATCTCCCTGCCGTCTGGCGGGGCCTCGTCGGCAACCTCGCAGGCAGGAAGACCGTACGTGAAAGGCCATTCCTGCCAGACCTCATGGCGGCTGTCGCAGACGATCTCGCCGAGCCGGCTCTCGAAAAACGCCAGGATCGACCGCGCGTCGATCTCCTTCGCGACGTTCTGCGGGATGGCCCCTTCGCCGACGAGCCGGTCCCTGGTCTTCTCGATCACGCCCAGCGAGACCGCACGCTTCAGATCCAGGGACGAGACCACCAAATGGGTCGCGGTCCCGACGAGCCTGGCCAATCGCGATCCCGACGACGCGGCCTGAGCCGCGATCAGCGCCGCCGGCTGGCGGTCTATCGCCTCGGAATCGTCCCGTTGAACGAACTCGTCTTCCTGATGGGTCAGTCTCGTAACCGAGCTCTTGGCCGCCAGGTGAATCGCATAGGAATGCGGGTAAGCTCGTTTCAGAACGTTCTTGACCCGTGCCAGTAACGTTCGACCCTGCTCGTCAGCAGGCCCTCCGGCTTGCGGCAAGAACGCCGATCCGGCCTTGGAAGTCCGCAACGTCATCACCAGCTTCGACAAGTCCCTCAGCGTGTCCTCACCGTGGACGCGCAGGTCGAACAGACCGTCATCGACCGCCCTGTCCGCAAGGCCGGTCTGAAAGGCGGCATGGAGGACCCGCTGACCGGACAGGCCGTAGAGGACCCATTCCAATTGGCTCTTGCAGGGACGCAGCAGCCAGGCCGGGACCTGCTCGCGGCCCAGGAGCAGACCTTGCGAGAGGATCTTGCCGCAGTCGTTCTTCTTCTGCGAGGCGGTCAGGATCAGTCGATCACGAGCCCGCGTCGTGGCGACGTACAGGACCCGCATCTCCTCGGCCAGCATCGTCGCCAGCTTCTTCTCGCCGATCACCTCGTGGGCCAGGGAACGGAGCTTGGTATTCGACCGCGGATCGATCACCTGCAGGCCGATCGCGCTGTCCGCGTCGGCCGCAAGGTCCGCGAAGATGTCCTGCTTGTTGAACTGCGTCTCCAACTCCGCCAGAAAGACGACAGGGAACTCGAGTCCCTTGCTCTTGTGGACGCTGAGGATCCGCACGGCGTTGCCCGCCGCACTGCCCGGCTGGGCCGGGGCCCAGTCCTGCCCCTCCGCCTGGAGCTTTTCGAGGAAGTCGACGAACCGCGTAAGCGACGCGACGCCCGAACTGCTGGCGAAGCCCTCGAATTGGACGGCCCGGTCGTGGAGCCGCAGCAGGTTGGCCTTGCGGGCCTGGCCGTTCGGCAGCGCAGAAACGAAAGCCACGAATCCGCTTTCGCGGTAGATCCGCCACACCAGACCCGCCAGAAGCCCGCGCCTCGCCAGGCTTCGCCACTGGTCGAGCCGCTCGAAAATACGGACGAGCTTGTCCTTCAACTCGCCGTCCGGCCCCTTGTCGCGATAGCACACCGCGCAGGTGTGGAAATCCGCGTGCCGGCCCTGGTCCCGACCCAGGAGGCGGATCTTCGCCAGTTCCGTGTCGGTGACGTGGAACAAGGCGCTGCGCAGCACGGTCGCCAATTCAATATCGCGACGAGGATTGTCCAACACCTTCAGCAGGGAGATCATGTCGTGGACTTCCGTGGCCTCGAAGTACCCCGCGGTCGCGTCGCAGCTCACCGGGATGCCCGCCAGCCGGAGGATCTCGACGTAGTCGTTGGCCTTCTGGGCCAGGGAACGCATGAGAATGACGATGTCGCGGTACTGCACGTCGCGAGGCTCGGCGCCGCCTTTGTCCTGGATCTGGAACTCGGCCCTGCCGGTCTCGGCCCCCACCATCTCGCGGATGCGCCTGGCGATCAGCGCCGCCTGGCGCTGGCGGGCGTTGACCAGAGCGAGATCTTCCGACTCAAATCCCTCGTCGCCGCCCTCGTCCGAACCGCCTCGTGAGCCACGCTCATCGAGGATGTGCATCTCCACGATCGGCTTGCCCGCTTCGGGCGAGGGCGAACCGGGAGGCGCCTGGAGCATCGCGCTCTCGTCGTAGTCGACGTGTGCAATCTCGGCGGTCATGATCCGTCCGAAGATCTCGTTGACGAAATCGAGTATCCCCTTGGCCGAGCGGAAATTGCAGTTGAGGTCCACGCGGAACCCGCAGGACGGGTCCTTCGGGTTCGCACAGGCCGGTTTCAGTCGCTCCAGGAAGATCGTCGGCTCCGCCCCTCGCCAGGCGTAGATGCTCTGCTTGACGTCCCCGACGACGAAGACATTGTCGCCCGAGCTGAGCGCGTCGAGGATCGACTGCTGCACCGGGTTGATGTCCTGGTACTCGTCCACGAAGATGCACTTGAATCGCCTGCGGAGGGCCAGCGCGGTCTCGGACGGACTGAGTGGCTCGCCGGAGGGGTCCGCTGCGGCCAGCAGGCGCAGCGTGTAGTGCTCGAGATCCGCAAAGTCCAGGCCCTTGAGATTGCTCTTTCGCTGGGCGTACGATGCGGTGAAATGCCGGACCAGTTCGACGAGGACCTTCGTCTGAAGACTCGTCGAACGGCCGACCACGTCCAAATAGGCGGGGTTGAGGATCGCCAGATCGTTGAGCTTCAGAAACGCTTCGATCGCCGACCGCTGGAGATCGTCGAGGAGCTTGGCCACCGTCTCCGGCGCTCCTTTGGGCGAACTGAAGCGGGGCTTCTGGAACGCACGAATCCGCTCGGCGCAGCGAGGCCAGTTCTTCGCGTCGAGGCCTTCTATGCACGCCGCGACCGGTTCGATCAGGCTCTCCTGGATCTTCGCGCCCCAGTTGTCATCGGGGACGCAATCCTCGTACAGCGATTTGCACAGCCGCAACTGCGAGAGAATCGCGTCGATCCGCTCGCGGACGATTCGCTGCTGATCCCGGCCCAGGTCGCTGGCGGCCGGATCGATCTGCTCGGCCAGCCTCCTCGCGCGGTCGCACCACAGGTCCGGCTGCGCGACCCCTTCGAGGAAGTTCGCCAGTCGGATCACGCCGCTGAGAAAGCCGTCCCGACTGCGGAGGTTTCTCTTGAAGAGAAGCTCCTGGAGCCCTGGGACGAGGTGCTTCTGTTGCCAGGCCCACTCGATCGTCTCCTCCAGCGTCTCAGCCTTCAGGAGCATGGTCTCATCGGCGTCGATCACGCGAAACGCCGGGTCCAGGGCCAGCTTGTGAAAGTGCTCGGTGATCAGACGCTTGCAGAACGAGTGGATCGTGCTGATGTTGGCGCCCTGGAGCAGGATGAGCTGGCGAAGCAGGTTCGGATCGCGGGTCTGGTGGTACGCCTCGCGAAGCTGCTGCGCGATCCTCGCGTGCATCTGCTCGGCGGCGGCCTCCGTGAACGTCAGGATCAGCATGCCCATCACGTCGGGGCACGCGGTCCCCTCGGACACGATGCTGACGCACCGGCCCGACAGCACCGCGGTCTTGCCCGTCCCTGCGGAGGCGGTGACGAACACGTTGCCGCCTCGGGCCTGGATGGCCCGCTGCTGCTGTTCGGTCCACTGGACTTTCTTCTGGGCCGTCATGCCTTGTCCAACTCCGCCATCAGGTCGCTCTTTCCCACGGAACGCAGGAATCGATACTCGTTGATCTGCCAATCGAAGTGACAGACGCCGCTGTAGTCGCAGCGGGTGCAGGCCCGCTCGGTCCCGCGATGGTAGGGCAAGGCCTCGATCCGTCCGGAAAGGATGTCCCCTGCCAGACGCTGGAGATTCGCTTCGGACCATTCCAGCAGCCGCTGGAAATGCTCCGGCTTCAGGAGGTTGCTGGTGGGGTAATGGCCGTAGGGATCGTTGTCCTTCTTCTTCACATAGAAGTTGTAGTACCGGCTGTACCCGCTGGTGTTGGGATCGAGGCAGGACCAGTAGACGCCGTTGAGGACGCCGCGGGGCTTGTAGGGGAACTTGCGGGGCTCTTCCTCCGAGAGTTCCGCCAGGGTCGCAGTCTCAGGCGGCGTCTCGATGGGCAGGTAGAGCGCCCCGGCGACGTCGTCCGCGACGCCGCCCCCGGCGTGGCGGACGGCCAGCATGTAGATCGCAAGCTGCACGTCCAAGCCGTGATAGAACTCGTTCCACTTGAAGTCCGCGGCGGCCCGGGTCAGTTTGTAGTCGAGAACAAGAGCCACCCTCCTGCCGTCGACCTGCGCCACGTCGAGGCGGTCGATCTTGCCGTCCAGGGACAGCGTTCGTCCGTCTTGCAGCTTCAGCTCGAATCGGCCCAGCGCCCCGGCCTCATCGAGCGGGCGGCCGAAAGCCGCCTCCGACAGAACCGGACGGAATGAGCCGGCCTTCACCATTTCGGAGATGCCCAGGACGCATTCCTCCAGCGTGCGGCCGGCGCTGGCGATCACAAACGCGTTGTGCGCGGAGCGACGAATGAACTGGGAGATGAACGCGTCGGACTCCATGAGCTTGCCCGTCTCGTCGCGAAGCAGATGCAGCAGACGCTCGGTCTCGACGGTCGCGATGTCCAGTCCCTCCGCGCTGAGCCGCTTCTGGAGCGAGTCCAGCACCCGGTGGTAGAACAGGCCCTGGTCCAGCGGTTCGAGCTTGAACTCCCGCCGAGGCTTGAGGTCCAGGACGTATCGCGCAAAGTGCCTGTAAGGACAGGCCGCGAATGTCTCCAGCCGGGTCGCGGAGCCCCGCAGGGGCCGGCTGTGGAGTTCCCGAACGACGGCAGGATCGAGACTGGCCCGGTTCTCATAGCCCAGCGCCGAGACGATCAGACGCGACATCTCGCCGTATTCTCCGTCGGTCTGCATCGCCCGCAGCAGACCCGCGAGCCCGTCATCGTTTGTAGTGTGCCCGTCAGGGCATATCTTCGTGTCGCGGGCATCTTGCCCGCGCTTCGAGGACGGGACGTCCTCGACACGGGAACGCCTGACGGCGTCACTACCAACGAAATCCCGACCCAGCCGGCAGCTCAGCAGTTCCGCCAGCTCCGTGTCGCTGCGAACCTCGCCCAGCGACAGGAGGTTGTCAGAGAGGTGCTCTTCCGCGACGTCCTCGAACAGCGATTGGAGTTCCTCGATGAAATGCGACCGCGTGACAGGGCTGCCCTTTTCGTCCACACACGGATAGCTGACGCACAGGAACTGCGAGGGCCGCGTGAACGCGATATACGCCAGGTACTGACGGTCGATCAGCGACTGCGTCGAGGACGGGGCCAGTTCGAAGTCCGCCGCCTCCGCGGCTTCGCGGTCCTCGTCGCTCAGCAGGCCGGGACTGGCCGGCGGAATCGGGAACTGCTTCTGCGTGGCCCCCAGCAGGAAGACGGCCTTGAGGCTCGGATGGCGGCTCCGCTCGATCGAACCGACGAGCACCTGATCGAGCTTGGGCGGAATGAACGCCAACGTCATCTGCGAGAAAGCCGAACCCAGCAGGCCGAAGTAGTCCAGCGCGGTCATCTCCTGGCGATCGAACACCTCGACGAGCGTATCGAAAATGTCCACGAAGGCTTCGAAGAACTGGCGATGTTCGTCCGCGGTCGCGGGGTCGCCCTGCCGCTGCGCATCATGGGCCCACTGCCCGACCGTCCGACGGACCTGCAAGCGGTCCAGGAATGCGAAGATCACGCGAGTGAACTCCCTGGCGCCAAGCTTGCCCTCGGGGTTGCCGCCGGGACACAACGCGTGCCGCAGGTCCACCAGCGGGCGCACCGCTTCGACACGGATTCGGTCGATCCGGCCCTCGTCGAACTGCGGATCGTCGGGCCCCTGGAATCTCCAGGGCTCGCTCGAAACCCAATCCCGGCCGTCCACGCCGAAGGCAAGGCAGTAGTTCTCCAGAAGGTCGACCGCCGCGTTCTCCAGCAGGACCAGATCGCTCTTGAGATACGCGAACAGATCCGCGTGGGCGAAGTCGCCGAGCGCCGCCTGGAGGGCGGCGCAGAGCAGCTCGATCACCGGGTGCTGGTTGAGCGGTTTGCGTTTGTCGATGAAGAACGGGATGCGGTAGTCCTCGAAGTACGCGCGAACGTACTGCTCGTACTGACCGAGGTCCGAGGCCACGACCGCAATGTCGCAATACCGATACCCCTTGTCCTGGATCAGCGAGAGGATCTGCCGCCCGACGAACTGGATCTCCAGACGCAGGCTGGGAGCGGCCACGAGGCGGATGTCGCTGCCGGCCTTGGTTTTGCCCGCGCCGAGCCGAAACACGTTCCGCTCCACGTGCGCCAGGGCCGGACTGTCGGCGAACCGACCGACGTGATCGAGAACGATCGGATCTTCCGTCTCGATCTTCGCCTTGGCCAATCGATCGAGCATGTCACGGTAGGTTCGAGCGGTGGGCTCGAAGAGTCCCGCCCGCGTCGTCGCGCCTTCGTCCGGCTCGCCGATCCCCACCTCAACAGGATCGACGCACAGCGCCATGCAGGCCCGATCGACCGCCCTGAGCACCTCGATCAGCAGGGCCGTCTCGCCGCCGGTGAAGGACGCGAAGCCGTCCACCCAGAGCCGGGCGCCTTGGATGATCGGCGACTTGCGGACGGCCCGGCACGCGGCGGCGATCTGCGCCTCCGGATCGACGAACTTGTCTCGCAGCGCCTCGGCGTATTGCTGAAAGACCATCGCAATGTCGGCGAACTTCAGAGCCGAGAGCCGTCGGCCGGCGGACGGAAGGTCCGTGCCTGGGGAGCGAAGGCATTTCAGCAGTCCCTCCATGTCCTCGACGCTCCTGGCGTACCGGTGCAGTTCCGTGATCGTGGAAGCCATCTCCCGGGCGAATCCCGGCAGCAGCGCGGAGGGCCCGAAGATTCGCAGCTTGTCGAGGTTGTCGCGGAGGATCTTGTGCACGATCATCTGCCGGCCGATTCGCGAGATGGCGGGACGCGCCGTGTTCCTGCCCAGCAGGAAGAACTGGAGCCGATCGAAGGACAGAATGTGCAGCCGGCTGTAGCCCTTGATCCGCGGGTCGGACAGGATCGCCCGCTCGGCCTGGTAGGTGGCCTGCTCGGGCAGCAGGAACAACAGCGGCTGGTCCGACGGCTCCCGCAGCGCATCGGCGATCGCGCGAACACAATAGCTCGTCTTGCCCGTCCCGCTGCGTCCCAGTAGAAACTGCACCGCCATCAATAGCCTTCCATGCACTCGGCCGGGGCATCGCCACAAACCTACCGGCATTATGAGTGTCCCCAGCACGTGGGCGGACTATATCAGAGATCGCGACGCTCTTCAACTAAATCACGTTTCACATGGTCCGTCGGAACGAAACAGGACAGTGGAAGACGGACTGATGCGTATACCGCATTATGGGGTACCAGCGGGGATATGGCCGAGCATCCGCGCGTGAGATACACTATGTGTGCCGGCCCGGGGGATAGGGCAACGCTGGCGAGCGACCCGAGCACCGAAGCCGGTGGGTATACGGCGGGGAGAGGCCCGGCAGCCGATGGGCTCGCATTCGCGGTCTTGTTCATGAGAATCCATCAGGCGAGGAGGTGTCACGCGATGCCGATGAGGTACAGGCTGGGCGGCGGGTCGCGAAGCGTGATCGTCTCGACCTCGGCGAGCCGCTGGGCGTACCGATGGTCGGGGTCGCCGATCGTCGCCAGGACCGTCTCGTCGGCGGCTTCCTCGCGAAGCCGGCGGATCGCGGCGTTGACGATGAGGACCAGCGGATTGTAGAAGTACAGCACCTGCAAAACATTCTGCGCCAGGTTCACCCACAGATCGTGCCGCTTGATGTGCGCCAATTGATGGAACAGGACGTCGCGGAGATGCCGGGAACCCAGCGTCGGAGCGAGGTTGCGGGGCACGAGGATGACCGGACGCAGCAGGCCGCAGACCGCGGGCCGGGCGCCCGCGGGGCCGACCTTCAGACGGACCGTGCCGTGAACGCCCATCCGCCTGCGGCAGTAGATGAGAATGTCGTTCATCAGGTTGTTCGCGGCGGGCACGTTTTCGAGACGCTTGCATGCGTCCCTGGCCTTTCGGATCATCACGCCGCCGACAATGGCGACTCCGACGACCCACAATAGAAAGACGGCCCCCTGCCAGGAGATCGGACCCCGGAGACGGTGCGCCGTCTCCGAGGAGAAAGTACGTGGCCGCTCCCCTGCCCCGCCCGAGGTGGTCTGGATGGGCTCCTGCCCGCGGTCGGTCGCAGACGAGGGCCCGGACTGTCCGGTGGTGGGCTGGGACAGGGGAGCGTGTGTGTGGCGCGACGGCGTTTGGGACGTCGGGTCGGGTTCCGCGACGCGAGAAGTCGCATCGAGGCTCCCCTCTGCATAGGCAGTTTGCGGCCCCCAGACGCGAAGGATCGCGAGCAGAGAGCCGCCGCCGGTCGGCCAATGGGTAGAAGGAGGATTGAATGAGAGCAACGGGATCAGGACAAGGTACGCCAGGACGCAGGTGACCAGCCAGTACCGAAGGCCGGCTCGCACGCGCCCTCGCAGGACGCACTCGACGAGCAACACCAGGCCGATCAAGACCGTCGAGGTCAGCAACATGGGCACCGTCAATCCCACGAAGGCTTTGCCCATCATATTCAGTTGTGTCAGTATCCATTCCATAGTTCACGCTCTTCACTTTTAAAGACGCCCAGAATCCAAAAGTATTACACCGCCGCGGAAAAATATTTGCGTTGCCCGCCGGGGATGCGACCAGATTTTGTGGGGCTTGGGGGCCCCCACTCTGTCATCCTGAGCGTAGCGAAGGATCTGGGCACAGAATGCGGGCGGGCATTCGTTGCATCCGAAGGCCGGATGCTTCGCTTCGCTCAGCATGACAAATGCTCATCAAGCCCCACGAAATCTAGTCGTGCACGTCTTGCATAGGCGAAGCCTTGCCGCTTGCGTTTGGCGGCGGATTATGGTAGACAGGTTCCAGCGGGATCGCGGCCGGTGGCCCGCTGCAAGTTGAGGTCAGACAAGGAGAATCGACGAAGTGCTTGGCACGATTCTAATGGGTCCGGGCGAGGTTTTGGTGCTCATGATCATCACAGGCGTGATCGTCGCGGTGGCCGTGGTCAGAGCCCGAATGAAATGACCCCCTCAGGGGGCGTCGTTCCTATGCCCAGTCCTCGTTTCCCGCCTGCCTGCCGCGTTTGACCTCGCCCCGGCGTTTCTTTTCCTTGAGCCGGCGCTCTCTGGCCCCCGCGGGAATTCGCGTCTTCTTGCGGGGCAGCTCGGGCTTGAGCGCGCCCTGCAACAACTCCTGCAATCGCTCCACCGCCGCCAGTCGGTTCGCTTCCTGGCTTCGATGCTTCTGAGACACGACGTGGAGCACGCCTCGCTTGTCGATCCGCGTGGAGAGCTTGCGGCGGACCTGCTGTTTCTGCTCCTCGGACAGGCTGGGAGAAGCGAGCACATCGAACAGCACCAGAACACGGGTGTTCAGCTTGTTGACGTTCTGCCCGCCGGGCCCGCCGCTGCGGGAAGTCTGGAATGTCAGTTCGTCGTCGCGAAGGAAGGTGTTCGCCGCAATCTCGATCATCAGGAATTCCCTGCTCGGCCTCAACCTTTGTCCAACCAGGGATTCATCGTATCGGATGTGCCGCCGGTTCGCAAGCCTGCCTGCTTAGAAATTCCCGTTACGCGCGAACGGCGAAGTCCACAACCTCCGGAGCAGCCAGCGAAAGGTAATCCGCGGTTTTCATGTGAATGGCCCGATCGTGAGTGCCCGCCTGAAAGAGGACGTGATCGTCGTCCTTCAAGGCTGTGTCCACGATCGTCCGCAGGCCATACAAGCCGCCGAATGGGGGCTCGGCCCCTTCCTCGCAGTCAGGAAACAGATGTCGGACCTCCTCCTCGTCGGCCAGCGAAACGTCCTTCGTCCCCAGATACCTGCCCAGCTTGTCGTAGGCCACCTTGTGGGGCGCCGCCAGCACACACATGATGTACCTGCCCTTGGACTTGACGATCACAGGTTTGGCGACATAGCGACCCGACTCCTGCTCTTCGGCCGCCATCACTTGGGCCGAGAAGACCGGTCGGTGCTCGCTCACCGAATACGCAGCGTTCGATTCGTCCAGGTAATCGAAGACCTTCATAGCGACCTCCTTCAGACGGTGTCCCATCCTGACATTGCCTGTGGGGCCATTATAAGGCGGTTTCACGCGGCAACGGGAGTCGCGAAGGTAAGCATATGCCTTAATCCTTCTGCTCTTATTCCCGATTGACACCCCCGCAAGAAACTCGTGTCTTCACCGCTTTCGATCGAGAAAATCTCGGAATCTCTGCAAAAAAACTGAGGTCCGATCCGCTTGGTTATCGGGTTTAAGTCGGGCAAGCTGTCGAAGCTCGCCAAACCCGCCGGCCTGTCCGCCAGGTAAGCACGGGCAGACTGGGAGCCGCCGGCGAAGGGCCTCCGCAACCGCCTTTCTATCCCTCCGGTCAAGGCCTGCGACAGCGCCGTCGAGCCGCGCAGAATCGCTCAAGAACCGAGAAAGACTTTGCCGAAGGGTAGACTGTACATGGGGTCAACGAAAAAGACATCATCCAATAACGATAAGCACAAGACGACAATGTGGAGGTGCTGAGAGCCAAGAAGAGCAAGACAACAAGTTTCGACGCTCGCCCCTGATTGAGCAGCAAGCGGGTATTTCAAACATACGAGCACACTGGCTTACGGGAATGTCCTCGCTTCAGCGCTTCAGGGGCTCTTTTTTTGCGCACATCGCCCTCCCCTTTTCGGTTTGCGTCGACGTTTCGAGAGGCTATAGTACGGCTACCGGCGGACGCATCGATCCGCCACGTGACCGTGCAACGCATCCGGATTACGGGAGACAACAGATGACGAGCCGAATTCACCTCAGCGGAAAAGCGATGACTCTGGTCCTGGCCTTCCTTCTGGCGATCCTCGCGACGATGGGAACGACGGTGGTTTCCGTCCCGGCCGTCGCCCAGCAGAGCGTCAGGCCCGATCCCGACGAACTCCGCGCCGGCAGAAACTACATCATGACCAAGGTCTACACCGAGCAACAGGACCAGGAGGTCCTGGCGTTGTTCGAGGGGCTTCGCGTCGCGGACGTTTCCGACGGCATGGACAAGATCGGGCTGGCCAACGTGGGCCTGATGTCGCCCGAGATCCACCCGGTATGGAAGGACACGAAGGAATACAAGCACCGCTTCATCGGCATCGCGGTGACCGCTCGCTATGTCCCGACGAACAGGGGCTTCGCCCCCGCCATGGAGACCGCGGCGTTCGACAAATGGGTCGGCAAGACCTACAACGAGGTGACGCCGGAACCGTTCACGCCGCTGATTCGCAAGGGAACCGCGCTGGTGATCGACGACGCGCCGAACTCCGACGTCGGCACCATCGGCTCGAACAACATCATGGGCTGGAAGCTGCGAGGCTGCGTAGGCGTGGTGACCAACTCCGGCGGCCGCGACACCGACGAAGTCGCCACCCAACAGATGCCGCTGTACCTGCGCCACGTGACGCGGGGCATCCGTCCGGGGCGCAACGAGATCGAGTCGGTCAACCGCCCCATCGAGTGCGGCGGCGTCCTCGTCCGTCCGGGCGACGTGATCGTCGCCGACGGCGACGGGGTCATCGTCGTCCCGCGCGAGAAGGCCAGAGAAGTCGCCGAATACGCCAGGCACATCCTCGAAGGCGACAAGGCAGGCCGCCGCAACCTCTACAAGCAACTCGGCCTGCCCGACGACGCTTCGGTCAGGTAGGTGGAGACACTCACATCAAGAGCATGGGGAGCGGCTTGAGTTCTCGCCGGATCGGGTCGAGAATCATCCCCAGGGCCTCAAGCGTCGTTGCACCCAGCAGGAACACGCCCTCGTCTCCAAAGACCACCGGGGCTGCTCTGACGTTGCCCTGATATTCATAATAGGCGTTGCCGATGGCCTTCCGGACGATCTCCCCGTTGGCCAGGATGAACTCCTGCGACGACGTGGGTTTGATGCCCAGCTTCTTCAGAACGCTCTGGGGAACCACGGAATAGACGGTGCCCGAGTCGACAAGAAACTCGCACACCCGCGATTTCTTCGGCCGCTCTGGGTTCACGACCTTCACGTTGAGCAACGTAATGCCCATGAGCCCATCATACAGGGTGCAGTTCACACTTTGTAGCAGAATTCACGGCCGAGCGGCATCCCTGGCGATCGCCTCCTCTCGCGTGGGGATCAGCGGACTGTGGTGGCGGCAGCGGTCGCAGTGGATGCAGTCGAGATGGTCGCGGCCGTTGAGGCCGAACTCGCAACGGCCGAACTTCTTGGCCGGCAGGAACCGCCCGAGCCAGCCCGCGAGGTTGAACAGCGACAGGAAGGCCCCCGTCGGGCACAGGTAGCGGCACCAGACCCGAGTGACCAGCGGCGCCGCGAGCAAGACCAGGATCGCCAGGATCAGCCCAGGCGACGACGACAGCCCCTCGGACCACAACTGCCGGCTGAACACCAGCGTCAGAGGGTCCAGGTCCAGAAGTCTCCTGCTCCCTGTGAGAAAGAAGACCGCAATGAGCGAAAACAACACGCCGTACTTGATGAACCTGGCCGAGGTCATCGTCGATATCCGAGGACGGGCCTTGAATCGCTTGGGGAGAATGAATCCGAGCAGTTCCTGGACGGCGCCGAACGGGCACAAGTATCCGCAGTAGATGTTCCCCAGCAACAGGACGACCAGGGGGATGCCCAACAGAAGGCAGGCGTTCGCCCAGGGATTGCTCAGGAGCCCCTGGCCATGGAGCAGGCGGACCACATGGTCGGTGGAGTACTGACGATTCAGCCAGATGCCGCCGACAGCGGCGGTGAAGACCAGCACCGCGATGCGTCCCCACAGGCTGCCGAGGTGGATCGCCGCCAAAGCCAGAGCGATCCCCCCAATCCAGTAGACGACCGGCCAGTCCACCTTCTGGAGCCAATCCGCCTGGGCGGAATCGACCACCTCCTGGCCGGCCAGGACGGAGGCGTCGAACCGGCTGCCGGAGTTGCGCAACAGGCGGAGAATCGCGTCGCAGCTCTTGGTCGCCCCGCTGACGGCGTTGACTCCCTGCATCGGAGCGGGACCGAGGACCTTGTGTCCCTTGAGCGACTTCATCCAGCTTCGGATGCGGGTGATGTATCGAGGCGTCTCGTAGGACCGCGTGATGCGAAAGTCGACCAGAGTGCCGGCGGGGTCCGCGAACATGACGAGAGCCATCGGGCCGCCATACCCATAGACCGTGCCGGAGAAGTCCTCCGAACGAAAGACGTAGCCTTTGAGCAGCGATCCTTCCCGCACCTCGTGGTATGTCGCCCCTTTGGCGGAGTCGACGGAGGGGACCGTCTTGGCCGAGAGCTTGCGGCCCTGGACCCAGTCCTGGATGGCGACCGTCGCCTGCGCGGTCGCGCGAGACCGCTCCTCATAGGCGAGGATGTGCGAGCAGACGATGAGGGACAGCGCCAGAGCAAACAGGCCGTATCCGATCGGGGTGAGCAACCGATGGGCAATCGCACGGACGCCGGGACGCATTGACCACAGTGGAACTCCCGAAGCCAGAGCCGCGACCGCAAACGCCCCGAGCGACGCGACCCAGAGCGATGTCCCGAATCCCATCAGAGGGACCAGCCCCAGACTGGCCAGGCAACCGCAGGCGGCGCCCAGACAAACGTCGCGGACCAGCCCGATCCAGGACGAACCGGTCTCGCTCGCACAGCCATCGAGGACCTTGGCCGCCAGAATCACAACCGCACCGCATGAAAAACCGAGCGCCGCGACCAGCGCCGCCAGCGGCGGCCACGCGGTTGAATGTTCAACCACGAAACCCGCGACCAGCACAATGACCCCCTGGACGCTCAGAATCGCAGCCAGAGCCCACGTGACGGGCCGCAGACGCGAAACGCCCTGGGAACGCAGGGACGAGACGGCCCATCTCGCGCACACGGCGCCCGAAACCAGGCCGAACGCATACAGCGACAGCACGTATCCGACGTGTTCGGGCACGACCTGGCGATTCGCCAGCCAGGCCTGCGTCAGAACGATCAGGCCCGCCAGACTCACGCCGGCCGAGCAGCCGCTGACGAACCGCACGTCGGATGGCAGAGCCGCACCAGGCGCCAGGCTCTGCGCGGTCTTGGCGCCAGGAGCGGTCCGGACGACATACGCCAGACGGACCGCCGCCAGCACCAGAATCGGGACGATCACCAGAAGCAGGCCGCCACGCGAGAAAGCCTGGACGGGCTTGTCCAACGACACTCCCGAGCGGCTCGCCGCCTGCAGGAGCCCGCTGAGACGATGGCTCGGCCTGCCGTCATGGCTGGTCAGCCGCTCCTTGGGAATATTGACCGCGTCATATGACTCCACCCTCTTGACCGACAGATCGGGTCGATACACCTGCTCCAGCGATTCCACCGGGAAGATCTCATTCGCGTTCTCGACAAGGCCAAATCGCGTCTGCAAGACGACGGGGAACACCTGAAGACAAGCCTCCGCCGCCGAGACGAAGAAGGTCCGCGGCCCGTCGGGCACCAGGATCGTCTGTGCGAACACGGCCTCCAGGGCGCTCTCGACGCATGCGCCCTGGTGTCCCGGTTCCCCATCCGACGGGTCCCGATCGCCCACGATCCCCACGACCGCCACGCCGAGGGGACGCAGGGACTTTTTGGCCGATTCGAAGAACTCGACGGATGTGAGTTCTTCGAGCCTGCCTTCGACGACGCGAGGCAGATTGATCACGATCACATCGTACGCCCCCTGCCTCTCGACCAGCGCAGCCCGGACGCCCCCAGCCAGACAGTGGAGACGCGGATCGGAAACGCCAAACCGCTCGGGCGCATGGGCGAGAAGCTCCCGGATGTACTGCGGATCCGAATCGATCCAGTCCACGGTTTCCACGCTCGGGGTCCTGAGAAATCGCTCGCAGACGGCAAGTCCCCGTCCAATCACCAGAATGCGTTTGGCCGCGAAGTTCTGAGACAAAGCGATGGCTGCGATCCTCCCCGCCTCGGCGCGATCGCCCAGAACCTCATGGACACCGCCCCCTCGCGCAACCACCCAGCGGTCGCCGTCCATCCCATAGAGATACTCTGCCTGAGCCGTCCGGAAACTGCTTTCGAGAGTCCCGCCGGGCGCTGTCCGGTGCCATCGCCATTGCTGGACGACTCGCGAGATGGGGACGTCCGCACGCAGGATCAGGGCCGCCGACACAGCCACCAGACAGACCGCTTCGAACCACCCGCGTTTCCTCGCCCCCGTCCAGGCGGACCACGCGGCGCCGCTGCACGCGACAAGAGCCGCCGACAGAAAGACCGTGGGCACGCTCGTTCCGACGCCAAGCATGACAGCGGTTCCCGCTCCTCCGACGACCCCGCCGACCGCGATCCAGAGGCATCGGCCGAGGATGGGCCGACCGAGAGCGGACGCGAGCAGGCCGGTCATCGCTCCCCCCGGCCCGGCAATCACCAGCGAACGGCCGAGAATCTCGTGCAAAGGCAGGATCAAACCGGCGTCCCGGCCCGATCCTGCAAGTAGAGGAATCGCCAGATACTGCAGCAGGAAAACAGGAATGAAGGCCAGACAGAGGGTTTCCCGCGAGGGCGTCCGGCGAAGGCCCCGAGCGAAAGACGCCCCGGCGGCCGCCGCGAGAGACCAGGTTCCCAAGAGGGAAACGATCCAAATCTCGCCGGCGGAGAACATCGTCAGACACTCGCTCAGGAGCAGTGTCTGGGCGACGATGCCGAACAGACCGCAACAGAATGCCAGGAACGCATGAGGCTGCATCGCGTCTTGCCCACCACGACAAATGGATGTTCATACGAATCACGAATGGTCCGCGCAGCGAGGGTATGTCGTCGTGAGGCGTAGCCGAAGGAACTGGGCAAAGGACGAGAGGTGTCTCTCGATCGCGAGCCAGACCCTTCACTTCGCTGCGCTTCGTTCAGGATGACAAGACCCGCGCACGAATCGATCCGAATCCGTACTACAGGGATAGTGGGCGAATCCCGGCGCAGGTGACAGACATTCTTTGCAGAAAGCCACCGCTCCCGTGCTCCGAGGGGAGCGGATCTTTCGATCACAGACGTGAACTCTCCGCGCCGGCGGCGATCAGAACTGCTGGAGGAATCGCAGGTCGTTTTCGAAGAGCCAGCGGATGTCGGAGATCTCGTACTTGCGCATGGCGAGCCGCTCGATGCCGAAGCCGAAGGCCCAGCCGGTGTACTTCTCGCTGTCGATGCCGACCGCGTCGAAGACGTTGGGGTCCACCATGCCGCAGCCGCCCATCTCGACCCACCGCTCCTCGCCATTCTTGCCGACCAACAGCAGGTCGATCTCGGCGCTGGGCTCGGTGAATGGGAAGAAGCTCGGGCGGAACCGCCATTTCGTGTCGGGCCCGAAGAAGACGTGGATGAACTGCTCGATCGTGGTCTTGAGGTCCACCATGGTGACGCCCTCGTCGACGACGAGCGCCTCGAGCTGATGGAACATGTACATGTGCGTCGCGTCGACCGCGTCGGGACGATAGACCCGGCCCGGCGCCACCACGCGGATCGGAGGCTTATTGTTCTCCATCACGCGGATCTGGATCGTCGAGGTCTGGCTGCGAAGCAGGATATTGTCTTCGATGTAGAAGTTGTCCGACGGGGTTCGGGCCGGGTGTTCGGGCGGGATATTCAGGGCGACGAAGTTGTGCCACTCGTCCTCGACCTCGGGACCGTAGGCGACGCCGAAGCCCATCCGGCCGAAGATGTCCAGCAGTTCGTCGATCGTCTGCATGATCACGTGACGGCTGCCGATCTGCACCGGGACACCGGGCAGCGTGACGTCGATCAGCTCGCGACTGCCCTTCTGCGTTTCTTCCAGGGCCTTCTTTCGCTCCTCGAAGGCCGCCATGACGTCGTTCTTGGTCTTGTTGGCGAGCTGCCCGCCCTTGGGCTTCTCCTCGCGAGGGAGCTTGCCGACCTGGCTGAGCAGGTCCATAATGAGCCCCTTGCGGCTGAGGTACTTGATGCGGAAGTCCTCGAGGGCCTTGAGATCCCGGACCTTCAGCAGTTCCGCGAGAGCCTCTTTGCCAACCTGTTCGAATTGCTCCAACATGACCGAGCCTCCAACCCGCCAAAGAACGATCCCCCGGCGTCGGATCGCGCCTTCTGATGCGGCCGACGCCTTGGGGGATCGAATCAGCTTGCGAATGAATCAGGCGAGGGCCGCTTTGGCCTGCTGCAGAATCGCGTCGAAGCCCTGCGGATCGGCGATGGCGATCTCGCTGAGCATTTTGCGGTTGATGGCGATCTGGGCCTTCTTGCAGCCATTGATGAACTCGCTGTAGCGCACCCCCCGCTCGCGGCAGGCGGCGTTCAGACGGATGATCCACAAGGCTCGGAAGTCGCGTTTCTTGGCCCTGCGGTCGCGGCGGGCGTACACTTCGGCGCGTCGAAGGGCCTCGGTGGCCAAGCGCCAAGTGTGCCCTGCCATTGCGCGATGGCCGCGCACCCGTTTCAGTTCTCGCTTCTTGGCCTTGCGAACGGCATGACCCTTTGTTGATCGTGGCATGTCAGCTTTCTCCTAACTTCAAAATCCCGCTTGCTACGGCAGCTGAGACGCCGGGAAGCAAGCCTTTCGTTTCTCTCGACTGCACGGAGCGGACGCTCAACTGTGCAGCGCGGCGATCATCTTGGCCGTGTAGGCCGGGCTGGACACCGTGGCCGGACGACGGATCTTCCGCAGCCGCTTGGAGCTCTTGACGCTCATCAGGTGGCCCTTGCCGGCCTTGCGGTGCTTGATCTTGCCATTGGCCGACACCTTGACCCGCTTGGCCAGACCCTTGTGCGTTTTCTGCTTCTGCTTCGGCATAAGTTCCTCAAACAGCATGGACAGGTTGCGTACTACAGATAAAACCAGGAGTATACCGCTTGCGACAGGTGGGGTCAATCGGTATTCGCAAAAAAACTCTGATGCCCGTTCTTGCGCCGTTCGCGGGAAAGAACTCCCCCTCTCCCGCCGGAGGCGGCGGGCTGCAATCGCCCCTCGCATGCCGCTTGGCGTACGCGGAACGGCTATTTGGGGATCAGCAGCAGGGTCATTCGGCGCCCGGTCAGCGCCGAAGGACGCTCGACCTTGGCGACGTCCTGGAGGCCGGTCATGATCTCGTTGAGCAGAGTGTACCCCTGATCCTTGTGCAACATCTGACGGCCACGGAACATGAGCGAGAGCTGGACCCTGTGCCCTTTCTCCAGGAACTCCCGGGCGTGCTTGACCTTGATCTCCAGGTCGTGAGTGTCCGTCTCAGGCCGAAGCCGGATCTCCTTGAGCGTCGCCACAGGATGCACCGTCTTCTTGTGGGCCTCGCGGACCCGACGTTTCTGCTGGTAGAGCCACTTGCCATAGTCCATGATCCGACAGACAGGCGGCTCGCTGTTCGGCGCCACTTCAACAAGGTCCAGACCCGCTTCCTGGGCCTTGCTCATGGCCTCGTCCTTCGAAACGATTCCAACCTGATTGTTTTCCTCATCGACGAGCCGAATCTTGTCGGCCCGGATCCCCCCGTTGATGCGAAGACCTCGTTTCACTGTTTTCGACCACCTTGCCTTTCTCAAAAGAATGAACACGTCAACCTACGCAGGTCGATCGTTGCGCTACTTAAGCCGCTACTGTATCACACTTTGCAGATTCCAGGCACATCAAAATGCCAGATCCGTCGCTTTCTCGGCGATTTTCTGCCGGGCCACGGCCAGGAACTGATCGACGGACACGGTCCGGGTTTCCTGGCTACCGCGGATTCTCACGTTGACCTGGCCGGCTTCGGCCTCCTTGGGCCCCACGACGAGCATGTAAGGGATCCTCTCGCCATGGGCCTTGGCGATCTTGGCCCCGATCTTCTCGTCCGAGACATCGACGCCGCACCGCACGTCCGCTCTGCCCAGCGACTCCTGAACCTTCGCGGCGTACTCGTTGCTCTTCTCGCTGATCGTCATCACGCGGGCCTGCTCGGGCGCCAGCCACAGGGGCATCGCCCCGGCGTACTGCTCGATCAGGATGCCCATAAACCGCTCCAGCGAGCCCAGGACCGCCCGGTGGATCATCACAGGGGTCTTCTCGGTGTTGTCCTCGTCCACGTAGCTGAGCTCGAACCGCTGGGGCATCGAGAAATCGAGCTGGATCGTGCCGACCTGCCAGGACCGCCCGATGCAGTCCTTGACGTGGAAGTCGATCTTGGGACCGTAGAACGCGCCGTCGCCCTCGTTGATCCGGAACGTGATCTTCTTGTGGTTCAAGGCCGCCTTCAACGCATTGGTGGCGGTTTCCCAGATCTCGTCGGAGCCGATGTGCTTCTCGGGCTTGGTCGAGAGCTCGATGGCGAAATCGTTGAATCCGAAGGACTTGTAGGTCTCGAAGATCAGGTTGATGACGCCGATGATCTCGGACTCGATCTGGGCCGGCGTGCAATAGATGTGCGCATCGTCTTGGGTGAACTGACGGACCCGGAACAGGCCGTGCAGGACGCCGCTGGCCTCGTGCCGGTGCACCATGCCGAACTCCGCCATGCGAAGCGGCAGTTCCCGATACGAGTGCCGAGTGGTCTTGAACAGCAGGCACCCGCCGGGGCAGTTCATCGGCTTGACCGCGTAGTCGATCTCGTCGATCTTCGTAAAGTACATGTTCTGCTTGTAGTTGTCCCAGTGGCCGCTGCGGTGCCAAAGCTCCTCATTGAGAATGATCGGGGTGCGGACCTCTTTGTACCCGTACTTGCGGTTCATCTGCCGCATGAAGTCGAGCATCTCGTTCCAGACGACCATGCCCTTGGGGTGCATGAAGGCGAAACCGGGACCCATCTCGCTGAAGCTGAACAGCTCCAGTTGCTTGCCCAGGACGCGGTGGTCGCGTTTCTTGGCCTCTTCCAGGCGGTTGATGTACTCGTCGAGGTCCTTCTTGCTCGGCCAGGCGGTTCCGTAGACCCGCTGGAGCATCTTCTGGGTGGCGTCGCCATGCCAGTAGGCCCCTGCCACCGACATGATCTTGAAGGCGCCGACCTTGCCGGTGCTGGGGACGTGCGGCCCGCGGCACAGATCCTCGAATCCGTTGTCGCCGTGCGAGTAGAAGCTGATGACCTGGCTGTCGACCCGCTCGATGTTGTCGGTCTTGTACTTGTCGTTCTTGAGCCGATTGAGGGCCTCCTGGCGGGAGGCCTCCTTGCGGGTGAAGGGCTTGTTGCTCTCGACGATCTCCTGCATTCTGGCCTCGATCCGCGGGAAGTCGTCCGGCCGGATCGGCTCGTCGAGGTCGATGTCATAGTAGAAGCCGTCCTGAACAGTCGGGCCGTAGACGAGCTTGGCCTGCGGCCAGAGGCTGCAAATCGCCTCGGCCATCACGTGGGCGCAACTGTGACGCATCAGTTCGAGGCCCTCTTTGTCCTTGGACGTAACGATCTGGACGCGCGGCGTGCCCGTGAGGGGCGTACTGAGATCCACCAGTTTTCCATCGATCTTCGCGGCCACGGCGGCCTTGGCCAGCCCCGCGCCGATCTTCTCGGCCACCTGCCTGGCAGTGGCGCCGTCGGCCACTTCGAGGGTGCTGCCGTCTGGTAATGTGATTGTTGCCATACATCCTTCCAAATTCGCGCGTCTCTTGTGCTTTTCCCGAATATACCGGACCGACCCGCAAAGTCAAGTATCGTCCGAATCCGCCGTCGATGCGACAATTGGCGGGGTCGCCGGCTCGAACCAACCGATCTCCGCAGCCATAGGATCTGACATAAACCAATCTCCTGAAAGAACTTACAATGAGCTCGCCTCGCCAAGGACTTGACGGGTCGGCTTTTCGCTGGTTAGTTGTTGTTATGGGACGGATCACCTGATATGATAAGGGTGTTGGAGCGCATGTGCAGAGTACGCATGTAAGGGACGCCGATGAACGCGAACCTGGTGCTTCTCAGCAAGAATGGGGCCCAGAAGACCTTCGCCCTGCCCAAGCAGGTGACGGTCCTGGGACGAAGACGCGACTGCGACCTGCGAATCCCGCTGCCGGTTGTGTCGCGAACTCACTGCCAGTTGTCCGCCAACGCCGAGACGATGAAGCTTCGGGATCTTGGCTCCCGTGCGGGGACCTTCGTCAACGGCAAACAGGTCAAGCCCGAGACGGATATCCCCCTCAAGCCGGGCGACTATATCCGAATCGGTCCCCTGACGTTCGTCTGCCAGATCGACGGCCAACCCGCCAAGATCGCACCGCCGCCGAAGAAAGCCGGGACGCAGGCCCCCAAGGCCAAGCCCAAACCTCAGAAGCCTGCAGCCCGCGCTGCGGACGAGGATTTGGACGCTGAACTTGACAAAGAGCTGAACGCAAAGGCCGACGACGATCTCCAGAAGAAGATCGGCGATGAACTCGACGATCTGGACGTCTCGGACAGCTTCATCAACCTGGACGAACTGGACGCCGACCTGGAGGACCTCAAGGACGCTTGATCTTCCGCCTGCCTCTGGATCAGGCCCGCTCCTTTCTCGCCTGCTCGCATCCGGACTGCCCGGACGCATCGCGAGGTTTCAGACGCAAGCCCTTGCGAATCGCCTTGGCAACCCTGCTGTCGGGCCGTTTGTCGATCCATTTCCGCAACCTGTTCTCCAGAAGGATCCTCAAACCCAGGAACTCCAGGCCGATCAGGATCAGCCACGAACCCGGCGACAGCGGCGTCAGCAACGCCGCGAGTCCCAGGATGATCAGGATCACGCCAACGACTTTCTTCGTTACCGTCTTCATGCCGATCCCCCGGCCGTCGCCGGACATCAACAGGGCATCACTTCGCCCCCTGCCGGCGAGCCAGGATCGCTTCAATTTCGTCCATCGTCCGGTTCATCACGGCCATCGTCTTCTGGAACGGCTCGGCGCTCGTCATATCCACGCCGGCGTCTTTCAAGACCGCGATCGGGTAGTCCGAGCCGCCGGCCGAGATGAAACGCAGATACCGCTGGGCGGCCCCTTCGTCGCCTCGCCGCACCTCTTCCGCCAGCGCCGTCGCCGCGGTGAACGATGTCGAGTACTGATACACATAGTAGTTGTAGTAAAAGTGCGGAATGTACGCCCACTCGATGGCGTACAGATCGTCGATGTGGCAGACCCCTTTGTCGTGCCCGTAATACTCCTTGAGAATGTCGCCATAGAGCTTCGTGAAGGCGTCGCCCGTCAGAGGCTCGCCCCGCTCGGCCATCTCGTGCATCCGCAGCTCGAACTCCGCGAACTGCGTCTGGCGGAACACCGTGCCCTTGATCCCGTCCAGGTAGTTCATCAGCAGCGACAGCCGCGTGTCGTCGTCCTGGATCTCGCGGAGCATCTTCTGGATCAGCAGAGCCTCGTTGAACGTCGACGCCACCTCGGCGACGAAGGTCGAGTAGTCCGCCAGCGGGAAGGGCTGGGCCTTGTTGGCGTAGTAGCTGTGCAGGGCGTGCCCCATCTCGTGGGCCAGCGTGCTGACGTCGTCGTACTGGCCGTTGAAGTTCAACAGGATGTAGGGGTGCACGTCGTACGCGCTGCCGTTGGAGTAGGCCCCCGACCGCTTGCCCGGCGTCGGGTAGACGTCGATCCATCGCTGCTCGAAAGCGGTTTCCGCCGCCTGGCGATACTGCTCCCCCAGCGGCTTCAACGCGTCCAGATACAGATCCCGGCCCTGATCGAACGTGTACTTCAGATCGAGCCCCTTGACCACCGGCGCGTACAGATCGGAGTACTTGAGCGTGTCCACGCCGAGCATCCGCTGACGAAGACGAAGATACCGGTGAAACGTGTCCAGGTTGTCCCGCACGTTGCGAATCAGGCTGTGGTAGACCTCGACCGGGATGTTGTTGCGATCCAGCGCACGGTGCAGCGACGATTCGTAGTTCCTCGAACGCGTGTAGAAGATGTGCGTCTGCAAATGGGAGTAGAGCTGGACGCCGAAGGTCTGGCGGAACTTGTTGACCGAGGTCCAGAAGGCATGGAACACCGCCTCGCGATCCTCGCGGTTGGACGAGGCCCGGTGCAGGGCGTAGCCCGACTTGTTGAGCGTGGCGGTGGTTCCGTCGCTGAGCGTGATCTCGGGGTACGGCATCTCGGCATTGCTGAAGATTGTGTAAACCGAGCCGGGTCCGTCGGCCATCTGCCCGGTCCGCGCCAGGATCTTCTCCTCCGCCTGCGAGAGCGTGTGCGGCTTGGCGCGGAGCACGTCCATGAGGTACATCCGGTAGACCTTCAAGCCGGGTTCAGCCGCGATGAACCTCTCGACAGTTGCCTGATCGAGCGCGACGAGCTCGGGCTCGATGAACGAGGCCCGCGTGTTGTACTCGGTGATGAGCTGCTCGATCTCCTGCTTCATGGCCAGGTAGGTCGCATCCCGCGTGTCCTGGTCGGCCTTCATGTGCGCGTAGCTGTACAGGCGTCCGAAGGCCTTGGAAAACTCGCTATTGAGCGTCAGGCACGCCAGCAAGGGCGCCGGCGATTCCGTGAGTTTGCCCTTGTACTGAAGGATCTCATCCAGCCGGCCGGCCGCCTGATCCTTCGCCTGCCGCCAAGCCGCATCCGTGGCATAAAGGTCCTCCAGTCGCCATTGATGGGCCTGTGGAACCTGTGCCCGATCCTGCATCTGCCCCCAACCACTCTGCGCCCACGAAATCGCCATCATCATCGAAGCACCCACTACCCACCGTCGTCTCATTTCGGTTCCTTCTTTCAACGCAACGTACCGCCGCTCAGTCCGATCCTGGCCGACTGTAAGCGTTCGGGCATCCTAAGGTTCGGCCTGCAACCGCGTCAAGGCCCTTCGCCGCTCCGCCGTGGCCAGGATGTCCGGGCAAATTGGGTTCGTTTCGCAGGACGCTGACGCGAGTTTCAAGTGTGAAGTTTCAAGTGTGAAGTCAGAGTCGTCGCCAGAGACCAGCCCCTCCTCACTTGAAACTTGACACTTCACACTTGATACTCCTTCGCCAAACGAAGCCAATTTCGCCGGGATTGGGGGCTCTGGATCGACTGCGAGGGCGTTCTTCGAATGCGGAGTGGGGACCTTATTGACCTGATTGACCTTATTGACCTCGCGATCGACCTGCGAATGGGAGGCTTCTGCCGCCGGGCGGGCCTCCTGCTCCCGGCGCAGCTCGCGCATCGTGCGGTAGAGGCTGTTCTCGATGCGCCGCTCGTGGACCAGCAGTCGGTCCAGCACCTGGGCGCGGGCGAAGTCCGTCATCACCACATGGCCCAGGATCACCGCTTCCTCGTCGGGCTTCGGCTCGATCGGCAGCCCATGCCTGGGCCAGAGCACGATATCGCCCGCGTTCTCGCGGTAGA
>CALEZT010000145.1 GCA_937927975.1 uncultured Phycisphaerales bacterium
AGATCGTATTCGGTGACTGGAGTTCAGACGTGTGCTCTTCCGATCTGCTTTGATGATCGCGGAGAAGAACGTGGCGCGGGCCACCAACCATTTGAACATGGCTAAGGAGAAGAAAGCGGCCGGCGTCATTCCCGATGCCGAGGTCACCAGAGTCCAAGTCGAGGTGGCCAACGATAAATTGGCACTCGTGCGGGCCAAAGGCATGGTCCGTACCACCCTGGGACAGTTGAATGCGGCCATGGGCTTGCCCGTCGAAACCCCGGTTGAAGTGCAATACACTCCCATGGCTGTCTCGAGTGTCGATACAATCGACGTGAATGAAGCGATTCGCGACGCGATGCATTCGCGTCCGGAATTGGCGGCGGCGCTGGACCGGATGGCCGCCGCTGAAAGCGAGGTCAAGTCAGCCAAGAGTATGTTTGGTCCCAAGGTGTACACGGAAGCGCGTTACGGCCGAGAGGACGCCACCTTTTTTCCGGAGGACAAGAGCTGGATGACGGGGCTCTCCATTCAGGTTCCCCTCTTTGACGGGCACCTACGTTCCAACCAAGTGGCTCGGGCCAGGGCCCGATCCCAGGAGTTGCAGGCTCATGTGCAGCACCTGTTACTCACCGTACAGGAGGAAGTGTGGACGGCCCATGCCCATCTCGGCGAAGCACGTGAAACGGTCGCAGCGACGGAGGCGGTCTTGAAAGAGGCCAGAGAGAGCGTACGCCTTGTCGCGGAGCGCTACCAAGAGGGGTTTGCGACCACCAACGATCTGTTGGATGCCGAAGCGGACCTGGTGCGAGCCGAAGGGGCGTGCACACAGGCTCGGTGGAGCCATCTCTCGGCCCGCTCGACCTTCGATCGGGCCCGGGGAACAATAGCTGACAATCATGTTGAGCAAAACCCTTTGCAGGAAACGAGTGCCTGTCATCAGGATAGCGCTGTAAAGGCACTACTTGGTGGGGCGAAGTGATATCCGGTCATAATTGGCTGGACAGAGTCGACCGCGTGACGAAGACTAACAAGAACAGTAGGTTGAGTGCAAAACGGTAAGAAGTGACCTATCACTGCCAGACAAAAGAAAGGAGTATGAACTATGTTCTGTTTTCAATGCCAGGAAGCGGCCAAGAACGTCGCGTGTACGGTGAGAGGTGTGTGTGGCAAGCCGGAGGAAACCGCCAATCTGCAGGATCTGTTGATCTTTGTGCTCAAAGGCATGGCGGTTTATGGCGAGAAGCTCAAGGAAATCGGCACCCCGCAGCGAAGCGAGGCCGGATTCATCGCCCAGGGGCTATTCGCCACCATCACCAATGGCAACTGGGACAACGGCCGTTTCATGGCGATGATCCAGGATGGCCTGAATCGGCGCGAGCGCATGCGGGCTGAGTTCCTGGACGCCTACCAGGAGAAGACCGGTCGAGCGTTTGACGAACCTCTGCCCGAGGCCGCTACTTGGACTGGCGAGCCTACCACTTTCTCCGCAAAGGCCGAGACCATCGGCGTGCTGGCCACGGAAGACGAAGACGTGCGTTCGCTACGTGAATTGCTGACGATCGGCCTGAAAGGCATCGCCGCTTATGCCGATCATGCCACCGTTCTGGGGTACGAGAATGACGAAATCAGTGATTTCTTGATGGAGGCTCTGGCCTCCACCACCAGAGATTTGACAACAGACGAGATGGTCGGACTGGTCATGAAAGCGGGAGAAGTGGCTGTAAAGACCATGGCCCTTCTCGATGAGGCTCATACCACCACGTACGGCAATCCGGAGATCACCGAGGTGAACTTCGGGGTGAGGGAGAATCCGGGCATCCTGATCTCTGGTCACGACTTGAAGGACATGGAGGAGTTGCTCCAGCAGACCGAAGGTACCGGAGTGGACGTCTACACTCATGGCGAAATGCTGCCGGCCAATTACTATCCGGCCTTCAAGGAATACGCACATTTTGTCGGCAACTACGGCAGTTCTTGGTGGCAGCAGAACCAGGAGTTTGAATCCTTCAACGGGCCGATTCTGTTGACGACCAACTGCCTGGTTCCCTTGAGGAAGGATAATACCTATCTGGACCGCCTGTTTACCACTGGAGTCGTAGGGTACGAAGGGGCTGTACACATTCCCGACCGGCCTGAGGGTGGCGTCAAGGACTTTTCGGCGCTGATTGAGAAGGCGAAGAGTTGTCCACCACCGGTTGAAATTGAGACCGGCACCATCGTTGGTGGTTTCGCTCACCACCAGGTACTCGCGTTGGCCGACAAAGTGGTCGATGCCGTGAAGTCGGGAGCCATCAAGCGTTTCGTGGTGATGGCTGGCTGTGATGGTCGACATAAGACGCGTAACTACTACACCGAAGTGGCCGAAAGCCTTCCCAAGGATACCGTGATCCTCACGGCCGGGTGCGCCAAGTACCGGTACAACAAACTGAATCTGGGCGATATCGACGGCATTCCCCGGGTACTGGACGCCGGTCAATGCAACGACAGTTACTCCTTGGCCGTAATCGCCCTGAAGCTCAAGGAGGTCTTCGGTCTGGATGACATCAACGACTTGCCCGTTTCCTACGACATCGCCTGGTATGAGCAGAAAGCCGTAGCCGTACTTCTGGCGTTGCTGTTCCTTGGCGTCAAGGGTATCCGCCTGGGGCCGACCCTGCCGGCTTTCTTGTCCCCCAATGTGGCCAAGGTGCTGGTGGACAAATTCGACATCAAGCCCATTGGCACCGTCCAAGAGGACATCGCAGCCATGATGGCGGGAGCGTAGTACCACTCAGACTGAAAGTAGGATCAGGTGACGCTCCCGAGCGTGTGTCTCGGGAGTGTCACGGTTCGGGAGAATGGCCTATGAAGATGTTGGAAGTAAAGACCATATCGCTGATAGAGAATCCACACGGTGTACAGGCACGCAAGCTGTACGATACGGAGAATGCCCAAGCTGTCCATATCGTCTTAGAACCGGGAGAATCCCTAAAGAAGCATATCACTCCTGTGGATGTTTTCTTTTACGTCCTGCAGGGAAGGGGGGTGGTGGAAATCGGCGATGAGAAACGAGAGGTTGGGGCCGACACACTGATCGATAGCCCCGCGAGGATTCCCCACTGCTGGTACAATGAAGGAGATGTCAATCTTGCATTTCTCGTTGTGAAAGTGCCACGTCCCAAGGAGTCCACCAAGCTTCTATAATCTTCGACTCGAGAGCCAATCCGTGGATATCGAGCGGAGGAAACGTAGCAGGTTGGTCAAATGGGGGAGCGTACATCCTGTCCTACGATCATGCCTGCTCTGGCGCGGCCTTCGTCTTGATAAGATGCGCCAAGATCGTGCGATGACAGTAGCTGGCGTCCTTACAGCTACACAGGAGGGTAACGGTCTGCCCTCGGGCCCGTGCCGCAAGTGCCGCAATCTTCTCTTGTTGATTCTTCATCGCTTGCAGGTAGGCCCGCCGGAACTGGGGCCATCCGATCTCTTTGGCCTTCCACTGCTTGATCAGTTCGGGCGGTGTACCCAGTTGCCTCTCCCAGACATCGACCTTGTCCTTGGCCACGCCGCGTGGCCAGTAGTGCATCACCAACACCCGATAGCCGTCGGACGTAGCGGGCGGCTCATAGATGGATTTCGTTTTGACCATGCTGACCTCAAGATTCCTTAACAGCCGGCGTTGTGGTTCATGCCAACTCTCGACAGTGATCTATATCGTCGGCAGTAGGCTGCCTGTAGACGTGTTATGCTACTCAATCCTGGAGCGTAATCGCGCCGACCGGACAGGAGTCCGCCGCCTCTCGGCAACTGTCTTGTTGATCTGCCGGAACCGAAGTGACCTTGACCTTGGCCGTATTGCCGTCCATCTCAAAGACAGCCGGGCAGATCTGTTCGCACAATCCGCAACCGATGCATGTTTCTTCATTCACAATCGCTTTCATGGGTTCTCTCTTTATTTCATAGGTTGATAGGACGTTCCAACAGCTGGATTCGCCTCGCCGAACCGTTCTTTCAAGGTTTCGACAATCTGATGCCGGGAGGCGTTTTGCTTTTGCATCTCCTTGGCCGTCTGATAGGCGGCAAACAGTGAAGACGGTCCGATCTCCGACGCGAATTCGCCCGCACCCTGATTCCACATGAATAAGCAGAAAAGCTCATCCAGTTCCGCGATGGTGGTCCCAGCCGCATAGGCCTTGACCAGTTCCCGCGTGGCCTGCCGGAACCGCCTGGCCCCTACGGCATTGGCCAGCGAAAGCAGGTACTTCGTCTTCTGGTCAATCGCGGGCGATGTCCTCGCCCATATGAGCTGCCAGAATTCCCCGACGATCTTTGCTAATTCATCGTCTGTCTTCTTGAAGTTCACCAGCGCCGTTGGCCTCAATGGTGGCGGAGTGGTTTGCTTGGGGCTGTTGTTGCGGTCGTCAGTTGACATGTAGCGTGCTCCTGTACGAATACCATTCTTCTGTGCACTGTTCATCGGACCCACCCCCGCACAAGGATCGTTCGCGAGGCGGTATCCCGCAATTTGGACGCGCATCGGCGTAGCGGTCCGTATCTATGTGATCACCAGCTTATCTCCACGATGCGCCTTGGCCACGGCGGCGGCCAGCGCATCCAGTTGCCCAAATGTATCAGCGGTCGGGCATCCCTTTTCCAATACCGTACCGAGGACTTCGACCTTCAGGGCGGGAATGAGTTGGGTGATCTGTTCAATCGCTTTGCTACTCCAGCCGTAGGAGCCCACAATCGCGGCGTACTTGACTTTGGGGCGCAGCAGGTTCGCCAGATGCGACGCGTAGAAGACCGCCGGGTGGGGCCCCACATGGACGGTCGGCGTACCGACAATCAACGTGGCGGCGTCCACCAGCGCCATGGCCAGTTTGCCGATATCCGTGACCGCCAGATCAAATGCGTGCACGGTGACGCCATGCCGGGCCAGGGCATCGATCAGATGCTTGACCATCGCTTCCGTGCTGCCGTGCATGCTTATATACGGTAGGACGACTTCATTCTTCATCGCCGGAGACACCCAATCGCGGTAAGCATCGAGAATGAAGGCCGGCTTGTCGTACACAGGCCCGTGGCTGGGGGCGATGATGTCGAAGTCCAGCGCGCCGATTTTCTCCAGATTTCTGGTGATGATGCTACGGAACGGCATCATGATCTCGGCGTAGTACCGTTTGGCCGCTTCATAGACACGAGTTGGATCGGTCACATACTGGTCGGTCGTCGCCAAGTGGGAACCAAAGAAATCACAGGAGAACAGGCATCTATCTTCGGGGATGTACGTGCACATGGTTTCGGGCCAGTGTACCCACGGCGTATAAACAAACTGAAGCGTCTTGTCGCCAAGAGGGAGGGTCTGGCCATCTTCGACAGGGACCAGTCGATCTTCGGGCACCTTCAAGTGCGTCATGAGAAGGTCTTTGGCTTTGTTGCTACAGACTACTTTGGCGTTCGGAAATCGGTCCAGCACCGCCGGAATCGCGCCGGAGTGGTCCTGTTCCGAATGTTGGGATACGACATAGTCGATCTGATCTACGTCCTTGAGTTGCTCCAGCAACTCCTCTTGCAGGTCGGGGTCCGCGCCGTCGATGAGAGCCGTTGATCGCTGGCCTTTCACCAGGTAGGCGTTATAGCTCGTGCCGTCCGGCAGCGGGATCAAGGAGTCAAACAGTCGTCTTTCCCAGTGCGCCATAGCGATGCACTGAATACCATTTCGCATTTCTCGTGGGTGCATGTTAAATTATCTCCTTATTGCTGCGTGCGTGCTTCCACTTCAACAGCCTCCGGGAACAGGATGTTGTTCTCCAGGTGGATGTGTTCGTGCAAGTCTGCCTCCATATCCTGAAGACCGTCATAGAGAGCACGGAATGTCTCGCAGGCATCCTCGGGTAGCTGGAAGTCTGAGGTGATTGTACGTATCTGTCCGAGAAACAGGCCCGCCTGGTCGTGCTCGAACTCCATCTGACCGATAGGATTGGCCACCGTGCCGCAATGCACCTTTGGGACCGGGCCTTGCCCTTGCTGGTAGGCGTCCATCTGACGGATCAGGGGAAACAGGATCTGTTCCTCTTTACCCATGTGCATCTCAATGTCGGTCTTGAGAGAGACAAAGGTGTGTTTAAGCTGCTTGAGCATCTGGCCATGGCGTTGCCCGTGGGCCTGGAGAGTCTTGTTCAACAGATCAGCCAGGCGGGGCAGTTGCTCTTTCATGAAGACATGATGGGTCCGCTCGATATGATCGACCAGTTCAGTGGCTGAGGCGGTGGTCCAGTCCTTGACTGCAATGCCACGCTGCTGGTCATGCACTGCCTGATTAAGATCGGCTACGACCCGATCGCTTGGAAGTCCGGCCCGCTGTACGGCCTGAGCCAAGGGTATTTTGCCTCCACAGCAGTAATCGATGCCCAACTTCTCCAGCACCGGGCGCGTCTCCGGAGATCGGAAGAGCGTCGTGTAGGGAAAGAGTGTCGGTCTCGGTGGTCGCCGTA
>CALEZT010000146.1 GCA_937927975.1 uncultured Phycisphaerales bacterium
CGCTGCCAGGTATCTGCGCGGCGGCATGATCCAGTGTGTGGAATTCCTCCACGGAGATCTCTTCAGGCAGGGGCCGCCAACCATAGCGGTTGCCCAGCAGAATGAGGAAATTCGGCTTGGGCGAGATCTCCTGCGCTCGCCGCAGTTCGTCAAGACAGATCCGCATCGTCCGGTGATCCAACCCCGCTTCAGTCGAGACGCCCCATCGCAGATCAATCGCTTGGAACTGAAACCCCTGGCACTGGCAGAGCTGTTCCAGTTTCGGGAAGGCATCGGCCTCCAAAGCGTTCCGCTCATGTTTCATGTCGCTGAATGTCGAGCTGACAAACACCCGGATGACGGGCCGGAGGCGAGATGCGGAGGCCTGTTGCGTCATGAAACGTAGTCCTTTCTATCCAGTCTTGTGGAGCAAAATATGACAGGAGAAGTCGTACTGCCCCTTTCGTATCTGCTGCCGAACTCCATGCGCTCGCTCTCGTTCAAGCCCTTCATGTAGGCGTAGGCCCACAGGTCGTTGTCGCCGTCGAAAATCACGTAGGTCTTGTTTCGGTAGCTCATGGTTCATGCGGTTTCACAGGACAACCGCAGACTGTGGCCGCGCTCAGCTATCCCAGTAACCTTGGGGGAGACCACCGTCCGACGGCATTTGACCATTCTCGGCTGTCACCTTCCTTCCTACCTGGACAACAGCTTCCTCAATACGCCCAAGTTTACTGAGGACTGTAATGCGAAAATCAAGAATCTCGGCTATTCCTTTAAGATTCCCCGATTCTTTGCAGCGTTTTTCAGCTTGCATGAGAGGCTGCAGGGCTTCCACCGGGCGACCGAGCAATACAAGAAGTTGAGCCTTTGTTTCTAACAAAGATCGCACCACGGTCATTCCACGTTTCCGGCAAATCTTCTCGATCTCATTGAGAGAATCCAATGCCTTGTCCGGGCGATGGAGTTGGATGCAAAGCCTAGTCTTTGTATCTAACACTTGCAGTAACGCTGGACTTGATCTTCTGTTCTCCAAATTCCTTTGCAGCCGCTCAAGCAAAGCCAACTTCCTCAAGGGTTCAGTCTCTTCACCGGTTGTTTGGGGCAGCGGATTATCCGAAGTCATTTGACCTCTTTCGGCTGCGGCTTGTCGTTCAGATTGGATGACAGCTTCCTCAAAACGGCCGAGGTTCGTTAGGTTCTCAATCTGGACACCGAGACTGTTCGCAAGGCCATCGAAGTCGCCCAATTCCCTATACAAATCTGCCGCTTCGCGAAGGGCGGTCAGCGAATCTTCATGCCGGCCAAGCGCCGTTAGGATCCCAGCCTTTGGAAGAAGCAAACAGGCCAGCCATTCTCTTGCCGGAACTTTTCGACGGAGTTGTTCCGCTTCTTCTAGTAGCAGTAGAGCTCTTGAATACTCGCCGCGCATGTGCAACGCCTTCGCTTTCTCCGAAAGTTCGATCGATTTGTCGAGATCCTCATCTGCCCCACCTCGCCGTATCACCAATGCCCGTTCCGCTTCTGTTAATCTGCGTGGCCCCTCATTATGTGTCTTCTCTTTATTCGATTCCGCATTCATGAACTGGTGCTCCTTTCTTCGTTCGATTTGACCGACCGGTGCGTTTCTTTGTGCGTCGAGGCGGTCTCCACCATCAATGTGTTTCGCTTGCTCCTGGCAGCCTATCAAGGATGTCTCGTAGCAAGTCCGTCAAGCCTTCCGCCTCAAAAAGCTCATGCACTTCGATAAGCGCTTGACGTGGCATCATTCCCAAACACTGAACCGAAACGCCCAAATAGAAGGCGACTACCGTGGGTAAAGACGGGTGTTCCACGCCGGACTCTCTTCTGAAGCGCAGGAGTATTTCCATGGACCGCCGCAGCAAGGGTTCGATTTCAGAAATCTTGTGCGTGGCAAAAAGCACCTGCGCCAGATTGTTTAGGTCAGCGCTCACTTCTAAGTGGTTTAAACCAAATCGTTGTTCGTCAATCCCCAATACGCGTCGAAATAATAGTTCAGCTTCACCGTGTCGGTTAGTCTTGAAACACACATTGGCCAGGTTGGATAGGCAAAGCGCAGTCGTCGGGTGCCTCGGTCCGAGATTCTGTTCGGCAATTTGCAGCGCGCGAAGTATCAATGGCTCGGCTTCGGTCAAGCGGTTCAACTTTTGTAGCAGGCCCGCCAAGTTGTTAACTCGAAGCACGATACTTGGATTGTCCCGCCCGAAGCACTTTTCGTCGATCTCCAGAGCGCGACGCATTATCGGTTCGGCCTCAGTGAGACGATCGCTGGCCTGAAGGAGCTGCGCCAAATTGTTCAGGATTCTGGCGACCGAGGGGTGGTCAGGACCGCTTCGCTGCTCGTCTATGGCCAGCGCGCGGCGCATCAACGGTTCAGCCTCCGCCAAACGATTGCTGACCATGAGAAGGCTGGCAAGGTTATGCAGGTCCCGAGCGACATTGGGGTGGTCGGGCCCAAGGCTTTCTTGATCAATCGTCAAGGCGCGACGCATCAGTGGCTCTGCGTCAGCCAGCCGACTCGAGGATCGAAGCAACTGGGCTAGATTGTTGAGACAACGAGCGACTTCGAGGTGGCGGGGACCGCTTGCAGCTTCACGAAGGGAGAGTGCACGACGCATCAAAGGCTCGGCCTCATCAACGCGGCCGTTCTCCGCCAACAGCACGGCGAGATTGTTCAGGGCAGTAGCCAATTCAGGGTCTCGGCCCCCAAAGCTCCTTTCGCGTATTGCAGCGACACGGCGGAACTTCTCTTCCGCTTCAGCAATGCGACCCGTAGCCTGAAGCAGTTGAGCAAGGCTGTTGAGGCTATCAGCGGCTTCAAGATCGTCAGGTCCCCATTCTTCTTCCATCGCCAACCTTTGCCGAATGAGCGGTTCGGCAGAGCTGTAATCTGCGGCTTCCTGATGGAAGATGGCGACCTCTCTTAGAACCTCGGAAAGGTCTAGATCGTCCGGTATTGAATTCTCATACTCCGACACCATCTCGCGGTAAATGTCCCCGGCAGCGTAGCGCTGTCTGAGGGGAATCCAATACCAGTGCAGTTCCCATTTCCACCGCTCAATGGAGCGAAGCCGCAGGAAAGTCTGCATATCGGCAAGTAGATTCTTCAAGTCCTCCCACTCCTCAAGATCGCGGAAGAGCGTTGGCAATTCGTCCAGCTTGCGGCTGGTGGGTCCGGCAATTCTCGCGAAATACACTGCCAATTGCCGGCGGAATGAGCGCACTGTTTCTGTATCGTCCAGCCAGCGCTTCCGTACTGCGGCGCGGAGATAGTCGTGACCGAAGTTGACTAGTCCAGCGCGCAAAAGCAGAGCGTTCTCAGCGGCTAGGTAGCAAAGAGTCCAAGGTCGACGTGGCATCGGTTCTCCATTTTTTCCCAGAAGGTCAAGCAGTTCTCCTTCCGCCAGCCCAAACCGTGCACAGGAAATGAGGCAGAGCGAGCGACGGACGAGGTCGGGATGCTCGGGGTCCTTCCCGAAATCGTCGTGCCAGCGGGTCAGGATGCGATCGAAAAGATCGGGCACATCGGGCGCAGAGAGATAGTCGGCAGCTTTGGCCTGAAGTGTTTCGTGGATGCCGAACTGCCGCAATTCGTCCAGCACGGCGCGCAGGTAGAGGGCGCTGCTCGCGGCAGGGGTGGATTCCAGTTTGGCCAAGAGATCCGGCGGTGGGGTCTTGCTGAAAATCTTGAAGTAGGCAACGACGGCGAGCGCGATATCAGCACGTGAAAATAGCGGAACGTTCAGTTCCGGCCAACCGCGCTTGCGCAAGGCATCGAGACTGTCGCCCGGCAGTGACGAAACGAACACCTTGAAATTGGCCGGGAAGACAACCGGCAGCCAACCAAGTTGCCTAGCGGTGCTGTCGTCGGCGAGTTGATTGAGCGCGTCGAGCACGAGCACGACTCCGCGCGAACCGGCAGCCTTCACTGTCCAGTCAGTGAGCGCACCGCGTAGGGCGTCGAGTTGGACCGGGATTTCGTCAGTGATTGCGAAGGCACGCTTCAGTTCGCTGAGTATGCGGCGCACCAATCCCTGCCATTCGGCGCTATCGGGTGTGCTGCCGATGTAATGTTGGATAATCAGATCGTCGGGATGTTCCTTGCGCCAGCGGGCCACCCACTCCGCCAGCAGTGCGGATTTTCCACAGCCCGATTCGCCGGTAATCACAAGCGGCTTTCCGCCGGTTGACGCCTGTTCATCCATGCGGCGAAGCAGGTCATCACGACCGACGAAACCGAGTCGGCGACTCCGTGCGTAGGCTTCGTGCCGTGCAGCTTCTTGGTCAAGTGGGTCTGGCGTTTGGTCTTTCGGATAGAGCTGATCAATGAGCTCCGTGAAATCCTCAAGAATCCACTCGCCCAGTTGTTCAGGTTTCGCGTAGCCTTCTCGCAAAGCACAAACCTGCTCGTCGCGCGCACCTCGAATCTTCTGTTTAAGTTTCGCCAGTTTTGTTGCGGCTTCGGCGCTCTCCGAGGTGAAGTCTAGTCGCTTGTGATCCGGCACTGATCCCAAATACCTCGGGTCGCGGAAGTAGAAGTAGGCATGGCCGTGCATGGGCTCTTCGCTGAAAACACCGTGGAGGATTTCCAGTTCGGTGACCGAATGTTGGAGGTGCAGCTTCAGCCACGGTTGCGATTCGAGCAATTCGGGAGGAATCGAGTTTGGCTCAGGCACCCAGCCGTAGCGGTCGCCCAATAGCCCGATGAAATAGGGCCGGCAGCGACGAATCTCCTCCAGACACAACGGCAGCACTTTTCCTTCTGCGGCCTGTTCCGTCGTAATTCCCCATCGCAAATCGACTTCAGTCCAGGTAACGGCGCGTTCCTCGCAAAGCTTGCGAAGTTGAGGGAAGATCTTCTTGATGAGAATGTCCCGCTCTTCCTGCATGTCACGAAATGTCGAGGAGATGAAAACACGAATGTGGCGATCTTGGCTTGGCTGTTCGGGAGATTTTATTGGCATGTGAATGATTCCTTTGCATCAGTTTCTTGGTGAAAGACACGCACGAGCGTGTCCCGCAGGTAAAAGTAGCTGCGGCGTTTGCGGCGTTGGTCGAGGACGGCGTGGCGGACTTCGAGGTCGGTGATGGAACGCGGTTCCTGTTCCTGTCGTTGCCGGTCAGTGGTGTCGCGGAAGTGCTGTGGTTCGGGCACCCAGCCGTAACGCTGCCCGAGGATGCAGACGAAGAACGGTTCAACCCGGTCAATCCATTGCCGGCAGTACTCCCAGGAGTTGGCGGTCTCGCCGTTGAGGTCCTTGGCGGGTACGCCCCACCGCAGGTCCACGTCGAAGAACTCCGGGCCCAACTGTTCGACCCGCTCCAGCAACTCCGGGAAGACGACGGTGACCAAGTGATCCCACTCCGCGTGCATGTCGCGGAAGGTGCTACTGATGAACACGCGAACGGTCTGTTGGGTCCCTTCCATATGCGCCCTCGTTCAAGATTCTCGAGCCAGAACTCAGTCCAGGGATGCAATCACTCTGCAGCTGCGGATTTCCGAGAATGCTGCATCTTGGGGTTTGGCTCATCTCGATATCTGAGTGTCTCATAGATTTCGGGAAGGACGCGAGCCTCAACGGGAGATCCTCGGCCCTCTCGCGGACGTCGGCGGACAGCCTCTCGGAGTTCGTCATTCTCTATCGCAATCGGCACGGCACTGCCGCCGACCTCAGCGGTGAGATCATCCTCCAAATAGTAACCCCAAGACTTGCCACAGGAACAGCGTCGAAGTTCGAGCATCCGGAGTTTGGTCATATCGAGGCAACAGGGACAGTAGATCAGCTTCATCGGATCCTCTTCGCCAGACTACTCATCATCTGAGTCTCCCATCCAATTCCATAATCCACGACCCAAGGCGGTGTACATCCAACGACGCCTTCGTCGCTTTCTTACGTCGTTGCGTTGCAACCGCCTACAAAGAGATCTGCCCTCCAGCACCGGCACATCCACATTCGAAACGCCACGTCCTTGCAAAACGCTGCAGAACTGGGCCTTTACCTACTTAGTTTCAGGGACATAGATACATGCCCTATCTCAGTGCTATTGCCTCGTTGTTCCCATCCACTTCTTAGCTCTTCTTCCTCTGCGCCTGCCGAAGAAAACGCAAGAGACTCTCAAAGGAGTCTTGCGGCGATGTCGAACTGAATGGAATCATCTGAACATTCCGAAGAGCAAAAGGCAATTCATGAACCTCAACTCCACTGACAAAGGTAAATAGCTGACTATTTGGCTTACGCCCAGAGAGCTTCTCGTTCAAGAAGCTTCGCCATTCGTATCCCACCCAGCCCGAGTCAAAGCACTCCGGCGACGTGCCAAGGACAACCATACATTTTGCCGATTCCAGGGCTATGTCAATGGCTGTGGCATAGTCACTCTCACCCAACAGAGGTAGACTTGCCGCGCTGAAAAACAGTCTTAGCCCGCTGTCTTCCAGATAGTCATGGAGCCATTGAGCGATACGCTGATCGCAAGACCGGTAGCTGATGAACACGTCGCAGGGAGCTTGTTCCCGTTTTCTCTCCCGGATGGAATTCAAAGCCCGCGTTCGGGGCTGACTGGAAACCGCCTCAAGGTAGCGTCCGATCATGATACGAGTAATCGGACAGAGATCCCACTTCCGAGTCGAGTTCAACCATTTCTTTCTGTCATCTTCATTTCGAAATGGTGACTTCAAATGCATAAGTCTTTTCATTTGCTTCTTAACGACACCCATCAAGTCAGCTGGCTTTCCAGGTTTACCCTCGAAGAACACCTTGTCAGGCATGAACTCATGAGCCATCAGGTTCTTTTCTGCTCCAAACCGCTTGACGTTGAAAAGTCCCACGGCACGGTTGAGAACGACTCCACGGCTTTGTTCTCCATCAAAGAAGCTCACGTGACCCTTGACATTCACCAAAGCAACACGATCCACCTCGATCGCGTTATCCTCGGGAACAACATTCAAGAAGTATCCCTGCGAGACTGTTGAACCATCCACAATTCGGACACGAACACGGTCCGTACCCGTGATCCAGGTCATAGGAACGGTCAGAGTCTTATATGAGGCAATCGTGGGGTGTTCGTTCTCCCAGGCTTTACGGGCCTTGCTTGGTGAATCGCCGGGATCCTTATCGCGTCCCGGGTCAAACGTGTACACAATGTGACTCCGATCGTCGCGAATGAGCAATTCCTCCCCAAATTCGCGCAACAAGATACGCTCGGGATCAAGCATTTCCTGCACATTGTCCGACGCCCCATTGGCAATATTCCAGCCGATAGGGAAGATATCACGGTAAAACAGGCAGAAATACTCATCCACGCGACCGCGTTCGCGTCGCCAGCGAATTACCGGTAGCACGCCGCCATTGCCATATCGCAGCGGACTCGATGAACAATCGAAGCAATACGACAAGATCCTTGGGTCGTCTTGAAAACGCTTCAGGTCTTCTCGTAATTGCTCTTTACCGTCAGGTAGAGTCTCTATCATCTCAAAAAACTGCTTCTTGCCGGCGCCATCTCGAATTGCCTGGAGTTCGTCGTTTATGGAAACCTCGAGCAATCGCCCCTGCCCTTCCTTGGTCAAGGTGAACTCCGGCAGAAGCACCTGAAGAAATCCCTTGGGAATGTCGTCCAAGGTGAAGATATCTGGCTTGCCATCGAATCTCAGGCTCATTCTGTGTTTTCTCCTCTCACTTCAGACAGGCATAGTCCGCTCGTACATCGCAGAATATGCTGCAGATAACCACACCAATAATGCATCAAGTCTCTTCCATAGACTCCCCTGGCCCAAGTCCCTCAGCCAGAATGTCGCTACCGGAGGGTTGTCGCCCCTCAATGATCGCGACAACATCGGATTCAACAAGGTCATAGAGTTGTCTTCTCCCCGGCTGCCGGCATGTGCACGTTCGGGATTCCACAGCCCTGCAGAGCGTTGCAGAAGTGGGCCTTTACCTCTTGAGTGCCGTGCACGATGTATGTGTGCTGGGGCATTGATTTCATCCGGGCCAGCCACTCTGCCGCCGCGGTTGCATCGAGATGAACCGTGGGGTCTTCGAGCCGGTGAATCTGGGCCTTCACTTCGATCTCCTGGCCATGAATCGACAGTGTTTTGCAGCCGTCGCCGAGCGATTGGCCGAACAACCTGCCCAGTTGCTCTCCGAACAGGACCAGGGCAGCCTCGGGTCTCGGGAGGTTCCTTTTCAGGTGGAACGCGATGCGGCCGTACCCAGCTTTGCCTGAACTGGCGATGAAGATCGCCCCCCCTTGAACCGTATTCAGAGTCTTGGAATCTTCCACGGTGTCACTCGGACACAGGCACACGTATACTCTGGAATTCCTGGGCTCCAAAGGCAGCACCTCGCACTGCCTGCTGGCGATCGGGCTATCCAGAAATACGAAGACGCTGGGGATTCGCTTCCGTGCCGACAGATGCTGGATGGCCTGCAGGATCGCGTCCCGGCGGTCGATCGAAGAGACCGGGATCAGCACATTGCCCTCGGCTTCGCAGGCACGATTGATGATTTCCCCAAGTCCACTCTCGATCTCCCCCGCATCCTGGCGGGCCGCACGCAGCGCGGGCAAGAGGACGGCATCGTACGCGTCATTCACCACCGACCCCGCTTGCAGGGCGTTGTTCCTCGTGCCTGCATCGCCGATGTACAGGATCTTCCGAGAAGAGGCTCCCTGGCGGACATCGATCTTGACGAACGCCGAGCCGGGACAGTGACCTGCCCTGAGGAACTCAAGGGTCACATATTCGTCCACAGGGACTCGTTCGCCGGCCCGGCACGGGGTGAGAAACGATTCACAGGCTGTGACTTCGCTCTCCGTGTATATCGGCTCTGCAGCGCGATCCGACTGGCCCTTCGAAACCCAGTACTGCTTCTCCTCTGCCTGGAGCAGAGCGGCCTCCAACATGCCGAGCGTCGCGACCTTGCCAGTGTCCGCCGTGCAATACACCTTCCCGGCAAAACCCTCTCGAACCAGGACAGGCAACAGACCACAGTGGCCAAGATGTCCGTGGGACAGGACCACGGCGTGGATGCTTCCGGCGGGAACAGGAAAAGACACACTCCGGCCGGAGGCCTCGGAGTCATCGTAGCCGCAATCGAGCAGAAGTCTCTTTCCCTCGTATTCCAGGAGCACGCAGGCCCCGATCCCCGGGCTCGTTTCCTCCAGCACCGTCAGTGCAATAGCCATAAGCATCTCCCAAAGAGGATTATCAGTCCCACCCATTCTACAGGAATACCCCGGTCCCGCAAAGCACATTTGGCCGGGGGTTGACCTATCACCAACCGCCGCCAAAGAAGGTTGCGGGGGCTCCTCCGGCGGGTACAATGCCGTCCTGGTCCTTCAGAATTGCATGTACGTGAGGTCAGGAGAAATGGACAACGTCCAAAGAGCATTGATGACGGCCTTCGAGTGTCACAAAAGCCAGATCCGTAAGGCCGGCGGGGCGTCTTACATTGTCCACATCCTCGACGTCGCCCGCATCCTCCTGTCCGAGCCCGGCGTCTCTGAGGATGTGGTCGTCGCCGGCATCCTGCACGATACTCTGGAGGACACGCCCTACACGGCCAAGCAGTTCGAACAAGACTTCGGCCCCTATATTCTGAGCCTCGTCCAGTTCGCCACCGAGCCCGGAAAAGGCCCCACCGCGACCCGAGAGGAGAAGACCCGAACCTGGCGAGCCCGCAAGGAGCACACGATCCAAGCCTGCACACACGCTTCCCGCGACCAGCTCCTGGTCCTCATCGCCGACAAACTCGCAAACCTCGGCAGCCTCCGCGACGAACTCCACCTCCACGGCGATGTCGTCTGGTCTTCCTTCAACGCCTCCCAAGAGGACACCGCCTGGTACCACCATTCTCTCCGTTCCGCCGTTACGGGCAAACTGAAAGACACACGCCTATTCAGGCTCTACGACCGCCTCGTGGACAACGTATTCGGAGGTTGAACGAAGACTCAGTCCTTCTGTGCTGCCTGCCGGACGGCATTCAGAATGGGCTCGATCTGTTTGGCGAGCGAGGCGTAGCCGTGGCGGGTGGCGATCTTGTGCGCCTCTTCGGTCAACGGCAAGCCCTCCCTCGCGCGACCCATCTTCTGGAGCGTCGATGCCTGATTGATGAGTGATATCGCGAGCCCCTGCAGATTCCCCAACTGGCGGCAGATCCGCTCCTCTTCCTTGTGCAGAGCCATCGCG
>CALEZT010000147.1 GCA_937927975.1 uncultured Phycisphaerales bacterium
CCTGCTCTGGTATCGCCGTCTCCATCGCCTGAGCCTTTTGAGATAGTTACTAAGACCGGCATTTCACGGAATCTGCCACTTTGGGCTGAGACAATCGCGGCGTTGAAGGAGGTTCCGAAATCAGGCGATCTTGTATTCTACACATCAAAGGGGAACCCGTGGGTGAGGACAATAGCGGGGACTGACGAGCATGGAAATGTCACGTACTCAAATGACAATGCCATAAGCAAGGCCTTCTCAAAGCTCATGAGAAACGTAGGTATGGAGATGCCAAGAGGCGTCGGCTTCTATACTCTTCGGAGAACTGCAGCAACACTAGCCGCAAGATCCGGCGATCCATTTGCCGTTCAGAGACTGCTTGGCCATGCCGATCTCAGAATGGCTACAACCTATGTGCAGGATGTCTCGGAGCAAACGGACCGAGTCGTGAACAATGTCCGAAAGCTCATAGTCCCAAGTGATTCCTCACCTTCGGGAACCGGCGGACAGGCGGGCGAACAGGTGGGTTCGACAGAGGTTTGACTCTCTTGGCCCCAAGATACTGATTGAGGGCCGACCGCTTTATACGAAAGTGTCCTTTCTGGGGCATCTTGCCCTCGTCGCCGACCACGAGGTCAACGGCCTCCAGGTCGCCGTTGCGGATCAGTCGGTAGACGATTGACTTTGAGATCTTGAGCTCCCCAGCGACATCTTCGACAGTGAGCCAATCGGACCGTTGGGAATCGCAGACGGCCTCCAGCATTTCGAAGAACCGTCCCAGATTGACAAGAAGCTCTCTGCACACCGAGCATCCACCGATGTCGGCCGGGTTCAGGTCGTTCTCGTTGTCTTGGGGTCGCGGTTTCAACGTTGTTGGGCTTCATTCAATTATCAATTGGCCATGTCTTCTTATGTGGACCCTTTTGCTTCTGCCAACAGTCAATTATCTCATAGCCCTTGCCACGGCAGCGGACACACTGCTGTTACACCGCTGATTTTCGGGTGACCGGCCCACTATCCTGGCGACACGAGAAAGTGCTCGTCCCACACGGAGCGGGTTCTTACGGGAGCCATGTACCGGATCGCTTTGATGAAACCGTCCATTTTGTCGAAAGGGCCGTCGGTCATAACGTGCTCCAATCGTGGTCATGCGTTGGATGCGTTTGTAAACAGTGGCTATGACGAAGGGATGTCTCCGCGGTGATCTTTCGATGACATATCAAAATTCTTTCAGGATCACAAGGTGTAATTGTAGGCTGGACTCAGCGTGTATGCGTTGTGGTACCTGCCGGCAGTTCATCAGAAGGGTGCCGGGGGTGCCGAGCGGCGAGGGGGATATTCAGGATGTGCATACGTGGGCGGAGGAGGTCGGTGACGACCCGCGGCGGCGACGAGAAGAGACAGGTTTCGCAGCCGCTCCGGGCGTCGGTTTCCCTGCGGAACGCCTGGTTGCTGCCAGGGGTATTGGAATCATGGTAGACTATTTTTGAAAGTGGGGGAGGGAGAGCAGGGGGGCGGGCCACTATTGCTGCTCGGCGGGGCAGGGCGAGAGGCCCAGACGCCGGCGTGATGGAGGGCCAGACAGACCCATCCCGAGTGCTGTGGTAGGAGCAAATCACTTGCATTCTCTCCGCTTCGCGCCCAAAATAAGGGTGTCTGGGATCTGACACGGTGGGGAGTCGGCATGAGTGATGTGACACGCATCTTGAATGCCATCGAACGGGGGGACGCCAAGGCTACAGACGAACTCCTGCCGCTGGTCTATGAAGAACTCCGGCTCTTGGCGGCACAGAGGCTGTCGCACGAACCACCTGGACAGACCCTCCAAGCGACCGCGTTGGTCCACGAAGCTTATCTCCGCCTGGTAGGAGATGAGCCGCAGAGTTGGGAGAACCATGGACATTTCTTTGCCGCCGCCGCGGAGGCGATGCGCCGGCTTCTGGTCGAGAACGCACGCCACAAGCAGACGCTCAAGCACGGCGGCCGCCTCCAGCCGGTGGATTTGGTCGAATCCCTCGCGGTGGACGACGCGTCGCCGCCCGAAGAGATGCTGGCGCTGGATGAGGCCCTGGCCAAACTCGCCCAGCAAGACCCGACCAAGGCCGAACTGGTCAAACTTCGCTATTTCGCCGGCCTGACAATCGAGCAGGCGGCGAAGGCCCTGGACATCTCCCACGCCACCGCCGAACGGTACTGGGACTACGCCCGCTCGTGGCTACGCGTGGAACTCGGACAAATCGACACAATCGGCGACCGCTGAGCCGAAGTTTCTTCATTTTTCGTGAGGGACTGGGCCACGCCTTCTCGCATTGAATAGTGAAAGGAGCCGTCGTGTCCACTGAACCCCGGACAGCGTCGAGCGGGCGATGTGCACGCCATGGCGTTGGAAGATCGCTTCCTGTCGGTGCAGTGGTTGGTGAGTGGCGCGGGGGAATCTCGCCCCCGCGCTCTCCCAGAACCGGACGTGAGCCTCTCGACTCATCCGGCTCCTATCATTCAGCCATGCACGAGTGGAGCGGCCAACTGCCAATGAGCGAACAACTCGGGCTGTCGGCGGGCAACCGCCTCGACCCACTGGGTTGCTCTTCGACGATGACCTCTCAGTCTCTTGTATTTCCTGGTAGCCCAGCGCATCAAGGCCTGGTTCAGCGGACGAAAGACGCCATAGAGCGCCGATCGACGAAAGCGGCCATAGTAGTTGACCCATCCCCGAACCTGGGGGCCGAACATGCGAGCTAAGTCTTCCAACGACTTGTCACTGCGGCGTTGCAGTCCCCATTGCCTCATGGTGTGACGGATCTCTTTGGTCGCTTTGCGACTGATGGCAGGGCTGAAACTGACGAAGTATTCTCCGCGACGGTTCTTCGCCTTGCGAGGCCGAAAGGTAAAGCCCAGGAAGTCAAACTGCTCGATCGGATAGCGGCCCTTGCGGTTGCTGTCCTGGCAGTAGACGATCTTCGTTTTCTCCGGGTGCAGTTGTAGGTTGCATCGCCCGAATCGTTCGTCAATCGCTTGTCGCATCTCCTGAGCCTGCGTTTCGGTGGAGCAGTGCACAATGATGTCATCCGCATAACGTTCGAAGGGGATCGGCGGATGATTCCGACGCATCCATTCATCGAAGGCATAATGCAGAAACAGGTTCGCAAGCAAGGGGCTAACGACGCCCCCTTGCGGTGTCCCTTTCTCCCGACTCTCCAGGGTCCCATCCTCCAATTGTGCAGGGGCCTTCAGCCACCGTTCAATGTAGAGAAGAACCCACGGGCAGTCGATGTGCGTACGCACCGCTCGTAACATCAGTTCGTGGTCGATGTTGTCGAAGAATCCGCGGACATCCAAATCCAGAACCCAAGCATGGCTCCAACACCGCCGCCGGGCTTGCTCTACGGCATGATGGGCAGACTTGCCCGGTCGATAGCCATAGGAGTCCGGATGGAAGTGCGGTTCCACCAGGGGTTCCAGGACCATCTTGACAACCATCTGGGCCACACGGTCTCCGACGGTGGGAATGCCTAACCTTCGTTGCCCGCCTCCGAACTTATCGATCATGACCGTCCGTACCGGCGGAGGAAAGTAGCTTCCCGACGACATGCGATTCCAGATCTTGTAGAGGTTGTTCTTGAGACCTCCCTCAAAGTCCTGGATCGACTCTTCGTCCACTCCGGCAGTCCCTTGGTTGGCCCGGACACGCTTCCAGGCTTCCCAGACGAGTTCCCGGGAAATACTGTACGGCTTTGCGTTGCTCATAGAATCCTCCCTTTGCAGGTTGTCCTTTGGGCTAACGCCGAATGACACACCCCCTTGGCTCCATCCCCGTTACGGGACTTCACAGCTACTACGGGGTGTTCCGCCCCTGTGCCCCGCATCGGTACTCTGGCTCTTGCGGGTCCGCCGCTTGAGCGTCTCCCTTAGCATCGGGACGACAGGTTCCCACGTTCCGTGAAAGAGCCTGAACTCGGTTCACGCCGCCTTCATGCCGGATGCCACCTGGGCCGTCAACAGGCTCCGCCCAGACTGATCCCGGTTTAACCATCACCCGCCGGTTTTGACATCGGTGAGATACTTTACGACACGTCATCAGCGGTTCGCTTTCGCTCGTCTTCCGAATTCCTACCTGGCATGTCTCGGCATGCCTTTTCCTTAACGCTCACCACCCTGGCTCTTGACCAGAGCAGCTTAAGGTGGTTTGAAGCCTGCTCCTGTAAACCGGCTTCGAGGGACCTCCCCTCATCTCCTTCACAGTTCCTTGCGTTGTCAGCACCTCCTTTCTTGTGCAAGTTCGTGGCACACGGTGGTCGCAGTACTTGCTGGTCAACACGTGGGCGAGCAACCCTTCTCCCGGCCGGCCCTGCTCGATGGGACGGGCCGGCAGATCCGCGATGACCACGCCTTCCTGGCAGCTCTTGCAGAAGATGCGTGACTGATCGAACGTAAGACGAGGATGATGGAGGGATCGGGAGAGGCTGCTTACGCGGTTCGATTCTTGGTCTGGGGGGAAGCGCGGCAGAGAGATCTTGGGCAAGAACCGCTCCTTCCACTGGGGGGGGGCGTCAGCTCATCGATCCGGCTGGCCGGATGGGTGTTGATTCGCTCCAGGACGTCACGCAGGTACAGGAAGGGATCGATTCCGCAGAGCTTGCAACTGGCAATCAGACTATAGAGGATCGCGGCCCGCCGGGGGCTGAAAGACGGGCGGATCATCCCCGGTAGCCCGGATTACGAACGGGCACGACGGCCTCGGTGTCCACGAGGAATTTCGTGATGAGGGCGTTCAATTGGCGGGCCCGTTCGGGCTCCTTCGCGGCGAGATTCTCCATCTCGCCGGGGTCGCTGCGCAGGTTGTAGAGTTCAAGCCGGTCGGTGGCGTCGTCGTTCTGTGCGTAGAGGCGGATGAGTTTCCAGTCGCCTCGTCGTACGCTCGTGCCGGGATGCTGGCCGCTCGCGGGCGTGTCGTGGGGGAAGTGGCAGAAGATGGCGTCGCGTGCGAGCGTGCCGCCTTTGAGCAGCGGCGCGAGGCTGACGCCGTCGGGCCTGACGTTCTTCGGCAGCGGCACGCCAGCCATGTCCAGCAGCGTGGGCATCCAGTCGATGCTCTGGATCACGGCGTCGTTCGTCGTGCCCTTTTGGGTCACGCCCGGCCACAGGACGATGCAGGGCTCCCGCACGCCGCCCTCGTACAGGCTCGCCTTGCCGTTACGCAACGGGAGATTGCTCGTGGGCGGCGCCGTCATGTCGGCCTGGAACCGAGTGCTCTTGTGTTCTACGGTGTCGCCCGGGCCACCCCAACTGATGCCGCCGTTATCGGAGAAGAACACGATGACGGTCCGGTCGGCGAGACCGCATTCTTCCACTGCGGCAAGCACGCGACCTACACCCTCGTCGAGACTCTCGACCATCGCGGCATAGACCGGATTGCGCTGAGAACTGTTCGGATCGGCCAGCCTGCGATACTTCGCCACGAGCGGGTCCTTTGCATCGTACGGCGCGTGGACGCTGAACGGCCAGTAGTTAACATAGAACGGCCGGTCCCGGTTCGCGCGGATGAACTCCACAACGCGCGACGACACCGCGTCCTCGATGTGCTCGTCCGATCTGCTCTTGATCCCGAGGGCCGGTGGGAATTTCCACGGTGCGACGTAGCTGCCCGCGGGTCCGGGTCCGGGCCAGTGCGGCCAATCCACGTCGAAGCCGTGCTGGAGGGCGGAATAGGGTTCCGCGCCAAGATGCCATTTGCCGAAATGTCCCGTGCGATAGCCGGCGTCGCGCAGCACCTTGGGCAGCGTGACGTAGTCGGTCTTCAAGCGGGTGATGCTGTCGGCCACAAGCACGCGCATCTTCGGATTGCCCTTGACGAGCTGCTTGTCCAGGACCACGCGCGGGACATGGCAAACCGGCGCCGTGATGCCGGTACGCGCCGGCCACAGACCCGTGAGCACGCTGCTCCGGGTCGGGGAGCACAGCGGATTGGCTGCGTAGGCCTGCGTGAACCGAACGCCGCGAGCCGCGAGCCGGTCCAGGTTGGGCGTCTGGTGGAATCGGCTGCCAAAGCAACCCAGGTCGCGCCAGCCCAGATCGTCGGCCATGATGAACAGAATATTGGGTCTCACGGGCGCGGCGGCGCCGCTCGCCCGCGGGACCGCTACAGGAGCCAGCAACAGAGTAAAGACTACGCTGGAGATCTGCTTCGTGTAGGGCATTGCCTTGAGTCCCGGTTTTCGTCGAGGTTTCAGCGCAAAGGCGTCGGGAGGAAGTCCCAATCAAGGACCATTTTTTCGGTCAGAGCCTCTTTGAGCTCTCGCTCGATCTGGGCATATTCCTTGTTGCCGGCGAGGTTCACGAGTTCGCCCGGGTCGGCGTCGAGATCGTAGAGTTCGTAGGTCGGACGCGGCAGCGTGAAGTAGGTGCGCACGAATTCCGGCGCCAGCTTGCCCCCTTCAAAGGCCGCTTTCATTTCCTGCCAGCCAGGATCGCGCTGGCTGTCGACCGGCGCCACCGCCTGGTGCGGCGTGCAGTTGTAGATCAGCTTGAATCTCGCGGACCGGACGCAGCGGGCCAGGTCGAAGGTGGACGCCAGGATGTCGGGCTTCATGCCGCCGTCGCCGCCGTGCGGGCCGCGCTCGGCAAAGATGTGCTGGCGACCCTCGAATCGCTCACCCCGCAACAGCTTCAGGTAGCTGACGCCGCTCATCTCCTTCGGCGGGACAAGTCCCGCGGCCTCGAGCAGCGTCGGCGCGAAGTCTTCCCCGGAGATCAGCTCCTTCGTGACTCCACCGGCCCTGACCACGCCGGGCCAGCGCACGAGAAGAGGCACGTTGATGCCGGGGTCATAGAGCGAGCCTTTGCCGTGGGGCATCGCCATGCCGTTGTCGCCCATGAAGACGACGATCGTGTTTTCGGCAAAGCCCCGTCGTTCGAGCGTGTCGAGCACCGACTGTACGTCGCCGTCGAGATGCTCCACCTCGGCGATGTAGCGGGCAAGATCGTTTCGCACGCCCGGCAGGTCGGGCAGATGAGGCGGCAGCGTGAGCCTGGTGGGATCGGGCACTCCCTGCGGACCTTGCGTATTCCAGACATGGTGCGGATCGCTGAAACCCAGCCAGAAGAACCACGGCTGGTTCTTCGGAGCCGCATCGAGAAAGGCCGCCAGTTTGCCGCCGAAATCGCGCATGCCGCCTCCCTGTTCAACGTAGTCCACGCGATCGGTGAACCGGCGAAGTTTGTGTCGGTCCAGCGCGCCGCCGATCACCGGCGCTCCGCGTTCTCCAGAGGTGGCGGGACCATCGAGGTGATAGCTGCGTCCGGCCACGCCGGTGAAATAGCCCCCCTTGTCGCGGAGCAGATCCGGAAGAGCCGGCACTTCAGCGGGCAGCGGTGACGTGAAGCGAACCATGCGGACTGCCACAGGCGAACGGCCCGTCATCAACGACGCGCGGGACGGTACGCACTGTGGGCACCCAACGAACATCCGATCGAATCGCATGCCCTGCGCCGCCAGCCGGTCAAGGTTCGGCGTGCGAGCGTCCGTGTTCCCATAGCAGCCCAGATAGGGATAACTGTGGTCGTCGGACAGCAGGAACAGGATATTGGGCTTCTCGGCGGCAAGACATCGGCCGCAGAGCATCACGAGACACAGACGCAGGATCGGCCGCACGTTGCTCATACGCAATCTCCCCTATTCAGAAAGTGTCAGATCCTCACG
>CALEZT010000148.1 GCA_937927975.1 uncultured Phycisphaerales bacterium
TCGTATTCGGTGACTGGAGTTCAGACGTGTGCTCTTCCGATCTGTGCTGCGCCAGCGCATAGAGGTTCACGCTCTTCTTCTGGTACTTGGGGGCGAGGCAGTACAGGCCCCGCCGAATATGAATGATCTCGCCGCTGGCCAGGGCCCGTTTCACAAGGCCGTATCGGCGGTCTTCACTGCCAGGGAACAGGACGGCCAGGTCCTGGGTGGTGAACTGGCTCCAGGGTAACCGCTCGAATACTCGTTCAGGCACCTTGTTCATCTATTTGCCTCAGGCCATACAGATACTGTCGCAGAATGACAGTATCTGGAAACAATACTGATTCTCGGCCGATTTGGCAAGCACCTTCAAAAGAAACTGTCATAGAATGACAGTATATGGAAGGTGTTCGTGAGATCTCCGTCGCCACGATCCCGGCCGATAATCTCGCGGTTGGCAAAGGCATCCGTTCACAATCCATGCTCTGGTACGATGTATTCTACTCTTGCAGTAGGTGATTCCGGCCGAAGCCTTCTCATCCACATTTGCTGTCACCGCAGTAGTCGCAGACCACGCAGTTCGCCTCCCGCCGCGTGGGCCGGCCGCACTCCTGGCAGACCTGTCGGAAGGCAGAGAGCGGCTCGAGATCGACAGCACCCATCGCCTCCTTCATGGCCCGGGCTATCGCATCCGGACACGAGAGCACCTGCACCTCCTTGTTTGCCTTGCGGGCCACGGCGGCCGAAAGGCACCGAATGCCGGAGAGTTGGTCGACCATCACGGCCGTGTCCACTCCGGACCGCAATGCCGCCGACACCGCCCGGCACGTAGCCTCCGACTGACTGGGGCAGCCGCCAGCCTTGCCCAGATTGGCGAACACCTCGCAGATTCCCTTCTCATCCTTGTTGACCGTCACAAAAAGGGTTCCACACCCCATGCGGACCTTGCTCGTCGTCCCGGTGGTGGTCCTCGGGCGAGGACGTGGTTCCCCCTTTGCGGGGGACATCTGGCGACCGAGCGACCGAGGGACAGTCCCTATTTGTCAATTTGTCCGGCGAAGATCCACCCGGCCTTCTCGTCGAGGCTCTACCACAATAGAAACAGAGCGTTGACTGGCACCGGCCCGCCATCGCCAGGGATATTAGTCCGCACGTAGTAGGAGCCGGGCGCGAAGTCAGGCACAGTGAGGAATCCTGGTATTAAACTACCGACGGCATCCGTCGTCACATTCTGTCCCGGTTCACCGGGCTCCCAGAGGCCGGTGTCGTTAAGATCAAGGAACACACTGCCGCTTTTCATGGGTATGAATCCGGAGCCGGTAATTTGTACCTGGGTACCTGCACTTCCAGTGGAGGGGTTTACGAGTATGTACGGCTGTGTCACGGTGAAGGTGAATGAATACACGCTGGATGGAAAATCGGCCCACACCAGATAATTGCCCGGAACGACTGAGGGGACCGTCAGCAGGGCTGAGAACGTGCCGTTCGCTAATGTAGTCACGTTCATGCCTGGCTCGTCCGGATCCAACTGGCGGTTCCCATTGCGATCAAAGAACACAGGACCAAGGTTCTCTCCTGCCGCAAACCCGGTGCCAACAATCGACGTGAGGGTACCAACAGGCCCGTGGTCCAGCCACAGCGTCGGACCAGAAAGAATGACAGTGAAGGTCGCCGAGGCTTCTATCGGCCCGCCCTCCGGGACGTCGGCTCGCACGGGGTAGTCACCTCCCGGTACAAAGGGCACGAGTAGGAAAGGCCCAATACTTCTTAAATGACCGTTCACCTCCAAGGCCCAACAGAAGTCCTCCCCCAGGTCCCTGATGCCATCGCGGTTGCTATCAAAGAACACAATCCCAAAGTCCATGGCGGCAAAGCCGCTGCCGGTGAAGTCTATTGAGCTATACACAGGGCCACTGGTGGGGCTCAGGGTGATGCTGGGGCCTGTGATGGTGAAGGTTGCGGATGCCTCGATTGACCCACCGGACGGGATGTCGGCCTGGACTGGGTAGTTGCCCGGCACGGAGGGCGCCGTCATGATGGTCGAGAAGGCGCCGTCCGGAGTCGTCGTCACAGAGTTGGTCGCATTCGCGAAGGTCACATCGCCGGAGGTGTTGGGTGCAAAACCGCTGCCGGTGATCGTTACGGCAGTCCCCGCTGGGCCGCTGGAGGGGTTCAGGATCATCGTGGGGCTGCCGCCTGCGCCTGACCCCGGCAGGGGCTGGGGCCCTGATTGGGTCCCCTGCTTGGGCGTGGACAGGCTCGACCATCGCAGCTCGCAGACCGCACCCCCGGCGTTCTCATACCATTCCAGGCGAAGGGAATACCTCTGCCCGGCAACAAGCTGCCTCGGTCCACCGGCGTGCTCCGTAGGCCCCTGGTCTTGCCAGGCATCGACGATCAGGTCGTCATCCAACCACAGCCGGGCGCCGTCGTCCGTGTTGACATAGAATGTGTACGCCTCCGTAAATGCCGGCACGATCTCACCGGTCCATCGGACTGAGCAGAGGTCCCAAGTGCCCGAGAAGACCTCGCCACCACCCCAATTGAAGTTGATCTGAGGATCGAGACGCGTCAGGGCCGGAGTGCCCGACAGAGTCATGTTGGCGAAGTACTCCCCCTGGAAACCGCCCACCAGCCACCGGATCTCACCCGGCAACAGAGCCCGGTCGTAGAGGCGGACGTCGTCGATCATTCCCTTGAAGTGCTCTTTGTTGCTTTCCGCCGGCGTTCTGCCGATGGCCACGGCAGAGGTGTTGCCGGAAGGAAGAGTGGCGCCCGTACCCGATACACCGGCCGCCTCGCCATTGATGTAGTAGGCGTGCCGGCCCGCGCTGACCATCGCAACGACGTGCACCCACTCATGGAGGGGAACGTGGCCGGTGCTGAGGCTGCCGAAATATGCCCCGGCCGGGCCGGTGCTGAAGTGCAGTTCCCCGCTGGCGGCCATGTAGAGACTGTACAGACGCGGCGAATCCCCTTTGGAAAGAATGGCCTGCCATTGGGAGTTGTCAGGGCCCGTGTAACGTTCGGCGTAGATCCAGGCCGACACAGTCACTTCGTTGCCGCCAGGAAGAAGGCTGACGCTGTGCGGGATCCGCACATAGTCATCGACCCCGTCGAACCGCAAGGCCATTCCGATCCTACCGGGTATCCAGGCCGGTCCATTCGTGAGCTGCCCAATGCTACCATGACCAGATGAATCGGACGCCGTGATACCGGTCCCCTCATCCAGCTCCCACCAACCGAGGAGATGCGGGTCGGTCACGTCCTGCGGCCCGATCAAAGGAGACAAGTACTTGCCCGCGATGACCGCCCGTTGCGGAATGCCCGGACCCTGCCAAGCCACGGCCAAGTTGTCGCCAACAATACCTTCCGCCTGCAGGACCTCGATGTAGTACTTCTTGCCGGCTGTCAGCCGGATGGGGGTGGATTTCTGTTGAGGCCCGCCGAGTCCGCCGCCTATATTGTCGAAATCGCGGGGCGATGTCCAACCCGGCACGCTGGCGATCCTCGCTCCATGATCCAGGCTCTCGTCCGTGCTCAGCCACAGTTCGCTCTGGTCGTCGCTGGCGATCCAGAAGGTATAATTGCCGGTCCCAGGGGGATACAGGTAGCCCCGCACGTAGGTGCCGTAGTTGTCTCTCCAATCGGTCGGCCCTTCAAGACTCGTACGCCATTGCCTGTCATCCGGGTAGTCCGCGAAGGTGGGCAGGTTGGCCAGCAGGGTGACGGACCCGTTCGCGCCCCAGTAGTACTCGAAGAGAATGGTGCCTCTGTCAACTTCGACCCCGGCGGCAGCTAGTGCATACTCCCCCGCACTATCATTGAGCTCTGCCCCGTTGCTCGGTGCCGGCCACGCCTCCCAGGGGGGCTCCGCAGCCCATAAAGAAACCGATACAACCAGAATCAAACCCACCGCGAGAAATGCGTGTTCTTTCATTGCCATTCTCCATTCCGTTTGCAGGTCGATGCAGATCGGCTATATGCAGTCTGGCCCGTTTACGGGAGCGGGACCCCGTGGGTTCTTCCATAACCGATAATAGAGATTCTCAATTTCCATTTATCTGCCTGGGTATAGAACTTGGAGGAATGCCGCCTTACCCAGATTCTCGCCAATCCCAAATCACCCCTTCTGAGACTTTTCTCGCCAAAATTCGTGAATGCGGCAACCAGGCCCGGATCTAGGCGTAGATCCTAATTGTCTTGACCGACGCAGCGTTGATATCCCCGCAGTCGAGACGGGTAATATGGAACACAGACCGAACGCTCAATTCTCTCACGCTGGGGGCAGGAATCGTTGCTGGCTTCCTGCTTATGATCTGTTCTGTGATTCCGGTCGCATGCACAATGTCGCCAGTACTTTCGTAAGGACTTTCACAATAGACAGTAGGAGAATGCTCATGCACCCGCACGACCAAATCGCAAAGGGACGACACCTTGTTGCAGGGATACGAATGGCCACAGCGCGGCCGACTCCGCGCCGGCTGTGGGTAGCAGTGGCGATGGTCTTGGCTGTGCCGTTTGCGAACGCATACTCTGCTCCAATCGTCCCTGTACCTCCCAAACCCTTGGCAATCCCTGATGGCGCACCAGAGGCCCGGGCTGTGGCGCTGGCCGAAGCAGTGGGAGAGGGTTCGCCAGATCGTCTGGCCGGCTGGCTGGCCGTTTACGAGGCAATGGGCATACCGGTCTTTGATCCGAATGGGATCGCTCTCACGGCGACGGGTGACGACCCTGTCGGACCGCCTTTTTGGCGGCTGTGGTATGTAGCGGGCATGATTCCCTCACGGGTAAGCTTCCCGCTCACGGATTTCGTCAAGATCTTCAACGACTCCCACCAGATGCCCTTCGATACCGAACAGGCCGGTGCCGTGCTCCTACAAGACCTGCGGGCAGCCGCCCTCGCAACGGATGCTCAGAAGCGGTTGCTTGGCCTGTTCACCGCCGAGTTGGTGATGCGGGCAAGAGCGGACGTCAACCTGCTCGATCCCAATGTCACCGCCGACAAGGTATACATCACGGGAGACCTGGCAGAACTTCTATCGTGGGTGGTGATCCGCGGCCTCGTCATAAACGTCGCGGCAGAGGAGGCGATCTCGACTAGTGGCCACCTCAGCGAGCAAGCCGCCAACCTAGTGAGTACGAGGTCGCCCCTGGCTGTCGCGGGTGTAAGCGAACCAGACGTCTCCGTAGCATTGAACGTACAGGCACAGGCGAAGGAGAACTGTGCGGAGGCCGCCGGCAGCGAGGATGTTACCTACTGGCTGAACTGGTTTTTGAACAAACTGGGAGGAGGCTTCCAGCTTCCCGGCATGATCGACGGGACGCAAGGCTTCGTCGAGATTGTCCAAAGGCAGATGGGCGTGTCGGAGATCAAAATCAATAATGTCAAGAATCTTACCGCCAAGATCGGTGCAGTCACGAGCATACTCACGCTCATGATGCAACTCGCCTCACTCCAGGTCGACTCCATCATGGAGCCGGATGTACTACAGCGGACGCGGTACACGCGCGATGGAGATCCGGCGACAATCCATTTCCGCCTGATGTCCGATCCTGGCATGCTCCCCGATGGTGACAACCTGGTTGCCTGCCTCTCCAGCTTCGTGCTCAATGCTTTCGGCGTGACATTGGAGTTTCCTACCTCAGGTCGAATTGCCGGGACAGAGCTCGCCTTTGAAGGGGGCAAGGGTTTCGGCCAGTATGTCTTGTTCGCGGACTACCAAACAATGCGCCAGGATACGAACGTCCATGGGGAGGTGGCCTTGCCTGTGCTGGGCAAAGCACAATCGAAAGAGTTCCCCCCAGATGCAGAACGCGTGATGCGGGAATTCTCCGTTCACGTCTCTGCTCAGCCGAAAGCGGTGACGGGAAAGACCATCTTTGACACCTTCTTTGCCGGTTTGAGTTTCGGGGCTGCGCCGTCGGCCACGGGTGCGATCGGGGCGGCTGTCGATATCCTCAAGACCTGCCATTGGGACCTTGGCGAGCGCTTCTTTCCGCTCAAGGATTGGTCCCGGGGATGGCGGGTGGACGGATTCTATTGGGATGCCTACCGTGTGACCGGCACGATCTGCGGTGGTCTGGACAAACCGTTCAGCCTGCAGGCCGAGGCGAGCCTGGCCGGCGTCCCCATGATCGGCCGGTTCGCTTTCACTCCTGCCGGCAAGAGCGGCGGTGTCTGGAACTTTGCCGGCAGCTTCATGGGTTATCCCGCGACAGCCAGCGGTTCGTTCCAGACGGAAGGAGTCGAGGAAGGCTCGCCGTCGATTCGCATGGGGCCCGGCCGATGGACCGTCGACATCCCACGTATAGGGACGGTGCCAATAGGTGAGGGAGGTGACCATCTTGACAAGATCGAGACGATCTGGCTGGAACCAGCCGCCGAGGAGTGCCTGGGGGGTTAGAAATCGTCTTCAATACGCGTTTGGTTCCCTGCCGGGCGATGCACGTATCACGCAGACATCATTGATCGGTCGGGGATTCTGGGGTCAGAGGCTTCTTCTGTTCTCTTGTAGGAGAGTCCCCGGCCACGGCCACGGCTCCGTCGTCCCGGGCGGCCATCACTCCGCCGGGTACCAGCATCCATGCGATTCTGCCTGCCCTGTCCCTTTTTTGCTTCTCCTCCCCCGCCTTCACATGGTCTGCTATGATTCCAAGACCCTGGCAGCAGCCAGATGTTCCGCCGGGAGAGCGACGCAGGAGCGGCTGCGGAACTTCCGTCGTCCCCGGCATGAAGACTCCGGTCAGTAGGAGTCGTTGGTTCCACCCCTCTACGAACAGTGCCGGCGTTCCGTTTCCCGCCGGCCCGTAACGTACTCTGTTCCATGTGGCGTATCCTTTCCTTGAACTCCAATCGTTCCTACAACCGCAAGGATGATACGCCGCTTTTCTCCACCTCTCCATCCACAACTTTCGGTTATACCTCTCCGCGATGCCTCTGGTGCCGAATCTTCGGCGAACGCGCTCGCGGCGGTCATGGCAATCTCATGGAAGAAGTACGGATTCCGTCAGGACTCCGCCGTGGGTCAAACCCGACAATCCACCCTCGGCTCGATAGTCTGACGGTCGAGACCCCGCCACAGAGAAAACTCTCGCGGCGGTTGGTTTTGTTTTCACGCCCGCCGGCAGCAATCCCAGGTGGGGTTACACCCCATAGATAAAGGGCCGGCCGACGGCGTATCATATCTATAGGCCGGGCTTGTACGGGAACGATACACAATGGGCGAAGTCATCCTCGTTGTGAGCTTCTGACGAAATCGGAGTTCAAACCGTGAGCACAATGGATAGGAAATTCACATCATGTCAAAGCAGAATTCGACTGTAGCGATTTTCGATGACCACACAGGCGCCGAGCATGCAGTAAAGGAACTCCAAAAGGCCGGCTTTGACATCAAGAAGCTATCCCTCGTAGGCAAAGACTACCACTCCGATGAGCAGGTGGTGGGCTACTACAACACGGGCGACCGTATGAGGTACTGGGGCAAGCTGGGCGCATTCTGGGGCGGTCTGTGGGGCTTACTCTTCGGGTCGGCCTTGTCTTTTTTCCCCGGAATTGGCCCGATCGTCGTAGGCGGTCCGATCGTAATGTGGATCGTCGGCGCCCTGGAAGGAGCCGTCGTTCTCGGTGGCATCAGCGCTATTGGCGCGGCACTGTACAGCATTGGCATTCCCAAAGACAGCGTTCTCAAATACGAGACCTCTCTCAAGGCCAACAAGTTTCTTCTGGTCGTTCACGGTGACCTGCCCCCGGATAATGTGCCAGTTCAAATTCACGCCATGGACAATGTTGCAACCGGCCCCTTTCAGGGGCTTGGGCAAAAGGGAGGCTGTCCACCTTATAGACTACTTTCACGTTCTGTTCGCCGATTTCAATCTGTTTGACCAGCATGCGAATCACCTGCTGTTTCGTGGACCAGTCCGCCTGTTCCAGGCTGCCCTCCAGCTTTCTGGCAAACGTTTCGATCTGGCCCACGACGAGTTGGAGGTCCTGGCGACGGCTTTGTTCTGCGGCCACGGCCGCGATCTGCTCTTGGAGCTGTTGCTGACGCTGGCGAGCGGGGTTCAGTCGGGATTCAAACTCCGTGCGATCGATCAACCCGTTCTCGTACGCGTCGATCAGACGACCGATGCCCCGCTTGAGCTTCTGGGTCAGGGCTCGCAGAGAGTCCATGGATTGATCCCGGTCCGGCTGGGCCAGGCGTCGCTCGTATTCGCGAGCGAGCCGCTGGGGCTCTCGCAGTAGAGAGCAGACGTCCCGCCAGACAGCCTCGTCCAGCCGGTCCTCCCGAACCGGTCGATTCCAGCACAGGCGTTGTCCCCCGCAGTGCCCGGCGTCATTGCCGATGCAGCGGTAGTAGGCGCGAGACGACTGGCGGCCCTGGGCGTTTCGCCGGCCGGTCCGGATCCCGCAGTAGGCGTGACCACAAGTCCCGCAGACCAGCAGACCCGCCAGCAGATGGCGGGCGCCCTGGAGTCGCTGGCGTTGTCGCAGGCGATTGTCCTCCAAAGATCGGAAGAGCGTCGTGTAGGGAAAGAGTGTAGATCTCGGTGGTC
>CALEZT010000149.1 GCA_937927975.1 uncultured Phycisphaerales bacterium
AGATCGTATTCGGTGACTGGAGTTCAGACGTGTGCTCTTCCGATCTCCGGTGCCTATCGGGCGAACAACTGCGGCCCAATCATAACACCTATCATAACGGCACCAGCAAGTGAACATCAACAGCCTTATGGAGAGGTCAGTCGCGGAAGGGTGCTGCGGGGACCAAGAGTCCCCATGCACCGGTAGTACGTGAATGCCCCAACTATGCCCGGCGTGTGGCCCATCGAAGAAGGGCAAATACGTCGGTTCGCTAATAGCCCAGTAGATAGCGATTGTGCGGAATACGTGACCCCGCATTCCAAGATGGAGATGAGCCATGGAAAATCTGATTCAACTTAGTGAGCGACTGGAGGAGGCATACAAATCATCACGCCGGTACGAGGTATTGTCTGAGCGAATAAGCCTGACAGACGCCGGCTACCTCGACACCGGCAAGAACAAATTCCACGTTCCCTTCGACAGCTTGGACCAGTTGGCCGAGAGAGTGAACATCCCAAAGCACTTCTTCCGACGGCTGCCACCTGACACACAGTCCGTGCTCTTCAACCGGTGCTGGCAAATGTCTCTCTCCAATGGGGGTATTCCTCGCCAGATCCAGGTGTGTCTTGATTCCGGCATGCGGGTGACTGGTTTTGATGATCCACAGCTTCTTCGGATAAGCCCGCTGAAGCTGGTGAAGGCCATTAGATCTTCCCTTCCACGGGAGCTATCACCTGAGAAGATAGGCGTCGCACGCTGCGATTCGACTCCGCAGCGCTTGTGGTTAAGCTGTTTCTCACCGGAGATCGAAGACCAGCCTAGACCAGGCGACATCATCAACGGTGGTATCGACGTGGTCCACTACCTGTCCGGCAATGCCGGCACCCAGGTGTCCTGCTACCTTCGACGGCTTCAGTGCACGAATGGCTCGGTCATCCACGTATGTCGAGAAGACCAGCGACTGCGAGCCAGACGTTTGGTCAACGGTCGCTTCGACGAGGACGATATGCTGAGGCAAGTCCTCTCCCTCCTTAGCCAGGCATGGGCGCAGCTGCCCGAGAAACTCGAGGCGCTCAAGAATCTGCTTCACAAGGACCAAATGCCAATTGAGTACATCAGGCAGCAGCGAACTCGCTTTTCACTCAATGACAGGATGCTGAATGCCATTGAACGCGCACTTCATGAAGATGAATTGCCGCCGACCGCAAGCCAGTACGACATCTTCAATGCGCTTTCTCGCGTGGCCACACGCGATGAGGATCTGACATTTCGGCAGCGGCGAACGCTGAGTCGCATGGCGGGTGAGTTCAGCCAGCAGACGGCTCATCGATGCCTGCACTGTGGTCAGTGGGTTCTCGATCAGGAAGGCACCCAAGGACGCAACTCGGTTGCTCAGGAGCTCCTTAGGCCGGAAGACAACTGAAGATAGAAGTACTCACCATCAATGTCGTCCCTGAGAGGACCAGCATCGCGGGAACCCTGCAAATGTTCATAAGAGGGCAATCACCATCTGGCGGTGCGTGTGACGGATTGTATTGCCCATTCCTGGAGATTGGCATGATCAAACGAATATTCGAAGCCGTTGAGGGGCTCTGCCAGGCAGCAACCTACCTGCTCACGCTCTTCACGAGCTTGGTAATCATGGCGCTTGTGGCAGGCATCGTCCTAGGTTTGGCCGTGCGCATGGGCCAGTTTTTGTGGGTGGCTCTGTTCGCGGAGAAATGGCTATGACAAATCTTCTTTCAACGCTCTGGCATTGGCTTACTGGCCGCTCACCCGGCAAGACCGCGGCGCCAGCGACGCCCCCCACCCAGTCCCCGCCGCCGGGTCCTCCCGGTTGGCCAGGTCACGGCGTCCCTGTCCAGCCCCTGGAACGCAGCATTGAGACCGCCTCCATGGGGGGCCTATTTAACGAATTGCGTCATGAGGACAATCGGTATCGAGGGCCCAATGGCGAGATCGTCCATTGCTGTGACGACCAGAGGTATATCCTCGCAGGTTGTGGTCACCCCATCACAATGGGCCAGATCGAAAGCGACGGCAAGAAAGATCACGGCCGTCAGTTCGGTGGTTTGTGTGTCTATTGCCGCCGTGAATACCAGCCCCTTGTCGACAAAGGGCAGATGAATCCGTTGGAGGCGGAGCGACTTTCCATGGTCTGCAGCGACTGCGCCCAGATGACGACCTCGGGGCATCTGTCCTGCCCCAGGCACCGCGCCGCCGTCGTCGGACCGGGCGGGACGACGCAGTACGTCGATAAGGACACGTCTAAGAACATGACCCGCAGAGATACCGTTGGCAAAGCGGTCAACACCTTTTTCTGGTTGTTTGGAACATCACAGCAGCCCGAATCCAAAGAGGAGCACAAACAATGAAACGATCGATCCACATCGTGTTTTTGGCCTGCGTGCTCTCCCTGCTGGCCGGCACGCCGACAGAACCGGTTTCGATAGGCGCAGACAACGGCCTTCGTTCGCAGGACTACTCCATTTCATTCGTTTTGGAGGAACTCACTATGCACCAGAACAAAGACCCGTCGGAACATCGACATCACCTCTTTGGCCGAAAATTCTCCCGACACAAACCGGCCGGCCAGGACCGGGAATTCCTAAGGCTCCTGGAGGAACTGCGGCGTCGCAACAAGCTGTATGACGCGGATGTTAAGTGGCTCGTCGACGGCCTCGAAGAGTGGAGCGACGCCGATCGTCGAGATCGGAAGAGCGTCGTGTAGGGAAAGAGTGTAGATCTCGGT
>CALEZT010000150.1 GCA_937927975.1 uncultured Phycisphaerales bacterium
AGCAGGTGGTGGTGGATGATCTGCTCGACGAGGTGATTCTGCGGGCCTGGTCCCGACTGGACCGGTGGGATGACCGTCGGCCCCTGGAGGTATGGCTGACTCAGCTTCTGCACGAAACGCTCGACGAGCAGATCGCGAGGGTGCGGGAGGCTCTGCCTCTGGACGATTCGTTGCAAGGGGTCGGATCGGGCCTCGAAGCGCCGGAACCCCTCCTCTCGGACGACACCCCGATTTGGGAAACCCCCAATCCAGTGACGTTCGAAGACGTGCTGCCGTGCCACGAGGCCCACGAGCCCTGGGCCCAGTTGGCGGCGATCGATCAGATGAAGTGGGTGATGACGCAGCTGAGCGATGCACCCGCCGACCGGCGCAGAGCGTTCACCCTGCACGTGCTCGACGGCTGGGAACCCGACGAGGTCGCGATGATTCAGGGGCGGTCGGTGGACGAGGTCCGTGGAGACATCGAAGAGGTCCAACGGATGCTGCGAAGCCGGTTGGGGAGCGAGTCGGAAATGCATCCTTCCGGTTCGCCTGCGGCCCGCCACGCCGAGTAGGGAGGCCGTCGAAGGGCCTCGCCGTAGGCGGTGGAAGCTATCTATCGCCTTAGCAAGGACTTACGGCATGTCCGCATCTCCTGCTTCATGCGAAGAACCCCGATTCCGTACACAAGGGTAGGCCATCCATCAGGGCATTCGCCAAAATCATCGAAAAATGCCTTGCCATCGGAGGGCGACCTCCATAGAATACGGGTTTCATTGTGGTTTGGATTTACGATCTCGGGAGATTAACCGTGAAAACGAAGTTACTGGATGCAGTTGAGAGCAAGAGCCTGAAGAAAGAGATACCGCACTTTGAGGTCGGCGACACGGTGGACGTGCACTGCCGCATCCAGGAAGGCGACAAGACCCGGACCCAGATCTTCACCGGCACGGTCATCGCCCGCAAGGGTCGTGGCGTCAGCGAGAGTTTCATCGTCCGGCGGATCGTCGCCAACGAAGGCGTCGAGCGGCAGTTCCCGCTCCATTCCCCCAACGTGCTGGACATCGTGCCCACCCGCAGCGGCAAGACCCGCCGGGCCAAGCTGTACTTCCTCCGCGAGCGGACGGGCAAGGCCGTCAAGCTCTCGCAGCGGCACAGCGAGCACACCAGCAAGTAATTGACGATCTGCGATTTACTATTTACGATCTGATGAACTAGGGCGCGCTCTCGTTGCTGAGTAGCGCGCCCCAATAGTAAATAGTCGATAGTAAATCGTAGATCCTATGCTGTTCCTCATTCGACGCAGGCTGCTGAACGACAGGGCCCGGCTGGGCCGGTGGGGAGAGAGACGCTGCGAACGCTACCTTCGGAACAAGGGTCTGCGAACCCTCACCCGCAACTACTCCTGAAAGGTCGGTGAACTGGATCTGGTCATGGTGGACGCTGATCGTACGCTGGTCTTCGTGGAGGTCCGCTCCCGAGCCGATGAGCGTTTCGGTCCTGCCGAGGCGACGGTCACCCCGGCTAAGCGCGCCCGCGTGGCGCGGGCCGCCCGCCACTTCCTGGCCGTCCACAAGATCGAAGACCGCCCCCTGCGTTTCGACGTCGTCACCCTGATCCTCGGCCGCCAGGGCCCGCCCGTGATCCGCCACTACGAACGCGCCTTCGTGCCGTGACGGGCCTGGCCTTCACAGTCTCGGCCTACGGTGGTATCATCGTCTGTGGACCGATGTCCGAGGAGTCCATTGATGCGGAGTCATCTTCCGAGAATCCTGTTGGTTGTGGCCGCCGTCGGCCTTCCTGTTTGTCGGGGCTGCGATGACACCGGGGCCGACGTGGCCGACGACAAGTTGCTGCAAGACTCGTCGGGGTTCGACTCGCGGGCGATCGTCGTGCTTGGATACCTGGACCATCGCCAAGGACTGGTCGCCACGGCCAAGTGGCCGCGAGTGGCGTTTGCCATCGGCGACGGCACGCTCCTGCTGACCGCCGCCCACTGCGTGGTCGATTTCGAGGGCTCCTCCAGGCAGGCCGTATCGACGGATATCGTGGTGGTCAGCCCCTACTATGGCGACGTCTTCGATTTCGACATCGTCGCGATCGACAAGCAGGCGGATGTCGCGATCTTGCGTGCCTCATGGCGTTCTCATCCGGCCTTCCCCCTGGCCACGGAGCAGGAACTGATCGCCGCCAAGAGCCTTCTCATCGCGGGCCGTCCGCAGAGCGACCGCATTTCCGCAGACGTTCGAACCGAACTGCTGCCGATGTCCGGCGTGGACGAAAGCGCTCCCAGCCGAGCCATCAGCCTCAAGGGGACGCGTCTGGTGGTTCCGGGTTGGAGCGGCTCCGCGATGCTGGTCCCAGGGACGAACAGAGTCGCCGGGGTCCTCACGCAATTGGGCCGTCGTTCGGTTGAGCGAGGCTGGTTCTTCCGTTCCTCGCGGTCCACCGCCATGGGGTGCAGCATTCGTCCGATCCTGTCCCTCCTGAGGGAGCATGGTCTGGAGACGGCGGCTCTGGGTCGGCCTGCCGACGTCGAGGCGATCCCCGACGCCGAGCATGCCTTCTCGCTCGTGATGAGCTACTTCCAGGGCCTGTGGGAGAAGGATCCCGGCAAGTGCAAGACGGCGGCTCGAGAGTTGACGCGTCTGCGGCCTGATTCGGTTCAGTCGCACCTGCTGGCGGCTGCGGTGGCGCTGGTGGCGGAAGGGGACGCGCGCAGCCCGACAAGAGAGCAGTTCGATCTGGCGGAATCCAGCTATCAGCGGGCGCTGGAAATCGATCCGAACCACGCGCATGCCCACGCGAGCTACGGCAGTCTGCTGCTTGCGCAGGGACGCAACGCGGAAGCCCTGGCCCAGTGCGACGCGGCGTTGGCTGTCGATCCGAACGACCGCCTGGCTTTGTTCAACCGCTTGGCTTTGATTCCTCCCGCCCAGTACAGGGCGGCCGCCGAACGCCTCGTCGCTATCGATCCCAACAATCCGCTCTACTGGTTTCATTACGGCGACGCACTGTTGAGGCTGGGTGAAATGGATGCGGCTCTGCAGGCCGCCCAAAGAGCGGTCGATCTCGATCCAAACGGGTTGTTCTACGGCGGACTGGCGAACGTGCTTGTGGGCCTCGGACGCCTGGACGAAGCCGAGTCGTGCTACAAGCGAATGACGGAACGATGTGGCTGCGATTCCTGCTGGTACCGATACGCGGGATTCCTGGCGGAGCACCGCGAAGGGAAATGCGTCGAAGCACTGGAAGCCCTGAAGGCGGCGGAGTCGATGACCCCTATGGGCAGGATTCGCCCGCGGGACATCGAGATGCTCCGGATGCAACTCTTAGAGAAGATGTCGCCCCAGCAGGCGGAAACCCTCGGACGGCAGTTGCTCCAGGCGGATCCGAAAGACGCTCGATGCTGGTGGTGTCTGGCGGGAGTCCTCAGAACGCTGACGAAGCACCAGGAGGCCGTGGACGCCGCCGAACGGGCGGTGGAACTCGATCCGAACGCTCCCTACCAGCCTCGGCTGGCAAGTTGCCTGGCGAAGGCAGGCCGACTGGATGACGCGCAAAGGACCTATGATGAGATGCTTCGACTCCATCCGGATCGCGGGAGGTACTGGTGCTGGTATGCGGGCCTTCTGTTGGACTACTTCCCCGCCCGGCAAGACGAGGCCCGGCTCGCGCTGGAGAAGGCCCAAGCCGCGGCAGACAAACGCTGGGCCGCGCCGTCCGACGAGATTCGGCAACTGCAAGAGAGACTTGATGCGAAAGGTGTGATGGATGACGCTGATTGACACTCATTGCCATCTGACGTTCCAGCCGCTTTCGGAGGATGTGCCGGGCGTGGTGGAGCGGAGCCGGGCGGTCGGGGTCGCCAGCTGGATCACGATCGGGACGCTCCTGGAGGACAGCCGGCGGGCTGTTGAGCTGGCGGGGCGGTACGAGAATATGTATGCGGCGGTGGGGATTCACCCTCACGATGCCCAGAGTGCGGATTTGCGGGCCCTGGAAGAGTTGAAGCAGGTGGCTCGACAGGAGAAGGTCGTCGCGATCGGCGAGACCGGCCTGGATTTCCACTACAATTTCTCCAAGCAGCCGGACCAGAAGCGCGTGTTCGAAGCCCATCTTGACATCGCCCGCGAATTGGGCTTGCCTGTGGTGATTCACTCCCGCAATGCATTCGACGAGACGATGGAGATTCTTGATCGCTGCGGCGAGGGACTTGCCGGTGTGGTCTTTCACTGTTTCAGCGGTTCGGCGGATCAGGCTCGAATGGTCCTGGACAAGGGGTACTTCGTGTCGTTCACGGGCGTCATCACGTTCAAGAATGCCGAGACGACACGAGACGCCGCACGGATCGTCCCTCTGGACCGGCTGATGATCGAGACGGATTGTCCCTACATGTCGCCCGAACCGGTCCGCAGCCGCAAGCCCAACGAGCCTGCTCTGATGATCCACACGGCCCGGTTTCTGGCGCAGCTCAAGGGCGTCAGTCTGGAGGATTTGGCGGTGGCGACCACGCGGACGGCCGTTGGGTTCTTCCGTCTCCAAGGTTTTGATTTCCCCTCGATTTCCTGAGTTCCCCAGATCCCATCCCGATGCCGTTTGGAGGCTTGGATGACGTTCCATATCGTTTCGCCAAGTGTCTAAACATGACAAAATGGCGTTTTTCAGTATGAAACGCAGGGTTGCGTTGGCACGATTTGACTTTCGGTCTCGCCGGCCCCTATATTTAGTAGTTAAACCTATGAGTGACATCGCCGGGGCCGGGGTCTTTTCTGAGTCTGACCCCTGGCTGGTGGAGGATTTCCGCTGAAGGCGCGAAGGAAGGACTTGCGTAGCGTTCTATGCCAGGGGTGTATGACCATGCTGCGATCAGCCGGGTGCAGCAGGCGAATGACATTGTTGACGTGATCGGTGAGCACGTCAGCCTGAAAAGGAAGGGCCGCGAATGGCTCGGTCTGTGCCCATTCCATGAGGACCACAGGCCGAGCATGTACGTCAACCCGGACAAGCAGATCTACAAATGCTTCGCCTGCGGCGCCGGCGGCGACGTGCTGAAGTTCGTGCAGATGCGCGAGGGTCTGACGTTTCCTCAGGCGATCGAGCGACTGGCCGAACGCGCCGGCATCCAGTTGCAGCCGGTCCGTCGGATGATGTCGCAGGATTCCGGCCAAGTCGACGAGATCGACCCGAACCTGCTGGCGAAGGCCAACAAGTGGGCGATGCAATTCTTCCAGGATTATCTGAACGACCCTGAGAAGGGCAAGCAGGCTCGGGACTATCTGGCCGAGCGGAAGATCTCAGCGGACAGCATCAAGACCTGGCGACTGGGACTGGCCCCGAACGCGTCGGACGCCTTGGCCAGAGCCGCGGCGGCCAAGCGGGCGTCTTTGAACGTCTTGCAGGCGGCCGGCCTGATCACCGGGCCCAATCAGGACAAGTTCGTCAATCGGCTGATGTTCACCATCACCGACGCCACCGGGCGGGTGATCGCGTTTGGCGGGCGAACGTTGAACGGTATGGGCGCCAAGTACGTAAACTCGCCGACGACGCCGCTGTTCGATAAGAGCAACACGCTGTACGGCTTGGAGCAGGCTCGTCATGAGATCGTCCGGACGGGCACAGCGGTCATCGTCGAGGGGTACACCGACGTGATCATGGCCCACCAGGTCGGCTGCACGAACTTCGTCGCGACGTTGGGGACGAGTTTCACCGCTGGGCACGGGCGGACCCTTCGGCGATACGCCAAGAAAGTCGTGCTGCTGTTCGACAGCGACACCGCCGGCATGGCCGCGGCGAACCGGGCCCTGGAGGTTTGTCTATCGCAGCACCTGGACATCAAGCTGGCTTTCGTCCCGCAGGGCAAGGACCCGTGCGATTTTGCCACTCTATCGGGCAAGGAAGGTCTCGATCGGGTGATCGAGCAGGCGATCGACGTATTGCAGTTCAAATGGGACAAGCTGACGGAAACCTTCGCCTCGGGAGACACGCTGGCCGGTCGCAAGGCCGCGTTGGACGAATTCCTGCAGGCGGTCGCGATCGGGGTCGCGTCGGAAACGCTTGCGGTGGCCGAGAGCGGCGCGTTTGTCCACAAGGTGGCCAAGATCATCGGGTTGACTCCGAGAGATCTGTACGCCGAGCTGAACCGACGAAGGCAACGCGTCGCGACGACTTCCGGGGCCGAGTCCCGGCGGGCGGAAGGTTCGCAGGCCGTCGACTGGGGCCAGGGGCTTTATGCAGCGGCGCAGAAGGAGATTCTGGAGGTGCTGCTCAACGAGTCGGGACTGTTTCATTCCATCGAACAGGACATCACGGAGGATCTGTTCGACGTTCCGATCCTGAGCCGGATCGCCTCGACGTTGTTCGAGCTGCTCCGCTCGGGGGAGGATTTCACGATCAATCGGGTGTTGGCGCGGGTCGAGTCGCCGGAACTGGCCCAGAGCATCGTCGAGCTTCAGCAGATTGGCGAAGGCAAGGGGTGCTATGACCGTCGTCTGGACGATGCATTGGGTATTCTGCGCCGTCGAAAGGACCGAACCGACGGAGATGTTCGGACCCAGGCGACCGGTCCTCGGGTGGATTCGACAGGAATCCCACGTGGACGTCCCGGCCGCCAGAATCCGCACAGCATCGGCCTGACGTAGCGGCCAAGGTGCGATAACCCTCTGCGGCGTGAACCATTACGCGAAGGGGGCCGTACAACGGGTGAATCCAGAAAACAGGCAAGGATACGGGAATTTTTGGCTTCACAAGGGTGGTTGGCGATGACTTTTGCAGTTTCACTTTAGTGGAGTCGGCATTGTGGCGAAAAAAGGAATGAGGTCGAAGAAAGCAAAGGATATGACTCAGACGGAAGTCCAGAACAAGTCCGATACGGTGAAGCCCGAGGCGCAGGACCCCGACGCGCTGACCAAGACGCTCGTCGCGAAAGGCAAGAAGAAGGGATTCCTGACCTACGAGGAGATCAACGAGTCGCTGCCCGACGACGCGGTCAGCGCCAAGCGGCTCGAGAAGCTCCTGAGCACGCTCGACGAGATGGGCATTGCGGTGGTCGATGAGAACGACGCCGAAGCGCAGAGCGCCGGCAAGATAGACGAGGAGTTCGAAGAAGACGCTGAGCCGGCGGAAGAGGAAGAAGAAATCGTCATCGAGGAGGAGGCGGAAGAGGAAGAGACGCTCGAACGCGAGTTCGTCGAGGGCGAGGTATCCCATCGGATCGATGATCCCATCCGCATGTATCTGACCCAGATGGGCCAGATCCCTCTGTTGACCCGCAAGGACGAGATCGCACTGGCCCGCAGGATCGAGATCGCCCGCATGGTGTTCCGGCGAAAGATGCTCCAGAGCGACTATTGCGCCCGCAACGCCATGGAGCTGATCCAGCAGGTCTCCGACGGCTCGATGTCCTTCGACCGAACGATCAAGACCGGCACCGCGCCGCTGACCACCAAGGGCGTGATCAAGAAGCGGATGACGGAGAATCTCAAGACCATCTCCGAGCTTCTGGAGATCGATCAGAAGCTCTTCAAGAACATCTGCGGGTGCGCGGACCAGGCCAAGGCGACCGCCGACGCCAGGCACCTTCGCAGGAACCGTCGCAAGATCGCCGCTCTGCTGGAGGAGCTGAGCCTTCGGACCAGCCGTATCCAGCCGATGAAGATCAAGCTGCAGGGCATCTGCGAAAAGATGCGCCAGCTTCAGAAGACCATCGAGGCCGGCGTCAACGAGATCATGACCGCCGACGACATTCTGGCGGCCAAGCAGGAACTGGCCGGTTTGCAGGAATTGGTCCTGGAGCAGCCCGATCCCCTGGAGAACAAGCTCCGCAAGATGGAGCGGATCTTCTCTCAGTACGAAGAGGCCAAACGCACGCTCTCCAGCGCCAACCTGCGTCTGGTCGTCTCGATCGCCAAGAAGTACCGCAATCGGGGCCTGAGCTTCCTGGATCTGATCCAGGAAGGCAACACCGGCTTGATGCGCGCGGTCGACAAGTACGAGTACCGCCGGGGCTACAAGTTCAGCACGTACGCCACCTGGTGGATTCGCCAGGCCATCACGCGGGCGATCGCCGATCACGCCAGGACGATCCGCATCCCGGTCCACATGATCGAGACGATGAGCCGGATCCGCAGCGCGTCGAAGATCCTGCATCAGGAACTCGGCCGCGAGCCTACGATCGAAGAGATCGCCGGCGAGGTCGGCATGTCCGTCCAGGAGACTCGCAGGGTTTTGAACATCTCCAAGCACCCGATCAGCCTGGACCGGCCCATCGGGGACAGCGAGGATTCCTACTTCGGCGACTTTATCGAGGACGACGACGTCGATTCGCCCGTCGCTTCCGCGACGCAGGAGATGCTCAAGGAGCGCATCGACATGGTCCTCAAGACCCTCTCCTACCGCGAGCGGGAGATCATCAAGCTCCGCTACGGCATCGGCGACGGTTACACCTACACGCTTGAGGAAGTCGGGCGGATCTTCAAGGTCACCCGCGAACGCGTCCGCCAGGTCGAAGCCAAGGCGATCCGCAAGCTGCAGCACCCGGTTCGCGCCCGCAAGCTCGAGGGCTTCCTCGACCACAAGTCCTCCTAGGGTGTCTTGATAGACGAAAACCTTTCGGCCGGAGAGTTCCGAACCTCCGGCCGTTTTCTTGTTTCGTCGCACGTCGATGGCCGCCCCCCTTTCTTCGGTTCTTCACGGAATGTGGGGGATCATCGAAACCGTCGGAATGACACGCCGGAAGCGGTCCTGCAGAGTAAGTTCATCGCATTGCGGCCTCCCACTTGAGCGCGAACGAGGCGTTCGCTTGCGGGACCGTACATCACGCAGGGGCGTGCAACACCCCGCCATGCTGGAGGCCCAACGCGTAAAACTCCCGCCGCGCCCCGGCGGAATCGGCGATTTGCCCATCCCCACAATTCCGCGAAGAACCGAAAAAAACGCAGCGTGTAGAGGCGGACAGGGTCCGGAATTGTTATATTGGTGTGCGTTGACTGTAAGCACAAGTCGTGAAGCGCCGGACAAGAGGGCGGTTGTCGCCCGACGAAACTGTTGAGAAAAGGAGGACACCATGGTTCGACGGTTGGCATCATCCACTGGCATAGCGATCGTGTTACTAGCCGCCTGCGTTCTCCCGGCTGCAGGGCAGATGAAGCTCGGCGATTTCGTCGAGAACGGGGGCTACGGCTGGATCATCGGGCGGTGGGTCAGCGAGATGGACGGGAACAAGATCGAACTCGACTACCAGTGGATCCTGGACAAGAACGCGGTGTTGACCGAGCTGAAAGCGGGGGAGTTCAAATTCCGGGGCATGATCCAGATCTCGCCAAGCACGGGCGAGGTAACTGAAACCGCCGCCGACACCATGGGTGGCACCTGGAAAGGGGACTGGACGGACGAGGGTGGGGATCTGGTTTGCCGCATCCGACAAACGGATGCGAGCGGGCAGGTGAACCGGTTCGAGCTGGTCCATGCCAGGGTGGACGCCGACACGATGACGGTTGCGATGCACCGCGTCGACAACAGCGGCAGCCGCAGTTCCGAACCGCCGATCAAGGCCACATACAAACGCCAGCGCGGAGTCGTCGCAACGCCGCCGGCCGCGACGCGGACCGAGCGATCCACGGACTATCAGAAACTCGGTGATCTTGTTGCTGAGGGCGGGTACGAGTGGATGGTCGGCAAGTGGCTTGCCAGCGACAACGAGGGGCAATACGCCCTCGAACACTCCTGGACGCTCGACAAGCACGCGGCCCTGGTGGACTTGAAGATGGGCAACTTCGCCTATCACGGCATGATCGTGTGCATTCCGTCGCGTCAGGAGATCATCCAAGTGGGCGCCGACAACATGGGCGGCCTCTGGCAGGGCACCTGGGAGCAGAGCTACGACGGCGCCTCACACAGGATCGAATACACCGGCGCCGACGGCTCCACGCGGAAGATGGAGCATGTGTACTCGAGGACCGACGGCGACACGTTCCAGGTGAAGGAATACAGCGGCCAGTCTTTTGAACTCCGCCGGACGCTCACGTTCAAGCGTCAGAAGGCCCCGGCTGCGACGAAATAGGCACGGTGTGATTTCCCCCGGCTTTGGGCGGCAATCTCGATCCTCCAGGGACGAGATTGCCGCCCCTGTCATGGCGAAACGACGTTTCGTCGTCTGGGTCTTGTTGCACGAGGGGAGGGCGGTTATACTGGTCCGCGAGATGGCCAATGAACCGGGCGCCCTGTATCGCCCCGAGACCGAAAGGAATGACACTTCAGGAGGCCGGATGTGACGACCGCTCGCAGCGAGAATCCACGATTGTCGGGGTTGAAGGGGAACTTGCAGACTGTCATCTACGGAAAGACTGAGAGCATCGACGTGGTGATCGTCGCTCTGCTGGCAGGGGGCTCGATCCTGATCGAGGACGTCCCCGGCGTAGGCAAGACGACTCTGGCCAAGGCGCTGGCCAAGAGCATCGACGCAAAGTTCCGGCGGATTCAGTTCACGCCCGACCTCCTGCCGGCGGACATCCTGGGTTCTTCGATCTATAACCCGGTCAGCGGCGAGTTCCGGTTCGAGCCGGGCCCGATCTTCTGCAACATCCTGCTGGCCGACGAGATCAACCGGGCCTCGCCTCGGACTCAGTCGGCCCTACTGGAGGCGATGAACGAGAGCCAGGCGACGATCGAGGGCCAGCGGCGTCCGCTGCCGCAGCCGTTCCTGGTGATCGCGACGGAGAACCCGCTGGAATTCCACGGGACGTACCCGCTGCCGGAGGCGCAGTTGGACCGGTTCCTGGTCCGTCTGGGCATCGGTTATCCGGCGGCCGAGGTCGAGATCGACATCCTCAAGTCGCATACGCAGGCCGAGCCGCTCGAGAAGATCGAGCCGGTGCTCGGCTTGGAGGAAGTCCGTCAGATCCAGCAGGAAGTCGCAGGCGTCCACATCGACGACGGCGTCCTGGAGTACATGGTGGAGATCGTGCACACCACGCGGCATGACAACCGGCTTCAGCTCGGCATCAGCACGCGGGGCACGCTGATGCTCAGCCGCGCGGCGCGAGCCCATGCGTACTACGAGGGCCGCGACTACGTGATTCCCGACGATGTTCTGTGGTGCGCGCCCTACGTGCTGCCGCATAGAATGGTCCTGACCGCCAAGACCCGCTACAGCGGCGCGACGGCCAAACAAATTGTCGCGGACATCGTCAGCCGCATCAAGGTCCCGGTCTGAGGAGAGCGCCATGGACAGGGTTCAGGGCAAGCTCTACATCGGTCCGACCGAGGCCGGCAAGGTGTATCTTCACGGGGTCGGCTTCGTGGTCCTGGCGAGTCTTGCGGTGCCGGCTTTCGGCGCCCTGGCGATTCTGCTGGCCGTGTGCATCGTCGCGGTGACAGTCGGGTTCATCCTGCGGCCGCGGGTACGTGTCACCGGCAATCTCCCCGATCGGGTCCTCGCCGGTCAGGCGACGCATCTGACCTACACGATCGAGAACGCCGGGCGTCTGACCGCCTACAACCTGTCGGTGAGGTTTCCCGTCTTGCCTGAGGCGATCGAACTGGTGGGTCGGACGCAGGTGCTCTCCCGTCTGAGGCCCGGCGAGACGGCCAAGGTCGCCCTGACGATCCGCCCCAAACGCCGCGGATGTCACCCGATCGGCGTGCCGATTTGCGAGTCAAGTTTTCCGTTCGGTCTATTCCGCATCGGCACGATGCGCAGAGACGCCCAGACCTTGCTGGTCCTGCCGGCTTTCTTCTGGCTTCGGGTCCCTCTGCACTACATGAGTCGGCACGTGAACACCAGCAGCCCGCGGTCGTCGGGACGGTTGGGAAGCACGCCCGAGTACATCGGGAGCCGGCCCTTCGCGTCGGGCGATTCGCCTCGGCGGATCGACGTCCGGGCGTGGGCTCGCCTGGGCGCTCCGGCTACGAAGGAGTACGACGATGACCTCGACGACTATGCCGCCTTCGTGTTGGACACTCGCGTGCCGGAGGGTCGTTTGAGATCGAAGCCGGGAGAGATCCCCGAACTGGAGGCTGCGGTGAGTCTCTGTGCCTCCGCGGCCTATTCGATTCGGGAGGATTGCCTGATCGATTTGTTGCTGGTCGGTTCTGAACGGCACGAATTTACCGCGTTTCCCAAGGGCGCGCGGTTCGATCGCATCCACGAAGTTCTGGCCGGGGTCGAGCCTTCCAGGGACTACGCGCTCGACCAGATCGGTCCGCTTCTGGAGGGCCGACTGCAGGAGATTTCCGAGATCGTGTTCATTGTGCTGCGATGGGATCCGATGTACCGACGCCTGGCGGACTGGGCCCAGCGCGCGGGCTGTCATACGACGGTCGTCGTGATCGGCCGGCCCGAGGCCTCCGCGATCGAGGGGGATTGGTCCGGGGACATCCGGTTCCTCTCGATCGACGACGTCCTTGCAGGACGGGTGGAGCAATTGTGAAATCGCAGAGAATCATCGCGGGCGCCATGATCATGGGCGGTTCGTTCGTGGTCGCTGTGACCTCGGGCGACATCGCCTTTCCGGCGATTCTCTGCGTGCTCGGCATGGTCGGACTGGAAGGGCGGTTCACCGTCGGCATCCGGCCGGAAAGGCGGTTCATCACCGCGCTGTTGTTGCTCCTGCTGGCGGTGCTGTTCGCGACCCACTGCAAGCTCGCGAATACGCCGACGGACCAGCTTGCCGCGTTCGCCTGGGAGACGATCGCCCGGTACTTCCTCTCGTGCATGGTCCTGATCCTGTTTCTGAGGTCGCGACGGCAGCCGGAGTCTTCGGACGCCGCGATTCGCGCCTCGGAGCGGGCGACGGCGCCCTTGCCGCCGGGATTGGCGCTGTTTCACATGGGCGCCGTGATGGCCTGCGGGCAGGTCTTGCTCCTGGACGATCGATACATTCTGTTCCGGCTCATGGAATTGGGCGCCGTCGGGATGGTCGTGCTCTATGCCTGGAGCGCCGCATGGGGCCCTCGATGGACCGAGACCTCAGCGGACGCAGAACGGCGGCAGTCGTTGTGGTTCCACGCTTCCTATGCGGTGCTGGCGGTCGTGTCGATCAACCTCGGATGGGTCGGGGGCTCTGTGCTCTACAGCCGGGTTGAGTCCCTCAATCTGCTGCCCACCTGGCTCTGGCGCGCCAACGTGCCCCTGGACACCTCGGCTGCGGGAGTCTCCCAAGTCGGCTTCTCCGCGAGCGGGAAGATCTCCGGAGTCCTGGCCATCATGGAGGACACCAACTCCGAGGTCGTGCTGCGAATCACCAGCTCGGCCAGTCCCGGCTATCTGCGGGCGATGGCCTTCATTACCTACCGTCCGTCGGAGTGGAAGGAAGGATCAAACCTCAGTCACGTGTACCAGGATGAGAGCCGCCTGATCGGTCGCATGGGGCTCTTCCGTCTGAACAGCCGGGAACCCAATCGGGAAATGACCGTTCGGCATGAGTCCACGGTGATCGACGCTCTATTCCTGCCCTTGGGAGCCTGCTCGATCGAGGCCCCCTTCGAGTACCTGTTGCGGGACGACGACAATGGTACGCTCCGGTCCCGGGAGACCCGTGCCAACCTGACCTATCATGTGGATTATTCCACCTCGCTGAACATGGATCCACCGTCGCCCGACAGGATACGGCGGATGACCAATCTGCAGCATGTGGACCCGCGGTTTCGGCCGCTGGCCAGCCGAGTCTTCCGGAACAGCAGGACGACCGCGGAGAAGATCGAGGCGGTGACCCAGTACTTCCACACCAATTACGCCTATTCGCTGGGGTTGGCCGTCCCGCCGGATCAGGACCCTGTGACGTACTTCCTTCTGGAGGCGTCCACCGGCTATTGCGAGTACTTCGCCACCGGGGCGGCGCTCCTGCTGCGTCTTGCGGACGTTCCGACCCGTTACGTCACCGGCTTTCTCGTGACCGAGCGGGACGTGGACGGCAAATCGTGGATCGCTCGGAACATGGACGCACACGCCTGGGTCGAAGCCTGGGACGCGGAACGCAACACCTGGGTCATCGTCGAGGCCACGTCACAGGAGGCCTTGGCCAACAATCCGCTGGATGATTCCTGGCTGGAGAATCAGACCGGCCGCAGTGTGCTGGTGACTCGCCTCATTCAGGCCGTATACGATTACGGTCTGTTAGGTATCGTCGGCTGGTTCTTCAAGGTCTACAGCCTTCGGATGGCGGTCGCCATGTCGCTGGCGTTTCTTGGCGCCGCGGTGGGCCTGACTCTGTTGCGACGTCGCCGGAGAGGCCGCCGACGAGCGGTCCGGAGGCTCGCTTTGACACCGGAATTGCAGGCCCTGCACAGGTTGCTGGCGACCGTGGATCGAAAGGCCAGGTCGGTCGGCGCCCGTCGGGGGGCTCACGAGACGCTGCACGCCTTTGCGGCGCGAATCCGCCCTGTGTCCACGGAGTCGGATGGCGAGGTCGGCAAACTGGCGGACTGGTATCTCGCTTACGCGGGCCTGCGCTACGGCGGGTCGATCAGCCCCGAACGTATTGTGGAGCTTCAGCGTCTTTCCCAGAAACCGCGGGGGACTCGCTAGAGCAGTGTCTCGCACCCCGATTCTGGGATTCTGTTGATCAGGAGGTAACATGGAGAGCAGGCTCAGTCGAAGACATCTCTTGGGGACTCTGGGCGGTGGTGCGGCGTTGGCCCTGTGGCCCGCGGGCTCCGTTCTGACTCGGGTCGCTGCGGGGGCACCCGTCGAGATTTCGCCGGAGTGGATCGATCCGCCGCATGAATTCTCGCAGATTCCCTTCTGGTTCTGGAACGACGACCTGTCGGAGGCGGAGTTGCTGCGACAGATCGAGGATTTCCAGGCCCACGGCGTCCACGGGTTCTTGGTTCATCCGCGGGCCGGCCTGCCCAAGAGCATTGGTTGGCTCAGCGAGCGGATGATCGGGTTCATGCGATTCGCCATCGAGCGGGCCGCCGAGCGGGACATGAAGGTCATTCTCTATGACGAAGGCATGTACCCCAGCGGCTCGTCGAGCGGGCAAGTGGTTGCAGAAAACCCAGCCTATCGGACTCGCGGCCTCGTCTGCGTCGATCTGGACGAGGCCAAGCCTGATACCGAGGTTCAGGGCGTCAAGATCGGCGATACGGGTCAGCCCGAACTGGCGGCGGGACAGAATCTCGTCGCTGTCGTTCGTCGCAAGAACGGCCATCGCGTCGCGGTGGTAGATCGGGCGGCCAGGGAGGGACGGTCGGTCATTCGCGGTTTGCACTTTCTTCAGGACGATCCGCCGCGACGCGCGGACCGGCGGGAAGTGCCGGAAAACCAGCCGCCCGGGGCGGATATCCTGAACCCCGAGTCGGTCGCCTGCTTCATTCGACTGGTCTATCAGCGGTACTACGACGAGTTCGGCAAGCACTTCGGCAAGACGATCACCGCGATCTTCACGGACGAACCTTCCCTGCTGGCCCGCAGCGGCGAACGGGGCATGGTCCCTGGGACCACGGGGATTCTCGAACACATCAGCGCATTTCTCGGCTACGATTTCGCCAAGCATCTGGCGACCCTGTGGTACGACGACGAGCCCGATGCCGCGATGCACCGCCGCAACTACAATCGGGCTCTCGAAGCCCGCCTGGAGCAGACTTTCTATCGCCAGATCTCCGAATGGTGCAAGACTCACGGCGTCGCTCTGTGTGGCCACCCGGCCGGCGGCGACGACATCGGACCGCTTCGGCATTTCCAAATCCCCGGCCAGGACATCGTCTGGCGATATGTCGAGCCCGACAAGCCCTCGGCCCTCGAAGGCGAGCAATCCACGCAGGCCAAGTGCGCCTCCTCGGCAATGATCCATCTCGGCCGTCGGCGTAACCTGAACGAATACTGCGGGGCCTTTGGTCACAACTTCACCTTCGAGGAGATGAAGTGGCTGTCGAACTGGCTGCTCGTTCGCGGCTGCAATCTGCTGGTGCCGCACGCGTTCTATTACTCCATCCGCGGCCCGCGGATCGATGAGCGGCCGCCGGACGTCGGGCCCAACAATACGTGGTGGCTCCAGTTCAAGCCGTTCGCAACAGCGACCTCGCGACTTTGCTGGCTCAACACCGACAGCACGCACATCTGCGGGCTGGCCATCCTGGGCCTGAACGACTGGCTTCCGTGGCGGGCGGCCAAGATGTGCTTCCAGAACCAGCGGGATTTCAACTATATCGAAGCCCGCCACCTGTGGGAGGACGCCCGCGTCGACGGCGAAGGGGTCCATCTGGCGGGCATGCACTATCGCGCGTTGATCCTCGAAGAGGACCCGCCGGCCCAGGCTGGCCCCGCGATCGATGCGCTCGCGAAGGCCGGGCGGATCATCCGCTGGAATGGATCGATGACCGCAGAGGAACTCGTAGCACGGATCGATGAGTTGGTGCCGGTGGACGTGCAGGCGACTCCGGCGTCCCCAGACCTGCGGGTGCGCCACGTCTGCAAGGGCGGCCGGGACTATTACCTGCTTTTCAACGAAGGGGCCAAGGACCTCGAATGCCGCTTGATGCTTTCTGCCAAGGGCAGCCGGATCCTGATGGACCCCGTCAGCGGTCGGAGCGAGCCGGCGGCAACCGACAGCACGACACGCCTGGCTGGACATGCGATGCAAGTCCTGGCTGTTGCATGAGCCTGATTCCGATTCAATGCGACAGCATCTGCTCGTACATTCGATACGAGCGTGCGTGCATGCCCATTCGCTGATAGGCCTGCTGGGCCAGATGGTTGGATTGCTCCACGTACAGGCGGATGCCGCAGACTCCGCCCTGGTGGATGGCCTGGGCTTTGACGAACTCGTGCAGTTGTCGGAAGATCCCCCGGCGGCGAGACATCGGGCGGATGTACAGGCTCTGTATCCACCAGAACTGGCCGCACCGCCAGTCGCTCCATTCGAACGTGACCAGCAGGCAGCCGACGACCTGCCCATCCGTTTCGGCTACGATGTAGAATCCATGCTCTGGCCTGGCAAAGACTTCGCCAACGCCTCGAATCAAGGTGTCCCGGCTCAGCAGCACGTGCTCGGTCTCCCAGGCCATGGCCATGTTGAACTCCGCGATGGTATCGATGTCCCTCGGGTCGGCGAGCCGGATCTGTGCATCGGAATTCACTTGTTGCTCCTTTGGACCGCGGGACTATCGCAGCTTACGCCGCAGTTGATCGAGCAGTTCCGTGACGAGTCGGGCGCGCGAGGATTCGCCTGTGCCGGAAAGTCGCATTTGCCGTCGCTCGATACGATCGTCGGGTAGTCGGAAAGCGACGTCCACGAACGAAGCGCCCGCGGCATTAAGGCGGATGTCTCCGACCGCAATTGCCCACTGGCTTGATGCGGTCGCAGCGGCCTCGCGGGCCAGGGACTCGACGCTCAGTTCTTCCCCAGGTGGGGCGCTGTGGCCGAGCATCTGATGCAGCCTCTCGGCCGTCGGGGCGACATACGCTCCGATGAACGGCTCGTGCGTGCCTTCGGCTGCGTTGAGGGCCGAGGCCAGGGCGCCGCCGCTGCCGACTTCGGCAACCGCCAGCGTGATTCGGCGTGTTTGCAGCAGCTTCATTACGCAGGTTTCCAGCGTGGTTGCATCGTCCTGCGCGTAGATCGAGTCGCCCAGACGCTCGACGATCTCGTTCTTCAACTCGTTGAGCCTGGCCCGGTCTTCATGCGTGTCCCCAGGCAGCGAGAAGGTGAAATCGACCCGGCCTCCCTCGAACTGCGAGGACGTGACGACGTCGGCGGGCAGGGGGACATGGTCCTTGAGAGTCTGATCGATCTGGGACTGGCCGAGCCCGACGAACCGCAGGGTAATCGATGCGCCCGACAGGTGCGTCCCGAACCGGCGGCTCAGATAGGGGACCAGCTCATCGCGAACCATGGGCTGGAGTTCGCGGGGCGGACCCGGCAGCGCGACCACCACGTGGGTCTTTGTCTCGAAGACAAGCCCCACCGCGGTTCCGTTGGCGTTCTTGAGATACGTCCCTTGAGTCGGCGTTTGGGTCTGGCGCCGCAGATTCGCGCGCAACTCTGCCGGCGGGACGCCAAACCTCTTCGCCATGGCGGCCAGTATGTCCGGATGTTCCTGGAGGGGGATCCCCGTGAAATCGCGCAGGGTTTCACGGGTGACGTCGTTGTCCGTCGGACCCAGACCGCCCGTGACGATCACCAGGTCTGCCTTATCAGCGGCAAATCGCATGGCCTCGCGAATACCTGCCGCCTGGTCGTCCACGCACAGAGAGCCGACGCACTGAAGGCCCAGCGGCCGGAGGGTCTTCGTGATGAAGAATGTGTGCCCGTCGGCATAGGCGCCTGCGAGCAGCTCGCCGCCGGTGACCACGATCCTGTAGCGAACGGCCGGTTTGACCGACGGTTGTGACCACCCGACCGAAGCGGCCAGAACCAGACACAAGGGAACCGCGTGCCCAAAGGCGCCGATCGTCCTTTTCATTCAGCATACTCCGGAAAGTCCACAAGACTGATTGCCCGACACGGACAACAGTTTCGCCCTTGTTCGTTCTGGGTGCAAGTTTCAATCGGAAAATCCGGAAAACGGTGGAAGTTCCGGAGATGCTGCGACACAATACCCCGTGTGCCGTCAACTTGCCGGCGAATGGTTAGTGCTGGACTCTTCTGGAACAAGGAGTGGCGACCATGAGTGAGCAGATGAATCGACGGGAGTTTCTGGGCGTCAGTGCGGCGGGGGCAGGGGCAGTGTTGATGGGCACGCAGTTGACTGCGGCCCAGAGCGGGGAGGCGAACTGGCCGCCGAAGATGCCGCCGGTGAAGATCTACAAGGTGTTCATCGGACGGACCGGCGGGATCTATCTGTCCCGGCCGACCGATGAGGTCGAGAAGTTCAACCGCTACCTCGCCAACATCGAGTACAAGCTGGGCGACGTGAAGTTCATTGGGGGGGACATGGTGCCCGAAGTCGAGGTGGAGAAGGTGCTGCCGAAGCTGGCCCAGGCCGACGCGGTGCTGCTGTTCCACCTCTGCGGCCACGGCGGCGACGCGCCTCTGGCGGCGATGACCAAGATCGTCGATACAGGTCTGCCCACCGCGGTCTTCTCGCAACCGTTCAGCGGTCACGGTTGGATGTACTTCCCCGTATGGCAGAAGCAGGGCAAACGCGTGATTCTCCTGCCTTCCAGCGACTGGAGTGAACTGGACAACGCCGCGCGTTTGCTGCGCGTCAGGCCGAACATGGCCAGGACCCGCATCCTGGTCGTCCGCGGACCTGTGGGCTCGGCCGCCGCATGCGCCGCTGAGCAGGTCAAGGCCAGATTGGGGACGGAGATGATCCCCGTCACCGTGGAAGAGACCCTCAAAGCCCATCAGGCGGTGAGTCTGAAGGACGCGGAGGCGGAGGCCCAGCAATACTGGATCAGCAAGGCCAAGAGGATCGTCGAACCCACAAAGGACGAGATTATCAACGCGGCTCGGTACTACCTGGCGATCAGGAACCTCATGATCGAGAAGGGGGCACATGCCGTCACCAGTTCCAACTGCATGGGCGAGCCGGCCAAGGGGTGTTTTGCGTTCAGCAAGCTGGGTGATCAGGGCCTCGTCGGCGCGTGTGAGGGCGATATGGATTCGACTCTGACGATGCTCATGTTCAACTATGCGTTCGGGGTTCCGGGATTTATCAGCGATCCGGTCTTCGACACCGCCAGCAACGCGCTGATCCATTTCCACTGCACCAGCGCCACGAAGATGGCGGGTCCCGCGAGCAAGCGGCTTCCTTTCTCGATCCGCACGCAGACCGACAGCGACAAGGGCGTTGCTCTGGAGGTCGAGATGCCCGTCGGCCAGGCGGTGACGTGCGCCAAGTTCGTCAACCTGGACACCATGGTGATCTCGACCGGCGAGATCTTCAAGATCACGAAGGACGAACTCGGCTGTCGAACCCAGTTCTGGACGAAGGTCAAGGACGCCGACAGCATGTTCCGCAATTGGGGCGCCGGCGTCGTCGAGGGCGGCGTGATGACACTGCTGCACCGCGTGGTCTTCTTCGGGGACCGCATGCAGAGCGTCCGCAACCTCGGGAGCCTCATGGGATTCAAGACGGTCGAAGAAGCCTAGGCTGACAGCGCGGGTGCCCCCGCGCCCCACGAAATCCAGTTGCACACGAGGCGACAGACGTTGGGCGGGACGGTTGACTTGCTGTCTCTGCGTAGGTACTCTGCCTTTCTGTGATGATCCTGATCGATGATGGACATTCCGATTGCGGAGGTCTTGCCATGGCGATTCGACGGAACGTATTCGTATTGCTCGTGATTGTGGGAACGCTGGGGAGCGTGCCGGCGGCGCGGGCTTCGCAAGACTATTCGCAGGGATTCCTCGGCCGCCAGCAGGTTCTCGACGCCGCTGCGAAGGTCAGCCTGGAATCCCAGCCCGACGCCGACACGGTGCAGATCGATGACTTCACGATCTGCGAGTACGAGCCGGACGGCACCGGCATCTCCTGGTCGGACAGCTATACGAAGGTCCTGACGGAAAAGGGCCGCCGTGAGAGGCAGAGCATGTCTTTCGGCTTCACGCTGCCGTATGGGCGGACGATGGTGCGCCTCCTGGAACTGATCAAGCCGGACGGTACGATCGTTCCGGTCGACATTGAGAAGCAGAGCAAGGTGATGATCGACCGTTCGCAGATGGGCTCCAACATCTACGATCCCAACAGCAAAGTCCTGCAGGTCGGCGTTCCCGGCCTGGAGATCGGCGACGTCGTCCACGTCGTGGTCCGCCAGGAGACGATGAAGCGGTACATGCCGGACACCTGGGACGATTACCAGGTGTTCGAATCGACCGGGCCCATTCTGCGCGCGGTGTACGAAGTGCACGCGCCGAAAGAACGGCCCCTGGCTCGCATCGCTCTGCGGGACCCGATCGACGGCGCCGTCGTGCATACGAAACAGGAGCGGGATGGGAAGATCGTCTATCGTTGGGAAGTGTCGAACGTTCCGCGATTCCACAGCGAGCCCGACATGCCCCCGGCCTATACGGTCGTTCAGCGGTTGCTGGTCAGCACGCTGCCGAACTGGGAGGCGATTTCTTCGTGGTATTGGAGGCTGTGCAGCCCGCACCTCGATGCGACGACGCCCCAGATGAAGCAGACCGTCGAGAAGCTGATCGAAGGGGCGCCCGACCGCCAGAAGCGGATCGAGGCGATCTTCTACTGGGTCTCGAAGCAGATTCGGTACATGGGGATCACGACCGAGGGCGAGGCCCCCGGCTGGGAACCCCACGACGTGAAGATGACGTTCGAGAACCGTCACGGCGTGTGTCGGGACAAGGCGGCGCTGCTGGTGGCGATGTTGCGACTGGCGGACATCGAGGCGTATCCGGTCCTGATCGACGCCGGGCCGAAGAAGGACGCCGAGATTCCGCTGGTCATGTTCAACCACGCGATCGTCGCGGTGCGAAACGCCGACGGCTCCTATCAACTGATGGACTGCACGGACGAGAATACCAGGGACCTGCTGCCGGTCTATCTGTGTAACTGCAGCTATCTTGTCGCTCATCCCGAGGGCCAGACGCTCCGGACCTCGCCCATCGTTCCGGCCCGGGAGAACCTCGTGCACGTGGAAACGACCGGCGAGATCGACGGCCGCGGGAATCTGACCGCCGAGACGACCATCAAGTTCGACGGCATCAACGATAACGCGTATCGCGGCATGTTCGCCCGAAGCAAGCCCGAGGAACGTCGGCGGTATTTCGAGGGCGTTCTGAAGGCCTCCGTCGCCACCGCCTCGCTGACGGATTTCGAAGTCCGTCCGGCGGACGTGCAGGACACGTCGGAGAATCTGTCCGTGCGCCTGCGTTTCACGGCCAAGGACATCCTGATCGGCGACGGCTCGACCCGAATGATCCCGGTGCCGCAGGTGGGTTCGCGGGTCGGCCTGGCGAACTTCGTCATCGGCCGGACCGGCCTCAAGCAGAGGCGATTCCCCCTGCAAACCAACTACGCCTGCGGCGTGCAGGAGAAGCTGAGCCTGAAGATCGATCCGGCGGTCGGTTCTTTTGTCTCGCTGCCCCAGTCGGATCCGATCGAGGACCCGACGATCTTCTGGAGCCGCCAGTTCGAGAACACGAGCGGCTCTCTGGAAGGGCAGAGCGAGTTTCTGATCAAGGTCGTGGAACTCGATCCCGAGCAGTACCTGTCTTTCAAGGGGAGCCTCAAGCAGATCGAGTACAACGAGCGAAAGAGGGTTGTGCTCGACCGCAGGCTTGTCGAAGCAGTGGCCGAACCCGATGTCGTTGTGCTGGACTATCAGGTGGATTACGACCTGAAGGACGCCCACAACTGGACCGAACGCTACCGGATGAAGAAGCAGGTCCTCACGTACAAGGGCAAGAAGGACAACGCCGAACTGAAGCTCGACTACAATCCCGTGTGGGAGGACGTGAAGCTGATTCGGGCGACCGTGACCACGAACGGCCAGACCAAGGAGATCAGCGAGCAGGAGATCAACCTGATGGACGCGGGATGGGCGGCCTCGGCGCCTCGCTATCCGGCGGCCAAGACGCTGGTGGCGAGCCTGCCGGCGGTGGAGATCGGCAGCGTGATCGAGTACGAATACGTGCGACAGAAGAAGGATCGCCCGTTCTTCGCTGTGACGCACATCTTCCGGGGGATGAACCCGGTCGACAGTCAGACAGTGCGTCTGACCTCGCCGACCTCCCTGGCTTTGCAGGTCCTCAAAGACGACAATGGGATCGCGATCCCCGACGAGGATCTGCCGGCGGAGAAGCGGGTGATCGTCGAGACGCAGGAACGCCGGGGCGACCGGTTCGCCTGGCAGTGGCGGGTGCGGGACCAGAGCGCGATTCCACCCGAAGACAACCTGCCGCCGGCGACGACGTTCAATCCCGTCCTGCGGATCACCGCGGGCGATTGGGAGATGTACGCCGGACAGGTACGTGCCGTTCTGCAAAAGGCCGCGGAGGGACAGGAAGCCTCACAGGGGCGTGTCGAGCGCATCGTTCAGAACCGCAAGACTGCCCAGGATCGAATCACGGCCATCCGGGATTTCGTCGTCACCGGCGTTCGCAGGGCAGGGCCGGGACTCGACGATCTGCCCTTGGCGGCGGTCACCCCAGCCGATCGGACCCTGTCCGACGGATATGGCAACACCGCGGATCGCGCGGTCCTGCTGCATGTGCTGCTCAAACAGGCCGGGCTCAATCCTGAATTCGTCCTCGTCAACTACGGCGTGTCTTTGGAACTGCTTCGGCAGTTTGAAACCGAATACCCGACGCCCGGCGCGTTCGGCAGCGTCCTGGTTCGCGTGCGAGACAACGACGCCGACGTTTACTTGAACGACACCGACCAATACGCCATGCTGGGCACGACCCCTGCGGATGGGGGACTGGCTCTGCCGCTTTCTCGGGGCCGGCCCGAGAGCGTGGCTGTGGCGAAGGACAAGAGAGACCTGATGGAGCACCAGGTGCGGGTGGTCCTGAACGAGCAGGGCGATGCGGTGATCACCATGACCCGGAGGAACCACGGTCAGTGGTTTGGCTCGCGCCGCAAGCTCTTCACGGAGATGCGGCCCGAGGACCGCAACCGCTTCTATCAGGAGATGGTCGGAGCGGTCTCTCAGGCGGCGGTCGCCGACGGCGATCTGACGACCGACTTCGATTCATACCCGGGCGTCGAGTCGTTCACCGTCCGGGCTCCGAGATACGCGGTCCGCGATGGGGACTTCCTGTACTTCGAGTTGCCGCGGTCTCTGGGCAATCTGTTGGGCTTGCGGTCGGACACGCACGAGAATCCCTACTATCAGAGCAGCGATGTGAGCCTGCGAGTCTCGACCGTCGTGGAGTTGCCTGCGGGGTTCTCGACGGTGGCGCTGGCTCCCGATCGGAAAGAATGGCAATTGCCCGCTGGCGGGGGAAACATCCGCGTGAATGCCTCCTATGAGAACCCGCAGAAAGGCGATCCCGCGCGGCTGACCGTCACGCATGAGGTCGATCTGAATCCCTTCATGCTCGAAGCGAAAGGCTATCCGGAACTGGTGGAGATCGAACGGCAACTCACGCACGCTCGGGCTCGGACGATTCTCGCGACTCGTGAGAAGTGAGGGAAAATGCAGGCAAAAAAAGAGCCCCCGCGGTTTGATGAGGGAGAGGAAGCGAGACTAACGCGGGGGCCTGTGGTCAAGTTGGATAAGAGCCTCAACTGTTTAGAGTTTACCACAATCGCGCGGGGCATGCAAGCACAAAAGAAGAAAAACGCCCAAATTCATCACGCAGGCGAAATGGCGCCGCCATCGTTCGTGAGGATACTCATAACCTCTTGTTGGGTAAGGGATCTGTCGAGTCGTCCGTTGGCGGCGCGAGGCGACCCGCCGCCTTTGCCGCCGGCGCGGGACTGAATCTTCTTGAGCAAGTCCGATGCGCCGAGCGTCTTTCCGCTGACGGCGATCTGATTCTCGCTGACAACGACTCCGGCGCCGTTCGTCGCTTCTGCGATCATGCCGGCCAAGGGAGTGGCCAGGTTCCATGGGAGTTCGCCTACGAAGACCCCGACAATCCCTGGTCCCGCCGGAACTCGTGGAGCCGATGCAGCCAACTCAGCCAGTCGCAGCGACCAGAGGCGATTCACCTCCTTCGCCAGTTCTCTCGACCGCTCCGTCGTCTTTTGCAGATTGGCGGGCAGATCGGTTGTGGCGCAGCCGGCGAGCGCCCTGAGTTCGCGGAGGGTCGCGGTCTCGACTTGGGACCGTTCCAAGGCCTTCCTGCCGGCCAGAAAAGACACTCTCGTTCCGGCCTTTCTGTTCTCGATGTCGAAGATGCGGATCGCGCCGATAGCGCCCGTCGAACGAACGTGGGCGCCGCAGCAGGCGGACGCGTCGCAGTCGTCGATCTTCACGATGCGGATGATCTCAGATTCGATCGCGCCCAGGCGGCTTCTGGCCTGCGCGCCCTGGGCGTCGAACGAGGTCTCGACCGCCAGGTCCGCCATGACCACCTCCAACGCCTGCCGCTCCAGTCGCTCTGCCACGTCCCACGCGATCTTCTCATGGAAGTCGACCGTGCAGATTTCCAGCCCGATGTGTACGCCAACCGTTTGCAGTCCGAGCTGTCGCGAGGCGATCCCCGAGAGGATGTGCTGTGCGGTGTGGTGCGTGGCGGTGTGGAGCCTGTGGTTTCTGTCGACCCGGGCCAAATGCCGCCCGTCGGGAAGAGGCCTGTCGAGAACGTGGAGGATCCGACCGCCCGCGACGTGGACGTCGCGGACGACCGCGTCGCCGATCGTGCCTTTGTCGGCGGGCTGACCGCCTTCGTCGGGATGAAAGAGGATCGGGTCGATCGCGACCTTGCCCGGCTCCACGCAGGTCACTTCAACCTCGGCTTCGAGAACATCCGGCTTCGTCCAATACATGCGTTCCATGGCCGGATTGTATCGCCCGAGAGGCTTTCTGCAAAGGGTCGGTCGTGTTCATCGCATGGACTGGCGGTACTGCCTGGGCGTGATGCCCATTCGCTTTCTGAATTGCCTGTGAAAATAGTAGACGTTTGCGTACCCCACGCGCATCGCGATCTCATAGCACCGCAACGACGTGAAACGAAGCAGTCTCTGGGCGGCCTCGAAGCGAAGGTCCTGCTGGTACGCCAGGGGAGAGATGCGGAACGACCGCTTGAAGGCACGGAACAAATGCCCCTTGGAGCAGTGGGACATCGAAGCGAGGTCCTCGGCGGTGATGTTCTCGGCGTAGTGTTCATTGATGTACTGGCGGGCCCTGAGGATCGGGTCGTCGGTAGTCAGACCGGCGTCCTGAGCGCCCTCGGTATAGCAGTGAGCGACGATCATGTCGAACACGTTGGCCAGGGCCCGCTGTGCGTAGAAGTCCGACATGGGCGAAGGGCTCTGGAGGTAGTCCAGGATCTGGATCATGATGATCAGGAGCTCCTGGGCGGCTTCCTTGGACAGGCAAAGCTCGTCAGAGATCTGCCCTGAAACCCCGGTATAGGTGGTCAGAATCTGTTCGAACGGCAGGGTGAGGACCTTTCCTTTATGCGTTATGAAGGAAAAGGTGAGCTCCGAATACACGCTGGAGTGGCGGAGGCTCACGAAATCGTGGGCCTGGCCGGGGGAAACGATGACCAAAGTCCCCGGCTCGGCGGGGTATTTCCGGCCGCATTTGAGGTAGCAGCCTGAAGATCGGGTGTACAGCACGATATGGTAGAGGTCGTGCGTGTGCTCGCTGAAGGTCTCAATATCTCCGATGGCACGATCCTGATCCAGGGCCGCATGGACGAAAACAGGGGAGTATGCCTGGGCTTCGTGCAGAAGGACCAGAGCCTGAGGGGTCCCTGCGCTTCGTCGTTGAGCCTGCAAGTATCGGAGCATAGGTCACGAAAATGCAATAAATTGTCAGTTTTCTGTATTTTTTCTGGTCCTTGGATGCACGATAATACAATATGGCGTATTGGGCAATCCCATAATTCGCCCGAAACGTTGGTCTGCTTGAGTAGAGCGTTGCTTTGATGGATCTGTCAAGGGGCGGCCGATGAAAACGACGAGAGGGTTCACGCTGATTGAGCTGCTGGTGGTGATCGCGATCATCGCCATCCTGATGGCCATCGTCATGCCGGCCCTGAACCTGGCGAAGAAGAAGGCCTCTGTCACGGTGTGCCTGAGCAACACCAAGAACCTGTCCCTCGGCTGGTACATGTACATGGGGGACAACGACGGGCGGATCATGAGCTCCGAGGACACCGGCACCGAACCGGGCGGAAAGTTCGTCGGATGGATCGGCGTCCCTCGCACCGAGACCGGCGCCCTGTGCGGCATCACTCAGGCGAATCCCGCCGTGACCGATGAGGACGAGATCCGCGGGATTCAGGCGGGTCTGCTCTATCCGTATGTCAAAGAGCCCGACGCCTATCACTGCCCCGGCGACAAGGTCCGCGTGAGCCTGTACGACAACACGAGGGTCTTTGTCTCGTACTCGGTCCCGCAGTGTCTCTATGGATTTCCGAACACCCCCAGCGGCGGCAACCAGATCCGCATCTTCAGCCAGATCCGGTCTCCCTCGACGAAATACGTTTTCGTGGAAGCGGCGGAGACGCGAAACTGGAACTCCAGCCACCACTTCGTCATGGCCGCGCCCGAGTACACGAATCTGAGCACGTGGGGCTGGTGGGGCCCGATCGCCATCAATCACGGCGATGGGAGCGTCCTGGGCTTCTGCGATGGTCACGCCGAAGTGCGCAAGTGGCGTGACCCCTACACCATCGAACGCGTGGACAAGCTGATCAAGACCGGGGCCACGAACTACGGACAAGACTATCCCCCGCCGGATCAGACGCTGGACATTGAATACATGGCCGCCGGCTGGGCGTATCGCCACAAAGGCAAGTGAACCACCGCCCCAGTGGTGGGACTGGACCGTGACGAGGCTCAGCCAGACAAGTGGCTCGTCTGAGCCGAATGAGCAGGGAAGCAGCGGCATGGCTGCCCAGGCCGGCACGTCACCTGGGAGATGTTGAGGAGTGAAGTCGATTCGTCTGCCACTCGCGGCGAAGATCGTTCAAAATGGTTAGAGGAGGACGACTATGTGCCAGAGACTCAGATTTCTGTCGGTTGCAGTGTTTGTGCTCGGTGGATTCGGCCTACGGCCCGTCGGCGCTTACGACGCGAGCCTTTGCGGCTGGTGGCCGCTGAATGACGGTTCGGGTACCGTGGCGGTGGACGCCAGCGGCAAGGCGGTCAATGGGACACTCTTCGGCGACCCCGTTTGGAGCAGGGACGGCAAGAATGGCGGCTGCCTGACGTTCGATGGCGTGAATGATTATGTCTTCATTGACGGGAAGTTCGCACTGCCCAATTACACCATCGCCGTCTGGTTCCGGGACGATTCCCCCGGACAGCGGGACATCGTATCCTGCTACGCGACCGGCGTACGCCACGGGATTCTCCTGGAAGTGGGGTCTGATAATCGGCTTCGGTTCCTGCACCGCTTCCCCCTGGGGACCGGCGGCGGCAACAACATCTACACTCCTTTCACCCCCGATGGGACATGGCGACATGTCGCGGCGACGAAGTCGCCGACAGACATCGCGCTGTATATCGACGGGAAAGAGGTCGGGAGATTGCCCGACGCCAGCGTGTTTGGCGCCGCCGACGCCTTCGGGATTGCCTTGGGCTGTCTGGACAACGAACGTGGTAATGCCAGAATGTTTCTGGGAGCCATGGACGATCTGCAGATCTACTACCGGGCTCTCTCCGCGGCAGAAATCCCGGGCACCATGGTGGGTCTGGTGGACAAAGCCCTCGCCATGAACCCCAGCCCTGCCAACGTCGCCACGGATGTTCCGCAGGATGCGACGTTGAGCTGGACGGCCGGCCAGTATGCGGGCTCGCATGATGTGTATCTGGGGACCACCTTGGCCGATGTGAACAGCGCCACGCGGGCGACGACGAAGGGTGTTCTGGTCAGTGAGAACCAAGCCGACACGATGTTCGATCCTCCGGAGGCATTTGCCTTCGGCCAGACCTACTACTGGCGAATTGACGAGGTCAACCAATCGGCCGACCGCACCATTTTCAAAGGTGGGGTATGGTCCTTCACGGTCGAGCCGTATGCCTATCCGATCCAGCCCGTCGTCGCCACCGCGTCCAGTTTCCAACCCGGGATGGGACCGGAGAACACGATCAACGGCTCCGGCCTGACCGACGGCCAGCACGACACTCTATCGACCACCATGTGGCTCAGTTCCGGCGTGCTCCCGCAGTGGATCCAATACGAATTCGACGCGGTCTACAAGCTTTCCGATCTGACGGTCTGGAACTCCAACCAGGCGATCGAGAGCATCCTCGGTTTCGGAGCAAAGGCAGTCCAGATAGAGTTCTCCACCGACGGCGCGACGTGGACCGCAGTGCCCGATGTGCCCGAATTCGCCTGGGCGGCGGGGGCGCCGGGATACACGGCCGACACCACGGTGAACCTCGGCGGGGCTCTGGCCAAGTACGTCAAACTGACCATCCTGAGCAACTGGGGCGGGCTTTCCCCGCAGGGCGGTCTGAGCGAAGTGCAGTTCTCCCAGGTGCCCGTACGGGCCAGAGAGCCGCAGCCGGCAGTCGATGCCGCGGGCGTGGATCCACGTTCCGTCCTGAGCTGGCGCGCAGGCCGCGAGGCCGGAAAACATCGGGTGTATCTGAGCGCCGACGTCAATGAGGTCCGCGACGGCAAAGCCCTGCTTGGCACCGTCCCGACCAGTAGCTTCGATGCCGCCGGTGTGCTCCAACTGGGCCGGACCTACTACTGGCGCGTGGACGAGGTCAATGACGCGGGACCGATGGCCGCATGGGAAGGCGAGATCTGGAGCTTCTCGACCGCTGCGTCTCTCCCGGTGGACGACATGGAGAGCTACAACGACGCCGAAGGCATGGACACCCGCATCTACGAGGTCTGGATCGACGGCTGGGGCACCACCACGAATGGCTCGCAAGTCGGACACGACGGGGCGCCTTTCGCAGAGCGAACCACCGTCCGTGGTGGCGTGCAATCCATGCCCTTCCGATACGGCAACAACGGAGCCGCCTATTCCGAGGCCACCCGCACGTTCGACGAGCCGCAGGACTGGACACAGTACGGCGTCAAGGGCCTGGTTCTCTGGTTCGTTGGCGATTCGGCCAACACCGCCGGGCAACTCTACGTGAAGATCAACGGCAAGAAGGTCATCTACGACGGCGATGGCGAGAACCTGACTCGCAAACCCTGGCAGATGTGGTATGTCGATCTGAGTTCCCTCAGCGGCGTCAATCTTAAGAAGGTCACTGAACTGACCATTGGCGTGGACGGCGGCTCGGGTACTCTCTTCATCGACGACATTGGGTTGTCTCCTTTGGCTCGCCAGGTGGTGACTCCTGTCCAGCCGGCCACGACGGGTCTGGTGCTTCAGTACAAGTTCGAGGGCGATGTCAAGAGCAGTCAGGGGACACTGCATGGCACGACAGCCGGGGCCCCCGCGTATGTCGCCGGCAAGGTTGGCCAGGCGATCCGGCTCAATGGCGTCGGCGACTATGTCACCGTCGAAGGTTCATTCAACCTGCCGGAGTACTCGGCTGCTCTGTGGTTCCAGGTCGAAGGCGGTTCCGGCCAGAGGGCCATTCTGGCGGCCTATCAGCCCACCGGGGCGTTGTACGGCCTCTTGCTCGAGGTGGGCACCGACGGCCGCCTCCGCTACCTGCACCGGGCTCCGGTGGCCGCACAGGGCGGAACGGATCTCTACGGTTCCTTGAATTACGGCGACGGCGCCTGGTACCATGTGGGCGTCGTCAAGTCGGTCCAGTCCATGACGATCTACGTCAATGGCATGCCGGCCGCAACCGCGGCGAACGCGACCCCGTTCGACCAGGCCTTGCAGAAGCTGGCCCTGGGCGTGCTGCGGTCGGAAGAGCCCAGTCGCTACTTCCCTGGCGCGATGGACGAGTTCCATCTATACAGCAGGGTCTTGTCGGACGCCGAGATGGCGTCGTTGGCCGGAAGGATCAAGCCGTTCGATAAGCCGTAAGAGGTGGAGTGTCTCTTCTTGTGTCATCACGGGGCTCGTGTCCACACGACATGAGCCCCGCAGTCTTGTTTGATGGAAAGGTTGCGGAGTGCACCGACGAGAGATCGCGATCTTATTGGGGACGATCCTCCTGTGCCGGACGACGTCTGTCTTCGCAGCCTCTCTGAAGATCGATTTCACGCCCGCGGGCGGTTCGGTAGAGGTGGGTTGGCAGGGCTATTTCGCGGTTCATGAATCCGCTGTCACGTTCACAGCCCAGAGCTACTCCGCCTTCGGGACGACGGTCACTGTGACCCCCGTCTGGACGAACAACCCAGCCCAGGAGGCCAAGCAGATGATCCGCCGGTCGTCGGGCTCGGATCTGGTCGCCGACTGGATCGGGACCGACGGCCGGGTGGCGAATGCCGACCCGCTGGTTCTGCTGATCAGCGGCCTGCCGGCGGGCGTTTACTTCTGGACATCCTACCATCATGATCCCCAGGACCAGACCGGCTTGTTCGATGTGACGATCGCCGATGGGCAAGGCATCGCGACCACGAGTGGCATCGACATTTCCAACGGCAGTCTATCCCTTGACGCGGTGACGACGTTCAGAGCCACGATCGTGTCGGATGGCGTGCTTCCAATCGCCCTATCCTTCCGGGTCCAACCGTTTGTGGACGTGTCCCAGGCCTTCTTCGTCATGAACGCCTTCACCCTGGAGAATCTGCAGACGCCGGAAGAGCCTCCGATTGGGGAAGGGCTCGATATCTCTTCCGTGGTGATCAACGAGTTCGTCGCCTCCAACAGCCGCGGTCTGCTGGACGGCGACGGGAACGCCTCCGATTGGATCGAACTGTACAACGGTTCGTCCCACGCGGTGTCCCTGGCCGGCTGGCGTCTGACCGATGATCCGGCCGACCTCGCGAAATGGTCCTTCCCCACAGGAACCCAGTTGGTCGCGAATGGGTATCTCGTCGTGTTTGCATCGGGACGACCCGTCGAGGACAGCGTGGACAAGACGGGACGTCTCCACGCCAGCTTCAGTCTCAATAAGGATGGGGAGTACCTGGCGCTGATCGATCCGAGCGGCGCGGTCGTGCATGAGTACGCTCCCGGGTTTCCGCCGCAGGAAACGGACATCTCCTACGGCCTGTGGCGCGGGGCCCCAGGCTACTTCTCGCCGCCGACTCCGGGAAAGGCCAACGAGCGAGGTTTCGCGGGCCTCCTCGCCAGGACGGTTCACAGCCAGGAGCGGGGATTCTACGACGCGCCGTTCGACCTGTGGATCCTCTGCGACACGCCGAACGCGGTGATTCGCTACACGCTGGACGGATCGGAGCCGACGGAGCAAAATGGCCTGGTCTGCAATCCCGCGGTTCCCCTTCGCGTCACGACGACAACGCATGTGCGATCGGCCGCGTTCAAGACCGGGTGGAAGCCCGCGGGCGTCACGACCCACTCCTACATCTTCGTGGACGCCGTCGCCGTCCAGGGCCCGAACCCGCCCGGCTGGCCCGACAACTGGGGGTACAACAGCGAAGTGGGCGGCATCGTCCCGGCCGACTACGAAATGGACCCCCGCGTCGTCCAGAACACGCTGCCCGGCTACTCGATCCGCGACGCGCTCCTGGATATCCCTTCCATCTCGATCTCGATGAATCCGCTTGATTTCGTCGGTACCGCCTCCGGCATCTACGCCAATCCGCAGAGCCGCTGGGAACGCAAGTGCTCGGTCGAGTACATTCTGCCGGACGGGACGCCGGGCTTCCAGCACGACTGCAAGATCGAGGTCCACGGCAACTCGAGCCGGCGCCCCTGGCGGATGCAGAAGCACTCGCTTCGCCTGACCTTCACCGGCCAATACGGCCCGACGAAGCTGCGGTATCCGCTCTTTCCGGCCTCCACCGTCGACAAGTTCAATCAGCTCGTCCTGAGGGCCAGCTTCACCGATTCCTGGGCCCTGGTCTCGTGGGACCCCTCGCGCTACCGGCCCAACGACTCCCAGTACCTTCGCGACGTCTGGATGAAGGAGAGCCTCCGGGACATGGGCCACCCCTCCAGCTACGGCAGCTTCGCGCATCTGTACGTCAATGGCCTCTATTTCGGCCTGCACAACCTCAGCGAGCGAATCGCGCCGGACTTCTTCGCCGACCGCCTGGGTGGCGAGCCCGAGGATTGGGAGATCAACGAAGATCTCTCCAGCCCTGGGCCGCGATGGAACGCCATGATGGCCGTCAATCCCGCCACGCCGGCAGGGTACGCCAGGATGCAGGAGTATCTGGACGTCGAGAACTTCGCCGACTACATGCTGCTGCATTTCTACGCGGACGCCGAGGACTGGCCTCACCACAATGGCTACGCGGCGGTCAACGCTCGCAGCGGCGACGGCCGGTTCCGCTTCTTCGTCTGGGACCAGGAGATCGTTCTGGATTATCACGGCCGGGCGGCCTCCCGCATCGACAACGCCAACGGGGCCGGCAGTGTCTTTCAGAAGCTGCGGACCAGCGAGGAGTTCCGCCTGCTCTTCGCCGATCGGGTGTACAAGCACTGCTTCAACGACGGCGCCCTGAGCGTCGCGGCTTCTCAGAATCGGTATCGCGACCTGGCATCCTGGATCGACAAGGCCATCGTCGCCGAGTCCGCCCGCTGGGGCGACGTGCAGAGGAAAACGCCCTATGGTAACAGCATCGAGCAGCCGAATCCCCTGACGAACACCAACCACAACGCGTATCCGCCCGCCCCGAACGGGCCGGACTATTACTTCACACGCGAGGACTCCTGGGTGATCGAGCGGGACAACATCATCGACAACTACATCCCCGCGATTCACAACACCGCCAACTCCTACGCCCTGATCAACGTGCTGCGGGCCAGGAAGCTCTACCCGACGATCGATCCGCCGATTCTCCACGTCAATGGAACCCCTCAGCATGGCGGGCAAGCCTCGCGCGGCGACGTGCTGACCCTGGTCAATCCGAACGCCAGGGGAACGATCTACTACACGGCCGACGGCAGCGATCCTCGCACCCCAGGCATCGCAGTTCAACCGGCGGCCGAGAACATCCTCGTCCCCGAGGAAGCCGCCAAACGGGTGCTGATCCCTCGAAGCGACATCGGCCACACCTGGCGAAGCGGCGAGCCTTTCGACGATTCCGGCTGGATCAGCGGCTCCGGCGGCGTCGGATTCGAGCGAAGCACCGGATACGAGTCGCTGTTCAAGATCGATGTATCTGGTCCGATGTACGGCGTGAACGCCAGTTGCTACCTGCGGGTCCCGTTCTCCGCCACGGCCCAGAGCCTTCTCGATCTGGGGGGCCTGGTTCTGAAGGTACGGTACGACGACGCGTTCGTCGCCTACCTCAACGGCGTCGAAGTGGCCAGAGACCTCTTCACCGGAACTCCCCAGTGGAATTCGTCAGCCACAGGCAGCCATTCCGACACGGAGGCCGTATCGTTCGTCGATTTCGACATCTCCTCGCACATCGGCTTGCTCCGTCCCGGCGCCAACCTCCTGGCCCTGCACGCGATGAACGCAGGCGCGACGAGTTCCGACTTCCTGATCTCTGTCAGGCTGGTCGCTGCGACCGCCGGCTCCGGCAGCGACCCGGGCGCAGCCCCTCAAGCCCTGCGATACAGCGCCCCGATCCCTCTGACCGGCAACACGCGCGTCAAGGCGCGAGTCCTGGACAACGGCCAGTGGAGCGCGGCGAGCGATGCGACGTACGACGTGAAATGACAGGCACGCAGGCCGCCACAAGAGTCTTCAAATCGCCTCCGATCCGCGGTACCATGGAGCCTCGTGGTCAAAGAACGCCGTGTGCGGCTTTCGTGTGACGTGGGGATGCGTCGAAAGGAGAATGGCTATGAGCGGACTTGTGAGGGCGTGGCATTGATGGATTCGAACAACACCGTCCGACGGCCCGAGCCGTTCATTCGCAAACGCATTCTGATCGTGATGGCGCTGGCGGGCTGCATCGCGCTGGCGTGTTTCGTCGTGGTTGCGGTTCTGCCCGCGCCGAAAGGCCCTCTGTTCAAGGACCCGCTTCGCAGCTTCATCACCGGTCTGGGCGTTCTGGCCGTAGCGTATCCGATCGCGGTCGTGGGCCGGGCGATCCAGAGGAGGTCGGCGGGTTCGCCTTATTTCGAAGGCGCGTTCATCGCAGGCGCGATCAACCTGGCGGCTTTGGTCTGCGCCGGCGCAGGCCTGGCCTGCGTCGGTTTCGGCCTCTACGACCTGATCTTGTGGTTCGTCAACCGGCCTTGATCACGTGGCTGGGAAGGAGCAAGCATGGATCGCAGGGAATTCCTTGGGATTTCGGGGACGGCAGGGGCTTATGCCGTGCTGGGGGCGCCTTGGCGCGCCGCGGCCGGAACGGACGAACCGCAGGCGTGGTTCGACCGGCCGATGCGCTGGGCCCAACTGGTCCTGGTCGAAAACGACCCGGGACAGTTCGATCCGGACTTCTGGCTGGACTACTTCAAACGCGTCCACGCGGACGCCGCCTGCCTGAGCGCCGGCGGCATCGTCGCCTACTATCCCACGAAGGTCCCCCTGCATCATCGCAGCGTGTGGCTGGGCGACTCCGATCCGTTCGGCTACCTCGTGCAGGGCTGCCGCAAAATGGGCATGGCGGTTATCGCCCGCACCGACCCGCACGCCGCATGGGACGATGCGAGGCAGGCCCACCCCGATTGGATCGCGGTCGATGCCCAGGGACAGCCGCGACGCCATTGGGCGAATCCCGAGATGTGGGTCACGTGCGGAGTTTGTCCCATCGGTAGTTGAAGGTTGAAAAAGCGGTGGCTACTCCGGCCTG
>CALEZT010000151.1 GCA_937927975.1 uncultured Phycisphaerales bacterium
ACCACCGAGATCTACACTCTTTCCCTACACGACGCTCTTCCGATCTGATACCGCACATCCGAATGCCAGCGCGAACCGAAATCGATCCCCAGGGCCTCATGGTACCATCGCGGAGTGAAGCCGATCTCCGGGCGAAGAAACGGTTCGTTTCCGTGCGCCGGCCGCCGGGTGGCCGGCGCACTGGGGGCAATGTAGCTGATCAACTGCCGTGCCCGCATCACCGCTCCCTCTGCCCATCCAACAGCCCCAACTCCGCCAATTCCTGCTCTACCCGGATGCGTTCCGGCGGCCCGAAACGATTGAAGGGCTCCGCCATGAAGTCATCACAGATGCCCAGGATCGAAAGGGCGCACTTGAGGCCCTTCAGGTAGCTCGATCCGAACTGGCCGATGCTGTAGAGGCCTCGACAAATGCGAGTAACCTGTCTGTGCAGCACGATCAGCCGTTCCAGATCCCGGCTCCGCGCCGCTTCATAGAGTTGGACGTAAAGCCGCGGGTGGAAGTTGGCGCCGCCGTTCACCCCGCCGTGACCACCCAGCAGAACCGACTCCCCCAGGAGCTGCTCGGGCCCGACGAGAAGCGTGAAGTCCGGGCGATCCTCAAACAGCCAGATCAGTTGCTGGAAGTAGATCATGTCGCCCGAGCTGTCTTTGAGACCCACAACACCCGGCAGTTCGGCCGCGCGCCGGACCGTATCCGGGGCAAAGGAGAGCTTTGTGTGGCTGGGCATGTTGTAGAGGAACAGCGGCAAGGGAATCTGCGGCACGAGATGCTGCAGATACTCGGTCAGTTCCATCTGACTGGCCGGAAAGTAGTACGGGGGAGCCAGGACAACCGCCGCCGCACCGGCTTCCGCGGCAGCTTCCGCCATGCGAATCGATTCGACGAACACCGTATCGGTGATACCGACCAGAACCGGAACCCGTCGGCCCACCAGGCGGCAGGTTCGCTCTACAACCTCCCGACGCAATCGATAACTCAGGCTCGGCGCCTCGCCGGTGGTGCCCAGGACAAACAGCCCATGCACGCCGCCACGGAGTATGTGCTCGATCAACCGCTCCAGACCCTCGACGTCCAGCGCATCACGGTCCCGCAGGGGCGTGACCATCGGCACGATCACGCCGCGTAACGGAAGCGGCAGAGCACTCCCTCCGGCGCGGTGAGCCTTCGCCAGGGGGACACCGCTCACTTCATGGGATAGTAAGGTCATGCCACAACTCCTTCATCTCCAGGCATTCGTCCCGCCCGGCAGGACACAACAAAGGCCTCAGAACACAGCGGACACCCGTCTCGCGTACGAGTCGGCCCAGACGACGTGTATACTGTTCCCAGTTCTCGCCGGACTCCACGGCCAATCGACTGTGCAGAACGGTGCCGGTCGCGGCACACCGTTCCATAAGCCAGCGGGTGTCATACGACTCGGGATTGCCCAGATCGATCGCCCGAACGCAGGGCATACGACAGAGCATTTCGAAAAAGGCCGGGTGCCGGCCACAGTAGTGGAAGAACGCTCCGCCAAACGGGGCGGCGGCCCTTTCAATCATGGGCAGGACGAACCGTTCGATGCTCTGGGGCGAGATCAGCGTGGCCGTGTCTTCGGAGATGCGGATGCCTGCGTCCGGGAAGTAGATCCCCTGCGGCGTCGCATGACCATGAACCATAGCCTCATCCGGCTCACCGAGCAGTTGCTTGACGCGGCGCGTGGCGCGAACCATCAGATCCAGGCAGATCTCCAGAAGCTCGTCGATCCAGGCCGCCGTCTCGGAGTCCATCATCTCCAGGAAAAGGCCATCTCCGTAGAGCAAATGCGCGATGTCGAAAACCCCCTGCGTGTCGGGATGGTAGGCAAAGATCCCGGATTCGCCCGATGCGCCGTGGATCTGGTAGAACGCTTCGGCCAAGTGCAGGAGTCGGGCCCGGGAAAGGTCCGTCGATCGAGCCGCACGGATGGCCTGACGCGACAAGGTGGCGCCCACCCAGGGCATCTGATCATCCGGAACGAGATACTCTTGACCGGTCAGGGCCGGAACGAAGATCGTCCCCAGGTTTGGACGCACCGTGGGAATGCCATCGGTGGGCCAGCCGATCACCGCTCGGGCCCGCTTCATCTCCCCTTCCCACATCTTGGCCGGATCGTGAAAACGAGCGGCATACCCTGTTGTGTCATACAGCGGCACGTCTTCGGTAGGAATCAGGATCAGACTGGGGCCCTCTCCCCGCCAGAATGCCTTGTGAGACATCACACGCTCGCAGATGGACGGCGGCGTCTGGGTCATCCAGCCCGCGGACTGCGGCCGACCGGTCTGGTCACTCTCAGTGACACGTCGGACTGAACCTGAGATCGTCATAGCGTCCTCCCCGGCGCTGGGGCGCCGCTGGCCTCATCCCGCCGGGCCCGCGAGCCTCGCGATGCGACCAGCCGACTGACCAACAGCCCGCCCAGCAGAATCGTCAACATGCCAAACACTGGGATCAGGAAGGCGTGAAAGGGACTCCGAAAGATGGCCCACCTCCCAACGAAATACTTCGAAAGCGTCATCCATCCCAAGACCAGGACCCCGAGACAGACGCCTGTGATCGCGGCCGGGTTGCCTGCGCGCCGGGAAATCATCCCCAACAAGAAAAGGCCGAGCATCCCCCCGCCGAAGATCCCGGAGAGCGTCCACCAGGCGTCCAGCGCACTGCTGACGCGGATCAGCAACAGCGCCACGCCGGTGCCCAGGATCCCCCAGACCGCTGTGGCGCCATAGAGCACCGCCATGGTCCGGCGTTCACCGGCCGCACGGTTGACATACCGTTGATAGTAATCCCGCATCAGCAGCGTGGCCGAGGAGTTCAGGCTGGTAGAAACCGTAGACATCGCCGCCGCAAAGATGGCTGCGATCAACAGGCCCGTCACGCCGGGCGGAAGCTTGGCGCCGATGAAATGCGGGAAGATCTTGTCGCCGATCTGGGCCTCGGTCAGACTGTCCCGTTCGGCCGCCAGCAATTCCTGGTTGGCGACGGCCCCAGGGTCCAGTCCGCGGGCCTGAAGATTTTGCGCCGCCACGGCCGTGCGGACTTCGTCGAGGCCGGACGGATACACCTGGTAGTAGGCGAAGAGACTGGTGCCGATGAAGAAGAACACCGCGGAGATCGGCACGTACAGCAGGCCGCCGAGCCAGACGCTCTTGCGGGCCTCGCGGTCTGAACGGGAGGCGATGTACCGCTGGACGTAACTCTGGTCGATGCCGAAGTTCTGGAGATTCATCGCGATGCCATAGACCAGAACGACCCAGAAGGTCGGCTCGGCCAGGGAAATGCCGAAGCCGCCCAGGCTGAACTTGTCGTGGGCCAAGGCGATGGAGAACACCTGTCCCGGTCCCTCGGGCATGCCCAGCAGCATAACGATAGCGCACACGCCTGCGCCGACCATCAGCACGATTGACTGCATGGCGTCGGCCCAGATCACCGCCACGATGCCACCGACCAGGGAATAGATCGTGACCGAGAGGCCTGTGATCAGGATGATCCCGCGGATGTCCCAGCCCAACAGGATGCTCAGCGGCAGAGCCATCAGGTACATGACCGCCCCCATGCGGGCAAGCTGCGTCAACAGGTAGAAGACACTGGCGTAGATCCTCGCCCAAGGGCCAAAACGGGTCTCGAGGTGAGCGTAGGCAGAGACTTCGCCCGTGCGCCGGTAGTAGGGCAGAAAGTACCGCACCGCCACCCAAGTCGCGATGGGCAGGGAGAGACTGAACACAAACGGATTCCAGTTCGACGCATAGGCCTTGCCCGGCAGAGCCAGGAAGCTGATGCTGCTCAGGTATGTGGCGAAGATCGACAGCCCGCACGCCCACCCGGGGAGCGAACGCCCCGCGGCCGTGAAGTCCTCCGTCGAACGGCTCTTGCGATAGAAATAGAAGCCGATCGCCATCGTGCCTGAGAAATAGGCCGCCAAGACCGCCCAGTCGATTCCGGTGAAATGTTCATTCATGTCCAGGATCCCAGTCGTAGCTCGCCAGAGCCAACACGACCAACAAACATGGTGCGATTACACAGTCTGTTCTGACGCATCCCATCGGTCACACGCTCTCAGAAGTCGCATCACTCGCTCGGTCCGCCGGGGCGGTAGGCGTTCCCGAGATCAAATGCGACGGAGTCGACGATCGCGTCGGCTTCGCTCGCCCCGGCCCCTTCGCCCCATTGCAGGTAGACGTCCCCGGCTCCTCCGACGTGATCCCGGCTGGCGTGGGCCCGGCGGACCCCGAGGCTCTTGCCGTCCCGAAACACGGTGACATACCCGCCCGCGTCAACCGCCAATCGATACGTATGCATCGCCGAAGCATTGTCCAGGCCCTCCGCCAGGGGCGAAAAGGAACCGTCATCATACCACAACACGGACGATGTCGTGACCGTCATGAACGAGCGCCCGATCGCGGGGACATACGTCTCGAAGTCGATCCCCCGGTCGCGCCCGGTGCTGCGGGTCACGCGCATGGTGATTTCCGCCGTGTGAGCCCCGCGGGCGGCTCCGAAGCCTGTCGCGGCATCGCCGACCCACCGCACCCTCTGGCCGGCCCCTGTGGCGATCCTCAACACGCCATCAACCACGACCGCCGCTTGATCCTCCCGGACGCCGCTGCCGTTGAACCGCCATCCAGCCTGGCTGGGAAGCCTGTCGGCATCGAAGACCCGATCGAGCCGGCCCTTGGGGGTAAGCTCGGCTGGCGCAGGCGGCTGAGGCGCCGACGGGGGATCCTGCTGGAGCCAGGCCAGATTGAACGCATAGTGCTGCTTGGAGCTGATCAGGTGAATGACATTATCCGGCGTCTGATGGACCGACATATAACCCCTGGGCTCGGCGGAGGTGTCGCTCATGGTGAACAGGCCCGTGTTGCCGCCGCCATCGACCCGGCGAGGGGGCCCGCCGGCGGTGATCAGTCTGCGGATGTCCCACGTCCGGCCTTCGTCATAACTCAGGGCGGCGAACAGACCCGAGCCGATCAGCTTGCCCCCGGCGGCATCCTTGAACTCCATGTCTTTGGCAAACGACGCCAGGAAGATCGGCCCCTCGTTCAGACGCATCAGCACCAGCCGCTGACCGCCGCCGATCGGGGGAAATACACTGGCAGAATACGTCCACGTGTGACCCATGTCGGCCGAGACGCTCATCGGCATGCGTCCATCGATCGTATTGCCGCGACCGAGGGCCATCAGCCGCCCATCCTTGAGTTGCACCACGCCGGCGTGAATGCCCGCGATCCAGGCGCCCTGGCCACCGGCAGTGAACTTGGGTTGTTCCCGTCCCTCGCCGGGATCGGTCCACGTCCGGCCGCCGTCTCGGCTGATCAGAATGGCCGAGCCGCCATCGCCGCCCGTCACCGCATCGCACGGAACGATGATGTAGCCTTCCCGAGTCTTGAAGACCGACTCGATCGGCATGTGGTGAACGGTGTGCTCAGGCATGATCAACCGGGCTTCGGACCAGGTGACACCGTTGTCCGTGGAGGTTCGCAGGATCGCGGCCAGCGCGCCCCAGGTCCCCCCAGCACCGAGGCCGTTGAAGTGAAAGATCGTCCCGTCGTCGTGAGCGTACAGCGCCGACGCATGGTCGTTTCGATCGGGGGCGTCCCAGAACGGGTCCGCCTCCTCCCATTCTTCGCTGCCCCGGCGGAGCCGGCTTGCGACAATCCCCAGTTCCCGGCCCGGCTCGGTCCGGCATGTGTACCAGATGGCCAGCAGATCGCCGTTGGGGCAGGCCACAAGAGCCGGACAGTGGTTGTGCCGCGAGAAGATGGGTCCGTCCGAACCGGCCGGGATCTTCACATACTGGATCGGACCTTTGAAGTACGCCTGGGTCGGGTCGGGCCTCACAGACCAGTCGGCCTGACTCTGTCTGACCTCGCGTGCCCAACGATGCGGCGCGCCGCCCGTCAGCGGCTTGGTCTGCGGCAACTCGCCCAAGGCGACACGAAAACCCATCAGCCAGTGCTTGTCGGCAGGCAGCGTGCCGGAACGGTTCGCCGAGCGGAGGTACTCTAGCGTCGTCGAGTGGCTGCCGCCCCGAGTCACGCGAAAGTCGCCGCGGGACCAGCCGACGGGGTCCACCTGCTCCCGGCCGACATACGGGCCGTACCAGTCATGGCACCACTCCTCGACGTTGCCGTGCATATCCATCAGGCCCCAGGGATTGGGAGGGGTCCTGCCCACGTGGAGCGGGACAATCTCACCTTCGCCCCGGCTGGAAGGGAACCAACTGTTCTTGACGTTCTTGTGGAACACCTCGGGCAATGTGTCCCCCGTGGAATACGGCGTCATGGTGCCTGCCCGGCAGGCGTATTCCCACTGGGCCTCCGTCGGCAGATGATAGGGCCGGTTCTCCTTTTCGCTGAGCCACCTGCAGAAGGCCAGAGCCTCTTCCCAGGAGACAAACACAACCGCTTCGTCATCGGCCTGGGAATACCCGAGTTTGCCGCGCAACTGTTTGTGCCCGGGGTCGAAACGTTCGTACTGCGCGTTGGTCACCTCGGTGGCCCCCAGATAGAAGGGCACAGAGATCGTCACTTCATGAACGGGACGCTCGTCCCAGTCCCCCCCGTCGCTGCCCATGAGAAAACGGCCCGGCTCCATGCGAACCATGGTCATTCCCACGGAATTCATAAAGGTCTTCTCTGTGGGCATCTGGGCGCCCGCGAGCGCGGCGGCGGCACAGCACAACACGATCAATCCAGTCAATCTTTGCATGTGTGATTCTCCATTTTCCCACGTGGCGCGATGAACTCTGGATCAACAGGCACACCAAGAGCAATGGCTCCCGGATGCAGGAATTCCCGCGAAGCTCATGGCGCGCCCATGGTTCGCTGAATCAACAACTCCATCGAACGGTGAAGCTGGATGTCGGCCCTGAGCTCTGGGTCATTGTGCACAGCCTGCATGACCTGTCCTGCAATGCCGCCCAACGCGTTCTTCTGCCGACCCGTCAGATCCGGACGGCTCGCCACCTTGTGCAGAAGAAGCAAGGAATCCCTGTACTTGCCCTCTTCGAAGGCAGCCTTGGCTGCCATCACGGTCTCTTGCGCCGGAGAGCCGTCGAAACTCGTCGTCAACTCTTCGGTCGCACCGGTCTGCGGGTCCTTCCTGCACCCCATTCCCAGAACCACCAGGGACAGAAAGACCCGTACGAACAAGCCGCCTACACCCCCGTGACCCAAAAACAACCTGGCTCTCATGTTGCACCGTGCATGATGTCGTTGCGCAAGATCCCCATGATCCGTATCAGAACGCCGCATCAAGTGGCAGAATGCTGTTCTCCCAGGTGGCCTCGTAAGGGACGCTGGCCTTGAGCGTGGGGTGAACCAAGCCGTAATCCCCGCTCTCCCGTTCGTCATGTTTCCGGAAATCCGTGTGCCCGTCGGCGAAGATGAAACCGCCCCCGCCCTTGTGGACATTGGCTGTCTGTTCCCTGCGATCGACTGTGAACCAGGAAGGATGATCGCTCTGGCTGGCGAACATATGCCATTCCCGGTATTGGGTGGATTCCAGTCCGGCCAAGGCCGCCTCGCTGCGATTGATCGGCTCGGGCTGAACCCACAGGTGATTGGACAGCGACCATCCTTCCTGCATCACGATCATCCTCGCGGGACTGCGAATCGAGGTGGCCTTGCGCCCCAGGAGCACGGCATTGGCCAGATATCCCGTCCGACTGGTCCGAGTCGGGGCATACGCGGGATTCGGATTGTCCTTCAGACTCGGGCAGGCGTACACCGGTGTCGCGGCCTCAGGGTTAGCCGCCGAGATCATCGGACGCAGCAGTTTGAGCACATTGCTCCGCGACGCGGGACTGGCGTAGTCGAACACCGCCTGTGTCTTGGGTGGCGTCTTCTCGTATTCGTTCTGGTACATCGCCAGCGCCACCCCGACCTGACGCATATTGCTCATGCAAGCAGTACGCCGGGCCTGTTCCCTCGCGACGCTCAGTGCGGGCATCAGAATTGCCATCAGAATCGCAATGACCGCGATCACCACAAGCAACTCTATGAGCGTGAAACCCCGCTTTCGCATGATCGCACCTCCCAGATGGTATGGGATGAGAATTCAAGGCCGGACGGCTCCACATGCTGCGGGGCTCGCTCGACCTGCACATGGCAAAGGCTCTATTTGCACAAATGATTTAGCATGACTAGGGCAATATGACATCATCTCAGATGAGATTAGGCATATGCCCCCCGTTCTTCAAGACAATTCCACGGTCACGGACAGGTTCGCCCGAGTTTTCTGAGTTTTTTCAATTGCAAAAAGGTTAGAGCAGAAGTAAAATTTCTGTGGAATCTTTCCGGAGAACCAGGTCGAATATCATGTTCAGCCAAAATGACAAACCTGTTACCATCACGACGATCGCCGGCCGGATCGGCGTGTCCGTCGCAACCGTGTCCTCGGTTCTGAACAACCGCCACCACCAACGTCGGATCTCGCCCGAGACCGTCAGGAAAGTCCAGCAGGCCGCGGCCGAGGCGGGCTATCTGCCCAATGTCTCGGCCCGCAGGCTTCGTTCTGGCCAATCCAGGTATCTTGTCTTGGCGGTTGTCACGTCCTACCAGGCTCCGCTGCCGCTGGTCAGCGCCACCATCGTCACGCTGCACCGGCTGGTAAGCGAGCAAACCTATAAGAACATCCATTCGACGATCACCGTCGAGATGTTCGATGCGGGCAAGCTCTCGGAGGTGCCCGGTCTGCTCGACGGCAGTCGGTTCAACGGAGCCATCATCGCCAACACCGTGGCCGAGGACGACGCCTTCCTGGCGCAGAATCAGTTTGCCATCCCGGTCGTTCTGATCGGTCGGGACATTCCAAACTACAGTTCCGTACGAGACCTTCCTGAGAAGACCGGCCAACAGGCCGCGGAAATCCTGATTTCGGCCGACAGCAAGAGACTCGCGGTACTCCACGCGAAGCTGCTCACCCAAACCACCAGCGGAAGACTCCAGGGGTTCTGCCAGAAGGCGAAATCGCTGGGGGCAAACGCTCCATCGAAAATCATCGCCGAGGGATTTTCCGAGGGCGACGGCTACAGGGCCATGAAGCAGTTCCTGACCCAAGGCCAGCAGATCGACGGTCTGTATTCGATCCTGGATAGTCTTGCGGTGGGAGCGTATCGCGCGATCAAAGAATCAGGGCTGCGCATCCCCGAGGATGTTGCGATCATCGGGACTGGAGATTATCCGATGGCCTCCTATCTCGATCCTCCCTTGAGCACGTTTACCCGATTGCAGTACAACCTGCACGAAGAGGCCGCACGGCTCCTATTGAGGCAACTCACGGGGGAGATCAGGACACCGACCAATATCCTCATCCCCATCTCACCTGTCCTGCGGCAATCCACCCGGCGGGGCCAGCTCATCGATCGTTCGGCTTAGCGGGGGCCCGGCCCGCTGAGAGTCTGCGACTGCCGGCATCTCCCGCAGCCAGGCCAGATTGAACGAATAGTGCAGCTTGCTCGAGATCAGATGGATCATTCCATCCGTGGCTTGGCACAAGGCCAGATAGCCCTTCGGTTCCGCACTGACGGCGCTCAGTTGGAAGATGGAGTTGTCGGTGGATCCCTGGTCGCGGGGTGGACCGCCCGGCGTGACCAGTTTCCGAATCGGCCATGCCCCTCCTTCATCATCAGAAAGAGCGGCGTACAGGCCATAGCCAATGAACTGTCTCCCCATGCGATCGCGGAAGAGCAGGCCTTCCCTTTCTTGCAGCTTGAAAGCCCCCACTACTCTACCTTCCGCATCTCGCTTGGTCACCATATCCGTGAAGGAACAATACAACAGCGGCCCTTCCCTGAGTCTGATCAGGGCCGACCGCTGGGAGGAACTGATGGCTGGAAACTCACTGGCGCTGTAGTTCCACGTCCGGCCCATATCCGAAGAGATGCTCAGCGGCGCACGCCGGTGAAATCGTTGCTGGCGAGCCGGATGGTCGTAACGGCCCAGAGCCATCAGCCGACCATCCTTCAGTTGCACGATGCCGGCATGGATCCCCGCGATCCTCGGCCCCAGGCCGCCGGGCTGTGCGTACTCTTTCATGGTCCGGCCCTCCGCCGGATCGATCCAGGTCGTCCCGCCGTCTTCGCTGACGTAGATCACCGTGGTCCAATCGGGGCCATCGGCGGAGGCGATGATATGGCCTTCTCTGGTCTTGAGCGTGGCCACGTTGGCTTGTGGGAACGCTCCGATCTGCCTGGCTGCAGACCACGTCGCGCCGTTGTCCGTCGAGATGCGCAGGATCGTGCCCGTCATAGTCCCGGTCTGACTGCTCCAGAGGCCCTCGTAATTCCCGTTGAAATGGCAGAGGGTCCGGTCGCCATCCCACCAGATGGCCGGACCATGATCGTTTCTGTCCGGCGTGTCGTAGAAGACAGAGGCAGGATCCCACTCCTCTGCACCCTGGCGCAGTCGGCTGGCAAGGACGGACAGTTCAGTGCCCGGCTCCAGCACACAGGAATACCAGATGGCCAGGAGATCGCCGTTGGGACACTCGGCGATCCCCGGGTCGTGGTTGTGGGTCGAATACATCGGCCCCGTGGAATTCGCCGGGATCTTGACGAAAACCCGGGGTCCTGAGAAGCACGGCTCGTCGGGTGGAACCGCCCGTGTCATCTGGTTGGATCTTGCACGATCCACATCTGGACAATGCAGAGGCGGTGCCGGCAGGGGCAAAGGAGGTGTTGCAGGCATCTCACCCAGCACGACACGAAACCCCGTGACGGCGTTACGGGCCATGGGGATATTCCCGCTGCGATTCGCAGATCTCAAGAGGCGGATCAACTGGGAATGCGCCCCGCCGCGCACCACACGGAACTCTCCGCCGGCCCTTCCGGTCGGGTCTGCTTGCTCACCTTCCCGGTAGGGTCCGTACCAGTCATGGCACCACTCCTCGACATTGCCGTGCATGTCGTACAGGCCCCATGCGTTGGCCGGTGTCTGGGCCACCTGCAACGATCCGGACTCGTCGATCCGGTAGACCCCGGGCAGCTTCTTCCGATCGGGAAACCAGAACGAGAAGTGGGTCGGGCCGATTGTGGGGTTGATCTTCTGAAAGCCATCGGGAAGCTGGTCCCCCAGATGAAACACGGTGGCGGTTCCCGCCCGGCAGGCGTACTCCCACTCCGCCTCGGTGGGCAAACGGTAGGGCAATTTCTCCTTTTCGGACAACCATCGACAGAACCGATGGGCATCATCCCAACTGACAAACACGACCGCGTCATCGTCCACCCGGGCCAGGCCCGCAGTTCCCCGGAACCGGGCATGGTTCGGATCGAACAGCTCATATTGAGCATTCGTGACTTCCGTTGCCGCCATGTGAAATGGGCGGTCTAAAGTGACCTGATGCACCGGGCTTTCATCCCAATCCGGCCCCTGATAGCCGCGTGTCAGAACGTCTGGCCCTGGCTCCGCTCCCATCGCGAACCTCCCCGACCCGATCCAGACCATCTTCATGCCGATCGAGTTGGTGAACGTCTTTCCCTCCGTGAAAGCGCCCGCAAGGAGCGTCTGCCAAGCCACCATCATAACGATCCAAGAAACCATCATTTGCTTGTGCATACGCCCCGTCGCCCTTCACACGCGTGGAGTTCGATAAGGAATCGGGGCCTGTATCTGAGCGACACAGGCCCCGGATCAACGGTCAAGGCCAACAGATCGACATTCCCGGAGTTTGCATGGCTACTGGTCTTGCAGGTTCAGCAGGAACTCGTCCACAGAGAGGGCCGCCCCGGATATCCGCACTTCGTCGATACGGCCATGGAAGAACTGACCGGAGTTCGCCGACGGGTTCAGATTGTCGCGTGTAATGCAGCCGATACCCAGGCTGTTCGTCGAATCGGCCACCCGAGCCCTGAAGGCCGCCGCGGCTTTCAGTTCTCCGTTGACGTAAAGCTGCATGGGGGACGTGGCGTCGGCCTCGTCGTATACGGCCGCGACATGACACCACTCATTCGCCTTCACAGTCCCTGCCCCGGCAACGGCGACATTCGTATCCGCATTGATGGCAAACCCGAGACTGCCGTCGGGTCGCAGATCGATGTAGTACCGACCCGCCCCTCCGAACTTCCTTACAACGACGGCCTGGCGGACCGCGTACGGATGAATGAACGCTTCGATGGTGAACGCAGCGGCGCCGCTCAAGTCCAGGGGCGTGTTGAAGCCAGTGTCCAACACCAGCAGGCCCACGCCGGGATCGTTGGCAACCGGATCATTCATAAGGTCGGCGCTTGTGCCGGAGGCGTCGTAGGCGAGGTTCGCGGGACCGTAGAGCACGTCCACCGCGCCGTTGCTCCCAAAAGTGGCGTCCTTGAACTTGCTGGCGACATACCCTCCCGCGATATCGGTGTCGGCAGCCATTGCCGCCCCGAGAGTTCCATTGAACTGCCAGTGGGCGATCTTCGCCACGGGCGCCTTCGGGGCACGACCGAACAAGACGTCGTCGATGTAGATCAACCCGGCGCCGCCCGCTTTGGGATTGTCCCGGTCGCCGACCCCGATGTAGATGGCCTTGATCTTGGCCACATTCAACCCAGCCGAACTGAACGTGCTCAACGGAATCTGCCATTGGAGCCAACTGTCGATTCCGACCGCCGCCGCGTCCAGGTGCGACACCGCCTTCACGCGTCCGGTACTGTCCTCGAGAGCCACATACAGAGGAGCTGGATCGTTGCCGGGCTGCTCAACTCCGATGGCTTTGACCTGCCACGGGCCCGCGGCGACACCCGTGGCCGCCACGCCCGAGAACTTCGCCGTCGTCGGATTGCCCGCGCTGCGACTGGTCACCGCCAGGCCCACGTAGGCATTGGCCCCCATGGCGATCGTCTGCGGATTCCAAGCCATCGCCTTCCAAGTCTTGCCGTCCGCGGAGTAGAATCCGCTGAACGAGTTGCCGCTGCGCTCGAGTTTGAGCCAGTACGGGGCCGTGACCGCCTTCTGTTCGGCCGTGGCCACCGCATCATCCATCATTGCGTTCGTAACCACTGCGGTGCGGATCTGGAACCGGCAGCCATTGCCCGGCGTGAGGTAGACTGCGGCGAACCGCGACCCTGCATCGAGCGATTCCCGGATCATCACGCCCGCCTTGGCCCAGGCGTTCGTATTGCCCAGACTGTCCACGCGGACGATGATCGACCCATTGCCGCTGAGCGGCTTGGAAGCGAACCGGAACTCGTCGGCCATCCCGGCAATGTCGGCGCCGGCCCCGCTCATCACGATGCTGCCGTCGGCCTGCTCCAGGAAGGCGATCGGCCGACCACGGAAGGACAAGGCCAGGGTATCGGCCCCGAAGGCAGTCCAATCCTGCGGGGACGCGAAGATCCGCTCGGTTTGCGAGTACCAGGGCGCGCTGACATTGTTGTATTCCACCGGCATGGACTGGCGGCCACTGTTGACGATCTTCTGCTCGGCGAACGGGGCCGTCATGTATCCCACGATCGAGCCGGTCTGATTGGTCCAACCGTCGGCCCAGGTCTGGTAGATGCGTTTTCCGTCCTCGTCGGTGTAGCTTTCGAAGTCGTCAATCGGAATGAACGCCTGGGTCGTGAAGGTCCACACGTCTCCCGGCCAGACGGCCGGCTGCGCCGCCTCGTTGACCTCGTTGATTTTCCAGTAGTAGGTGGTGCCGAGGTTGAGACCGGTCGGCTCGTAGAGGCTCTGGGGCACCGTAGCGACCAGGGCCGTTCCTTCCAGTACCGCTTTCTTGCTGCTGCCGAGGAATACGTCGTGCGTCACCGCCTCCCGGCCGGAACGCCAATCCAGCGTGGTCTCCACACTGACATCCGTGGCGCCGTCCGCGGGCTGTGGCTCGCGCGCCAGAACCGGAACGTAGAAGAAGCGGACCTCGCTCAGGCCGTACTGCGGTACGATGCCGCCCCAGTTGGTATTGATGATCAGACGGACGTACTTCGCGGACACCCCTGCGAAATGCACCGTGGTGTTGTGGGCGTAGTTGTCGAGACCCCCTGCCCGGGCAAACTCGAAATCGCCCAGCGGCTCCCAGTCGGCACCATCGACGGAATACTCGATCGTGACGGCTTTGGCTCCGAAACCGATCGTCCCTTCGACCACCTGGTTCTGGTTCCAGACCCACATCTCATCGAGCTTGTAGATCCGGTCGAATTCGTACTGGATCCAGGCCGGCTGCGGGCCGGCGGCATCGCTCAGCCACATCCCCTTGGCGTCGGTCGAATGCAGGCCCATGGCATTCAGACCGGAATTATCCACGGTCTTCTGCGGTCCGGTATCGCCGCTCTGCGAACTCGACGCCGTCGCCGTGATGTTGGTCATTTCGTAACTCGGCGGTTCCACCGTGAAGACCCATACGTCGCCCTTGGATATCGTCGTGCCGGCTCCTGCGTCCGCTGGAGACTCCGCGTCGATTCGCCAGAAGTAGGTCTGCCCGATCATCAGGGGGCCGACCGGCTCATAGGTCCTGGCTTCCTGGCCCTGGCTGACCAGCACGCCCATCGGGTCTGTCCGACTGGCGTTGGCGACGTCCTCAATGCGGGTTCCGAAGTAAACGTCATAGGCCAGGACATCTCGACCGGACATCCAGCTCAAACCTGTGTCCAGAGGCACATCGGTGGCGCCGTCGGCGGGGCTGGGCCGGCTCGTCCCCTCGGCCATGTTCAGCAGGAAATCGTCCACGGAAAGGGCCGCCGCCGAGATTCGCACCTCGTCGATGCGGCCGTTGAAGAACTGCCCGGAGTTGCCCGGCGGATTCAGATTGTCGCGGATGATGCACCCAATCCCCAGGGCCCGCGGAGTGTCGCCGGGACGGTCTCGATACGTGGCCTGGCCTTTCAGTTCCCCATTGACGTACATCTTCATCGGGGCTGCGCCATCGGTCTCGTCGAACACGGCCGCGATGTGATTCCACTCGTTCGCCTTGATGGCGCCGGCCCCCGCCGCCGCCGCATTCGTGTCGGCGTTGATGGAGAACTGGGTATCCCCATTGTCCCGCAGATCGATGTAATATTGTCCGGGAGCGCCGCCGTATTTTCTCACGATCACACTTTGACGAAGCGTATAGGGATGGATAAACGCCTCAATCGTGAAAGCCCCAAACGTGCTGAGGTCCAGCGGCGTGTTCGCCCCTGTATCGGAAACGAACATCCCCACGCCGGGATCGTTGAACGCGATCCCGCCGGGGTCATTCTGGAAATCCGCGCTCGAACCGCTGGAGTCATACACCGAATTCCCCAACCCGTAGAAAACATCCTTGGCCGCATTGGCGCCGTAAGTGGCGTCGTAGAACTTCGTTGCGACGTATCCGCTTTCCACATCCGTGTCCGTAACGATCTTCTCACCAATCACCCCATCGAACTTCCAATGCGCGATCGTCTGGCCCTGGCCCAACCCGGCAGAACCCAGAAGTGATAGAATGGAGATCAATACGAGATGTTTCTTGCACATGACTGTCCTCCTTCACCCAAATCTGACCGACGCCCGAGATGCGATTGAATGCCCCTAGGCCAGCACGCGAGCGGCACACTCGTTCGGCCTGCCCAGCGACATCGAGAGAACACAAAATCTCAACGCCCCACCCAAATGCCCACAGAAGAACAAGGTCCACTTGCACAAAGGTTTTAGCACTGCACCAGAATTATTCCTTGTGGCATTGGATGATAGGGGATGTCGGCAGCTCTTTCAAGTCTATTTCGTGGCCTCTTCACAACAAAGGCCTCGGGCCGCCTGTCGCGACCAGCACATAAACGTTATAGCACAGTCAAAAAGGCGCGTATCGACCCATCAAAAATCTATGGTTCCCTTCCGAAGATTCTCGCGGTTTTGGCCCGTGTGGCCGTTATAGCCCCATGGATCGGACACGCCATGGCTGATCCCGATGAAGGCAGGGCCGGCTCCGAGGTGATCATCGCAAGCCGGCCCCGATCATCGTGCGTGAATTGGCTGTGGCTACTGGGTGCTGCCGGAGGTCCCCGCTTGGTAGTGTTTGAGGATCTGCTCCTGTGTCAGAACCAAGCCATACACGGCGAACTCGTCCAGTTGACCCGCAATCGTCGAGTTGGCAAACGGCGCCGCACGGCCCGCGTTAGCGATGTAGAACGGGTTTTCGAAATCCGCGAAACCCGCGGAGGTCCACTTGGCCCCATAGGTCAGAGGCACCAGGACCCCATCGACATACACCTTGTAGGGGTCAGGCCCGGGGCTGGCCATACTCTCGGCCGTCCATACGACATGGTGCCAATTCCCATCGTAGATGTCCTTCACGGATTGGTCGAACGCCGCGCCGTAATCGCCCCCACCCTGCTTTCGCATGAAGACCTGGGTACTGCCAACCGTCTTCTGAAACGTAGGCCCCGAATTGCTGGCAACAGATACCGACGTATTGCTCCCCGTGTTGAACGTCCCGAAGATACGCATGTTGACGCGAGCATCCGTGGTCTTGATCCAAAATTCAAATGAGACGCCTTCACCCAGAGCGCTACCCAGCGTGCCCAGTGAGGCTGTCACATAGGATGACGAATCCGTACCGGGGATCTCCAGGGAGGTACCCCCGATTGTCCCAGGGGCATCGCTTATCAGGACGGGTTTGCCGACATAGGTCCCATTGTGGGCGCCGGTTGCATCGGCAGCCGTATCCTTGTCATTGCTGCTGGCATCCTCAAATCGGTAGTAAGCGAAGGGCTTATCCGACAGGATGGTGCTGCTGTAGGACCCCGTTGGAACTGGATCGGTCTTTTCGGGAACCACGTTGCTGAACACACGGCCAAAACCGATGTCGTCGATATAGACCCTACCGACGCCACCCTGGGCGGGGTTGCTGCGATCGCCAATGCCGATAGACACCATCTTGATACTGTTGAGCTTCAAGCCGGCGACAGCGAATTCGCTCAGAGGAATCCGCCACACCTGCCATCCCGTCCGCGTGGTCGCCTGCGAATCGGAATGACTCACCATCTTCGTGCGACCGCCGCTATCCTGCAGCACGACGTACAGCGGCGCAGGATCGTTGCCCGGATGGTCCACGCCGATCTCCGTGGTCGTCCAAGCGCCGCCGACCGTACCTGTGGTGGAAACCTCGGCGAATTGGGCCGTGGCCAGAACACCGGCACTGTGGCTGCTCACGGCCAGACCGATGTGGACCGATGCGGACATCGGGATCGTCGCGGAGGAAGCCGCGGGATCGGAGCCCACAGGGGTCCACGTCTTGCCGTCTGTTGAATGCTCGGCCTTGAAAACATCGCCCGTGCGTGTGAGCTTCAACCACACGGGAGCCGTGACGCCAGCCTGTGTCGTATGGGCGGTGATGTCGCCAGAGGAGACACGACGCTGGAAGGATACGCCGTTCCCGGGCGAGATCACGACCATCGCATGCTTGGCCCCGACCCCCACGTTCTCACGAATCATGACACCGGCCTTAGCCCAGGCATTCGTGTTGTCCAGACTCTCCACGCGGGCCAAGATTGTGCCGTTGCCGGTGAGCTGCTTGGAGACAAGACGGAACTCATCGCTGGTGCCAAAGATATCCGTGCCGGCGGCGCTCATAACGATATTGCCCGGCGAACGTTCGACGAACGTGGCCGGCTGGCCATGGAAGTACAGGCGGAGACTGTCGGCCCCATGGATGGTCCAGTCCTGAGGTACGGCAAACGTCCGCTCGGCCTCGGAATAGAACGGTGATGCCGCGTTGTCGTACGACAACGGCATGGACTGGCGGCCACTATGGACGATCTTCAGCTCGGCAAAGGGCGCCTCGAGATGGCCCACTACGGAGCCCGTCTTGTTCTCCCAGCCATCGATCCACGTCTGGTAGATCCGATCGCCTTCATCGTCCGTGTAACTCTCGAAATCATCCACGTCAAGATACTCCCGTGTCGAGAAGGTCCAGACATCTCCTTCCCAGACACCCGGCTCCTCGGCCAGGTTGACCTCATCGACTCTCCAGTAGTAGCTGCGACCCAGTTCCAGCGCGCCTGTGTCGAAAGCGGGCTCCGAAACCGTCACGGCTGTGATGGCGCCGTCGGCGACGAGTTTGCCATTGCTGCTGAGATACACGTCGTGCGACGCGGCTCCTCTTCCCGCCCGCCAGTTCAGGACAAGCTGCGGTTCCACGTTCACCGCCGCGTTGGCTGGATCGGGATGTCGAGCCGACATCGGGATGTACAGAAACTGAACTTCGCTCAACCCATATTGCTGGAGCACCCCGCCCCAGTTGCTTAGAGCGGTGATCCTCACATATCTGGTGGCCTTCCCTCCGAAGTCGATCGCCGTATTGGAGGCGTAGTTCGCCTTGCCCGAGGCGCGAGCGAACTGGTGGTCGCCGTTCAGGCTCGTCCAGGCGGTCCCGTCAAGGGAGTATTCGATGATCACCCCCTTGATCCCAACGCCGAGAAGTGACTCGGTGGCCGTGTTGTGATTCCACACCTGCATCTGGTGGAGGAGATACACCTTGTCGAATTGATACTGGATCCAGGCCACATCTCCCGCTGCGACGACCCCGCTGAGCCACATGTTGGCCGGTTCGACCGAGTGCAGACCGTCGACCAAACCCGATCCGTTGATGGAGTTCTGCGGGCCTTCCTCCTCGCTGTTGCGGCTTGACGCGATGGCGGTGATCTGCGCGCCGTCGAGCGTCAACGAGAGCGGCTCAACCGTGAAGCTCCAGATCTCTCCATTGAAGATGCTGTAATCGGGAGCGGCATTGACCTCGTCGACCCGCCAGTAGTACGTCTGTCCGAAGACTAACAGACCTGGGTCGAAGGCGTTGGCATCCTGACCCCGGCTGATCAGGACTCCCCTTGTATCCGCTCGGTCGGCCATGGCGACATCATCGAGAGTGGTACCCAGGTACACATCGTGCGTTGCAGCGGACTCGCCCGGCGTCCAACTCAGCACCACGTCATAGGGCACATCGGTTGCGCCGGCGGCCGGAGAGGGACTGCTGGCATACACCGGTTCCGTCCAAGCCGCCTCATAGTGGTTGAGAATCTGCTCCGGCGTGAGCACCCGATCGTAGATGGCAAACTCATCCAATTGCCCATCCATCCCCGGCGAAGTTGCCACAAGAGGAGGCGCCGCTCGGCCGGCGTTGGCGATATAGAGGGGATTGTCGAAGTTGGCGAACACTGCAGTAGCCCACCGGGCCCCGTAGGTCAGAGGAACCAAGAGGCCATCGACATACACCTTGTAGGGATCGGGCCCGGGGCTGGCCATGTTCTCGGCCGTCCACACCACATGGTGCCAATTCCCGTCATAAATGTTCTTCACGGACTGGTCGAACGCCGCGCCGTAATCGCCCCCACCCTGCTTTCGCATGAAGACCTGGGTACTCCCGACTGTCTGTTGATAGGCGGGCCCGGAGTTGCCGGCAATCGTCACCGATGTGTTACTGCCCGTGTTGAACGTCCCGAAGATGCGCATGTTCACACGGGCATCCGTGGTCTTGATCCAGAACTCAAACGACACTCCATTGCCCAAGACCGCACCGAAGGAGGCGACCGGCGCTTGCACGTACGACACCCCGCCCGGATTGATCTGGAGCGACGTGCCCCCGACCTTGCCGGGGACATCGCCGGCCAGCCCAAGACTGCCGGCGTAGGTGCCCGAGTATTTGCCCGTCGCATCGGCGGCCGTCCCCCCATTGTTGCTGCTACCGTCCTCGAATCGGTAGTAGGCAAAGGGCTGGTCCGAGAGCACGACGCTGCTGTAGCCACCGGCCACAACCATGCGGGTCATGGACAGCAGGAACACGCTGATGAAAATCGACGAGAACATTCTTTGGCGTCTTGCATGAACCCTTCTCATGATGAAGTCCTCCAAGTTAGTATGGTATTGTCGGCTCTATTGTCCATCGGCCATTTGCGCGGCTTCATTTCGCCCTTGACCTGCATCTGGACATCTTTGTTCGAATTCCACTACTTATGCGCTTGAATTCACATACTCAATCGTTCGAAATTGGGAGGCTGAAATGAGCCTGCGACAGCGTTTTCTCACACACATTCGACACAAAACCTCGCGATGCTCCGCAGAACGCTTCGAACACCTCGTCGCTGGCACAAGCGGGAATCTCGCATCCGGCGCTGAGCATATACCGGTGCCCCTTCGTCCTTTCCAGCAAGTCCCAGCAGCGAGTGCGGCATCGCTCGGGCGAGACCTCGGAGAAATCCGTCACCGGGTTCAGATTGCCCTTGAAGCAGATCCCCGATTGGGAATACGTCCGGCACGCCAGGTCGAAATCGACCAGATGATCGACATTGAAGAGATCGGCCCCGCAGGTGGTCATATCCTTCAGCAGCCGGCTGGTGTCACCGCAGATATGCAGTTTCACCATGGCTCCCGCTTCATGCAGAGCCTGGCAGACCTCCCGCTCATACGGCAGGGCGAATTCCCGGTATGACGCAGGAGAAAGCAGAGAAGCAGCCGAGTCTCCCAGCCCCAACATCTCGGCGCCCGTCTCAACCTGCGCCAAGGCGTAATCGACGACACACTCCTTCATGAAGTCGATGATTTGATGGGCCAGGCCCGGGTCATCGTGAATCAACACCAGGAAGTTCTCCAGGCCACAAGCCAGACATGCCTCGGCGAAAGGCATGTTCAGCCAACCCAAGACCAGGCATTCCTTTCCCACGGCTTTGACCAGAATTTCTAACGCCCGGAGACGATCCGCGATCCGGCTGCCCTTGCGAGCCGGGTCGGGTCGCTTCAGATACCTCAGGTCGGCCACGCTGCGAAGGAGGGGCGTCTGCAGGAAGGGTGGCTGATCTTCGGGGTAGGTGATCTGCCCCCCGAAATCCGCGGGTAGTCGAGCCGTATCCGAGGCGACGGTGAGGGCATCCGGATGGAAGCGATCATAGATGGACAACTGGGCCTCGGCCAAGGCGGCTCCATTCGTCGCGAACTCGCGGTAGCTCAACCCGGCGCGGTCGGCCGCAAAGGCCATCAGCAGCGGAAACACCGGAACACGATCCACCGGCTCTCCCCGAATAGCGGCCAGGCTGCGCTGCTTGCTGTTCATGGTTCAGCCACCCTACACTCACCCACTCCCTACATGTGACGCTTTCTCACGTCGATCCAGTCTCCCGCACAACAGCCGAGAGGGACGTGCCGACGGCAGCCCCGGAAGGCGATGCCCTGCCAGAAGAAGACATCTGGGGATCGTCCGCACTTCGCCGCCACCAGGACGCCAGGACTGAACTGGTCACTGCGCTCCAGGGCCCGAAGACGGCCGATCCCAGGGCGGCGACAGGACTCTTCAACACGTTGAAGGCCAGACTGGTCGCCATCCCGCCGTTCTGGATGCCTACCTCCAGAGCCACGGTGCGACTGTCTCTGCAGTTCAGCCCAACCAGTCGTCCCCCATAGTATCCTAACGTATATCCCGCAGCGTTGTGGCAGGCGGCCGCGCCGAACAGGGCCAGTCCCACGTGCAGGAACTGGTCCCGCGAAGTCGCCACTGTCACCGCGATCACCATGCAGATCGCCACCATCGCGAGGACCGGCATGAAAGGCTTCAATCTCCGTGCCATACGGGGAAGGTAGCGGTTGATCAGCAGGCCCAGAACGACAGGCACAATGATAATCTTCAGGATCGAGGACATCATGGGCCAAACGGCGATCGGCACATACTGCCCTGCCAGCCATCTCACGATAAGCGGCGTTGCCAAAGGCGAAATCAAGGTGGAGCACGCGGTCATGGTGACGGACAGGGCCACGTTGGCGCCTGCAATATAGGCGATCACGTTGGAGGCGGTTCCCCCGGGAACCGAGCCGATCAGGATCAACCCCGTGGCCACTTCGGGCTCCAACCGAAAGACCCTGGAGAAGGCCAGGGCGCCCAGCGGCATCACCGTGAACTGCAGCACGGCCCCGATGAGAACAGCCCTGGGCACGCGAACCACGCGGGCAAAATCCGCGAAAGTCAGGGTCATTCCCATTCCAAACATGATGACCTGCACCAGCGGGGAGATGACCCGCTTCAATTCGAAAGTCCCCCAGGCCGTGAACTGGGACGGATAGAACAGGGCATGGAGAACAAACGCCAGAACCCACCCGGTGAACGCCAGCCCCTTGAACCGCCTGCTGGCCTGAGCCGCCAGGGCCACGAAGACAAGAGCAAGAACAAGCCCCCAGCCAAGAACACGCTGGAAACCCCCAGCACCCGCAGACAGGCCAACGACACAGCTCACAAGGCTGAACGCCAGGAGCCATGTGCTTGCTCGCGGCTGCCAACTCAATCGGGATGCGGACAATAGCGTCTTCATCAATCCCCGGCCAGAGATGTAATCGGTATGACTGCCAATTCCGCACTGTTGTTATTCCACAGTTCCCTTCCCGTCCCTACGCGTCCCACGCCCCCGCCGCTGTTGGAGTATCCCACGTAGAGCCTCCCTTCGTGCTCGACGGCGTAGGGGTAGGCCAATGCCGCACCGGGGTGCGACTCGCCGGGGCCCTCGTGTTCGGCATCCCGAATGCGAAAGACCCGGCTGAACCGCGCTTCACCGGGGCGCGTCACGGCAATCGTCAGGGGACTGCGGCGCCCCCCGCTGTCGGCCGTGGTCGTGCATATCAAGTACTGCTGCCCGGTGCTAAGCGTTCCCGTATAGGGCTTGGACGTAGCCATGGGCAGATTGCTCGGACGCGAGGGGCTCCAGGTCCGCCCAAAATCCTCGCTCACCGCCACCAGAGCAAGCGCCTGTTGGCCGTAGCGCGAGATGTTGATCACGCGGCGGTCGTCGAGGACCACCGTGGACTCCCCCCAGATCTTCCCCACCGAGGGGTCCTTGGGGATCACTACAAGATCCCATTTCGTCAGATCGTCGCCATGGCTGATGGCGACGCCGGGAAGTCCGCCGCCGAACCCGGACATGATCCAGTTCCCATCCTGCATCTTCAACGGTTCCTGCATGGGCCAGAATCCGCCGTCCACAACCACACCTTTTGCCTGCCACTGGCCCGCCTGCTCATCCAGGACGTACGCGCGGGTATGGATTCGCTCCATGCTATTGTAGAAGGCGCCCTGGAATGCCCAGAGGCGGCCTTGATGAGAGAGAAAGACGCCATGACTGACCGCCAGATTGCCGTGGCCGGAATCAATCGTGAAGACCTCGCCCCAGGTCCTGCCGCCATCCGTGCTGATGCGGCCTCGCGCCTCTTCTGAGCCGGTGTTTTCGGGCCCCTTGTTGTGACCGAAGGAGGCATAGAGCCTGCCCTTGTGCCACGCTAGCGCCAGCCCGTGCAGGAACCGATATGCGTCCTTCTGGAACTCGTAGGGCTTGATCACGGAGAAACGCACGTCTCGCGGCGTGGGGAGATCGACGGCTTTCGGCACCGCGCCACCGCCCCAGATTTCGATGGGTTTGGGCTCCTCAAGCACAGACACCGGGATCACCGCCAGTTCGTTCGCCGCGTGGCTCTTGTGGGTGTAGCCGACGTAAAGCTTTCCTTCGTGCTCCACGGCATAGGGATAGCTGAAATCGGCCTTCGGGTCGGACACCCCGGGGCCTTCCGGAAAGACAGAGTGGCGAATTACGAAGACTCTGCTGAAGACCGCTTCCCCCGGTTGGCTCACCGCGATGGTCAAGGGGGAGCGCCGGCCGCCGCTGTCGCCGGTGGTCGTGCAGACCAGGAAACGCTGCCCGGTGCTGAGCGTGCCGGCGTAGGGCTTGCTGGTCGCCATCGGCAGATTGGATGGCGTTGACCGCGTCCAGGTGCGTCCACAGTCGTCGCTAATGGCCGCAAGGGCGACTGCCTTTCCACCGTAGCGGGCGATATTGAGGATGCGTCTTTCTTCGACGATTACGGTGGACTCGCCCCAGATCTTGCCCAGTCCTGTTGCGGCCGGAATGACCACCAGATCCCAATGCGTGAAATCGTCGCCTCGGCTGATGGCCACCGCGGGCAGATCGCCCGCGACGTCGTAGCCATGCGAAATCCTCGCTCCGGCCATGATCCAGTTCCCGTCGGCCATCTTCTGCGGCTCCTGCATGGGCCAGAAGCCGGCCTCGACGACCACGCCCTGCGGCTCCCAGTCGCCAGTGTTCTCGTTCAGAGTGTACGCGCGGGAGTGGGTGCGCTGGAACTTGTCATAGAACGCCCCCATGAAGGCCCATAGCCGGTCCTTGTGAGACAGGAACACACCATGGCTCACGCCGAGATTGCCCTCGCCATGATCCATTACGATGGGCGCACCCCAGGTCTTGCCGCCATCGCGGCTGACACGTACGTGCGCCTCCTCGGTCGGCGTGTTTTCCGCACCTCGGTTGAAGCCGTAGGATGCGTACAGCTTGCCCTTGTGCCACGCCAGACCGACCCCAAGTGTCCAGTTGCACGCATCGGCGTCCGGGCGTTGTTTCTTAAGGACATGGAATTCGACGCCCTCGAGCGACGGGATATCGGCAGAGTTCGGTAGCGCGTCACCGTCCCAGAGCTTCACCGGGTCAACGATCTCGATCTTGTGCGGTGTCGTCTGCTTGTCCGCCATCGCATGGATCGCGACGTCCGTCAGCGCCACGCGATAGAGCGACACCTCGTCGATTGCACCAAACCACATCTGCCGGAGTTGACCACCGTCGTCGATGCCGCCGAAAGTGACGGGCGCGGTTGTCCGGGGAATCGCCCGCCCCAGCAGTCCTTCCCCTTCGAGTTTTCCATTGACGTAGAGGCGGGCATAACCCGCATCCACAGTAACCGCAAGGTGATGCCAGGCTCCTGGCACGGGGCTGGTCTTTGACCCCACCGTCTTCCAGCCGCCCTGATACAGGTAGAACCGAAAACAGTTGTCATCGTCGAGCATCAATCCCCATTCACGCTGGCCGGCCGGGTAGACGTTCTTGGCTACGATCATCTGCTGACCACGATTGAGCCCGTACACGTTGACCCAGGCGGAAATGCTGAACGTAGCGTTGGAGAAGTCCAGATCGTCTGTGGACGGAATCACCACGTAGTCCCCCACGCCGTTCAACCGGATTGCCTGCCCTGTCACGCCGGGGACCGCCTCAGGATCGCCGCGGATTGTGCCATGAAGGCTACCGGAAAAATCGCGGGCCACAGCATCACGCAGGTCCTCGAAAGACCATGATCCGACGATTGGTCCGCTGTCCGCCGGCGGTTGTGCACCCGGAATCGTGGATAGGGCAGCCTGCAGCGAGGAGATCGGGATGATCGCCAGTTCCGCGCTGTTGCGGTTGCCGCCTCTTGTGCCCGAATTAGAATATGCCACATAGAGCCTGCCGGCGTGCTCGACAGCGTACGGATAGGAGAGATGCGCCTGGGGAGCCGATTCGCCCGCCCCCTCGTGCACCGCGTCCCGAATGCGGAAGACTTGCGAAAAGAGCGTCTCACCCGGCCGGCTCACGGCGATGGTCAACGGACTGCGACGATTGCCTGAATCGGCAGTGGTCGTGCAAACCAGGTATCGCTGGCCCGTGGAAAGCACGCCGGCGTACGGCTTGGATGCAGCCATGGGCAGGTTGCTTGCTTGCGCCGGTGTCCAAGTACGACCGTAGTCGGAGCTGACCGAGGCCAGGGCAGTTGGCTGGCCCCAGCGAGAGATGTTCAGAATCCGAGGGCCGTCCAGAATCACCGCGGACTCCCCCCAGATGGACTGTGCCGGGACGCTTTCGTCGTTCGCAATGACCACCAGCTCCCATGTCGTCAGATCATCGCCCCGGCTGATGGCCACGGCGGGCAGGTGGCCTGCCATATTGTCGTACCCATTGGCGACACGGGCCCCGGCCATGATCCAGTTGCCGTCGCCCATCTTGAGCGGCTCCTGCATAGGCCAGAACCCTCCATCGACAACGACCCCTTTTGCCAGCCACCGCCCCGTACGCTCATCCAAGACGTAGGCACAAGTGTGCGTCCGCTGAAATCGGTCGTAAAAAGCCCCCTGGAACGCCCACAAAGTACCTTGGTGCGACAAGAACACGCCGTGGCTGACACCCAGATTCCCTTCGCCCGGGTCAATCGTGAACACGTCGCCCCAGGTTCTGCCACCATCCCGGCTGACTCGTCCCCTGGCCTCTTCACTAGCCGTGTTCTCGCTGCCTTGGTTGTGGCCAAAGGAAGCATAGAGCAGGCCCTTGTGCCAGCAGACCGCTACTCCGTGCAGCCAGTGATAGCCATCCCGCTGTGGCTCATTCGCCTTGATGACAGCGAATTCGACCTCGCCCAGCAGCGGGCATTCGTTGGCCTTCGGAAGCGGCCTGTTCAGGGTCCATAGGATGGAGGGTTCGCCATCAACGGCCGACGCGGCGATGCAGATCATCGCGACAGCAAGCACCAGAGATCCCCTGTTCCGTCGCATCATGCGTCGCTCCTGATCCTGTTACCGCCGGGTCGTTATGGGCCTCTTGGACCCTGCCTTGGTTGGCATCTCTTCAAAGGACAGGGCCGCCACGATCTTGCACAGCCTTTCGTCTGTCTCCTGCGTCACCGGCAACATCGGCGGACGAACCCCTCCAACGGGCCTGCCTCGAAGTTCCAATCCCCTCTTGATCACCGCGATCCAGTCGGGACGCTCGCCGTTCTGTCCGACCGTCACGACCTCGATGAACGGCAGAATCTCATACCAGAGTTTCCGGGCAGCCGCGTAGTCATGGTCGTCGATGCACAGGTGGACCAACGTGGACCACCGCTGCGGATCGAAGTTGGACGAGCCGGAAACCCATCCCGTGGCGCCGAATGCGAAAGCGCCGATGGCGTTGTTGTCGTGACCGTAAAAGAGTTGGAGTTGATCTCCCAGCCGCATCTTCAGGCGGGACAGCATGTACGGATCGCTATTGGCGTCCTTGATATACTGGATGATTCCGTCCTTGGTCAGCCGTTCGAGCAGATCGATGCCCAATTCAATGCCTGTTACCGGGGGATTATTGTAGATCATAATGGGCACCGACACCGCCTCTCGAAGGGTCTTGAAGTGTTCGTAGATCTCCCTCTGCGTGTGGACCTGGTACCAGGGGGAAATCACCAGCAACCCGTCGAAGCCCAACTCCTCGGCAAACTGGCTCCGCTCCACAGTCTCGGCGGTGCTCATGGCGGCGGTTCCGGCCAGCATGGGAACCCGACCTCCAACCTGATCCAGGCATACCTCCAGGACTTCCTCCCATTCTTCCCGGGTCAGATTGGAGAACTCCCCCGTGCTGCTGCCCGCACAGAGGCCGTCAACGCCGCCGGCGATCAGGAAATCCACGTGCTCGCGCATGCGCTTTTCGTCGAGCTGAAGCTTCTCGTTGAAGGGCGTGATCATGGGCGGAAACAAACCACGAAACGTATTCATGCCTTACTCCTCGTCACTGAAACACCTGAACCATTCTATATTGCCGGCCCTCATCACTGCACTGCGTCCAGCAGCTTCTTCTGCGCCTCGCGGGTAGGGATGAAGGTGTACTTCTCATTGAAGTTGTCGCGGAGGATCTCCAGAAACTCCACATGTTGATCGACGAATCCGATGGTAGCCATGGGTTTCTGTCCTTCCCGATGCCATCGCTGCCGTCGCTCCTCACTGACTCCCCCCCAGTAGTTCCACAGAGGAGCACACCCCGTCGCGACAACAAAGGAAGGGCGGTCGACCTTGTCCAGCTTGGTCTTGCTCAATGTCGGCGGATTCGGTTTCGCCGGCGCATAGTAGTTGTAGACGTACGAACTGCCGAACAGCCAATAGGTGGTCTCGTGGGGCTGCGCCGATACGTCGGGCGTGCCTGTATCCGATGGGCAACGGCAGATATCCACCGCCGTTTCGGGATCCACGTTCTTGATCCCCATGTATGGGTTTACAGGTCGCTGGTCCGCACCGACCGTATAGGCCTTGTGGCTTGGGTAGTTGCCCTTCGTGCCCACGAACAGTACGTTGCTGCCGCCGAAGGTCTTGTCATGGTTGGGGAAGTACCCGTCGTTGTCGAGACAATAGAGATAGATCCCCATGGCGATCTGCTTGACGTTCGATTTGCACGTTACTCGCTTGGCGTGTTCCTTCGCCCTGTACAGGGCCGGCGTCAGAATCGCCATCAGTAGGGCGATGATCGCGATGACCACCAGCAACTCGATCAGTGTGAAACCGCCCATTCTGTCGCGTCTGTTCCTTTTCATTGCTCGTCTCCGGAAAAGGACTCGTTGGGTCAGCCGATTGTATCGTACGTGCCTTGTCGCAAATTCCTGTTGCGTTCCGCGAGTGTTCGAATATACTCATTCCAATGACTCATCGACTATTCTGGTTTCATTATAGATTACACTCTCTTTCGGAAAAGGCATATCTTTGCCTTGTTCAATTTGACGTTCTTGCGCGCGCGATTAGGCATACACGAAAGGACGGCTAAGAATGCAGATACACTCGCTGGATCAGGCCAAGGGCGTGATGGATATGAGAGCCGCCATCGATGGGCTGGCGGCCAGATATGCCGCCCTGAGGATAAGCCACGGAACGGACCCTGAGCCTCTCCTCAAGATCTTCGATGCGATGCAGAACGCCGCACGCGCCAACAACTACGGGAGATTTCTCGAAGCCGATCTTGCGTTTCATATGGCGATCATTGAGATGGCGGCCATCGCCGGATTGACCGCAGTCTACCAGAAGATCCGAAAATACCAGATCGCGTTCCAGCGGGATACCATTCAGGAATACTGGCCGGACCTCAATGTGCTATTCGAGGGTCATCGCCAGATCGCCGAAGCGGTCCTGGACGGCGATCCGAATGCCGCGGAGAACTTCGCCAAGGATCACCTCGAAGCCATATGGTATCGACTTGCAGAACACAGTGACGCGCATATTCTGCCAGGCGATGCACTGGATCGAGCGTGCGCCTATATAGCCTTTCACTACAAGGAGCCTATCCGACTGCACATGCTCGCCAAACGAGTGGCTGGAATCAGCCCCGGACATCTGGCCCGGCTCTTCCGGGAAACACAGGGGGGCAGCTTCACAGGGTACCTCCGTGACATTCGCATGCATAAGGCAGCAGAGATGTTGCGGAACACCCGCCTGCCGGTGCGACAGATTGCCGGGAATACCGGATATTTGGATGGTTCCCGGTTCGCGCAGCACTTCCGCCAACGGTTCGGTGTGACGCCACTGGCTTACCGGCAAACACACACCCAATAGACAATACGCCTCACGGAATGAAGCCTCGAAAGCACACACGAGCCACGGCTTGGTGGTCTGGTGCTTGGAGGCGGCATGTCACTCACAATCGCCAGCGACGGAACGCACCGACTCCTTCGGCCTGTGCGTGTTCCGGTCATCCTGAACCGTTTATGCCGCGTATGAAAAGACCACGCCCAGAACGGGCCGGCGACCCCGTTTCCCGCCGGCCCGTTCCGAAAGTGTGTGTGTGTGTGTGTGTGTGTGCGTTGCGTTTGTAGTGTGCTATGGCCTCACGATGCGGCGGTAGATCCGCACGTCGTCGATCTTGTCTTTCGGTTACTCCGACAGGGGATGACCGACTCCGATGTCGTCGATGTAGATCACTCCGGCGCCGCCTGGGATTGGATTGCCCCGGTCGCCTACACCGATGGTCATCTTCTTGACGCTGGTCAAGCCGACGCCTGCTGAGGTCAAATCACTCAGCGGAATCAGCCACTGCTGCCAGGCGATGGCCAGCACCGCTGCCGGATCGGGGTGTGTTATCGTCTTGACCTTTCCGGCGTCGTCCTCAATGGCGACGTACAACGGAGCCGGATCGTTGCTCGGCTGCTTGGCCCCGATCGCTTCAACCTGCCAATCTCCCGTGACCGCGCCGGTAAACGACACGTCAGAGAACTCCGCGATGGCTGGCATGGCGACGTTGTGGCTGGTGACCGCCAGGCCAATACAGGTGTCGGCGTTCATTACGATTCGAACCGGATTCACAGAGTCGCTCGATGCGGCGTCAGGCGGACTGACGATCCAGTTCTGGCCATCCAGAGAATAGTAGCCGGTGAAGTTGCTTCCTTTTCGCTCCACTTTTATCCACAAGGGCAGAGTAACTGCCCCAGGATTACTATGGACAGTTGTGGCGTTGCCGCCGAAGGCCGCTCGGTTCTGGAACGCGCGTAAACCGTCCGGCGTTGGGAACATGAATGCATACGTGGACGCCGGATCCATACTATCGCGAATCATGACGCCGGCCTTCGCCCACACATCTGTGGCGGTCAGGCTGTGGACCTTCGCCACGACCGACCCATCGCCGCTGAGCTGCTTGTAGGCGAAGCGGAACTGGTCGGACCTGCCCCAGATGTCCGCGCCGCCGCCACTGATCTGAATGCTGCCACCGGCACGCTCCTGGAAGGCGATGGGATTGCCCCGGAACCAGAGGGTCAAGGTGTCCACCCCGTTGACCGTCCAGTCCTGGACTGGAGAGAATGTCCGCTTAGCCTCGGACACGTACGGCAAGGCCGCATTGTTGTACTGCACCGGCATCGACTGCCTGCCGCCATGGACAACCACCCGCTCGGCAAATGGGGAGGTGTCGTAACCGACCTGAGACCCGCCCTCTCCGTTGGTCAGACCGTCGAGCCACGATTCATAGATGCGGCTGCCCTCGTCGTCCGTGTAGCCCTCGAAGTCGTCCACGACGGAGTACTCTCGGGTGGTAAAACTCCACACTTCTCCCTGGCGGACACTCGGAGTCACCGCCTCGTTGACTTCATCGATCCTCCAATAGTACACCGTGCCCAAGTTCAGTGGGCCGGGATCGAAACGGGCGTCGCTGACGGTGGCGACCAGAGCCTCGCCACTTGTCACAGACTGTTCCTCGGTGCCAAGATAGACACGATGCTGGGCCGCTTGACGACCCGCCCGCCACGTCAGAATCGTATCGGCGCCCATGCCCTTTCGCCCAGTGGCCGGCACCGGTTGGCTGGCATAGACCGGGATGGAGAAGAATCGCACCTCCGCCAGGCCGGTCTGCGCTATGGTGCCCCAGTTGGCTTCGATCGAAAGCTTGACGTACTTGGCTGAGACGCCGCCGAAGCCAACCGTAGTGTTTGGCTTATAGGCGGGTTCACCGGGCGCCCTGCCGAATTCCGGCACTTTGTCCAGCGTCGTCCAGGTTATGCCGTCGACGGAGTACTCGATCTTGACGGTTCTGGCGCCGAAACCCAGGAACGGCTCGACCAACTGGTTCGAGTTCCAGACCCATAGCTCATGCAGCGCGTAGACCTGGTCGAACTCAAACTGAATCCAGTGCGGCTTGGCGTTGGTGCTGAGCCACATCGTATTTCCATCCGTCGAGTGCCCGTCGTTCTTGTCGAGCCCCGAACCATTCACGGTGTTCGCTGATCCCATGCCAGGCTGCGAGCTGGACGCCGTAGCGATGATGTTCGTCGTGATCGGATACGCTGTGGCTTCAGTTGTGAACTTCAGGACGGCCCCCTTCTGCACGGCGGCATCCTCACTGATTTCATCGATTCGCCAGTAGTAGGTCCGTCCGAACTCCAGAAGACCAGCCAGATCGTACCTGGTCGCCGTCTGGCCTTCGCTGACGAGGACACCGAGCGGATTGGCCCGGTCGGCAGTGCCGACCTCCTCGGATGAGGTCCCGAGGTACACATCGTAGGCCTGGGCAGAGCTGAAAGCGGGCCAACTCAAGACCACCTCGCACGGGACCTGCGACGCGCCCGGCGGAGGGCTGAAGGAGCCCAGAGGAATATCTGTTCCACCAATTGCCTCCAGGAGGACCATCAGGTCTTTCTCGTCCACGATCCCGTCACCCCAGGGAAATGGACCGATATCACACAGGGGATAGTTCTGGCCCCAGTGTGCGCGGAGCACCATCACATCTTCCCCGTCCACAATACCATCCCTATTGAGATCGAGAATGGGATCGATAGATGCCTCATACCAGCCACCGCTGCGGTCGGACCAAAAGTACAGCGTGCGGCCGTCAGGTGAGATCCGAGGTATAGACTCGTTCGAGGATGTGTTCACGCGAGGTCCAAGGTTCACCGGCACCTCCCAAGGGTCGGACAGACTCGCACGCCTAGACATCCATATGTCCGAGCCGCCATACCCACCCGGCCGAGGAGGATCACCCCATTGGTGCCAATCACTGAAGAAGAGCAGCAGGCCATCTGGCGACAGACATGGCCACTGATCTTCAGTTCCACTATTCACAGTTGGACCAAGATTCACTGCTAGGTCCCACGGATCTGCGGGTGTTGCACGTCTTGACACATAGACATCACTCCGCCCATATCCGCCAGACCGATACGACGTAAAGTAAAACTCCAGATTGTCCGCAGAAATCGAGCCCATACAGTCCCCGGCACCAGGACGGTTCACTGCGGGTCCCAGATTCACAGCAGGTCCCCAAGGTGTGTTTCGATCCGACCGTGTGGTCATGTAGATATCAGGCCAGGTATAATCTCGGTCAGACTGAAAGTAGAGCGTCAGTCCATCCGCTGAGATCGAAGGGAGTTCATCATATTTCACACTGTTGACGAGGGCGCCGAGGTTCTCCGGAGCCCCCCAGTCCTCCTCGGTCGAAGCACGTCTCAATACATACACATCGGAACCACCCTGCCCGCCAGCGCGACTAGAGTCGATGTACATCTCCAACCCATCATAGGAGAGGCATCCAAAGTAGTCGCCTGAACTGAGAGGCAAGTTAATCCTCTCTGCTTCACCAAGAGCAAACTCCGCACGCGCGGGTGGCGCGTCAACACCTGAGAGCACACCAAGTACAAGCAGGGACGTCACAAACACAGGGATGTCAAAACGTCTCATGGTACCCCTTCCCTTCTGCCCGAAGGCAATCGATAGTGCGTCAGTTCCATCATCACGTTCTTCTGCAGAAAGAACCACTTGATAGCCGAACGGACCGTGAATCACGCGTTCATTGCTCAATGGCGTCGTAAACTCAGTGCCGCGAGAATGTCCCTGGGTCACGATGGCGGAATACAGCCGCATGTCGCGATGGACCTTCGCATCTTGCCCCAGAAAGTGATACTGCTGGGCACGACGAAGGTAGGCGTCTGCGTCCATCGGGTCGGTTCTGATCCGCCGGCTGTAGAGGGTGACCATGTCGCGGTAGTGCTCGCGGGGCGTCCGGCGCGGGCCAAGGACCTTGGCGGAAGACACGCCTGGTTGGAGAGCAGCGACCCAAATCTCCTGGTATGGCGCGCCCACACTGAAGGTCAGTTCCGCTCCATTCGGGGACCAGGAGACACTTTGAACCGGGCCGTCAAGGACCCTGGAAAACTCCCTGCTCGTTAGATCATAGAACCACAGGCCGGCTGGCTGTTTCGCTGGGTTGCCGCCGCCGAGGCAGACTTCGTTGCCTGTGGGGGACCAGGCAGTTACGCCCCACGAGAGGCAAGCCAATGGACAGGTCGCGACCGACGATTGCGAAGCCAGGTCCTTGATCTTCAACGATCCGCCTTCGAAATACGCCACCTGCCGATTATCCGGCGAGACCGAGGGCAGGGCATTCGAGCACGCCAAGATTCGCTTGGGCTTGGCGTCCTGACCCACAAGGGCAAGGGAACAGAGCATTCCATCCCCTCGCGACAGATAGTAGAGGTGTTCTGAATCACAACCCCACGAAGGCCAACTGCCCTGCGTCAAGCAACGAGGTTCCGTGCCGTCGGCGTTCATGATCCAGACCTGTTCGCCTGTCTCCGGAGGCTGTTTGCCCTCGTCCCCGGCAGCGGCCAACTCCTCCGCTCGCAGGCCCTCGCGGTCGCGAACGAAGGCGAGGTATCGCCCATCGGGCGACCATTTCGGGTCCTTGCCAGGCACGATCAGCAGGTCCGTCTCCTTGGTGGCGGGATCGAAAATCGCCACACCGCTTCTGCCCTGCACACCCAGACTAAATGCCAGCTTCGTCCCATCCGGCGACCACGCCGCGCTGAAACCCTCTGTGGTCACCCGCCGGCCCTTGGCGGCCAGGCCCCGATACGTCTCCTCCGCCTCCACCATCGGCAGGAAGGCCGCCCCCGTCGGCTCGCGGTCCGCCGGATGCCAGGACCGCCCGTTTTCCAACGTGTCGAAAACGTACTTGGCGCACCAGTCCTGGAACTTGCTGCGGGCGCTATAGCCGGCACTGGTGATCTGGCGAAACAACGTTGTCGCCGCCTCATATTCCCCAAGACCCGTCAAACCACAGAAAATGTAGTATTGGAAGATCGGCTTGTCCTGCCAGAGCTTGAAGCACTCCTGTGCCTCCGCAATGACCCGTTCGAAGTTCTGTATCCGCAGTAGCGTTTCACACCGCTGAATGCACAAATCCGCGTGCTGTGCCTCCCCGCGTGGTGTGAGGGCAAGAGCGTTGCCATATTCGACAATCGCTTCTCGGTGCTGGCCCAATTCCCGCAGTGCCGCTGCACGGAGGGAATAGCCCAGAGGATCACGCGGCCGCAGGATGGTCATAGCCAGAGCATCGTCCCGCAACCGGTCGTACTTGCGGGACGCGTAGTACGTATAGGCACGGAGGCGTCGGGATTCGTAATGACTGGAATCAAGCTGCAAAGCCTTGTCGAGGGAAGCCAGTTGCTCTTTCACGGTCAGCGCCGTCATGGCCCGCAGGAAATAGGCTTCCGCGGTCTCCGGAAGCAGGGATTCAGCCTGTTTTCGGTGTTCTTCGATCTCCTGGAGCTTCTGCGCGTCCGGCGAGCCACTCTCCCAGAGGATTCGGGCCAGTAGCGAATGGGCCGCCCCGGCCACCTCTGGCCGTTCGTTCAGCAGACCACTCAGGATAGCCGTCGCCTCTTTCGGTTGGCGATTGTCCACGAGGATCGTCGCCTCCAGGAGCCGGACCTCCGGGCCGACGTGTTTACTCTCGCGGATCGGGTTGATCGTCGCCAGAGCCGCTTCTCGTTCGGCCTTGGCGTACTGCTCGCGGGCCTGGGACAGGATGCCCCGGTGCTTGAACCCTTCGGCCTCCGCCAGGTGCGCCCGGTCGTGATTCCACATGGCCAACATGATGCTCCCGCCGACAGCCACCACCACAATTGCCAGAATGGCCGCCATTTGCACTCGATGCCGACGCAGGAACTTCCGCAGACGATACGCGACGCCGGGACCTCGCGCCAGGACCGGCTCGTGTTCCAGATGCCGCCGGATGTCCTCGGCCAGGCCGGAGGCGGTGTCGTACCGCCGGGAACGGTCCTTTTCGAGGGTCTTCATGACGATCCAG
>CALEZT010000152.1 GCA_937927975.1 uncultured Phycisphaerales bacterium
AGGCCGGAGTAGCCACCGCTTTCTCAACCTTCAACTACCGAAGGGACAACCTCCGGGCCCCCGAATGCATCTCGCATTTTCGCTTCCACTTTCACACCTCCGGATCGAACCGTCCTGACGGCGGTTCGCCCAAGCAATGCGAACCGCCGCACGCAGATGGCTCTTCAAGGCTGCATCCCAGAGATATGGGACGACTCGTTCCCCGGCCCGGCACGGTCCTCGTTCTGCACCCGTTACAGACTCGCCGCATAGAACAGATGCCCACGGCATCTGCAATCGGAACTGCCAAAGCCAGGCACAGCCTGCTCATACAGATGCAGCAGTTCAACAGCCAGTTCGCACTCAGGCGCTCGCCCCTCTGGGACCAGCATCGCTCCAATCATCTCTGCGTGAACGGACAGATAGTCGATGTGCCATCGCAACGGCCTATCCTTGCGGCCATGACGTTCGATCCTGGCGATGAGATTCCGCTTGGCACTTCCCGCATAGAAGCACACCCCTCGCTCGAACCGGAAGCTGCCCAGCCGGCCCACGCGAATGCATTGCCGCTTGGGCAGATGAAAGACCGCGATGTACGTACCGCCTTGCACCATACCAGCGTCAAGGCTACCGCACCCCAGGCCGATAGGCAACCGCGTGTACTGGCCGCGGGCCCCTCAGGATACACTGCGTTTGGCCCTGAGAACAACCTCCAAACGCGGACGCTTGCCCGCTCCGCTCTCTGCCGGTACACTCGCTCCTAGTTCTGACTGACATAAACGAAACCCTCAACCTGTCTGGGGCTCTCGTGGCTACGACGAAGAAAGACCTGATCAACCGCATCGCAGAAAGCACGGCAAGCTCACACGCACTCGTGAAGGCGGTGGTCCAGCAGTTCTTCGATGAGGTCACATACGAACTGGCCCGCGGCAACCGCCTGGAGTTCCGTGACTTTGGCGTATTCGACACGAAGACTACTCCGGCTCGAATGGCCCAGAACCCCCGGACTGTGCAAAAGGTCGAGGTGCCAGCAAAACGTCGAGTGACGTTCAGACCAGGCAAGTCGATCCGGCTGGGATTGAACGGCTCGGACGATGACCACAGAAGACAGAGGGCCACATGAAGCCACAGTATACCGGCACCTGGCGTATCACCAAAATGGACACGTGGGACTCGGAGTACATCAACCTTGTCGGCCCCGCCTATTTCAGGATTGATCAGGAAGGCGGCGGCTTCATGCAGTTCGGCGCTGTGGAAGCGACGTTGGACTGCCGGGCCGAAGATGCCGACAACAATCAGAGGATGGAGTTCACCTTCCAGGGTTTCGACGAAGGAGATCCCATCTCAGGTAGGGGCTGGGTCACCGTTTCCGGCTCTGAGATGACCGGCCACATCTATTTTCACCAGGGCGAAGAGTCTGGCTTCACTGGCGTTAAGGGCGAAGGGAGCAAGGTGCCAGCGCATTCCTCACCGAACGTGATCCGCCTGCCCAAGCGGCTGGGCACGATGAAGGCACATCTCCCCGTCGAGCGTAAAGCACGTCAGAAGATACGTCAGGGCCAAGCGGTCGAGATCCGCTTCTCCGAGGCCGACAAGATACTGCTTCAAGAGCATACACTCATGGACTCGGACTACACGGATCGGCTCCAGTCTGCTGATTCCGGCAAGATGTGGACCGGTTCCTACACACTCGATGATCTGGAGGACATGCTCGGCTACGTCGGCGAGGGAGAAGGCCACGCCGAGGACAAGAAGATCGCGAGAAGGCTCGGATCACTCGCCAGTCGGCTCAACAAGAAACTGGACTCGTATGACGATGGCGGCTGAGCCATGACGCGTGCCCTCAGGAGACTGCTCCTCGTAGGAGACAGCGCGACATTGTCCGCTCATCCGTTCTATCACCGGATGATCGAGTACTTCGAATCCATCGGGGCCTACCGGACCATATGGGAAGAAGGCGACACGGGCTGACACCACATGCATAAGCCAGTTGCCGCCGATCTCGCACATATCATGCCTTGGCCTCGCAAGGACTCCACGATGCCTGGCATTCTCCGCCCGTTCATCCGCGTTACTGCCGGAAGAACCACACTCGAGACAGTCCACCCTCTTCTCTGCGAACCGCCTCAGGGCTGAAAAGAACCACGGGGACACGGGTCCGACAACACAGAGAAGCGCAGCACATTGGGGTATTGGAGAAACGTTACATTCATACATATATTCGGTTTATGCCAGAGATCCACAAATCCCTATGTCACAATGGCTTAGGAGCGATTCCGCTGATCTTTCGCGAGGAATTATGTAGGGGTTTCGGCCCCCCAGGAGCCCATTTATGTAAGGGTTTCGGGGATGTGTCCTTTCGGCAGGGCTGCATGAAATAGTCCGTGCGGATCAGTATCTTCGA
>CALEZT010000153.1 GCA_937927975.1 uncultured Phycisphaerales bacterium
GATCGTATTCGGTGACTGGAGTTCAGACGTGTGCTCTTCCGATCTCCCCGACCCACTGTTCGCCAGCCGGATCGATGGTTCTGGCTGATTGCAGCAGGAGGGACAACCAGCACGATCGAGGGGATTGGTCGTCACTGTCTGATAGAAGGACCGTACCGATGACAAGACGACTCGTTTCGAAATCTGCCGACCCTGGTGTGACCAAGAACCTCTGCCGATCTCCGGGGAGATACACCACCTACGGGAGAATGAAGCGTTCACAAGGAGGCGTGACGGCGGCACATGCAGTGATGCTGCTTCAAACACACAGGGCCATCTCAGTCGCCCGACCGCGCGGGTCCGGACGGGCCAAGTCGCGGATCGAACCCGTAGGGCATGTCGCAGCGCCAGCGTATTGCAGGAAGGAGTAGTCCGTATGGACCTGCCATTCGATGATGTTCTGAAGAACGGCTTCTGTTGGGGCGAGTACCACGCAAGGATCGACGACACGGGTCGCCTGCGGTTGCCCAAAGCCATCGTGGACGTTCTGGCGAAGCACGGGATTTCGAGACTTTGGCGGTGTCCGGATCCGAGGGCGAAACGGTTCGTCTTAAGCCCGCCGGATCATCGTGCAACCTTCATCAACGCGGTGATGGGCCGCCTTACGGACTCCGAGGACTCTGAGCGGGCGTGGCGGCTGATTTGTAGCGGCACGGACGCTGCCGTCGACAGCCAGGGCCGGATAACGATTCCCAAGGTATGTCTGGAACACGCCGCGGTTGAGCCGCCGCAGCAGGTGACAATCTTGGGGGTGGGTTTCTGGTACGAGGTGAAGGTCTCGGCACCGATGACGGGGAAGAGTTGAAGTAGACGCTGGTAGCGTTACACAGGTGGGCTGGCACGGCTGTGCTGTCAGCCGGCCTTTCACGGGAATACGCAGCAAAGAGACACTATTGAAGGAGATGTCCATGAAGACGAGATTAGAGGGCGGTTGCCGGATCAAAGCGGTCGTGTGGGACAACGGCGGGGTCCTGGTCCAAGAAGACTGGAATGGCTGTCACGACCGCACGTATGGCAAGCTGGGCATTGTTCCCCCACTGGCCGGCGATGCAGCGCGAGGTAGGCAGTATAAGAAGATGCTCAGTGTGCCCATCACACCCGAGATCAGTGCGCAGCTTGCGACTTTCCGACAGGGTGATTCTGAAGTCAATTACTTGCAGAGCTATAGTTCCGGGCATCTCAGTTCCGCGGAGTTCTGGGCCGTTGCGTGCCGCCACGGATTTGAAGTGGCGTCGACGGACGAGAACATGAATGCCCTTCGCGCCGGCCAAGACCATCTTCTGAGTAACGGCCCCGGCGCCGCGCGGGTCTTTCCGCGAGTAGTGGAGATTCTGGCCGCCCTGGCGGCGGCTCTTCCTCAGTATATGCTCTCGAACATCTACCCCGAGGCCTATGAACAACTGCGAGGGGCGAAGTACTTGGAGGCCATTCCGGCCGACCACCGGTTCTTTTCGATCTTCCTCAAGTGCCGGAAGCCGTCACCAGCCGCATTCGAGGCTCTCATAGCCGGCACAGGGGTCAAGCCAGAGCAGATCCTGTTCATCGACGATCAGGCGTCCAACATCGAGGCAGCCGGGCGCCATGGCATAAACGGGATCCTCTTTAACGGCGAGAAGGAATCGGAACAGGTCCTCATCGCCGGTCTCGAACGTTTTGGGATCATTATCAGCGGATAGACCATCCGGGGGATCCATGGGAATCATCCGGAAATCGGAACAGGAGCGATGCCACCGTGTCGGCGAAGACCGGGAGGTCCGCACGATCTTCAGTGAGGCGGTTCCGTCGTATGATTGGCTGACGGTCACGCACTCCAAGACCTGCCCAGACCGGGCCAGCGCCAGCGTAGCCGCCCCTTCGCACCCGAATGCCGTGGAGCTGATTCTGTTCCTGCAGTCTGGCACGCTGACGGTAGCTGAAATCGAATATCGTTTTCAGCCGTGCGACGCGGCGGTTCTGGATGCTGGCGAGGTACACAGTGCGTCCCATCTCCGCCAGCATGACTGTCTCTGCTTGTTGTTGGGGCGCGGGGTAGCCCGAAAAGAGGGGCCCTGGCAAGGAGCAGTGGCAGAGAGGAAGATGATCGGGAGGAGAATACGTCGCGGCGTAAGGCGGATAATAGAAACGACGGCGTTTGCCGTCACACTGGTGACCGTGAGGCTCGTCTTTACCTTGGTATGCGTACTCCCCCTCTACTTGCTGGCGCCATTGACAATGGCATTCTTCTCTTGGATCGGGCCACCGTCGTGGTAGGGATCATCGGCCTCACGCAAGTAATCGGCCACGGGTGGATCTGTGTGCTCTTTTGTGTTTCAGATGGGCCGCCCAAATGGCGGTTTGGCGAGGACCCCAAGCGCTCAACAGAAGGCGACGGTTAAGCCCATCTCCACCGGCCTCCGAAATCGTTCCAGAACCCGCCACATTTCATGCGCGGAAAACCTGCTGGCGCCGAAGGCGCGATTCTTGCCGCCTGTCACAATGTGGGTCAAAAGTAACCAGGTTCAGATTGGGCATTTGCAGCTAAGGAGTAACACGATGGGTACACTCGATATCTTTGCAAGCGGTGACATGGAACGCCCCCGGGCGTGGCTCAGGACTGTACTGTGCGCGACCCTTGTGAACCGTCAATGCCTGGAGGGGATGGGCTTCAAAGCCTCCTTCGTTCAGAGGTTCGACAAGAAGCACTCGCGCGTGCTACGGTTGGACGGAACTATCGCACGGAAAGTCCGCGGAGTCAACGAGATAGAGTTTCTGCGAGGAGTCGCGGAGGCGCTCGGGGTCCGTCCGTTTGAAGACGACTGGGATCCTCGGGACACTGTGACGACAACGGCTGTTGCCCGAAAGTGCCTGGAAGTATTGGCGCGGATGGAGAGTGACCAGGGGCCGGACGCCATGGCGGTGTAGGTGGCGGATCCAATAGCGTAGGCAACAACCTCAGTGACAGGAGTGCAGTCATGAACGGCCAAGGACCACAGCCGCCGCAGAATTGGTGGGAAGCAACTCTCGACCTATTTCGATGGGCATGTCGAATCCCGGCGGCATTGCTGGGTGTGTTCGCCATTTCCTGTCTCGTTGTTCTCGCGGGCATTTCCTGCGTTAGGTTTACAGTATGGGTCATCCAGAATTGGCTGGCTCACCCCTGGTAGGACGTTCATGTATCCTCCGAATCCAAATCCGTTCCTCCCAATACCCGGCAAGATCATTCTTGACATCCAGCGAAAGCGAATGCCGTCCGGCCAGATCGTCGAGATCAGAACCGTGGAGGTGACTCTCATAGAGAACGGCGTTCTTCGCAAGGAGAAGGTCCGGGAGATTGACCCTGGCATGGCCGACGGGACGACTCCGGACCGAATCGGGGACATTCGCGAATGTCACGTATGCCTGGGCCTGTTTCATAGGGACAACGTCAGAAGTTGCATGGCCTGTGGCCGCGACTACTGCAGGTTGCGGGAGTGCTGGGGAGAAGTCAGGGAGCCGGAGGACGAGCAGATCGTCGTGTGCGCCCCTTGCGCCAAAGAGAACAACACGGGCGTATGGGAGCGAATCTCCAGGAAGTTCTGGCGGTTGGGGAAGTAACTATGGACCACGGCTATGCGGGCAATCAGGGACGATCACAGCGGCCGCATCGGGACAGTGACGGCAATGCCGGAGGCGCAGTCGCGCGAAAGTGGTCGGCCGAAGCAATCGCTCGACTGATGCACGACCACCCCGAATACCGCCTGCGGGAGGACCCCTTCACCTGTCAGCTGATTCAGATGGTGCTGGCTGATCCGAGCGATCTCGACGCGCAGGAGTTCCTCACAGAGCGTATTCGTCTCCATCAGCTCGCCTTCCTGGGTTCTGGCGACGCCTTCTGGGGCAATTATCCAGCACCCGGCAGTTTGATCTATCCGGGTGGATTCCTTCCGCTCGGCGTCATGCCCACGGGAGATGCGCTCGGCCTTGTGCTCGACCAATTGAATGGCAATGTGCTCTGGCTGGGCCCGACCAAATCGGGCAAGACGACCCTGCTGAGCATCCTGTTGTCGCAGGTGGTGCTCCTTGGGAACGCCAGGATCATCGTCTTTGCCAAGAAGAAGGGTGAGCTTTCGGATTTGGCACTGCTCAGGGAGATCCGCCATCTGGTCACGGTCCTTCGGCTGGAGGATTTGGTGCTATCATACTTCCGGCCTCCGCCCGGGGTTTCCGAACTGGCCTGGATTACGGAATCGGTGCGGATCCTGGCCCAGTGTTATGCGCGCTACTCCGCCCAAAGACTGATGGGGGAGAAAGCGAAGGAGCTCATGGCCCGGCACCCGGATGGCGCGTATCCCACCCTGGGACAATTGCTCGAAGCGCTGGATCGCTTCAAGCCGCGCTTCGGCCTGCGGGAGGCCGCGTATCGGGAGTCCGCCAGCTGGATGCTCGCGGACATCCTCAATAGCACCGGCAATATCTGGAGTTACGCGAGCAGCACCTTCTTGGACTACCTGTATTCAGGACCTGGCCTATGCATTATCGAAGCGGGAGCGCTCCCCCAGGAGCATCTGAATTTCTTGGCCACGTACTTTATGCGTTGGCTCTATCTGCAACGCGTGTCTGCGGGAGCGGGGCCGGGCGGGCTGGTCGTGTTTGTCTTGGAGGACGCCACGGCCGCCGTGCACATCCAGCGGGACCGGGAGACTCCAGGAGGGGTGTCGCCCATTTCCGACTGTGCCTACATGGGGCAGCGACTGGGGATGGGAGTGATCTGCGTGACACATACCCTCGGCAGCACCAGTGAGATCATCCGGCAGAATGTCGGAGCTTTCGTTGTCTGTGGTTTGCCCGGTGAGAATCCAAGACTGATCTGTGACACCCTTATGGTGACCTCGGATCAGGCCGACAAGATCCAGATCCTCCATCCGGGGGAGTTCGTCCTCCGCAACGGCGCCCTCTGGGATAGAACCGTCTATGGGTTTTATCAGAAGCCCCAGATACCGGGACCGATCAGCGAGTCAGATCAGCGGGAGACAGCGGGGCGGTTCCTGCAGAATGTACAGGCATGTCCCCCGGTGTCATTCGATGCCTTCGGGCCCAAACCCGCTTCCCATGGGCCAGACCCGAAGAAGGATACCGCTCACAAGGAACTCCCCCAGGAGCAGATCGAGATGCTGGTGATCATTGCCAGCGGAGTGCCGAAGACCGCCGGCAAGGTCTACGAGGCGATGGGTCTGAGTCGGGCACAGGGCGTCAAGATCGCGCGGGCTCTCGAAGCCGTCGGTGCCATAGCCGCTCACAGGTTCTCGACCGGGCGGGTCGGCGGCCAACTCGCCTTCTTCGAAGTGCTTGCGTATGCCAGGACGATTCTCCAGGCTCGGGGCATTTCCAGGCCCATCCCACTGACCAACGGGGGATTTGAGCACGAACTGGCCGCCCAGCTGCTCAGGGCTGAGGCGATCAGAAGTGGTTTCGGCATCCAGTTCGAGGTCGATGTCGGCGGTGTGCGGGTGGATGGGGTGATGATCAACAAGAAGACCGGCCAAAGGATCCACTACCAAATCGGCGCCTCCAAACCGAGCCATGAGGTCGACTCGATTCAGAAGTTCTTCGGCCTGCCGGCTTCGCAGAATGCAAAGTTCGTTCTCGTGGCCCGGGACGTGGCCTTTGTCAAAGAGGTCAAGCAGATCTTCAAAACCCGCAAGATTGAGGACGCCATCGTCAAGCAAGTACACCTCCGAGTTATCGCGGATCTCGTTAAGGAATGAATTCAGGAGTCGATATATGCCAATACCAGCGGACAAAAGCTGCGGTTCAGCGGAACCCATGTTTGACAACCATGGTGGGCCGGCCGACGCGAATCAGACCGGTCTTGTATGTCTGACGACATATGCCCCTTCGGTAGTGCTCTATTGGGGTCATGTATACGGTCAACTGGGCCTGCTGGGCCAGAGAGTCCGTGACCTGGAGGAACAGCTCCAGCGCCTGGGCACGATTGTCGAGCAGCAGAATCGTCGCGACGGCCAGCACGTGGCCATCCTCGAGATCGGAAGAGCACACGTCTGAACTCCAGTCACCGAATACGATC
>CALEZT010000154.1 GCA_937927975.1 uncultured Phycisphaerales bacterium
GCGCCGGGAGCATCAGCCGGATTCCGGTCGGTTCACCGGTCAGATCCACGAGGAATTGCAGGTGCTCGCTGATCGGCATGTACGTCCACAGCACCACCTGCCCATGGAAATTGACCAGTACATCCTCCGTATAGTGGTTGTGTTTCCAGGCGCTGTGCCATCGACTCAGGGCATCGCATTCCCGCACCTCGATCCGGCAGCCAAGCTCAGAATATGGCGCCGCCGCTCCCGATGAGACGAATGGCTCACTGGCGCATAGTCTGCCATCTACGGTCACCTTCAAGCCGGTAAAGACTGCGTGCTTCTCGACGATCTCAAAGAGCCATGGCGTATCCTCAAAGACAAACCGCGTGCCCTGGATTGACTCATCCGCCGTGTGGACTTCGACAGGTTTTCCAGTCCATCCCTTGCCTGCGATGACCACCGTTCGGGTGCCAGAGCGGATCTGGACCTCTCGCGGCGCCAGGCAGAAGATGCCCACACCCGCCGGGTCTTCCACCTGCTCCAGGCTCTCATCCCAGCCGGATCTTCCCAGGTCCAGTAGGGCCGAGAAATCTGCGATACCCTGGCCATTGTCGCGTACGATGACTCGGCCATACTCATTGACGATGTGCACTTCCGTTGCGCCGGCCCGCCTGGCATTCTGCAGGATCTCGATGACGCGACCGTCCAGTGTGCCGGTGAACAGCCTTTCGGCCTTCGACAATAGCCGTGGGTGTACCTTCGCTTGTATGGTTTGCATGTGTAGTACCTCCAGTGATTGAGTTCGGGGTTGGCGATGTGACGCCTTTGGAACGACCAAAGGCTCTGAGAATCTGAGTTGCATGCTCAAGCATGAACTTGAGCGATAATGAAGAAGAATGGATAGGATAGTGACATGGTCCGCGCGGTCCTCCAGGTAAGACAAATGGGAATCGGGCCATTCGAAATGTGCAATAGTGGGCCTCTGGGCCTATTGGGGGTCCGTATCCGTGGTTTCCTGGGCTCCTGGCTCTCGGTGCTGCGTCAGGTACTCAAAGGCTTTCTGAAGGGCCAGGATCGCTTTGGGGATGTCGTTCAGGCTCAGGCTGTTGGTCCCGTTCCACTGGCCGGTCTTATCCTTGTAGCGGACTTCAATCACGACCTTGGGCAGAGGGACCTGTCTACCGTTGTTCACGACTATGTTCCTGAAAACAGAGGCTCTGACGGCGCCCACCTTGAAGGTGATTTCGGGTTTTGACATGTTCCGGTTATTCCTGATCGATTGGATTGAACCAATCAGTACGATTGTACAGGACGATGGGGTATTTATATCTTTGGGCTGATGCTGGAGTACCCCAGGCCGAGAGAGGTCGCCCATAGCGCGACCTTGTTGGGGGGAGCGATCTTGCCGGCTGACCGGCTCGTAGGCCGCGGCGGGATAACCAGCATCAGTGGCACAATGGCGACGGGCTGGGTGCGCCTCTGCGGTGGGGAGAAAGAGAGGTGGAACGCGCCGTGACTTGCGGACGACGGATGCGCATGTATAAGGAATCGGGGCTGCACAACAGACCGGTGACGGTCAAACGAGGGCACCGCATTCCCAGGTATTTCAGGGTCTTCCGGGCGGAAGAGGCTGAATCTGAAGAGCAAGGCCAGTCAGCGACACAGGCGAGGGAGATAACAGGTGAGATAGAGGAAGACAGAGGCATGATGGGAGCCGGTCAGCAGACCCGGGCGGTGACCGCATGTTTCTGGATTTTGGGGTCTTTCAGGGTATTCCGGGGTATTTCGGGCCTCACGGGCTGACAGAGGCCACATCCGGTGGGAAGATCCGATTGCAGAAACACGCAGCGGAGGGAATGAGGGAGTGGGACGGACCAGATGCGACGAGCCAAGAAGGATGATTGACATGGCTTCGGCTATAGGGAACGCCATCGAGTTGTGGGCTATTTCAGGGTATTCCGAGTCTTACGGGCCGGAATAAGCCATAGTGGGAAGGTAGTTGAGATTCCGAGAGTATAGAACCCAATCATTTCCCAAGTCGGCTTCGTGTGAGATGAGCGTCTGTGTGGATCTGATAGGTATGATGCTCGCGGGTCTTGCTGAACCTTCAACAGGTATCACGACTCCAGAGTTTATATACTTTGCGGTTCCTCCGTGTCAGCGTACGGACGGTCGCCGGAAGGTTTTTATAGTCCAGCGATTTCACATTTACATGGAAACAGTACAGCCTGTTGAACTCCCCGGCGCGAGGCAGCACCCATACAGGAGGCCACGCAAAGCAAAGCGATACGAACGTTTCGGCGAGGTCATTCGCTACCTGACTCTCGATGAGCTCCAGCAGCTTTTCGACAGCATGGACAATTACACGCATAAGCTGATGTTTGAGGTGATCTATGAGTTGGGCTGCCGTGTGGGTGAGTTCGTAAAGATGCGAGTCCGGCACGTCAGCTTCAGCCGGAGCACAGTCTTCTTCCCGGCCGAGAACACCAAGACGAAGACCGCCAGAACCAGCTCCCTGCCCCAGGGGCTGACAAATGAGATCAAGAGCTTACTCAGGCAGAAGGGAATCATCAGCAAGCGTGAGAACCAGATCATCAAGGCCGACGCCTACGTATTTCACCCCGGAAGACGCTGGAATACCCCCTACAATGAGAATCGCATCCGCCAGATCTTCCAGCACTATGTCACCAAGGCAGGCTTGCAGCAGGTCTACGGCAAAGACACCTGCGGCAGGAACCTGAAAATGTTCACTGTGCATTCGCTTCGTCATTCACACGTGATCCATTACGTGGTGGACCGGGGCCTACCCATACCCATCGTGCAAAAGCAGGTGGGACATCGGAGTCTGAAAACCACCTCCGTCTATCTCTCCGCCTCAACCGAAAAGATGGCCCAGGCCTACAGCCAGGCCCGCAAGACCACGGATGTCCCGCGGCCACTAGGGACATATACCGCACCAGCTTGATGGTTCTGGAACTCCTACTGGTGGGCGCTCTCATCCGAGGGCGGCCTCTGGGTTCTCTGCTGTCTATGCGGCCATAGTGGTCAACCGGCTACTTCGTATTGACAATCGGACCCATCGTGGGCAGGATAAGTACAACCGTGAATCGGAAAAGGTGCGGAAACGACGGCGGCGGGGATCGACAATGCCCAGACATGGGAGGACAAGATGCCTATGAACCGCAAATCTCGCCGTGCAAGCGAGCAGGAAATCGCGACGTATCAATTGAAGATGACGTTGAGCGACTTGAGGCCGGTGATCTGGCGACAAGTGCTGGTACGGGGTGACATCAACCTCGGACTCTTGCACAGCGTGATTCAGGTGGCCATGGGATGGACCAACAGTCATCTCCACCACTTCCTTGTTGGCGACCGGTACTATTCCGATCCTTCCTTTGGGCTGGATGAGTATTCTGACGAAGAGCGAAGTCTGGATGAGAACCGGGCGGTGCTCATGGAGGTGGCCCCGCACGAGGAAGACGTATTCAGGTACGGGTATGACTTTGGCGATTCCTGGGAGCACGACATCTGCGTGGAAAAGATTCAGGCCCCAGATCCCTCGCGGATCGCCTTTGCCGAGTGCATCGGCGGCGCCCGCGCCTGCCCGCCGGAGGATTGCGGCGGCGTGCCTGGATATGAAGACCTTCTCGAAACCCTCAAACACCCCAAACGCAAGGAATACAAACACTTCATGGAGTGGCTCGGTGGCTCATTCGATCCCGAGGCCTTTGATCTCGACAAGGTCAACCGATATCTTCGCAAACTCAAGTGGCCCCGCACCACGGCCGATCAACTCGCCCAGGTGCTCATGCAACGGGATGGGGCCAGGGGGTAGAAATGCCTTCATGCCGCATCAACTCTCACTTGTCCGCTATTCTGAGTCGTGTTTCTAAGGCCCCAGACTTAAGATTTGAGGCACAAATGTGAAGAATACGGATATAGTGACTCTGGTTATATGCGTAGACGTGTCCGAAAAGGGGGCCAAGTCGTCAAACGTGAAAGAATGTGCAGAATCGGGCCTGAAACACCATCCAACAGGCGTCATAATACGTTCCTATGCGGCCACAACTGTACTGGGATGGGCGTTTACTCTCTTGCCCCGGTGTGTGGTGCGTGCCAAGGGTCCCTCCTGACCGGCCGCGGCGGGTGTGTGCCGCCGCTTAAGGGAGGGAATCGGATTCCGGCTCCGTTGCCTGACCGTGTCCCCGACTGCGCGACACCGTTCTTAGCCGAGACATAGTAGTGCTCCACGGAGATCTGGCCATGTCTGATCCCTATCCTTTAGCACCCTAATCGCGAGTGTGGTCAAACCAGGCCGTTTGCTCTGAGAGTCGTTGGGCCAGGTCCTTCCCCGACAGGTACTTCGCGAGTCTCTTGAAGTGGCGGACCATTGCGGCCCGGTCGCTGAGTTCGAGTGCAGTGATCTCAATGACCTGAAAGCCATTATTCCGGAGCCAAGTGCGAATCTCGTGATCACGATGGGCTGTTGCCGGGTTTCCATGCAGGGATGCACTCATCCCATCGAGATAGATGCACACCCCCTTGTCATCTTCGTCGTCTACGTCACCCGCAAAGTAGACATCAGGGGTAGTGCTGCCGATTTGGCGGTCAAGTACAATGGGCTCCTTGAAGCGAATCTGCTGCTGGAACTGCCCGGTCACGAATCCCGCCGCTTCGAGCAGGTGCCGCAGTCTGGTTTCGGCGTCATTGGCTGGTTGGGCATCCAGGTCACGGTTTCTTGTCAACGGTTGGAGAGGTGGAATCTCATTGCTGAGCCGGAGCGTATCACCCCAGTTCTGCAGCAGGTTGAGGGCGATGTGACGGTCCAGATGCTTGTGATAATACCCATTTCGGAATGTCTGCATGCAGTCGATGCACGAGTGCTCACACAGTGATGGGCAGTTCGCTGTGATATCCGTCGCGGCCACTACGACTCGGGAGAAGTTCTCTCTGATCTGCTCCAGCAGACCAGAGCCGCCCGGCATGGGGTCCCAAAGTACCCCATCAACCTCATCCCGGTCCACGTGGCCGATCACGAGGATCTGAAGGTCCTCCAAATGCATGTCGAGGACATGGGCGGCCCCCATCCGAATCGCTTCCAGTAGACTGTAGGCTTCTGCCCGGCTGGCACATTCAGGGAGGGTAAGGCAATCCGCCACCACATCCGCAAAGAAGCCCAGCATCCCGGGTTTCCGCCCGCACCGTTCGGTGTGGCTGTCCTCGAAGTGCTTGATCTGAAGGTCTGACGCAAGCGGGGAAACGCTCTGGCCACATACTGCACAGACTGGATAACCCAGTTGTTGTCGCTGCTCAAGGACGGGCGTCGATCCCACATTCACCATCCGCAGATGCACCCCTCGACGAAGGGTCAACTGCTTTTCTCCCCACGCAAAGTTCAAGCCGCCATTGTGTTGCCCCTTTTCCCTGCCAAATATGGCCACCTGCATCTGGAAACGGGTTTCTTCCTCGTCGGAGATCTGAGACTGATGAACCAAGTCCACATCACAGATGGGAATTTCCCGCAGAGTTCCCGATGCTATGGAGCCGGCACTTTGACCAATGCTGGTCTCGGTGACTGCCTCGCGGTCCAAGTTCACCTCGAACAGCGGCATCTCGCTGCGTTCCTCATCCACATCCCGGTGAAAGCGTCGTGCAACGAATCTGTGACCGTTCGCATAGATCAGGTTGCCCGGCACATACTCACGCAGTGCGATACTCGTCGGACGAGGAAGATCGAAATCCATGCTGCCCAGTTGCCAGTACGGCACCTCGGCCATGCCCACAACGGACCCTGCATCCAGTCCGTAGCCGGGCAGGAACCCTTCAGCCGCAAGAACCCCGTAGGTATTGATGTCATCGACACCCTCAGCATCTCGGCGTCTACGGTTCCACACCCCTTTGAGTTTCTTGATGAGCCGGTCACAGCGGGAGTAGTGGGCCTCATCCTCCTTGTCAATCGTGCCGTACTTGTCCCGGACCTGGTTGAGTCGGCGGATTTCACTGTGAGCCCACTGCAATCGTTTCCGAAGCCGCCTGAGTACACTATCCAGCTCATCGGCCATATGGTCCAGGTGTTCAGCCAGTTTCTCGGGAGAAGTCACATCCGAATCGGCCTGCGGCCAACCTTGCTGGAACGCCTCCTGCGTGTAGACCTGCAGCTTGTCGCGATGGCGGCTTACGAGCGACCGCAGTGGAGCAACGTCAAAAGCGGCAGAACGCAACTGCCCTGTCGGCTCGAACAAGAACGCAGAGATCCTGCTTGGCAGTATCTGTCGTAGTGTATTTCGCACCTCATCCCGCTCTTCATCAGACAGACCTGATCGGTCCCGGGAGAGTTGGAACAGCCTGGTGACTACGGCGGCGTGAACGTGCTTGGCCACCATCACGTCGTTTCGCAGGTTAAACGCCGGGGGATCAACTTTGCCCTCCAGCATCTTCGGAGGATCGGCATAGTAGGCACGGTCGTGCGAGACGGGCCGGCAGTAGCACACATTCACAGCCATACGATGTCGCCGACCGGCCCGACCCGCTCGCTGCCAGTAATTCGCCGGAAGCGGCGGTACATTCCGTAGCAGGATCGAATCCAGGGCCCCGATATCCACGCCCAGTTCGAGCGTGGGCGTGCAGACCAACGTATTTACAGTATCTCCACTGCTCTTGAACCAGTTCTCGATACGATCCCTCTGGTCCTGCGGGACCATGGCCGTGTGCTCTTCCGGCCGGAGCATGGAGTACCCCTGGTCCAGAAGCTGGAGGTCATAGTTGTCTGGGTCTTCGGCCACGAACTCCATCTCGCCATTGCACTGCCACGCCATGCATTTATCGTAAGGCGTCCGCCGTGATACCTTCCTGCGGCAGCTCCCGCACCGATAATGGCCATGATTATCACTCAGCATCAGCTTGGAGGCATCGATCTGGAATACGCCGCTGCAATTCGCCAGGGACTTGCCCTTGTTGCTCTTGAGCATCACCGGGACCAGGATACCCACAGGGTCACTGCAAAGATAGTCCCACAATCCCTTTAGGAAAGTCGGAACGTCGTCATCCGGCACGTCCCACTTGCGGGCAATCTGCTGTACCAACGTACTCCGCTCTCCCATCCAACTACGGACGTAGTCCTTGTTGTCGCCGGGGTCGAGGGTCAGCTTCATGCCCTGAGGCCGAGGCAGAATCGGCATATAACCCCGCTCAATCTCACGGTCGCCGTCATTCCACCACCGACTGAAGATCTCCCTCCTCGCGTCATAGAGCAGACGCTGCCGACGCAGTTGGTCGAGCAGTGCTTCTACGCCGCCCTTGAGGTCCTCTGGCGGCAAGCCCAGCTTGCGGGCCCATTCCTGTATGAAACGCGAGCCGGCATCCAGACCCCGACAAGCAACCTTCATTCGCCCCCATGGCTCCAGACCTCTTTGCTCGTTGGCCGGTGTGGCAATCTCACGCAGTACCTGAATCCTCAGGAAGTGGCGGCGCTCATCCTCGTGCACTCCCCCAGACCCTTCCTTCTGTACAACCCGCCAGACCTCCGGGATCAGGGCCCGCGACAGGCCGTCGTTGGAGTCAAGTTCCTCATCCAACTTCATCACCATATCGCCGATGGACACGGCCCTATCCTTCATGGCGTCCGCCATCAGACGACGCAGACGGAACCGCCGGGCATGATCTTTCATCCAGCCCGCCTGGAAGGCAGCGTCCTGGCGGTTGTCGGCGAATAGCAGCAGTCGTCTCCGCTCGGCATGGTGAACCATGTCCTGGGCCAGCACGTGGACATCCGAGACATTGATGGCTCGTACTTCACGGATTGGCTCACGGTAGTGGCGTCCGATGCGACGGCCACGGGCCGTGCACGAGACGCAACTGCTCAGGTATCCCACGCTCTTGGAGCTACTTCGCACAGCAAAGAGCTTCACTGGTGCTGCCACGGCCCCACAGTTCTGACAGCGAGCCACTTCATCTGCGTGGGCCGATCCACAATGTCGGCAGAAGTAAAGCGGGGCTGACCAGCTCTCCTGTTCAAGCCCGACATCGTCCTCCTGGCTGATTACGACATCCACCAAAACGACACGCTTGCCGCCGTGGTCCTTGTCCAAAGCCTCCCAAAAGCACTGTCCGCTCTCCGCGAGCTGCCCTCCCCCCGGCTGGGCCTTTGTGAACTCGAAATCCTTCAGCCATGCAACATAGTAATGCTGGCCGCAGGTCGTGCAGGTGAATACCGGTGGCCGCCACATGCCGTTCTTGCCATCACTAATCTCGTCCTCACTGCTCAACCACAGCGTCGGTTCATTGCCGGTAGGGAATGTCACGACCGCTCCGGGGATACCGCGAACGAATGCGTGTACCACCGGACGGAACACCGGTCGGCCGTCTTTGAACGCCGCCGCGCCCAGCGAAAGGTAGGTCAGTAGTTCCTCCTCCGAGAACTCACGACCAATCATCTTCTCGATAACTTCCACCAGCATTCCAACGTGCCGGGGTTGCCCAAGCTCGGCACGAATCATGAAGGCCAGTTCGTTTCGGGTCAGCGCCTCATGCAGTGCCTCCTGCCACGGGCCCTCGGGCAGACAGGTGCCCGTGAGTTGCCGGTAGACGGCTTCGACTTCTGCCTGGGGCTCTGCTGCATCCACGGCTGCCAGAGCGCGTCTAAGCAATTCGGCTGGATCGCCGGTCGGCGCGGCCGGCATTTCTCGTGGGTTCTGCCACGGGTCTGCCTCGAACTCCTCGTGGACACACTCAACTTGGTCGGCCGGCGTCCCGAAGAATCGTGAGGCAAAGCGGCGACCAGCGTCCGGGTCACGTTGGTCCACGATCGTTGCCGATGTGGCAATACAGACCGTATCCCGCTCGCCGCGACCGCAGTATGTCCGCAGCCGGCGGATCAGGCAGGCGGTCTCGGCTCCCTGGATGCCCGTGAACGTGTGTGCCTCGTCAAACACCAGGAAGTCCAGACGGGCGTTGTCGAATAGCTCCACATCCACCTGCCGGGTCAGCAGCAACTCAAGTTGCTTGACGTTCGTCAATAGAATCCGGGGCTGACTGCCAGGCGTACGCATCTTTTCCCGGCTGCACACCTCCTCCGACGGGTGCACGGCATCCGGCCGGCCCTGGTCACGGTACTGCTGGAGGACCGCCTCATAGTCTGCCCGCGTGCTCCCAGGCCGGAGGCGGTGACCTGTTACCTCTCGTTCATGCTCGGGCGTCTTGCCGATATACATGCCGAATGTGATGCCGCTGCCTGCTAACAATCCTCGCATACGGTCGAGCTGATCCTCGGCCAGCGCGTTCATCGGATAGACGATTACCGCTGAGATGCCGGCCGTCTCGCCCGCATCCCTCAGTTCCAGGCACCTGCTGATAATCGGGTATAGAAAGCATTCTGTCTTGCCCGACCCGGTACCTGTGGAGATCAACGTCGTCCGGCCCGAATGGATCGCGCGAATTGCCCGCTCTTGATGGCCGTACAAGCGTGAGATCCTGTGGCCGATGATCTGCTCCATGTGCGGATGAAAGATGCCCTCCTGCACAAGCCCCGAGACCGCCAGCCCCTGCCGAAAGCTCCGGGAAAGGCTCACATACGGCCCCTTGAGCAGCGGCGTCCGCCGCACGGCATCCAGGTTGAGCAGAGTTCGCATCTGCCCATGCAGACGCGGATCGGAGAACGGGTAGGCCGTGAGCTGGTACTTCAGGAAGCTACGAACGATCTTCTCGGTATATGCAATTGGATTCAGTGCCATACAAATCTCAACCTCGCCATAAGGAAGCATCGGTAGCCAAGAACTCGGGAACCGAGTCAAAAGATAAAACACGAGTCTTCGCTGAGATTCCTCGCTGAACGACAGACCGAATCCTGGCTCGATCCTCGCGACTCGGGTTCACAACGATGAGAGACTTCAACAGCCCGCTGCGAATCGACGTGCGGAACAGCGCGCTTGCATGGAGGTCCGTGCCTGGGAGGGAATAACCGATGATGATGAGACTCGTCGCACGCCCCAATGCCTCAGCCGCATTGGCCCACAAGGCTGCAAAAATGCCTTTGTCATACGGTTTGTCTGACTCTGGAGGAATAATCGAGTACCGTGGTGTTCCATGTTGCTTCGTATAGGGTCGTTCCTTGAGTTCAACTTTCCTGCGGTCGCCTCTCCCGAATTTGAAGTGCAATGATCCGTGCAGCTTGTGCAGATGCACTGTTGTGTCTTTCGCCGCCGGCTTGTCCGGCATCCATGCATCATCGCCTTCCAGGTTGCCCCCCCTTGGCCCAAGATTGAACCCATAGCCGTACCGTGGATTCCACTTGCCGTCGCCGCAGGCTTTCAAGGCGTAGTCAATGACACAGTCGTAGTTGAAGCTGATGATGTGGTCCTTCGCGTGAAGCACGTCTCTGACAATCTTTGCATGATGCTCACACCGCAACGCAGACTGCTTCGCATGACCGTCGTTGCCGCGTTCGGCGAGTGAGGCTTCCATCACAATTGCGATTGCACCCAACAGACGGTCGTGCATCGCCTCGAGATCAGATTTCTTGTAAGCTCGTTGACTTTTCGTAACCGAGAGCATCCGAATGGTGTGTGCTACGGTGGAAAACACCTCCTCCAGTGTCATCGCGAAGTTCGTCCCGAACAGATCAATGACGTCTTTGATGACCGAGTCGATATCTTCTTGATGTTTCTTATAAGGCACTCGTTGAAGCTGGGTAAAGAAATCTCTGTCGAGCGGCGGCAGGCACGGCCAATCTACCGGGTTGACAAAGCTGCACGCACGAGTTGCCCCCGCACCGAGTACCAGAACCGTTGAGTCCTTGCTTGGCTTTGGTTCGTGGCCCTGCTTGGTCATGTTCAGCCCCCATCCTCTGAACGGAATAGCGGCATATCCGTCGTATCAAACAGCATCCCGTCCGATGGCTTCTTCTTGTCGGTCTTGGTAGGCTTCGCCGGAGTCTCCTCGGGTTGGGCCTTGCCCTCGATCTTGTCGAGCAGACGTCGGTAGCCGGCTTCGCCGAGGAGGTTGCGGGCGTGGAGGTGGCACTCCTTCCAGCTCTCTTCCGGACTCTGAGCGAGTTGCCAATTGTGGAAACGTGGGCCGAAGCACTCCCGGACGGTCTGATGCTCCTTGGCCCGATCGTCGTGGCCGAGACCGTAGTCTGCCAAGCGGAGCGTCTCCGGCAGCATCCAGCCTTCGCCGTTGTTCTGATTGCAGAATGCCTCAATCCCCTTGACGATGTCCCCGTCGCAGGCGGCGGTCTTCTCCTGGAGATCCTGGAAGGCGACAAACGTCAACACGGTGAGGCGACGCTCTGGAGGCTGGCCCCTTTGCACCCGCCATAGCCCCTTTCGATCGGCATCTGCCGCGTTCCAGCCGATGGGTCGATCTGAATCCCGGAGAATCCACCTCAGTTCATCGGCTGTGAGGCCAAAGCTACTGGCCATGATAGCCTCGACAATACAGCGAACACGTAGACGCTCGAAGTCGGTTAGAGCCCATCTGAAGGTACGATCAGGCTCACCGAGAAGAGATTTGAGTCGAAGAAGATCAGCCGAGAAAACGGGGTTGCACAACATCAGCGCTGCAAGCCTGGGGGCCAAACCCTGCCAAATGCACGCGATTCGTTCCGGTGAAGGCACGGCGGTTTCTGCGACCACAAAGTCACTCACGTTCAATCCTCCCAAGCGGACGCGGATGCCATAATCGTAACTCAGCGATGAGAAGCACCCAGCAACGGAAAGTGCAATCTTGAAATGATCACGACTCGGCACATAGAAGAAGACGCTGTCACAGGCAGGAAACGCCGAGAGATATGTGGCGATCATGGTTCGCGCGTTCGTTGCAGACGATATTCGCATGTAAGCGACCTTGGGCGCGAACGCCGATCGTCCAGAGATACGAACAACCGCTTCACCAATTAGATATTGTGGTTCAAGCTGCTTACGATCCCACGGGATCTCTCGCCACTTGGCGGAGCGACCTTTACCTGAAACCCAGCCTTTCTCACTGAAATCGTACTGCCCGGTCATGCGCCCCTCATAGAGAGGCAGCGCGACCGCAGGCCCCACGGGCTCGACCACCTTCTTTGCGCCATCAGCATCCTCAATCTTGATCTTGAGGGGTCTTCCAGCGGTATCCGTGAAGGTGACGATGGGGATATCAGTTTCGCGGACAAAGTGCGAGGCATCTCGGGAAAGGATGAGGCCGGCGGGGATGTCGGCACGGAGGATCGGGAGCTTGTCATAGGGCGGCTGGGCACAGCGACGCTCGTCAGCGGGCAATGGCTTGACACCCAACACTCCCCAGAGTTCTGCGACCGGCTTCCATGGGCCTTTGATCCACCGTCCGTACTCATCTGGCCTATAATCCCAGCCCGTCCATGTTGGCATGGGGGGAAACAGCTCGGCATCGGTATTCGTCATGTACTCAATATGGTATCGAAGACCCCAACCGCTGCTGCCCTCATCACCCAGAAGCGTCGAGCGAGAGTACATGCTCGTCATCACTTCCAGGTCACGAGGCGTCTGCAATTCCAGGATGACCAAGCTTCTTGGTGAGAATTGGACGATTTGCTGCCGGGGATAATCAGTTATATACAATTCGGCCTTCTCCCAATCAGACAGGTCCCGACGCATAAACGCGGCACGAATTGCTGTCGTCTGTCCACCCTTGGCAACGATGACCGGGTTGAACTTGAAACGGCTGTCAATGTCGAAGATCTTCTCGCGGTTCTCAAAGCCGAAGAGCCATTCCCAGGAGCACTCATCCAAGAATAGCCGGCGCAACGGCTGGGACCATGCGTCGCTATATAGCCCCGATGGGACGATCATGCCGAGTCGCCCCCCATGCTTCAGGAGGCTATGGGCATGTTCAAGAAACAACTTGTAAGAGAATAGGCGGCCGAGTTGATGAGAATAAGGGTGATCCTGGTCAGCATAGCCGGATGATTCTTCACGCTTCTGCTTCCACTTCTCGTGGCGGCGTTCAGACGAGGTGAAACTGTTGCGGCCCCTGTCCCCAAGGTTGAGATCGTGGGATTTCGCACCCTGTGCGGTCGTGGTGATCCGGTTGCCAAAAGGCGCCCCAACATAGCCAACCCAGTTCGAGAACGCCTTGAAGCCATCACAGTAGACCAGCCACTCGTGCTCAGAGCCTTCATCTTGTGCGTATAACTGAGCGCGGCGTCTCTTTTTCTCGACTTGGCCGTAAGTTCGGAAGAGAGGATCAAATGCTGAGTGGAACTCCTCGGGATTGGGCTGAAGATTCTCCCAGGGAGGATTACCGAGCACAGCATCGAATCCCTGAGATCCGGGATTGAATACATCAGGAAACTCCAGTTCCCAATGGAAGAACCGTTGCCGGTTGGCAAGACGATGGACAATCTGTCGTCCTATGTCGCTCAGTTGTCCTTCTGCGAACTGGGTGGGAAGCGGCGCGTGAGCGAGCTGGTCGGCGGGCCAGAACCAGAGGGCGCACCACAGGTCAAACGCCTCCTTGAGGTTCTGGAACTCGCGACTGGCAACCATGGCTTCATACTTCTCCGCTCGTTCGTTCACCTGAACGATGCCGAGGTTATGGATGTCCTTCAACGCGGCTTCGGCAGCAGCGTGACCGTTGCGTACGGTGGTGAGATCCACAGGGTAGAACAGGCGTGCGCCGTCGATGAAATGAATCAAGTCGGTCCTGACCCTCTTAGCGAACTCTTTGATGGCCTTGGTCCAAGCCTCCTTCTCAAAATGAACGCCACTGGTGTGGTTCTTGTCTCCACCCTCACGTTCCCAAGCCATCACAGGGTAGTGAAGGAACTGGTCGATCCAGGCACCGACGAGGGAGTTCCCGACCTTGATCTTGTGGTTAAGAAACGTCAAGGGCAGAGAGTGGTCAAGAGTCTCAATCCAGAGCGATAGGCGACATAACTCTACGGCCAGGGGATCGAGGTCCACGCCGTAGATGCAGCGCTCGACGACGTAGCGGCGGAGGATGGCCTTGGTGCAAACCTCAAACGGATCATCGTCCGGTCGGCACGGGAGGGCCTCGCAGGCGAGGGTCTGATGGCTTTGCTCGTCGTAGATCAGGTCAAGAACGGCCTTGCCACCATGATCGTGGATACGCTGATGCCTGAGAAGCGATTCGTATAGGGCATTGGTCAGGAATCGCAGAGCGCCTAAGCAGAAGGACCCGCTGCCACAAGCGGGATCACAGACCTGCAACTTGAGAATCTCTTCCGGCTTCTTGATGGTCCATTTGTCGGCGGGAGCATTCGTGTCGGGAGTCCCGCCGGCGCCAGCCGGCGGGTCATACGCGAGCGGGCGGAGGGTCCGATGGACTGTCGGTATGGCCAGTTGCGGCCGGGTGTAGAAGGAGCCGGAACCCTTCCGCGTGCCGCCCCAGCGGACAAGATACCACTCGCCGGGGAGCACGACCTTGGGCACAAGCTGGCGGGCCTTGCGAACGATCGCCTGCTCATACCGCATCTGCCGCTCGGGCGATATCCGGCCTCGGGGCCGGGACACCAAGCCACCGACCTCGCAGGCGCGGCGAGCCCACTGCTCGGCACGAGCTTGGAGGGTGTAACGAGGATCGTCCGCCGTCTGTCCGTCGGCGGGACCCGCAGTCTCGTCCGCTTCCTCCTCAACTTCTTCCTCATCCGAGCCATCTTCCTCCGCCTCGGGTTCCTCGGCCTCGTCCACCTCCTCGCCCGAGGCTTCTTCCTCATCATCCCCGGACGACGTATCCTTGAGCTTCTCCAGAAGGTTCTTGATGGCGGGACCGTCCATCTGCTCCAGCGTGCTCAAAGGCAGCGCCGGCTGGTTGCCGATAGCGAGGAAGATGATCGGCTCATTTTCCGCCGCACAGCGCAACTCGAAATCGAGCAAGCCTTCGTACAGGATGCCGATGTACTCGCTGCCAAGGCCGGAGAAGTCCACCGGGGCGGTGATCCAGGTCGCTGTACGACCTTGGCGAATCTTGACGCGGGTACGGGTGAGCAGATCGAGGATTTGCCGCACTTCAAGGTCATTCATCACCTCGATCTTCTCGAAGCAGGCTGTTTCGAAGAGATGGAGGGCACGCTTCATACCGTCCGGGTCGTCGGCGTGACCCGGGGCGAACAACTCGCCGCCGTAGGCAGGGACAAGCATAGCCTCGTGGCTGCAACCGTGATAGATCAGGCCAAGCAGCGAGAGAATGCGAGGATACGCAGCGAAACTGTCGCGCAGCCTGTGCGGACTGATGCGTTCGAGAAGCTCACGAAGACCCTGGAGACTGTAGGCGCTGTGATAGACCTGAGTATCCCGAGGCAGAAGTCCCTCGCGGCTTTCGGCAAACAGAACAACTACCATCCGCATGATCATTCGCACGGCAGCGCGATAGATGTCCTGCGGTGGCAACTCGCCATCGTGGTTATTGAGAACGGGAGCATACGCCTGGATTAGCAGCTCTGCGGCCTGGCGGACCCGCTCTCCGAGCACCAGTGACAACTCCGCCTGCCCCTTACGGCTATCGTTGACGGCCGCGAGCAACGGACAGGGCTTGTCCTTCTCGGGCGGCGTCCACTGGGTCGGCGAGAGCAACGCCCGCAGGCCGGCGAACTCCTCGGATGTCTGGCCGGCGGTGAACCATTGCTCAACATCCCACTCGCAGAAGGCCTCGTAGTCCAGGCCGGCAAAGAGATCGGAAGAGCGTCGTGTAGGGAAAGAGTGTAGATCTCGGCTGTCGACGAATCATTAAAAAAAGAATAAAACTAAAACAAATTTAGAATGATGAAAGTTATAATTAGAAAAATGCAGAAGTAACTGAGATGACAATTGCGTG
>CALEZT010000155.1 GCA_937927975.1 uncultured Phycisphaerales bacterium
TGCCGTCGATGTCGCCGAACTCGAGCTTGTTGAAGCGGAACTTGCCGCAGGCGAGCGTCAGGATCACGCAGTCGTTCGGGACCTGCTCGGCGAACTCGGTGTAGTAATTCCGGCCGGGCTTGGCGCCGTCGCAGCCGCCGACCAGGAAGAAGTGGCGGATCTTGCCGGCCTTGACGAGGTCGATCACCTTGCCGGCGACGCTCATGACCGTGTTGTGGCCGAAGCCGATGGTGATGAACTTCGCAGGCTCATCCGCCGTAAAGCCCGGGGCCGCCAGCGCCGCCTCGATCACCGGTGCGAAGTTGCCGTCGGCGATGTGCGTCACGCCCGGCCAGCCGACCAGGCCCGACGTGAAGATCCGGCCCTGATAGGTCTCCTTGGGCTTCTGGATGCAGTTGGTGGTCATCAGAACCGCGCCGGGGAACGCGTCGAACTCAGACCGCTGAACCTGCCAGGCGCCGCCGTAGTTGCCGACCAGGTGCTTGTACTTTTTCAGGGCCGGGTAGGCGTTGCAGGGCAGCATCTCGCCGTGCGTGTAGACGTTGACGCCCTTGCCCTCGGTCTGCTTCAGGAGCAGATCGAGGTCCTTGAGGTCGTGGCCGGAGACGAGGATGCACTTGCCCTTGACCGCGGTGATGCGGACCTTCGTCGGCTCGGGATGGCCGTAGATGCCGGTATTGGCGGCGTCGAGCAGTTCCATCGCCTTGAGGTTGATCTCGCCGGTCTTGAGGGCCCGGCCGAGCAGCTCGTCGGCGTTGGTGGGCTTGCGGGTCAGGTAGTCGAGCATCTCGTGGAAGGAGGCATAGAGCGCCGGGTCTTCCTTGCCCAGAATCAGCGCGTGGTCGGCGTAGGCGGCCGCGCCCTTGAGGCCGTACGTGATCAGTTCCTGCACGCCCGCGACCGTGCTGCCCAGGCTGTCGACCCGCTTCTGGATGCCGACCTCCAGGCCCTTGGCGACCATCGCCGCCAAGTCGCCGACGCCCTGCCACCAGGCGACGGGGCATTCGAGCTTGTCGGCGGTCTTGCCGGCCTTCTTGGCCGCGGTCTCATAGAGACGCTGGGCCCGCTCTTTCATCGCGACCGCCTCGCCCATCCACTCCTTGAACCGCTGCGGGTCGAAGTTCACGTTCGTCAGCGTCGTGAAGAGCATCTTGACGACGAACACGTCCACCGCCCGGTCCCGCGATCCCAGCTCCCCCGCCCGATGCGCGTAGCGGGCGATGTCCTTGACCGCGTAGATCAGCAGATCCTGCAATGCCGCGACCTGCGGGTCCTTCCCGCACACCCCGAACGACGTGCACCCGGTCCCCTTGGCAGTCTGCTCACATTGGTAACAGTACATCTCCATTCCACATTCTCCGTTACTATATAGTTGTTTTGGGTTGTAGTGCCTGCGGTTCACAGGACTCTTGTGTTTTCCGTGGGACGAGGGGTCTTGACCACGAGCGACCGTGGCACGGCGTCCCCTCGGTTGCGCCGGCCTTGCGGGTTCGCCAGGATCGACGGCTTCATGACCTCGACCGTTTGCATCGTTCCTTCCTTCTTCTCACTGAACTGAACCGTAGTATCCGCTCACGCGCGGATCATCGTCAACAGCATTTTGAATCGTTCCTCCGCAGCCACCGAGTGCGGCACGTTGCCCGGCATGATCACGATCTGCCCTGCCTCGACGACCACCGCCTGTCCGCCGATGGTCAGACGGCCCCTGCCGTCGATCCCCTGGACCACCGCGTCGTAGGGGGCCGTATGCTCGCTGAGCCGCTGGCCGGCGTCGAACGCGAACAGCGTGATCGTGCCCACGGGCTTGTCCAGAATCGTCTTGCTGACAATCGAGTCGTTGGCATACTCGATCAGCCCGTCCAGACTCTGCGCCGCAGCGACACAGGCCGCCAGGACGCTCGGTTTTCTCGTTTGCTCAGTCATTTCGTTCTCCGCACTGGGCTCTCGGTTTCGCCGGCCCCTTTCTGCGCCTGGATCAGGTCGGCCAGCGTGACCTTGCCCAGGTATTCCTCCATCTGACCCTGCAACTCGCCCATCTTCGCCCGAACCGGACAGGTCGCGATCCGAGGACAACACGTCTTGCTCAGCAGGCAGCGGTTCAGGCTCAGCCGGCCCTGGATCACCTCGACCACGTCCAGCAGGCTGATCCGGCCGGGCTCGCGGTCCAGGCGAAACCCGCCCCGCGCCCCCATGCAACTCTCGACCAGCTTGCCCGAGTGGAGCTGCTGCATCAGTTTGCAGGCGAGCTGATACGGCACATCCTGCTCCTCGGCCAGCGACCGCGTCGAGACGGACGCGTCCCGGCCGTGCCTGGCCAGGCTCACCATCAGCCGCAGGGCGTAATCCGTATTGCGTCGCAAGATATCCATGCCTGACTCCACTGGACCCGATCGGACGCCCATTCCACCGCGACGCCCCTTATGTAGGACTAATATAGTCTTACTTATCAACAGGTTCAAGCCAAATCTGAAAATAAAAAGAAAAAAGCAGAAAAGGCCGCTGCCCCCATCCCGCAGCCGATCCCGAGAGCCCGCCCCGCAACCGCCCTCCTTTCACGCGGCGTCCCGCCGCACCGAGTCACGAGTCACCACGGCCTACGGCCGCCCTCTGAGCGCTTCCACGCTTTCTCGCTTACGCGCGCCCGCCGGCCGCCCCGCGTCCCGCCGCGGGACAAATCGTAAATAGAAAATCGAAAACAGTACATGTCCGGCCCTTGCCTTCCCCCCGGCCCCCGCTGTACAATCCGGCTGTTGGCGGCCCTGAGAGCGACGGGTCACGAGGCATGAGACACGATTGATCCACTGCAGAGGCCGCAGAGACACGCGGAAGAAGAACGAGGGACGAGATACGTATGGCTCACGGACTTGCCACCGTGAAACAGGCGAACGGCGAGAAAGAAGCCGCCTTCCAGACACGCAGCCAAAGGCCGGTATGCATGGACAGAGGTTCCGATGCTGTCATTCTCACGACTCAATATGAGTATGGCGTCCCCGAGAATCAGCGATTCAATCGATGATTGTGGCGACTAGTGAAGAGGAAGAGCTGATGACAGATGTGGAGCCCTTGCTTGGACAATTAGATTTCGAGATTGAGCGTCTAAGCAGCACGGCGACAAAGACCGGTCTCACCCAATGGACACTACTGGCCGCAGCGAGGATGTCCCGGTTGGCGTTGAGAAGTAGTTGAAAGAGGTCATGCGGTCCGGGT
>CALEZT010000156.1 GCA_937927975.1 uncultured Phycisphaerales bacterium
CCGCACCGTTTTCGGGCTGTGGCCTCGCTGAGTCCTTCTCTCGCCAGATACCGCCGCCATTCATCCGCATCGTGCTCGGTGATGGCCGCCAGCGGCTTGTCATGGCCGAAGAACCCAATGAGGTTACGGCAGGTCTGCTCATAGACGGCACGTGTGTTCCCTCGCACGTCGGTCCGACTCTCAATGTACTGATCGCACAGCCGGCCGATGGACATTTGCGGCCCCGGCTCGGACTTGGCTCGCGGATCAAGGAGTCCGACCTTCACAAGCCTGCGGTGCATATCGTCGTGCAGGTCCGCAACCCATCGGGCGGTTTCGGCGGCAATGCTCCCGGTGAACCGCCCCGTGATGAGATCCTCAACCTTGCATTTGAAGGTCGTAGCTTGCCCCATGTTGGCCTTGCCCATGCGAACCACCTTCCGCTTGCCGTCTCCGGCCACGAACAGGATTCGCTTTCGCCCACCCTTGTCTTTCCCTATAGTCGCCATGCTCAGGACTCCTGATTCAGCTTCTCTGCAAGAAGGTCTCGGACGTAGTGTGTCATGCTCTTGTCGGCCCTCTTCGCTGCCGCGCACAGCGCCTTGTGGAACGCCGGGGTCAATCGGATAACGATCTGGACATCCTTGACCTGTCCCTTTGGTAACGCTGGGCGGCCCATCTTGGATTTCTTTGCCTTGCTCATTCTCGCATACTAATTTCCGGTATGCATAATGTCAAGCACTATTCTGATCCGGCTCGCACTTTTCTTCTGACCGCCTGCGAATCCATGCCTTCAGATCGTCCGGGCTGTACCGCACGTTTCGCCCGCCGAAGCGGACGGCGGGAATATCCCCGCTCTTGGTCAAGCCCCACAGGGTCCGCTCGCTGATGCTCAGCACCTTCGCGGCCTGCCGCGCCGTCAATAACATCGGTTCGAGTGTCGGTTCGGTCCGTTGTCCAAACATGCTCATCTGATCTCCATACATGCTCTTGATTCAATCACACACGTATCGGAATCGCGTCCTATGCGTCCCAACACTTCCCTATTTATTCCTTCATCCATCACTCTTATCCATTTCTCTTTCGACTGCGCGATTAAATTGGGATTACATGGGACGTTTGGGACGTAACGGCCACAAGGCCGCGGTATACGTAGGGCCGATTCGTCCCGCTCCCGGGCCTCTCTCGATCAACTCCGGGAAACACCCGCCGCACCTGCTTGCCGAATTGCCGGTTGCTCAGGGGGCAGTAGCCGTTCGATTGGCACCATGTTCTGTATTCCCCGTAGAGCGTGTCGCACACAATGCCGTAGGCGTTCGGGGAGTGGGTGTAATTCTCCAGCAGGAACGCCCGCGCCGGGTCCGCGTCCTGCCGATAGTCCTCCAGCAGGGCCTTACTCTTTTCGGGCAGGGCGAACCCACCAGCCCGATTGAGCCTCCGCAGTCCCTCCAGCGCCCAGTTGAACACCCCCGGTAGTTCGGTCGCAATGATCTCGCCGGCAAGGCCCTTGTGTTGCTGCTCTTCGGGAATCGTTCTGTCAAACGGCACCAGCAAAATTCGCCGCCAGATCCCCTGCGTCTTGTCCGTGAACCGGGGCAGAGCATTCGTCGAAATCATGATCTTGGCCGTCGGCACTGCCTGCACGGGCTCCCGGAACTTCCGCTCGAATGTGAACCGGTCCCCGGCCACGAACGATTTCAAGATGCTTTCGGCCTCCTCCTCGATGATGTGCGAGGACTCGTTCGTGGCGTTGACCACCTTGCCCAGCGTCGCATACAGGGCGAACGGATTCCCGAACCGCGCCAGGCCCACCTGGCTGCAATTTTCCGTGCCCACAAGGGCCTGCACAACCTCGACGAAACACCCCTTGCCGTTCGCCCCCCCGCCGACGCACAGGAGGAACTTCTGTTCCTGAAGGTCCGGCCGGAACAGGTAGCCCACCCATCGTTGAAGCAGATCGATCCGGTCGTTGTCACCGTCCATGACGTCCTTGAGGAAGCCCTTCCATATCGGGCACTTGGCGGCCGGATCGTAGTCGAAGGGCAGACGGGTCAAACTAAAATACCCTGGCGTGTGGGGCAGTAGTACACGAGCTGCGTCTCGATCCGGCCCCCCAATGGAAAGCAGGCCATTCCGAACGGGTATCACTCGGGGATGTTCCTGATCGTCCAGCCACGAGTTCAGTTCGCACGTCTCGCGAATCAGAACCAATGGGTCGATGTTCAACAGGACGTTGCTCACGAGATTCCGCGTGACCTTCAGGCACACGGGAATCCCACTCAACCCGGGCCCCTGATTTAATTGCAGCCAGTGGGTGACATTGGCCGACAACGTGTCGTCCGAGATCCGCTGATAGCGTCCGTCCCGCCAGTGGTAGTACTCCCCGCGCCACTTGCGGACGGTGAAGTATGATTCATGCTTGCCCAGCATATCCCCATCGATGTGGACGTAATCGTTCAGGAAGCTCAACGCCAGATTGTACGGATCGCACGCCCGGGCAATCTCCGCCTTCGTCGCGGTTACGTCCTTCGTCGCGGTCTTAGGCATATTGCTCCTCCGGCTGCCCGTTCCGTCCTTCCTCGCTGCGGAACTGCCCGTCCTGACCACTTCCTGAGCCGTCTTGGTACGGCCGGGCAGCGTACAGGGGGCAACCATGATCGGTGCATCGGGCCACCTCGCCACTCTGCCAGCCGCAGCACTCAAGGCATTGGGCATTGACGCAGGCCCGCAGACCTTTGCCCTTGACCGCCCGGCAGTAGATCGCGCGGTACTTCGGCGGCATCTGCCGCAACCTCTCGGCAATCTGCTCGTCTCGGTTCAGCATTGCTCGCCTCCCGCATAGGCTCGGCGCAGGTGACGCTCAAACAGGGCCGTGAAGCCTACCCGTGCCATCTCGCTTGCATCGAAGAACGTCAAGAAGTAGAGGACTTCCGCGGCTCGGCTCAGATCCGCCCTTGACGCCACCCTGAGTCGTTGATATGGTGATCGTTGTTTCGTGGTCGTCGCCGGTGGGTTGCCGCCCCCGGCATTTTTTATGCGCGCAGTCATACTGTGATTCCTCTCAGATTCTCAAACGGTTTGTGAAGCAGGACCCAACTCGCATGTTCGATGTCGGCGGGGGTCCAGAGGAAGTTGCCGGAGGGAGACTTTTGCGGTGGGTCAACCCTGCCACACCACACGGCCTTGGTGAGCAGGCTGACAGAGACTCCGAGAAGTCTTGCGACTTGGCGGGTACTGAGGTAATCCATCATGCAATCCCTTATGAGTCGTATTCGTCGGCGGCTTCACATGCCGCCCTCATAAGGTATTGCGGGAATTTTGGCTTCCCGGCCGGGAATTCAGGCTTCCCGACGGAAAATCAAGGGAAATGTATGGGGCTACTCAAGAACCCACGGAATCTCGCTGCTGGACTTGTAGATGTATGCGGTCTTTTCGCCTTTGACCGCCTTGAAATGGCTTCCGATCTGCGTGTTCGCTTTCATGATGGCTCTCTTGGCCCTGTTTATTGCTTTTTGGACGCGAGAGCGAACTCGTTCTTGTTCGTCAACCGGGCGTGGTTGGCCATGCTTGTTCAATCGCTTTCGGAGATGGTCGTTCAGTTGATCGGCCTGCTTCTGCAACTCTGCCTTTCGGGTCGGATCTTCTGCGTCGTCGGAATCAGCTTTCAGCTTGTTCACCGCTTTTTGGATGTCCTCCGCTTCCCAGTTGTCAAGGTGCTTCAGGTTGTATCGGTTCGTATGAAGATCAGAATCCATCGCCTCCTCGGCGTCCATCCTTCTACCACTCTCAGGCGATTTTTCTCTGCACGCACGCTCAATATCAAGGCACTCGATCGGTTTGTTTGGGCTCTTCATGAGGTAGTGGATGTATTGCATGCCCTTGGAATCGTCCACTGTCGTCTCGTGCTTCTCGTAGATGATCCGCCAGGTGGCACCTTCACTCTTGAACACGAATTGAGGCTTCGGCTTGTCGCCGTGCCACCCACCGAATCCAAACGTGTTCCTGGGTCTTTCAGAGAGTTCAGCCTCTACATGGCGGAGCGCACTGCGGATAAAGGTCTGCCGGGTGTCGTAAGCGAGAGGCGAACAGTCGCCAAGACGGGACCATGTAGGACCGGTCAGGACCAATGATGATATGCCTTCCCCGGCAATCTGCGCGTCCGGCAGTTTCGTGTCATGGATGGAAGCGAGAACCACATACCATCGCTGCCGCTCGAATACTGAATCGAGTGTAGGGAGTGTTCCCGGCGAACGGTCATCCACAGGAAACCACTTGTCCACGATGTTGTCTGGGACCTTCGGACGCCTTCGCCAGCAGCCAAGATGCTCTCCGATGATCCGCTCAATCCTCGCAACGTGCGCCTGGTGCTCCTGTGTCGGCCGCCCGGCTTCGTATCCTCGCCCTGCGAAGATCGGCCAATATCCCCACCAGTTGTGCCTCAGCAACAAGTCGCCCGTCGGCTTCCGGGCTTCACGATCAAGCTCGGCCTTCACTTCCCCGGCGTACTCCGCCCATCTCTTCGCGCCATCGGCACACTTGCGTTTGCGCGGATTCTCTTGTGGAAGTCCCTGGCCTTGCCTTTTCGCTTCGGCCGCGAGCCGCAGAAGATGTTCCATGTACTCGGCGCCAAGGCAAACGGGCATCTTGGAGTATTGCTGACCATTCTGTTCGACAAATTCGACTCGCAACCACCATGCCCATTCCCAGCCGTCTCCATCCGGCCTGACCTGCCTGTTGCGAAACCTGGCGTCGCTCTCAGCTCTTCTCCGGTCCTCCTCCATCCGTGATTCGCGTGTGTTCTCCTGCTCATCGACAGCCGTCCGCCATTTCTCCCATTCCTTTACAAACGGAGCAACATTTTCGCGGAATACCCGCAGGTTCTCCTCTTCCAAGATCAGTTGATCGACTCTGTCCGCAACCGCGTTTAGAAAGGCATCCCACTGCTCTCGTGACATTGTCATCAGCTTGCCTGCTCCGCCACTTCAGCACAGAGAAGAAGCCGGGGTTTGATGACGCTCGGTAGTGGCGCGGCCAGCCTTGCGGCCTGGCCTTCACCGGCCGGATAGACTTGACGATTGCGTCGATATGGGCGTGCTACCGTTGTCATCGCCCCCGAGAATACCG
>CALEZT010000157.1 GCA_937927975.1 uncultured Phycisphaerales bacterium
TTCCCTTCGTCTCCACTGGGGTATTCTGCGGCCCCTCGCAATCCTTCGCAGAAGGGGGCAAATCCGCGTTTTTGCCCCCTTCCGGTGTGTCTTCGTGCCCCCCTGCAACCCACTGCGATGGGTGTCGTGCAGCTATTGGCGTACCCGGATTCCGGCCTCACGACCGATTGGTGGTCCTGGGGATGCGTGTTCGCGGATCGCTTGAACGCAGGGTTGCAGATCGACGGTTTGAAGACCCCATGGGCGGTGGTGACTGTACCGCCCATGGGGAATGCCTCGTTTTCTCTCAGTTGCCGTGCGGACACTTCTTGAGGACCATGAACCAGTCCAGCACCTTCGTATCGGCCGCGGGCTTCTCCACCCGCTCCTTGGCGCTGCCGCACGAGCCGGGGGGCGGGACGATCACGTCGTCGCCGAGCTGCCAGTTGGCCGGCGTGGCGACCTTGTGCTGATCGGAATGCTGCATGGCGACCAGCAGCCGTTTGACCTCGTCCATGTTGCGCCCGTTGCTCAGCGGGTAGTAGAGAATCGCTCGGACCGTGGCCTGGGGATCGATGATGAACACCGCGCGGACCGCCTGCGTGGTGCTGGCGCCGGGCTGGAGCATGCCGAAGGCCTTGGAGACCTCCATCGTCAGATCGCTGATGACCGGAAACGTCACCTCCACGCCCTTCATGCCCTTGTACTCGATCTTCTCCTTGATTGTCCGCAGCCAGGCGATGTGGCTGAACGTGCTGTCGATGGACAGGCCCAGCAACTTGCAGTTGAGCTTCTCAAATTCCGGCTGCATCGAAGCGAAGGTCATGAACTCCGTCGTGCAGACCGGAGTGAAGTCGGCTGGATGGGAAAAGAAGACGACCCACTTGCCCTTGAAATCGTCGGGAAAGTTGAGTGGCCCCTGGGTCGTCTCGGCCTTGAACGATGGGGCCTTCTCGCCGATCAAGGGCAATCTGTTCTCGTTACACATTCGCAATTCTCCTTTGACTTGAGTTGGTTGTCGGATTCTGTAGTCGCACACGACAGCAATCGCGTTCGCCCACCGATCAGGCGAGGTCGAAGCGGTCCAGGTTCATGACCTTGTTCCACGCCGCGACGAAATCGCGCACGAACTTCTCCTGGGAATCCGCGCACGCGTAGACTTCCGCCAAGGCCCGCAACTGCGAGTGCGAACCGAAGACCAGGTCGACGCGGGTGGCGGTCCACTTGAGTTTGCCCGTGGCGCGATCGCGGCCCTCGAACACGTCGCCGGCTTCGGACGTTGCCTTCCACGCCGTGCCCATGTCGAGCAGATTCACGAAGAAGTCCGTGGTGAGCGTCTCCGGCCGCTTCGTGAAGACGCCATGCTGGGACTTCCCGAAGTTGGCGTTCAGGACGCGCAGGCCGCCCACAAGCACCGTCATTTCGGGCGCCGTCAAGGTCAGCAACTGCGCCTTGTCGACCAGCATTTCCTCGGGCGAAACGGCGTAGCGGGTCTTCTGGTAGTTGCGGAAGCCGTCCGCCTTCGGTTCGAGCACGCCGAAGGAGGCCGCATCGGTCTGCTCCTGCGAGGCGTCCATGCGTCCCGGCGTGAAGGGAACCGTCGTTGGGTGGCCGGCATTCTTCGCCGCCTGCTCGACGCCCGCGCAGCCGGCCAGAACGATCAGGTCCGCCAGCGAGACTTTCTTGCCGTCGGTCTGCGCCTTGTTGAACTCGCTCTGGATGCCTTCCAGGGTCTTGAGTGCCTTGGCCAGTTGGGCCGGTTGGTTGACCTCCCAGTCCTTCTGTGGGGCCAGACGAATGCGGGCGCCGTTGGCGCCGCCGCGCTTGTCGGAGCCGCGGAAGGTGGAGGCCGACGCCCAAGCGGTCGATACCAGCTCCGACACGGACAGGCCGGAGGCCAGGATCTTGCCTTTGAGGGAGGCGATGTCCTGTGCGTCGATCAGTTTGTGGTTGACGGCCGGGATGGGATCCTGCCAGATGAGTTCTTCAGCCGGCGCCTCGGGACCGAGATAGCGTGCCCGCGGGCCCATGTCGCGGTGCGTCAGTTTGAACCATGCCCTAGCGAAGGCGTCGGCGAACTGGTCGGGATTCTCATAGAAGCGCCGCGAGATCTTCTCGTAGGCAGGGTCGAAACGCAACGCGAGGTCCGTGGTCAGCATGGCCGGCGCGTGACGCTTGGACGGATCGTGCGCGTCCGGCACGGAACTGGCGCCCGCGCCGCCCTTGGGTATCCACTGATGCGCCCCGGCGGGGCTCTTGGTCAGTTCCCACTCGTAGCCGAACAGGTTCCAGAAAAAATTGCTGCTCCACTTGGTGGGCGTGCTGGTCCAGGTGACTTCCAGACCGCTGGTGATCGTGTCGCCGCCTTTGCCGGCGCCGAAGCTGCTCTTCCAGCCCAGCCCCTGCTCTTCGATGGGTGCGGCCTCGGGCTCGGGCCCCACGTGGGACGCAGGGCCGGCGCCGTGGGTCTTGCCGAAGGTGTGGCCGCCTGCGATCAGGGCCACCGTCTCCTCGTCGTTCATCGCCATGCGAGCGAAGGTCTCGCGGATGTCCCGCGCCGCCGCGATCGGGTCGGGCTTGCCGTTCGGGCCTTCCGGATTGACGTAGATCAGGCCCATCTGCACCGCTGCGAGCGGGTTTTCGAGGTCCCGGTCGCCGGAGTAGCGCTGGTCCTCCAGCCACTTGCCCTCGGAGCCCCAGTAGACGTCCTTTTCCGGTTCCCAGATGTCCTCGCGCCCGCCGGCAAAGCCGAAGGTCTTGAAGCCCATCGATTCCAGGGCGACGTTGCCGGCCAGAATCATCAGGTCGGCCCAGGAGATCTTCCGCCCGTACTTGTGCTTGACCGGCCAGAGCAGCCGGCGGGCCTTGTCGAGGTTACAGTTGTCCGGCCAACTGTTCAGCGGCGCGAAACGCTGGCTGCCGTTGCCGGCGCCGCCGCGACCGTCGCCCATGCGGTAGGTGCCGGCGCTGTGCCAGGCCATGCGGACGAACAAGGGCCCGTAGTGGCCAAAGTCCGCCGGCCACCAGTCCTGGGACTGGGTCATCAGTTCGCGGAGGTCCTTCTTCACCGCCGCCAGGTCGAGACTCTTGAACTCCTTGGCGTAGTCGAAACCTTCGCCCATCGGATTGGACTTGGCCGAACGCTGGTGCAGGACGTCGAGGTCCAACTGGTTCGGCCACCAGTCCCGGTTCGTCGTCCCGCCGTGGGCCGCCTGTCCGTGCCCTTTGCCCGTCACCGGGCATTTTCCGCTTTCACTCATGGTTCTCACTCCTTTCACAATGTAGATCGTTACGCTGGGTTGTTATCCGATATCCCGCACACGACCTCCAAGATCGTGCAGGCAATCACTCCTGGCAGGGTCAGTGCTGCCGCGTCTGGATCTTGCGATTCATACAAGTCGAACAGGTTCCTCGAACCTGAACCTGGGCGGACGCGATCTCCCCCAGAGCTTCCACGGACTTGGGGATCGGGAGATCGTCCAGCGCCTGGCTGTAGAAGTCCCGCACCAGGCCGCATTCCGTGCAGACGAAATGGTGGTGGTGGTCCAGGTTGGCGTCATAGCGAGCACTGTCGAACAGGGGTTCGACCTTCCGCACCAGCCCTTCGGTCTCCAGGGTGGAGAGCGTGCGATAGACCGTATCGCGGGAGATGCTCGCCACTCGTTCGGAAACCCTCTGAAAGACGGTCTCGGCGTCCGGGTGCTCGGCGCTGGCGGCCAGCTCGCGGAAGATCTCCATCCGCTGATGGGTCACCTTCATACCTCGCGCCCTACAGTTCTGGACGAACGCCTGTACCCGGCGGTCGGTTTCAGCCTTGGATACGGTCATCGCGACCCTTCTCAATAAATCGTAATCATTCCGATTTACGAATTACTATGCAAGGAGCAGACTGGTTCGAAAATTCCCGCCGGCGAAGGATCTTTTCGCCCGGCCGCGATACCCGCCGCCGATCCCGGAGGGCTCACGCGAATACGTCCTATATTTCTTCTGGGGAATCGCTGTTTTGCCCGTAAAAGGGTTGACATGAGTCCCATAATGTGGTATTCTACTGTTAGTTGATAGCATCAAACAGAATGGTGGGGATCATTTGACGATGTCGCAACACACAGATTTGTAGCAAAGTAGATCGGTTCTTCTCGCATCCCGTCCGGCCACAGGTCGGGCCGTCGTGAGGGGGGTACCCTTGATCTCGCAGGAAAGCGCGCCCGGCGCATCGTGTTCAGAGGTTTCGCGCCGGAGACCGTCGGAAACCGTCCCGCGCCGGATCGGGTGACCGCATGAGTCCAGGACGCCGCCCCCGACGCTCTCGGTCCGGACACGCAGGACTGTGTGCAAAATGCAGTTTGTCCCGCCGGAATGCGCGGGAGAAAGGAGGTGAATGACGGCGTGAATCACCTGAAGACCAAGGAGTGTTTTCAGATCGTGAATGATAGCAGCATGCTCCCCGATTTTTTGAACCGTGTCAGAGGTCCTGCGTAATCAAGAATGCAGGTTGGATCGGCCGCAGTTGGAAAGGGCCGCGGCAGGCCGGATCGAGAGCAGGCAGGTCCGGAAGCCGTCTCGGCCAGATCAAGCCTGCTGGAGGCCGGTTCGGGCGAAGCCCGGCCGGAGGTTTTCGCAGTAGCTCCGAGCAAGGCCACAATGCCTCAGGAGCGAGGGTAGATGAAAGGAAGATGGTGATGAAGAAGCTATTCTGTGCAATCGCAGCGGCCCTTTTGCTGGCCGTCAGTGCCCAAGCGGGCGAAATCAAATACCACGAATGGCCGATGGCGCCGATCCCCCAGGAAATCGCCACCATCCCGGTGACGATGGACGTCGGCTACTGGATCCGCATCAAGGACCAGGGGAACCTCAAGATCAAGCTGGCCCAGGATTCGATCCACACGTACTCGGGTTGCACCTCGGTGGTCGTCGAAACCAACAGCAGCGTGACGTTCTCCGTCTCGATCGCGAGAGTGCTGAAAGACGGCAATCCCGTGGTCCCCGGCGACTATAGCGCCAGCGTCAGCCCGGCGAACGTGGACGCGCCCGGCGGAACGCTGAGCGTCTGCGCCAAGCTCCAGAACGCCGATCTGAGCAAAGTCCCCGGCGGCACCAAGAACGTGCACGTGGCAAATGTCACGGTCCGGGTTGTCCCCCGATTCTTCTAGGGACACCGCCCGGCGGCGCGGCCATAGCGCCCCGGTCAGGACTGGCGGTCGTACCGTCACGAACCGACGACAGCCCTTCCTGTTGGCTCCAAGCCCGCCTTGGACCAACGGGAAGGGCTTGCTCTTTTTCCGGCACGCGCAATGCGGAACCTGCAGGGGCGTCAACGCTTCTCCTGGAGTGGACATGAAGCCTCAGAGCCACTGAAGGCGTCATTTCTGGGGCGTGGGGGCGGGCGGAGAATCGGGCTTTCGATATTGCCGCTTCTCCTGGCGGATCAGTTCGTTCCAGATCGCCTTGGCCTGTTCCTCCGAACCGCTGAACGGTTTGTCCGTGCCTCGCGACTTTCGATATGCGGCGTTCGTCACATCCGACATCTGTCACCTCGCAACAGGCGGCGCAGCCTTTCCCGAGAGCCGTCTTGCAGCTTTCGTAAGACCACTCGCCTCTGTATGCCTCCATCCTACCCGATCGGGCGGGCCCCGTCAAGTGAAAGTCCGAAAATACGATGCGATTTGGCGACAAGAGCGCCGCAGCAGCAGAGGGAACAGGATCTGAGCGATTCCGGGACGCCGGGAGACTTTGTCGCAATCTGAGCCCTTGACTTGTCTCTCCTGGGACAGTTACAATACGAACGCGGCGGCACAAGACGGTCTGACGCGAGGTTGAGGTGCGAGATGATGAGGCACCCAGAACCTGCGGGAACGAGGATGGCCCAGCCAGGGAGGACAAGGACTATGGCGAGCGACGAGACAAGACGAGGCGGTTGTCGATCGAGGGGATTCACTCTGGTTGAGCTGCTGGTGGTGGTTTCGATCATCAGCCTGATGATGTCCCTGCTGCTGCCCTCCCTGAATCGGGCCCAGAAGCAGGCCGAGCAGGTCCACTGCCTGGCGAACCAGCACCAGTTGTACCTGGCCTGGACGCTCTTTTCCACGGACAGCGACGACCATCTCTGTTCCAGGCCACAGTCCCTGAGACGGTACGCGGCGGATGAAGATATCTTGGTCTGCAAGACCGCGCGTGAGCATTCCCTTCCCAGCGCTCTTGTGTCTCTTCACTCTTCTTACGGCGTCTCCAACACGATGGGCGGGGTCTTCCGCGACGGCGTCAAGCCGTTCTTGCGGTTCCATACGATCACACGACCAGGCGAATACCTGGTCTTCATTGACAAGGAGCAAAACAGTTCGGACCGATTCTGGCCCCTGCTGCGGGATACCGAACAGAAGAAGTGGCTCTGGCGGCCGCCTGACCTGTTCGGCGTCGGAGGGATCACCAGCCGGCACAGCAACGGATGCAACGCGACCTTCGCGGACGGCCACGGCGACATGGTTCGTTGGAAAGACCAGCGAACGCTTGGGCTGATCAAGGGCACCTTCGCGGACGAGGTGGAGGCCTCCGAGAACAACGCCGACCTGACCTACCTGGTCCGGGTACTGGTCGGCGGAATCCCCGTCCAGGACGAAGTCGAAGAGACCTCAAAGGAAAAGTGATCGAATGGCATTCAAGATTCCCGATGTCCTGCGCTACGAGATCCGACATCGCCTGGAACGTCTGCGCGGGGACGCAAACGGCGAAGGCCTCAGGGGACGGCTCAACGCGCACCCCCTGCTGATCTTCGTGGCAGCGGGGTTGTCCGCCGTGACGCTGATCGTCGCGCTGGCGTCGTTTCTGTGGTCCGAGCCCGGCACGTCGCGGGCAAAGCCCAAGACCGTCTGGTTCTACGACGCCAACACAGGCAAGCTGTTCACAGGCAGTCCGAAGAAGACCGGCCCGATCGCAGCTCCTTCCGGCCCTGGAGTGGACGGAGAACCCGCCGGCTTTCGGGCCCACGTGTACAGCTACGCGCGGGACCCGAACGAGGCGCAGCTCTTCGTGGGCTTCCTGGAGCGGCCCGACCCGGAGGCGGACAGGAAGTACTCGACCGCCGACGCGAGGGACCTGGCCAACTGGCTCCAGGGCCATCTAATCCGTCGCCCCAAAGACAAAGAATGGGTCCGGGCCGCGAGCCCTGAGGGGCAAGCGATCCTGGACGAGATGGTCAAACCCAACAAGCGAGGGCAAACGCCGATCTACCAGATCCCCCGCCCATAGGGAGAGCGAGACAATGAAGAGGGCTTTCACACTGATCGAGCTGCTCGTGGTCATCGCGATCCTCGCGGCGCTGATGGCGGTTGGCCTGCCGGTGATGAAGCAGGCGAGGGAGCGGGCGAACGAAGCCGCCTGCATGTCGAACCTCCGGCAGATGGGGATGATTCTCAAGGCCTACACCAGCGACCATGACGGCCTCTTCCCCGACCCCGCCTATCTCTATCACTCCCGATTGTCCTTCCGCTCGGAATTCTGGTATCTCGGCCTTCGTGAGGATTGCCGTTGGCACGACGCGGAGACCGCCCTCGACAGCCCTTTGCTCACGTACGGTCATCGGGAGTTCAGAGGCGATCTGGCACCCTATCTGGGAGATATGCAGATCCTTCGCTGCAAAACGGGAGTTCGCGTCAATCAGGAGAGGGGCTGCAACAACTCCCCCGTCTGCCAGCAACCGGAGAGTCCTTCCAGCCCGACCGGACCCAACGTCCGCGAGATCCCAGTCGTGCCTCAGTACACATACACCATGAATGCCTGCCTCCGCATGACCATCAAGGCCGGCAACGTCAAGCCGCAGGTGGACGGCCTTGGCCTGGATTTAAGATCCGTCCGTGAAATACGGGTCCACAGGGAAACCCAGGTCACACGCAGCCCATCCGAGGTGTTTGCCTTCGGCGAGGAGAACTCCTGGTGCGTCAATACGAAGGGAGATCAACGAATCGGGGCGGGGAGGTGGTCGGCGCCGTACAACCTCAGCGGCCCCGCCCTTTCGATCAGCGACAGTTGGTCGACCTTCGCCGGTGCGATTGGCCTGTCGAGCCTGGATATCGTGCCCTCGTACCAGTTGGGCAGCTATGAGGCCGTGAACAACCGCATCACCAAGGCGACGTTGACCGAAACGGATCCCATTCACGCCGGGGACGCCTTCGCAACGTATCACCGTCCGCGTAGAGGAGACCTGAACAGAGGTTGTTCGTACGTGGTCATGCTGGATGGACACGTACAGAAGGTGACCATAACGGACCAGCTCCGCAAGAGCCGCCAGCCCGACGACTCGTCGGGCAGCCGCCTCGGCCCGGGTGGCAACCTACACCTGGCTTGGCCGTCGGAGATCCCGCCCCTGGGTGGGTGGGAGAACCAATAGGAGCCAGGCTGCCGCGGGCGGAAAGGAAGACCGAAATGAACAGAGGTTTCACGCTCGTCGAGTTGCTCGTGGTCATCGCGATCCTGGCCGTGCTGCTGGCGGTGGGGTTGCCGGTGGCCAGGCAAGTACGCGAGCAGGGAGCGGAAACCGTGTGCCGGTCGAACCTCCGCCAGATGGCCACGATTCTCAAGGCCTACACGAACGACCACGACGGCCTGTTCCCCAACCCGACCTACATCTACCATTCCAGGGAGTCATTCAGACGCTACAAGCGTCAGGACCCACTCGATGTACCCTACGGCGCAGGGTACCCATGGACCTGCCGCTGGCACGACGCCAGGATCGGTTTGGACAGCCCGCTGATGCGTGAGCACAAGGAACTCCAGGGCGATCTGATCCCCTACCTCGGAGACGCCAAGATCCTCCTGTGCAAGACCGGCGTCCGCGCCTACCTGGAGCGGGGCTGCAACCAGGATCCCAACAAACCGAGAAGGCCTCAGCCTGTTCTCTCGGGAGGCGGACGTGGTCGTTTTCGGGGTCGTGGCAGTGGGAACGGAGATTCCGACGAGTGGGAACCGACCGACCCCCTGACTCTCGTCCCCCAGTATGCCTATACGATGAACGGCAACTTGCACAGAACCCTCGTGACCGGGAGCCTCGCGGCCGGGTCGGCCGGCGAGATCAACGTCAAAACCGTCAGATCAACAGCCGTCAGCAAGGAGACGCACGTCACACGCAGCCCGGCCGAGGTCTTCGCCTTCGGCGAGGAGAACTCCTGGCCGATCAACAGGGAATCGCGATGGCCCGCGTCGCACAATCTCAGCGGCCCCTGGGGAGGCACTCCTGATGGAACCATGAACGCCCCCACCGATGCGCCAGTACGCGGGACGCTCAGGCACAGAGTCACCGGCGCCATCACCATGGGATCTCTGGACATCGGGCCCTCCTACACGACGTTCGACAGTCCTCTCGATCGCCCCTATGCATCGAAGATGCCTGAAACGGACGTCGGGGACGCCTTCGCGACCTATCACCGTCCTCGCGGGGGGGACCTGAACACAGGCCATTCTTTCATATCCATGCTGGACGGCCACGTTCGAAAGGTCACCGTGTCGGACCAACTCCGCAGGAGCCGCCAGGACCCGAACATTCCTCCAAGCAAGCTCGGTCCCGGCGGGAATCTGCACCTGGCCTGGCCGCTGGACGTCCCTCCCCTGGCGGGCTGGGAGAACCAATGACGCGTCGAGCCTGGAGGGTCCTCGACGGGTCTGTAACACAAATGCGGTGAAATCTGGGAAAGGGCCGACAGGACCGGTCCGACGGAGGAAACCGCCATTTTCCACTGAAACGATGGGGTTTCTGCCCTCCAGAGAGGCAAGATTGCTTGACGGGATGACCGCCTTGGCCGGCCCTCCCCCAGACGGGACGTTGACAGGAGCCGTCCGGTCGGGGATAATCAGCCGCATCTTTGAGCCGGATGAATCGAAGGCCAATCCACTTGGTTGGCGGTTGGACAGGGACCGAGTCGTCTGCATGACCGACCGGCAGATGGAAGGCGATCGCAGCGCGGATAGACGCAGTCCGTCCGCGCTGGGGTTTGTGGGATTTTCGCTTGACAGCCAGGCCACTGTCGTGTAATAGAAAGGGTTTATGCCGGTGGCGAGAGGGTCGCCTTGTGGATTTTTGGAAAGAATTGGAGTAGTCGAATATGTTACCGATGAGACGGACCAGCAAGAGTCGGGTGCGGACCCGGCGGTCGCACCAGGCGCTCAAGCCGGTGAACTACACCCTTTGCCCCAAGTGCAGCCAGTCGATCCTGCCGCACACGGCGTGCAACAACTGCGGGTACGTGAACCCGAACCTGACGCTCAAGCTCGGTAAGGAGGAAACCGACTAAACATGCGTATTGCAGTGGATGCCATGGGAGGGGACCACGCCCCGGACGAAATCATCGCCGGCGTACTTGAGGCGTTGCCCCAGATCGACAAGGATGACGCGATTATCCTGGTGGGTCCGAAGGACCTGCTGGAACAGAAGCTGGCGGCCGCAACCTACGACAAGGAGCGGCTCAGCATCGTCGATGCGCCGGACGTGATCGGGATGGACGAGAAGCCGGTGGACAGTCTTCGCAAGAAGCCGCGAAGCTCGATCAGCGTGATGGCGAAGCTGGCCAAGACCGGCGACGCCCAGGCTGTGATTTCGGCCGGCAACACCGGCGCGTGCGTGGCGGCATTTCAGATGCGAATGCGCACCCTGCCCGGCGTGAACCGGCCTGGCATCGCGGTGGTCTTCCCGAGCCCCAGCGGCCCGGTCACAATCTGCGATGTCGGCGCCAATATCGCCTGCAAGCCCCTGAACCTGTATCAGTACGGGCTGATGGCAAGCATTTATTCCCGCAACTTCCTGGGGATTCAGAATCCCCGCATCGGGCTGATGAGCATCGGGGAAGAAGATGCCAAGGGCAATGAAGTCGTGAAGAAGGCCGCGGATATGCTGCGCAGCGACCCGCGGTTGACTTTTATCGGAAACATCGAGGGGAGAGACATCTTCCGAGGCGTCTGCGATGTGGTGGTATGTGAGGGGTTCGTCGGCAACGTCGTGCTCAAGCTGACCGAAGGCGCGGTCGACAGTCTCTTCCGCGCGATCAAGCAGGAATTGATGCAGGAACAGCCGCAGTTGGCCTTGATGTTCAAGCCGGTCATCATGCGGGTGTACCAGAAGCACGACTATAATGAATACGGCGGCGCTCCCCTGCTGGGCATCGACGGCACGGCCCTGATCTGCCATGGCGCCAGCAAGGCCCGCACGATCCGCAACGCGGTTCGCACCGCCAGGACCTGCCACGCGCAGAAGATCAATGATCGAATCATGGAGAGTCTCGCGGAAGCTGGCGTAAGGACAACGGATGCAGAGCAAGACTGAGGAACGCCGCCCGGCGAACCGTGCCGTCATTACCGGGTGCGGCTCCTTCGTTCCCGCCAAAATCCTGACCAACGACGACCTGTCGAAGGTGGTCGACACCTCGGACGACTGGATTGTCACGCGGACCGGGATCAGGGTCCGTCACGTCACGTCGGACGAAGAAACGACGGCCCACCTGGCAACCGAGGCGGCCAAACGCGCCCTGGAGTACGCCCAGTACAATGCCGAGGACGTCGAACTGATCGTCGTAGCCACCATCACGCCGGAGATGGTCTTCCCCTCCACCGCCTGCTTCGTCCAGCAGGCGATCGGGGCCAGGAAGGCCTGGGCGTTCGACGTGGCCGCCGCGTGCAGCGGATTCGTCTACTCCCTGCACATGGTGCAGCAGATGATGGAGAACGGCCGGCTCGACAGCGCCCTGGTGATCGGCGCCGAGACGCTCACGAAGATCACCAACTGGAAAGACCGGACCAGTTGCATCCTGTTCGGCGACGGCGCCGGAGCGGTCCTGCTCCAGCGGAAACAGGACGCCGGACGCGGAATCATCTACAGCACCCTCGGCGCCGACGGCAGCTACTGGGAATCTCTGAGCTGCCGGGCGCATGGGTCTCGGAATCCCGCCCGCAAGCCTCTGGAAGACCCCGACATGATCTTCATGCAGATCAAGGGCCGGGAGGTCTATCAGCAGGCGGTCCGACGCATCGTCGAGGCGGTCACCGACTGCCTGACCCACTGCGACCTGACCCTGGACGACGTCGATATGTTCATCTCGCACCAGATGAACGCGCGGATCATCGAATCGGCCGCCAAACGCCTGAACCTGCCCGACGAGAAGGTCTTCGTCAACATCCACAACTACGGCAACACATCGGCCGCGTCCGTGCCCATCGCGTTCGACGAATGCATGAGGCAAGGGAAAGTCAAGAAAGGCGACATCGTCCTGTTCGTTGCGTTCGGCGCCGGGGTCACCTGGGGCGCCAATGTGATTGAACTCTGACGCGTCGTCGCACACAAAAGGGATTGTCGCCTGCCCCCAACGGGTGGGGACGGAAACAAGCAAGGATAGAAACGATGAAGACCGCCTTTATATTCCCTGGACAAGGCGCCCAGACCGTGGGCATGGGGGCCGATATCGCCCAGGCTTACCCTGTCGCGGCATCCCTGTTCGATAAGGCCAACGAGATCCTGGGTTTCGACCTCAAGACGGTTTGTTTCGAGGGTCCGGCCGAGAAGCTCAACAGCACAACGATGTCGCAGCCGGCGATCTTTGTGACGTCGGCCGCCCTGCTGGAGATCCTCCGGACGAGCCCGGCGACCGCGAGCGTCAAGCCGGACGTCACGGCGGGCCTGAGCATGGGCGAATACACCGCCTTGTATGCCGCCGGGGCCGTCAGTTTCGAGGATGGCCTGCGGCTGGTTCGCAAGCGAGGCGAGGCCATGCAGGCTGCCGCGGACGCGACCCAGGGCACGATGGTGAGCGTCATCGGCCTGGATGAAGACAAGGTTCGACAGCTCTGCGACGAGGCCCGCCAGGGCGAGTTGATCGAGCCGGTCAACTTCAACTGCCCCGGCCAGATCGTCGTCAGCGGCAGTCTCGGCGCCTGCGCCAGAGCGTTGGAGCTGGCCCCCAAACACGGAGCAGCCAAGGCTGTCCAGCTCGAGGTGGCCGGCGGGTTCCACACGAGCCTGATGGCCGGCGCCGCCGAGGCGTTGCGCCAGGCGCTGCTCCAGACGCGGATCTCGCAGCCCGCAGCGACGCCCACGATCGCGAACATCAACGCCGAGTACTACCGGACGGCCGACGAGGTCGTCTCGGGCCTGACAAAACAACTCACCGGCGCGATCCTCTGGCACAAGTGCATGGAGCGACTGCTGGCCGAGGGAGTCGAGCAGTTCTATGAGATCGGGCCAGGTCGGGTCCTCACCGGCCTGATGAAGCGAATCAACAGAAAGACGAAAGTGACCAACATCAGCGACCTGGCATCCGTAAAGGCCCTGGTCGGCTGATTTTCCGGCGTCGCCAGCCGCCCTGCCCCGGCAGGATGCTGAAAGATCGTAAGATATTGTAATATCAGGAGTTGGAGATCAGAGGATGACGGACAAACGATTGGCAGTCGTGACGGGCGGAGCCCGCGGCATCGGCCGCGCGATTGTGTTCGAACTGCTCAAGCAGGGTCGCACTGTCGCGGCGCTCGATATCAAGCAGGAGCAGCTTCAGGAGCTGGAGCAGGCGGGCAAACAGGCCGGCTACGAGATCCTCACGCGGTGCGTCGACATCACCAAGAGCGACCAACTGACCGAGGTCCTGGAGTCGCTGGCCTCCGAGCACGGCGGCATCGGCATCCTGGTCAACAACGCCGGGATCACGCGCGACAAGCTGATGATCCAGATGGACGACGAGGATTACGACCGGGTGATGAATGTGAACCTGCGTGCGGCGTTCACCGCGACCCGCGTGGCCGCCCGGTCCATGATCCGCAACAAGTTCGGGCGGATCGTCAACATCAGCTCCGTAGCGGGCGTGATGGGCCAGGCGGGCTCGGCCAACTACGCCGCCAGCAAGGCCGGCCTGATCGGCATGACCAAGTCGATCGCCCGCGAAATCGGCAAGAAGAACGTGACCGCCAACTGCATCGCGCCGGGCTTCATCCAGACGGATATGACCGCGGTGCTGTCGGACCTGGTCAAGAACGCCGCGTTGGAGGTCATTCCGGTCAAGCGGTTCGGGACCGTCGAGGATGTCGCTCGTGCGGTGGCCTTCTTCGCCAGTGACGAGGCCGGCTACATTACCGGACAGGTCCTGTGCGTCGACGGCGGCATGGCCATGTAGAAAAACGAAAAAAATGTTTGTGTGTGCCCCCTCCAGTCGGTAAGATACCGGCCGAAATCCGGAGGGTGGTGGTACACGTGTAGTTCCAGAGAATCGCAACGAAGGCCCAGTGAGTATTCTGATCCAGTTAAGGAGGATACAGCAGTGAGTATCGAAGAGGTGGATGTCCAACAGATTGAGAACAAGGTGATCGAAATCATCAGCGAACAGATGGGCGTAGACAAATCCGAGATCACGCGCGAAACCTCCTTCATCAACGACCTGAATGCCGACTCTCTGGACACCGTGGAGCTCGTGATGGAGTTTGAGGACGAGTTCGACATGAGCATTCCCGACGAGGAGGCCGAGAAGATCCAGACCGTCGGAGCGGCCGTCGAGTATATCGTGAACATCGCCCAGTCTAAGAAGAAGGAAGGCGCATAGAGTCAATGGATAGACGCCGAGTGGTTATAACGGGCTTGGGGTGCATTACCGCCCTGTCCGAGTCCGTCGATGAGCTGTTTGACGCGCTGTGCGAAGGCCGCAGTGGAGTTTCCACGTTCGAGTTGTTCGACACCAGCGCGTATCCCGTGCATTTCGGGGGCGAAATCAAGAACTTCGAGGTAACCAAGTACATTGACAAACGCGAAGCCAAACGGATGGACCGCTTCAGCGAGTTCGCCGTGGCGGCGTCCATTCAGGCCGTCAAAGACAGCGGCCTCGATTTCGCCAAAGAGGATCCCTACCGCGTCGGCGCGATCGTCGGCACCGGGATCGGCGGCATCAAGGAAATCGAGGAACAACACGTCCGCCTGCTGGAAAAGGGGCCGGGCAAGGTGTCGCCCTTCTGTGTGCCCCGTCTGATGTCCAATGCCGCCAGCGGCAACATCGCGATCCAGTTCGGGCTCCGCGGACCCACGTTCGCGGTTTCCAGCGCCTGCGCCTCCGGCAACCACACCATCGGAGAGGCGTTCTGGAACGTCGCCAGCGGGCGCAGCGACATCATCATCACCGGCGGATCCGAAGCCGCCTGCACACCCATCGGGCTGGGTTCCTTCTGCGCCGCCCGCTCGCTGAGCACGCGCAACGACAATCCCCAGGCCGCGTCGAGGCCTTTCGACCGCGACCGGGACGGGTTCGTCCTGGCCGAGGGCGCGGGCATGCTCATCCTGGAGGAACTGGAACACGCCCGAAAGCGAGGCGCCAGGATCTATGGCGAGCTGCTGGGCTACGCAGCCACCGACGACGGCTACCACATCACCGCCCCCCTGCCCGACGGCGCCGGCGCGGCGATGGCCATGAGGCTGGCGTTGGCCGATGCCAAGATCAACGTGGACGGCGTCGACTACATCAATGCCCACGGGACCAGCACGGAGCTCAACGACATCGCCGAGAGCACCGCAATCAAGGCCGTCTTCGGGGAGCAGGCCTACAAAATTCCGGTCAGCTCCACCAAGAGCTGCCTGGGTCACATGCTGGGCGCCACGGCCGCGGTGGAACTGATCGCCGCGATCAAGGCGATCAACCACTCGCTCATCCCCCCGACGATCAATCTGGAGAACCCGGACGAGCGTTGCGACCTGAAGATGGATTACGTTCCTCTGAAGGCTCGCGAGGCCAGGATCAACGTGGCTCTGAGCAACTCCTTCGGTTTCGGCGGGCACAACGCCTGCGTCATCGTCGGGCGGGTCTGATCCCGCACTTTGGACCAATGATTCGACCTGGCGTCGGCCAACGGCGTCAGGTCGCTTTCTTTTGACAGGCGGAGTGAAGCATGGTTTGGGCGACGCTGTTTCTGATCGGCGGGCTTGTGCTGCTCTGGAGAGGCGCGGACTTTCTGGTCGGCGGTGCGGTCGGGCTGGCCGAGAGGCTGGGCGTCAGCCATCTCGTCGCAGGGTTGACCATCGTGGCCATGGGGACTTCCGCCCCCGAAGTGGCGGCCGCGGTCACAGCCGCGGTCGGCGACAAGGGCGACATCGCGATCGGCAACGTCTACGGCTCCAACATCGCCAACCTCGCCATGATCGGGGGCATCATATCGCTGATCCGCCCCCTTGAGGTCCAGGCCGCGACGCTCCGACGGGAGATCCCGGCCATGCTGGCGGTCACCGTCCTGCTGTGGCCCGTCCTTGCCGATCTGGTCTTTTCGAGGGTGGACGCGGCCATCCTCCTGCTGGTCTTCGCGGGTTTGGTCGTCTGCGCCGTACGCACCGCTCGCACAACGAGAACAGCGGTATTGACTGAGACGGTCGCCGACACCGCGGTCCAACCGCCCCAGACCGTCGGGCGCGACATTCTGGCCATCGTGCTCGGCCTGGCGGCCCTGGCGATCGGCGCCAAGGGCGCCGTCAGCGGAGCGGTGACTCTCGGAACGCGGGTCGGCTTGAGCGACGCCGTAATCGGATCGACCATCATCGCCGTGGGCACCTCTTTGCCCGAGTTGGTCACCTGCGTCGTCGCGTCGGTCAAGGGACGCCACGACATCTCGGTCGGCAACCTCGTCGGGTCAAACATCTTCAACGTTCTGTTCGTGACGGGAATCGCCGGACTCGTTCACCCCTTCGGTGTGACCTCGCGGTTTGCCGGCGGGGCGGACTTCTGGATCATGGCGGGGATCAGCGGGCTGTTTGTGGCTGCCGCGATCCTCGGAAAGCGTGCGATCCGCCGATCCGGCGGAGGCCTATTGCTTGCCCTGTACGTCGCCTATCTGGTGTACTTGCTCCGATCCGCCGGTCCGGCGTGAGCCTCTCAGGGACTCAGCATCATGGCCTCTGCGAAGAAGTCAGAGAACCCCCTCTCGTGCGCGATCTCCACGTACTGGATCTTCCTGGCCAGACGGGCGGCTCGCTCACGACACTCCTCGCTGATCAGCGACATCTGGGCCCCCGTGGCTGCGGCGTTGCCTACCGACTGGATTCGATCCAGCGGCACGTTGGGCAACAGGCCGATCCGCACCGCGCTGGCAGGCCGGATGTAGTTGCCGAAGGCCCCTGCCAGAAGGACTCGGTCGATGTCCGAATCGGCGAGGCCCAGCTTGCCCATCAGGATGCGGATACCCGCCAGAATGGCCGCTTTGGCGAGTTGAACCTCGCGGATATCCCGCTGCGTGAGGATCACGCCGGGATGACCCGTCCGATCGTCTCCGGAAAGGCGGAACGCAGGCTGTCCATCGCTCTGGCACAGCCGAGAGGCGATCGGGGGCGCAAGGGTCTGCCGAAGGGAGTCGCCGTCCCCGAATCGCCCGGTCGCGTCGACCACGCCCAGGTCCAGCAGCACCGCCACCGCGTCGATCAATCCGCTGCCGCAGATCGACCGCGGCGGGGAATCGCCGATGACGTCCAAGTCCACGTCTCCGTTGACGACGACAGCCTCGATCGCGCCGTCGGCAGCCCTGCTGCCGTGCTTGATCCGGGCCCCCTCCAGGGCCGGTCCAGCGGCGCAGCTCGCTGCATAGAGGGTCTCCCGATCCCCCAGGACGATCTCGCCGTTGGTGCCGATGTCCACGACCAGGGTCCGATCCTGGATGAAGTCCATGTCCACCGCCAGGGCCACCGCAGTGGTGTCGGCGCCCACGAAGCCCGCGATGTTCGCGATGCAGTGGACGTTGCCTTGAGGGTTCATATCCAGGCCCGGCTCGACGGGAGATATGTCGCGGGCGTCCACGCAATGGGCCCGATACGGAGCCTGTCCCAGTTGCTCGACGGGGTATCCCAGGAAGATGTGGTTCATCGTGGTGTTGCCCACGATACAGGCCTCGTAGATACTCGAAGCGGCGATTGCGGCCTGGCGGCAGAGCCCGTGGATGAGCTCGTTGACGCAGTCGAGGATGACCCTGTGGATCTCCGCCAGTCGTTCGGGCGACCGAGCGAAGTGGATGCGGCTGATCACGTCGTCGCCGAAGCGGGTCTGCGGGTTCAGGACCGCCTGCGTGGCGAGGCATCGACCGTCGGTCATGTCGAGGAGCTTGGCCACGACCGTCGTGGTGCCGATATCGACAGCGACGCCCAGGATGCCTGCGGGCCCAGCGACCCCTGCGTACCGCCGATGAATGGTGGGCCGAACCTGCCGACCGAGGGCCAGGCCGTGGTCGAGGATCTTGTACGCATAGAAACGCGACTGCGGCGATACCATCACCGTCAAGTCGTTCTCTACGTGGTGCTGGCAAGCGAGAATCGGCGTCCCCTCGGGGAACAGATAGAGGGTACACTTTCCACAGGTCCCCTTGCCGCCGCAGGGGGTCGTCAGAATGATGCCCGCTTGCCGGGCGGCCTCAAGAAGGGTAGCGCCTGAATGGATCGAGATTTCCTTGTCATCCGGCTTGAAGACTACGCGGAAATGCTTCATCTACGTCATGCGCTGGAGGCCGCCCTCCGAGGTCGAAATCCTTCGCAGGACCAGCCTGCGAAGGAACGCTGTCAACTGATCTTATGCCTGATCTTCCAGCGTGTCCGTCGTTTCTTGCTGCCAATCTTCCTTCTGCGTCTTGGTTTGGCCATGTACTTCTCCAAGGTTAGGTTATTTCATTGCTACGGGTACGTCCTGACTCGTATAATGCAGTTTAGCACAGGCGGAATGTGCGTGTAAAGGACAAAATATGATCCAGTGCGATCAATGCGAGCTTTGTGAGAAGGGGCCGGACGGACGCAAGGTGTTCCGGTGCGACCCGTTCTCCAACGTCAAGGAAGCCGAGTGCCTCGCCAAATGGCAGCTCATCCGACTCGACATGCTGCTGGGCAGCTACCAGAACATGCTCAGGTGGTACAGCAAGCTGGGGCCCCTCCAGGACAAGATTTTCAAGTATGTCCAACGAGAGATCAGCGACATGGAGGAATCCGAAGGCTGGAAGTTCGACGAGGAAGAGGAACAGGAGGGCCGGGACGAGACCTGGCCCGTCTGACGCCTGGTTTCAGGCATGAGAACTCCCCGGCGGCATCCCAACGGACAGTGGACGGCTTCCCGAGCCGTACGCACGCGATCCAATCCCGAGAAGTCTCGTCGGACAGCCTGTGGGAGCGGGGGCCAAGGCCTGACGGCCGGCCGCACTTCCGCGACCGCGTATTTTGACAAACCCTGCAATAAGCCCTTTCGGACGAACGTCTTTTCATCGTGAACGCAGCAGATGGGTAGAAGCGTCGAACTAGCCCGGATCATTGATGGCTGTAAATCGGGGGACGCCGACAGCTTTGCGCAAGTGGTTGACATGTACGCCGGTCGCTGCTACGGTTACTTTTATCGGCTCACCGGCGACCGCGACCTCAGCGACGAGCTGCTGAGTGAACTATTCATCAAGCTGGTCGAGAAGATCGGGTCCTACAAGGGCGGCGCGTTTGAAAGCTGGCTCTTCAAGATCGCATCGAACATCTTCCACGACCATCTCCGGGGCAAACAGCGACGCCGCAAGCTGATGGACGCGCATCGGACCCAGTTGGAACGGGAGCCCGATCTGAATGAATCGCGATTCTCGGACGAGGGTCAGATACGGCTCGAAAGACTTCAGGTTCACCTGAACCGGTTGGATGCCGATACCCGCGACTTGATTCTGTTGCGCTTCTACTCGGAAATGAGTTTCAAGGAGATCGCCGAACACCGATCCGAACCGATCGGTACGGCGTTGTCCAAACTGCACCGGGGACTGAAGAAGTTACGAGAGCTCATGGAGGGGTGAAGGGTGGCTGCCATGAAACAGCACGCAGATGAAAACCTGACGGAACTGCTCCGACGGTTCATGGACGACTCGGCCGCACAGGCGGCGCAGGCGGACATTGAGGCCGCTGAGCGGATACTGGAGGCCCATCCGGCTCCCGTCCCATCGCCTGAGACCCTGGCGACGATCCGGGCCCTGACCTTGGCGGCGGCCGCACGCAGGCGGCATCGGACCCAGATTTTCCGAGGGGCTGTCGCAGTCGCGGCGGCGGTGATCCTGACGGTCCTGATCGGCCGTCAGAGCCCTGCGCCTACGGCTGGTCCCAGGGTGAGTTTCGCTTCGATCCTCCCGACTGCGATCTGGGAGAGCCACGACATCGCGGCCGACGATCTGACCTTGGTGTATTTCGCGTCGGAGATTCGCCATATTGAGGCCGAGATCCGGGCCCTTGATTCGCAAGAAACGGAGATTCGACGGGCGGACGCCCTGAAAGAACTCGAAATGGAACTGGTCGCGATTGAGACCGAGTATTGGAAAGGATCGTACTGATGCAGTTGCGTCGAGTGGCCGCGCTCGTGGCGGGGATCGCGCTGGCCTGTGGATGGACGACAGTGGCCCTGGCGGCAGCCGAGAACAAGCAACCCCAGAACAACATCTGGAAAGACGAACCCAGGACGTTGCAGCGGGAACTGTCCAAAGACCAGATCGAGCGGATTCTCAAGGGAATCCAGCAGCGGGACCCCGAGAAGGCCAAGGCGCTTGCAGCGCTTCGACAGAAGGACCCCAATCGATTCATGAACGAGCTGCGCACCCAAGGCCGGCCCGAAATCGACCAGATGCTCCTCGATCGGGTGGAGGCCCGCAGGCAGGAGCGAAACACCAAGTTCCTCGAATGGCTCAAGGCCAACTACCCTGCCGAGGAACAGACGCTGGCCAAGCTCAAGGAAGGCGACCTCCAGGTGTACCTCGTGAATTTCGAGACCCTCTGGGACCGGTACGGATACATCTTCGACGCCGAGAACTCCGATCCCGAGCTCGGCGCGGTCCTGAAAGAGGACCTGGCCCTGCGGAAAAGATCCGAAGACCTGTGCAACCGCCATCGCAGAGCGAAATCCGAGGCCGAGAAGCAGAAGATCGGCGCCGAGCTGCAGGACGTGGTTGCGCGACGATACGACTTGATCGTACGACGCAAGGAGATCGCCTACGAGCAGCTCCAGAGGCGACTGGAGGAGCTCCACAGGCAGGTCGGCGACAGCAAGGACGACATAGCCAAATTCAAAGACGACCAGATCAAGCGGGAGAACGTTCGCCAGAGAGTCGAAGCCCTGGTCGGCAACAAGAGTCAGTTCAAGTGGGACTGAGCCCGTCTCGCAATCTCAACCGGGCCGCCCAGAACCACCAGCAGAGATCGCATCAACCGGCATCGAGGACAGTCATGGTCTTCCCTTCCTGCTCCCAGGGGGCAGTTGGAAACCCCGAGAGTCCCGAACCGAGATTCCGCATCGCAACGGGCCATACTACGGTCCTTCCTCGTACGTGTTCTTGTCCTGTCGCTGCGCAATTTGCGAAGGTAATTCGCACATAGTGGGGTTGATCCCGTACAGCGCCAACAGTATATTTTAGGATACTGGAATACTGTGTGTTTTATCTCGCGGAATTCGGAGGCGTGTGATGACACTTTGCCGAATGGAGGCAGGATTCGCACATAGGGATTTTTGCGAGCCAATCCCCGCTTTCGCTCCGGCACATAGGTCGTCCGGGATTTCCCTGTGGACCATCCCGCAACAGCCTCATAGAGGCCCTCTTTGCGGCCGATAGACAATTCAGCCGTCTGTTTGAGGAGCAGAAGTAGTTGGAATTTACCCGATGGAGGAAGCACACGGGCACATGATGCCTGGGCCTGCCGCGGTAGAGACTGTCGTCGTAATCGCATATCACTTTTGGTTATTGGAGGTGCAGCAATGAAAACGCGGTTCCTGAAAGCTTTTCTGGCGATTGTTCTGATTTCGGGGTCGCTCTGTGGCCAGGCGAAGGCAGATGCCCTGACGGGATTCAAAGACGTCAAGGTCATCGGCAACGCCATGGTCAGTCTCACCTACCAGGGAAAGGAATACCTGGTAGCCAACGGAGATCTCATGCTGGGCACCACCACACGATGGTACATCCCGGCCGACACCAAGGTCCCGACCCAATGGGTCGACGGGACGCCGGCTCCGACCGCGACCGTAAGCACTTCCTCCAACCCCAAGGGGGCCGACATCGGCGCCAACGCGGATGACTGGATCTTCGCCGTATCGGGAGCGGCGGACGGCATGTCGTCGATCGACGGCATCGATTACCAGGAGACCCTCTTCCCGGTCTTGACGAATACAATCTTCGTATTCGAACGCGGCGGCAACGACTCAGGCACGTACTACGCGATCCTCGAGGATGGCTCGCTCGGCGCCCCGGTGACGTACACGGCTGCCAGCACGTACGCCAACACCGGGGTTAATGTGGGCGGCCAGAACGCTTTCGGCGTGGTCTTCACTACCGACGTGCGAGTCAAAGGGGTGCGCATCGCGGCTTCCGGACACGACGCCTTCACCGTTTGCGCCATCCCGGTGCCGTTGGATCCGAAACAAAGCCGTGACCCGCGGCCGGCAGACAAGGCGACGGATATCTCGCGGGATCCGGTACTCACTTGGACAGCCGGCGAAGACGTAGCGACGACCAACGGGCATGTCATCTACCTGAGCAAGAACCCCGACGACGTCATCAACGCGATCGCCGGCGTCAGCGTCAGCGAGGCCAGCTACGACCCGGGACGGCTGGAGTTCGGAGCGACCTACTACTGGCGCGTGGATGAGGTCGGCGGCGGAGTCTATGAGGGCGAGGTGTGGTCGTTCACTATCGAGCCGATCGCCTATCGGATCGCGAAGGTGACCGCCACCGCCTCCAGCGCTCAGGAGGGCATGGGACCCGAGAACACCGTCAACGGCTCCGGACTCAACGCCAATGGCGAGCACTCGACCGAGGGCGCGGAGATGTGGCTGAGCACCGGCGCCCAGCCGAACTGGATTCAATACGAGTTCGACAAAGCCTATAAGCTTCATGAGATGTGGGTCTGGAACTCCAACCAGTTGGTCGAAGCTTTCGTCGGTTTTGGCGCGAAGAAGGTTACCATTGAATACTCGCTTGACGGCAAGGCCTGGACGAAAATGGCCGACGTGCCCGAGTTCGCCCAGGGCTTGGGAACGGCCAATTACACCCACAACACGACTGTCTCCTTCGGCGGAGCGGTCGCCAAGTACGTGAAGTTGACCATCGACGGTCTCTGGGGCGGCCTGACACAAAGCGGTTTGGCCGAGATCCGGTTCTTCTCCATTCCGGTTCAGGCCCGCGAGCCCAAGCCGGCCGATGCGGCGACGGACGTCGACATTGACACCGTCCTGAGCTGGCGTGCCGGACGCGAAGCTGGCTCGCATACGGTGTATATCAGTACGGACAGGAATGCGGTGAGCAAGGCAACGGCCCCCAAGACAACCGTGTACGAAACCAGCTTCACTCCGACGGCGGTGGGCTATGGCGCCACCTACTACTGGCGTGTGGACGAAGTCAACAATGCGATGGTCCCGCCCGTCCACGAGGGCACCGTGTGGAGCTTCGCCACGCAGGAATACGAGATCGTCGATGATTTCGAGACCTACACCGACGACGACGGCAACCGCATCTACCAGGCTTGGGCGGACGGCTACGGCACGACGACCAACGGTTCGCAGGTTGGCTACGCCGAGGCCCCCTTCGCCGAGAAGGTGAATATCCACACCGGCAAGCAGGCCATGCCCCTGCTGTATAACAACACCGGCGGCGCCGCCTCATCCGAGGCCGAGCGGACCTTTGACGCCTCGCAGGATTGGACCCGGGCCGGCCTGTCGACTCTCGTGGTCTACTTCCGCGGCGACCCGAACAACACCACCGGCAGGCTGTATCTGAAAGTCAACGGGGTGAAAGTCCCCTACAGTGGCGATGCAGCCGACTTGAAGGCCACGCCGTGGATCGCATGGTCAGTCAGTCTGGCTTCCGTGAACACGAATCTGAAGAAGGTCACCAAGCTAACCCTCGGCGTCGACAACGGCGGCGCGGGCACTCTGTACATCGATGACATCCGACTGCTGCCCGCTCCGCCTGCGCCGGTGGCGTCAGCAACCATCACCGTGGCTGCCGCCACAGCCGTCACCGCCACGGGCAACGACGGCATGGTCCTCACGATCAATGAGATCGAGGCCAGCAAGCTGATCACCGGCACAACGACCGCCGATTTTGAGAAGTATGCCGACCATCCGGCAGCCCACGCCGACGACCTCAATCTCGGCACGTACGCCAGCCTGGATGATTCGAAGGTCATTACAGTCATGTTCCCGGTCCCGGTGACCACGATCTTCATCATCGAACGCGGCGGCAACGATTCGGGGTTCGTCCAGCCGCTGGATGCCGCCGGCGCTCCGGCCGGCGAGCCACAGCCGTACGTGAACGCCAACTGGTTCAAGCCCGGCCTCACGGTCGGCGGCCAGGCGTCCGGCGCGATGGTGATTACGGCGACGACGCCGATATCCGGGATCAAGCTGCTGCCGCCGGCCAGCGGCGCCAACGGCATCGACCCGGCCAGCATCTCGGCCGTGCCGGCGCAGTAGGAGACGGCCTGGAGGTTGGCTCCGTCGCCATTCCTCCGGGAGCAACAATCGGGCGGAGAGCCGTATTCCTGAGATGCGGCTGTCCGCCCGACGCCATTTTGCAGCATTGCCCCCGTGTTGCAGGCTGAACCATCGTAATCTGGTTGGGAAGGAGTCCGTCATGCCGAACCCCCTTACGCGACTTGGCCGAGCCGTCCTCGTCTGGCTTCTGCTGTTCCTGAACATTCCTGTGCTGGCCCGTGCACATGTATTCACGGTGCGAGGCGACAAGACCTGCCTGAATGGGCAGGAGTTTCTCGTTAAAGGGCTTCGCTGCTCCAACGCACTGATCTCAGACCGGACGGCCCAGGATCTGATCGACAACCTCGACGCCTTTGCCGGCTACGGCGTCAATACCCTCAGCGTCTACTTCATGGGTTCGCGTTTCGGCGACGTCAAGGGCTACGATGAGGATGCGAGCCTCAGCTCGGTCTATGCGGAGCGCATGGCCCGGATCATCGAGGCCGCAGACAACAGAGGCATGGTCGTCCTCGTCGGCTGCTTGTACTGGAGCACTTCCCGATCGAAGTGGGACAGTTGGACCCAGGCCGAGGCCAACAAGGCCGTCGCCAACACCGTCGCATGGCTCAAAGAGAAGAGGTATCGGAATGTGTTCGTCGATATCGACAACGAAGGGATGGCTCAGGCCGCCAAGGGCTTCGATCCGCGACAGATGGTCCTGGCAGGCAAAGCCGCGGACCCCTGCTGCGTGATCGCGACGAATTTCCGGGGCCAACCCCCTGCCGAGGCGGATCTTGCCATTCACCATTCGGAGCGGGCCGTCGGCAAGCCATACATCGAGAGCGAGGCCTCCCCCGGCAAGACCCCCGGTGGCTACTGGGGAATCTACAGCAAACGGGACGGCTACTACAACTATATCAAGATCGGGGTCTACACCGAGGCCATGAAGGCGGACCAGATCAAACAGACGACGGCTCACCTATCGCGTGGTGAAGGGTATATGCTCGCCTCGACGTGGCTGCAGTGCGTGTCGCCCTATGGGCCCAACCATCGGCCGGGCGGCGAAGGCAGCGCGAATGATCCTGGGATCAAATGGTGGCTGGAATTCCTGCGGGACACCTACGGCCCCTACAGACCGCCGGCTCTTGTGACCGTATCCGGTGCCCAGATCCTATCCGTTCCATGAGTCCCACAGGTCCCATTATCTTTGGAGCGGCTAGAGCTGCTGGCGTTTGATCTCTTCCTGGGTGGCCCGTTTGAGGGTCCGCTTCTCGACGCTGGTCAGGCTGTGCAGGCCGGAGCGATGGACCTTCGCCAGGATCCGGTCGACCTCGACTTGCAGCCTGCGGCTCTCCTCAAGTCTCTTCTCCCACGAGCCCGCGCGTCGCTTCATCGAGAACTTGTCCCACCTCGGCCCCAACAGAACGTAGGCCGCTCCCATCGCCATGCCGGCGAAATGAGCCGCTTCGCCGCCGGGATTGGGGCCCCGGTTGAAGAGCACGACGAAGAACGAGTTCAGGGCGAACAGAACCGCCATCAACCGAATCGGAACCGGAAAGACGAAGAACACCAGGACGATGTGGGGAAACAGGATCGCGCACGCGGCGATCACGCCGAGGACCGCACCGGAGGCTCCGACCATCGGACCGGCCGCCAGGAAGCCCACGCGGACCAGCAGGGAAAAGACGATCCCGCCGGCGGCTCCACAGACCAGGTAGAACGTCAGGAACTTACGGCTGCCCCAGGACCGCTCCAGGTAGTGTCCAAGGAAGTAGAGCCCGAGCATGTTGCCGATAATGTGCCAGAAACTGTCCCGACTGTGCAGGAACTGGTAGCCAATGAGTCGCCACGGCTGGAGCGTCGTCGCCCAGCTTCGAGGATCGACGGCGAACCACCCGTGCAGAAGATCCCCCAGTGAACGGACCAGGCAAAGAACAAAGACCGCAAAGTTGACGATCAGCAGCCACTTGACGACCGGCGTCACGCGAGGGAAGCTGAAGTGCATCTGCGGCAGGCCAAACCGCTGCTGCCGGAACTCAGACTGCGTGTAATCTCTGTCGTACAACCCCATAGTCATCTTCTAGCAAAACCCAAATTCTCAATCAACGCCATTGTACCACAATATCGGCAATTTGGCAAAATGTTCGCGGAGAAATCCCGCGAGCGATGGAGTTGTGGACACCCTTCGTTCGCCGGTAGACCGCGCACTCAGCCCATGGACCGATAAGCGTCGCAAACAACGATTCTGCCGCGGTGGTCACCTTCCCGCCGTGAGCGCCAGGCGTCGGCAGTTCTCCACCGCCTCCCGGAGCGTCGCGACCAGTTGGACGTCGCCCTGGCCCTGCGCCAGGGCCAGAGCCCGCTCCTGGTGTCGCAAGGCCTCCTGATGCTTGCCCTTCTGAGTGAATCCGTTCGCCAGGAAGTGGTGCAGAGCAGGCGACGTGTCCACTTTCGGATTGGCCTTGACAGCCCTGGCGTAGAAGAGCAGCGCGGGGTCCGTCTGCCCCTGGTCGGCCAGCGCCAAGGCCATGCGGTAGTTGGCCTCCGCGTGCTGCGGATCGAGTTCGAGGACCTTCGCCAAATGCGATTGGGACTCCTTGGACTTGCCCGCCAGGAGCAGGGCCTCGCCAAGATGGAAGAGCAATCGCACCAGGGTGTACTGCTCGTCGAGATTGGCAGGCATCTGTCGCAACGCCTCCGCCAGGTGCCTGGCGGCTTCGTCGGTCTTCTGCTGATATAGCAGGGCCATGCCCAGATCGTGATGCGCTCGCGGGTTGTGTGGGTCCAACTCCAGCGTCCTGAGCAGGTGGGCCATTCCCTCCTGCGGCCGGTTCTTGACGTTGTACAGCAGAAACCCGAGACGCTGGTGGGCTTCGACGTTGTCGGGATTGAGCCTGAGCGCCTGGTCGTACTCGGCAATCGCGCGGTCGGCGTCGCCCTGGCGGTAGAACTCGTTGCCGGCGCGGACGAACGAGTAATCGTTGAGGAACTGCTCGTTGATCCTGGCGATCGCGTCCGGCCTGGCGTTGAGAAACTCCGGAATGTTGGCCGCCCGATCGGGCGAGGTCAGGTGCGACAGCAGCACCGGCGGACTGGCCCGCCCCTGATCGTCGATGTGCGTCAGACACAACTGCGTGTAGTCCGACCAGGCCTTCGACGCAAAAACCAGCCACTTGCCGTTGGGCGAAAAGCTGTGCCAGGAATTCATCCGCGATGTGTTGCACTCGAGCCGCCGGGCCTGGCCTCCTTCGGCCGGGAGGATATAGAGTTCGCTGTCCTTCTGGAGCAACATGTAGCTTCGGGCCCTGCAAAACACGATCCACTTGCCGTCGGGCGAATAGCGGCCGAAGTAGTTGCTCAGGCCGTTGTTCGACGCGCCGACCACCGGCTCGGGCACTCCCCCCCTGCCCTCGTTGAACGGCACCTGGTAGAGATCGAACAGGAAAGGCTTTCCGTCCTCGACGAACTCCTTGCACTCCTCGCGGGTCAACAGGACCTTGCCCTGGCCTGCGGTGTTCTTGAGATCGTACGCCCTGCTGCGAGCGAAGAGCACGTACTTGCCGTCCGGGCTCCAGCTTGGATTGCTCTGGACGTACTGGGGATCATCAGCCCCCGGCAGCGGACTGAAGGTCTTGGTCTGGCAGTCGTAGACGCAAAGAATGCCCTTGATCGGGAAGAAGAGCTGCGAGAACGCCAGGTCAGGCATCGGGACGAACACCGATTTGTCCTTGACCGTGCTCAGGACGTGGCGCCCGTCGGGGGAGATCTGCGAGAGCAGGCCGAAAGTCTGCTCGCCGTCTTCTTTCTTGTAGTCGTTCCACGTGATGATGTCGCTGGTCGCCAGCACCATCTGCTTCTTGATCGGCGCGATGACGTAGGAGCCTTTGCTGTTGGCGTAATCGACGTCCATCGCGACCAGCCGCCCGTCCTGCGAGAACGAATGGCAGTTGCCGCAGACAGGCAGGTTCTCCAGGATCACCGGGGGCCTCTGCGCGGAGGCGATTGAGCCGAACCGCCACCGGATGCGGGACGGGTCCTTCACCGCGTCGACGAAAGGCAGGTTCACCTCGCGATAGAACAGCGGCGCCCCGACTTCGTCCTTCGAAGTCCGAATGGCCAGGATGGTCGCTGAGACGGCCTGCGCCGGTTTGCCCGGCTGTGCGCCGACCACGAGGACCTTAGCCTCCTGCTCCTTCGAAGCGGTCTTAATCCGTTCCCATTCCTTCCCAGTCGGCATCCATCGCTTCTCATGAGTCAGGCACTCCACGGGCGGGCGGCCGTCGTCCAACTCGACCCGAACCAGCCAAGTGCAGGCCCGTGGATTAGCGTCCTCCCAGCGGAATTCCGGAGACACAATTTCCGGCGGAAACAGCGTTCCCTCCAGGGGATAGGTAACGCGAACGTCGTCAAGACCGGTCTGGCGCCGGTACGAGGCCAGAATCTCCTCGGCTCGAAGGCATGTGCGACTCAGCCAGAGAACAGCAACGGCAGCCACGGCGCCGACGGCTGCGACGAGAATACAAGCGGCTCTCTTACGCATGTACAACTCTCACCACACGGTCGATCCAACCAGCTACTCGATGGGCGCAGGATAGCCCCACCACACGCAGTCCAGTGTAGCAGATTGCTCGCGGACAATCCAGAGGGCGAAAGAGGAATACAGGCGCTCGGTCCGTCAGTTGGATGGGGCCGGGGGGAGTGGTTCCGGCTTGATACGGGAGAACACCACCACCAGGACGACGCCCAGGACCGACAGCGAGAGCCCCAGGATCTGGGAAATCGTCAGGCCGGCGGTCTCGAACGGATTGTCGTCGCGGAGACCCTCGAGGGTGAACCGCATGATCCCATAGAGAATGAACATGACGCTGAACGTCACGCCCGGCTGGGTGAGGAACCCGTGCCGGCCGGCAAGCTCAGCCTTGTGCGAGCGACGCCAGAGGACGTACAGGATCAGTCCCAGGAGGGCCGCACCGATCGAGGCGTAGAGTTGGGTCGGATGAACCGGCTTGCACCGATACGCCCCGCGCAGAACCTGCTCCTGCTGGGTGGGAGTGAGATACTTGAAGGGCTTGAGACCCGGCACGTATTCGCCGCGATCGTTGGTGTAGCCGAAGAACTCATCCGGCAGATGCAGGTGCGGCTCCAGACGACCGCGGTCGGGATCGGTCCTGACCTGGCTGTCGTAGGCGAATGAACCGTACGGAAACTGCACCGCCCAGGGCAGATCGGCCGGTTTGCCATAACAGCAGCCATTCAGGAAGCACCCGATCCGCCCGAACATCAGAGCCGCGGTCAAACCGATCGCCAACACGTCGAGGTAATGACACATCGGCAGTCTGTGATGGCGAATGTAGATCAGGATCGCCGCGATGGCCGCGACGACCCCGCCGAGCAACTCCAGGCCGCCGTTCCAGATGGCGAACAGCCCGCCCCAGTTGCCTCGGAACTGATCGTAGTAGTGAATGACGAAGAACGCTCGGGCGCCGACCACGCCGGCGATCAATGCGTAGAGGGCTGCGTTGGTGATGTGTTGGGGATCCCTCGTGAAATGGCGACTGAGATAGCGGATGACCGTGACAGCCGCCAGAAACCCGACGACCATCATGAAGCCATAGCTCTTGACCGTCAGATGGACAATGGGGATCTCGAACAGCTCGGGGTGCATCGACTCACTGCGGCTTCAGAATTCGGTTGTGTTCGTCCAGGACCACCACCTTGGGAACCAATCCCTCGGCCTCGTCGGGCGTGCATAAAGCGAAGCTGAAGATGATGATCACGTCGCCCGTCTTGATCAGTTGCGCCGCGGCGCCGAGCACCACGATCCGGCCCGAACCCGGCTCGCCCGGCACGGCGTAAGTCTCCAGGCGGTTGCCGTTGTTGACGTCGGCCACCGTCACCGCCTCGTAGGGCATGATTCCCGCCGCCCACATGAGGTTTTCGTCGATTTCGATGCTGCCGGGATAGTGCAGTTTGGCCTCGGAAACCCGACCCCGGTGCAGCTTGCTCTTAAGTACTTTGATTAACATAGCTTACGTTGCGTTCTTTGCCCCTCGCATACTGGTTTTCGCGCCATTATATCCTACTTGGCGGTCGTGTCCACCACGATATTGTCGATCAGGCGAGTCGAACCCAGCCGGGCTGCGACCGCCACCAAGACCCGCCCGCGAATCGGATCGCAGGGTTCCAGGCTCTCCGCATCCATGATGCCGATATACTCAGGCCTCAGATCCGGCGACTGCGAGAGGACCCTGTTCATCTCCTCAGCGATTCTCACCGCATCCCGCTGGCCGCCCTGTATCAACTCGTCGCAATGCCTCATCGCCCGATAGATCACGGGGGCCTGGCTTCTCTCCTGTGGACTTAGGTACTGATTTCTACTACTCATCGCCAGCCCGTCCGGTTCGCGTACCGTCGGGCACACGACGATCTCCAGGGGCATGTCCAGGTCGGCCACCATGCGCCGGATCACCGTCGCCTGCTGCGCATCCTTCTGGCCGAAGAAAGCAACGTCGGCGCCGACGATGTTGAAGAGCTTCGTGCAGACGGTCGTCACGCCGCGAAAGTGCTGGGGGCGGGATTGTCCGCACAAGGGTTCGGTCAACTTGTCCACGGTCACCCAGGTGAGGCTCTTTCGAGGATACATCTCGCCGGCGCTGGGGGCGAAGATCGCATGAGCGCCGCATCGCTCGCAGAGTTGGGCGTCCTTCTCGAACGGACGCGGATACTTCTCGAAATCCTCGCCCGGCCCGAACTGGGTCGGGTTGACGAAGATACTCACGACCACGTAATCGCAGCGTCGAGCCGCGGTTTCGATCAGCGACGCATGGCCTGCGTGCAACGCCCCCATCGTCGGAACGAACCCAACGGTCTTGCCCGCCGCGCGGGCCCGAGCGACATACCTGCGAATCTCTGCAATGGCCTCTGCTATTTGAATCATCTCTTAGATCTCGTCTCTGCCGGGAGGTAGGCGCGGACCTGGCGAACCACGTGATCGACCACCTCTTGGGAGTAGCCTGTCAGTCGGGTGGCCGGGATACGGATCACAGGACAGGCCTTCCAGCCTGCGAAGAGACGCTTGTAGTCCGCGTCGAGGGCTTCGAGGAACTCGAGCTTCATCCGTTGCTCGTACGGCCGATTTCGGCGGTGAATCCGCTCCAGACAATTCGCAGGCGAATCCTCCAGGTAGATCGCCACCGACGGCGTTGCCACCTTTTCGGCGAACGACGGATAGATGCTCTCGTAGAGCCGCAACTGCTCGCCGTCGAGGAGCCGCCTGGCGTAGATCAGCTCCTTGTTGAAGACGTAATCCGTCACGAACGCGCGATCCGACGGCAGATGATCGGGACTCAGTTGCTCGGCGCGATGGACGAGAAAGTAGAGCTGCGAATCCAGGGCGAGTTCCGTCTTGCCGGCGTACACCTGGGAGAGAAACGGATTCGTGTCGTAGGGTTCGCACAGAACGGTTGCAGGCAGCGATTCAGCGAGCTTCCTGGCCAAGGTGGTCTTGCCGACCCCGATGACGCCGGAGACGCAGACCAGCCGTGGGGTTTGGGGATCGAGGAAGAAATCCCCGCCCGCCAGGCGACGCGACAACTCGTCCACTGTTTCCTTGAGCGACGGATGAACGAGTTGAGGATTGAGCTGACACAACCCGTCGAGGACGAACGACCGCAGGTGGATATCGGGATGCGGCACCGTCAGGTCCGGCCCGTCGAGCACCTGATCGTCGAAGAGCAGCAGGTCCAGATCGACCGTCCTGGGCTGCCACGAGGACTGCGGTTGTCGCCCCAGCGCCGTTTCCACCGCCTTGAGCCTGGCCAGAAGCCCTTCGGGCGTCAGCGTCGTGCGAATCTCCGCGACCCCGTTGACGTACTTGGGCTGGTCCATCCCCCCCAGCGGAAGCGTCTCCTTCAGGTCGCTGACGCGGGTCACCTCGACGTCGCCGTTGGCGCCGAGGATCCGCAGCGCCTCGCGGAGCAATCGTTCGCGATCGCCCAGGTTGCTGCCCAAACCGATATACGCCGTGGCCCGCTCAGTCATGCGAACTCCTCCTGAACACAGGGCTCCATCCTCTGTGCCGACGACCGCCGATTTCACAATCGGGCGAGCCGATCCAGGGCCTCTTTCACATTCTCGGGCTGGCCGAAGGCGGTCAGTCGCACGTAGCCTTCGCCCGCCGGCCCGAACCCTGCCCCCGGCGTGCACACGACATTGGCTTCGTTTAGCAACCGATCGAAGAACTGCCACGAGCCCACGCCCTGGGGCATCCGTACCCAGATGTACGGCGCGTTGACGCCGCCGTAGACCGTGTAACCCAGCTTCGTCAGTCCGCCGCGAATCGTGGCTGCGTTGGCCATGTATCCGTCGATCGTCTGCTGAATCTGCTTCCTGCCCTCGGGCGAGTAGATCGCGGCGGCCCCGACCTGGGTAACGTAGGAGACGCCGTTGAACTTCGTGCAGTGCCGACGCTTCCAGATCGGATTGACGTCCACCGGTTTGCCGTCCTTCGTATAGGCCTTGAGCTGCTTGGGAACGACGCTGTAGGCGCAGCGAATGCCCGTGAAACCCGCAGTCTTCGACCAACTGCGGAACTCGATCGCGACCTCCTTGGCTCCTTCGATCTCGTAGATCGAGTGCGGGATCGCCGGGTCGCTGATGTAGGCCTCGTAGGCGGCGTCGAAAAGGAGCAGCGCTTTGTTCTTGCGGGCATATTCCACCCACTTGGCCAACTGGGCCTTGGTCGCCACCGAGCCGGTCGGATTGTTGGGGAAGCACAAGTAGACCATGTCGACGACCTTGTCCGGCGGCTCAGGAACGAAACCGTTCTCCGCGGTGGCAGGCATGTAGACGATCCCGGCGTACTGCCCTTCCTCTCCGGCCGGGCCGGTCCGCCCCGCCATCACGTTGGTGTCGACGTAGACCGGGTAGACCGGGTCGGCCACTGCGACCACGTTGTCGACCCCGAAGATCTCCTGCATGTTACCGGTGTCGGATTTCGCGCCGTCGCTGACGAAGACCTCGTCGAGGTCGATGCTCACGCCGCGAGAGGCGAAGTCGTTCTCCACGATCGCCTTGCGGAGAAACTCATAGCCGACGCCGCTGTCTTCATAGCCCCGGAAGGTCTCCTTGCGGCCCATCTCGTCGACGGCCTTGTGCATGGCCTCGATCACCGCCGGAGCCAGGGGCTGCGTCACGTCCCCGATGCCCATGCTGATGACCTTGGCCTGCGGATGTTCCTGCTTGAACAGGCGAACGCGCCGGCCGATCTCAGGGAACAGGTACCCGGCCCGGAGCTTCAAGAAATTCTCGTTGATTCTGATCATGGTTTCGTAATCCTTCTCGTTGCCGCGATGGCGAATCGTGTGGTTTCCAGTCGAATCAGGGTGAGCATTCTATGGCCGGGCCAGGACCCCGTCAAGACTCAAACCCGCAATGGCTGTACGCCCGTGCAATCGGGGCGAACCTCTGATATAATACGCCGCCAGTTGTGCGGCTGTCCGGAGACGGTCGTGAGCTTGATGGCGTGGCAGTGTTCAAGGGGAGAACCATGATGATGCGTTCCGGCGTTCTGACCGCTTGCGCGATGGCGATGATCGCGATTCCCGGGTTGATGTCGATTGCGCGCGCCGAGGGCGGCGCGCCGTCGTTCGCCTCGGCCCGACCCGTCTGGGTCACAGACCGCCAGACCGAGAAGAACCTGTTCGTGGGGTTCCGAGCGGTCTTCGAGCAACCCCGGCAAGGCAGGCCGATGCTTCGTGTCACGGCCTCTTCGCTCTACCGTGTGTACCTCAACGAGCAATTCGTGGGCCACGGCCCCGCCCGCGGGCCCCACGGTTACTGGCGAGTCGATGAGTGGCCCCTCGACTGCCGGCAGGGACGCAATATCCTGGCAATCGAGGTGGCGGGGTACAACGTCAACAGCTACTATCTCCTGGACGAACCCGCCTTCCTCCAGGCCGAGGTGGTCTGCGACGGAGCGGTCCTCGCTTCGACTGCCGGTCAGGGATCTGCCTTCGAGGCGACCATCCTCAAGCATCGCGTGCAGAAGGTCCAGCGATACAGCTTCCAGCGGCCGTTCATCGAGTACTATCGCCTCAGCGCAGGCGACGACCAGTGGTGGAGCCGGTCCCCTTCGGAGTCGGCGTCCTGCTCAGTCCAAGGCGTCAAGAGTCTCCTGCCCCGCCGGGTGGCGTATCCCCGGTTCTCGATGCGTCAGCCGGTGCGTGTGCTCTCCGAGGGCACGCTGCAACGCGACGTCGCCGTGGCGCAGCTCTGGAAAGACCGCTCGCTGGTCAACATCGGGCCGCAACTGAAAGGGTATCCCGAGAGCGAACTGGAGGTCGTCCCGTCCATCGAGCTGCAGAAGATCGGTTCCACGTTCACAGGCGCCACCGAAAGGCTCTACCAGCCCCGCGAGGCCCTGTCCCTTGCTGAAAACACGTTCGCCATCGCCGACCTCGGGACCAATCTCACCGGTTTCCTCGGGGCCGAGGTCGCGTGCGCCAAACCGACGACGCTGTACATCACGTTCGACGAGGTCCTGACCAGGAACGACGTGGACTCCAAGCGGCTCGGCTGCGTCAACGCGGTCTGCTACGAGCTCCAGCCGGGGACGTATCGCCTGGAGTCTTTCGAGCCCTACACCCTGCGGTACCTCAAGCTCAACGTCCTGGCGGGCGACTGCAAGGTGAGGAACCTCTACCTCCGCGAATGCGCCAACGGCGAGGCCGACGAAGCCCAGTTCTCATGCAGCGATCCGGCCCTCAACCGCATCTTCGAGGCCGCCAGGCAGACCTTCCGCCAGAACGCGTTGGACATCTTCATGGACTGCCCCTCGCGCGAGCGAGCCGGCTGGCTCTGCGATAGTTTCTTCACCGCCCGCGTCGCGTTCGATCTGTGCGGCAACACAACCATCGAGAAGAACTTCTTCGAGAACTACCTGCTGCCGCCAAGCTTCGCGCATCTGCCGGAGGGGATGCTGCCCATGTGCTACCCCGCCGACCACTACGACGGCGTCTTCATTCCGAACTGGGCGATCTGGTTCGTGATCGAGCTGGAGGAGTACATGGCCCGCAGCGGCGACCGTGAGATGGTCTGGGCCCTGCAGCCCCGGCTCATGGCCCTCAACGAGTACTTCCAGAGGTTCAGGAACCCCGACGGACTGCTGGAGAAGCTGCAAAGCTGGGTCTTCGTCGAGTGGTCCCGGGCCAACAGCTTCGTTCAGGACGTCAGTTACCCGAGCAATATGCTCTACGCAGCGGCCCTGGCGGCGGCCGGTCGGATGTACGACCAGCCTGCCCTGCTGCACGAAGCCGAGCAGATGCGAGAGACGATCCGCAAGCAGTCCTTCGACGGCGAGTTCTTTGTGGACAACGCCCTTCGCAAGGACGGCCGGCTCGAAGTCACCCGCAACCGCACGGAGGTCTGCCAGTACTTCGCGTTCTTCTTCGACGTCGCAACGCCCCAGACGCATCCCAAGCTCTGGGATCGGCTGGTCCACGAGTTCGGACCCCAGCGAAAGACCACGAAGGCCTTCCCCGAAGTGCACCCGGCCAACGCCTTCATCGGCAACTACCTGAGGTTCGAACTGCTGAGCCGCTATGGCCACGTGGCCCAGATCAAGAAGGAACTGTCCGACTATTACCTCTACATGGCCGACCGGACGGGAACGCTCTGGGAGAACGTCGGCGACGAGGCGAGCTGCAATCACGGCTTCGCCTCCCACGTGGCCCACAGCTTCTATCGCGACGTTCTCGGCGTGCGTGAACTGGACACACAGAAGAAGCTCGTCCGGCTCAAGATCGCCGACGTCGGTCTCGACTGGTGCGAGGGCAAGCTCATGACGCCCCAGGGGCCGCTGGCGGTCCGCTGGTGGAAGGACAAGGGCCGGACGCTCTGCCGCGTGGACCTGCCCGCCGGGTACAGTCTGCAGAACGAAAGCCCTAAAGGCAGCGTCACGATTCAGTGAGCCACCGGTTCTCGCGAATCTTGCAGGTCTTGAGGTCTTCCGCAAACCGCGGTTCCGGTCGTTCGGCCGGGTAGCCGACGGCAATGATGCACTCGACCTTGATGTGTGGCGGGATGCCCAGCAGAGCCTGGATGTGCTGTTCGGAGGTCGCTGCGTCGTCGAACCAGCGATTGCGCACCTGGATCCAGCAAGTGCCCAGGCCGATTGACTGCGCGGTCATCTGCACGAGGATCGCAGCGATGGAGCAATCCTCGACCCAAACGTCGCTGGCTCGGCTGTCGCCGCAGACGACAATGCCCAGCGCCGCTCCTTCGAGAAAATCCGCTCCATGAGGCTTGCACCTGGCCAGCTTCGCCAGCAGTTCGCGATCGTCGACGAAGACGAATTCCCACGGATCGATATTCCTTGACGAAGGCGACCGCAACACAGCCTCTTTCAGCAATCCCACCTTCTCCGTCTCGATGGCCCGGCCGGCGTACTCCCGAATGCTCCGCCGGGCTCTCAGCAGTTCAATCATAAGGCACCCGATTTACTATCTGCGATTTCCGATTTACTATTGAGATCCGTTGGCTGGTCACGTATCCCACGTCGCCGCGCCAGCCAGATAGTAAATCGAAAATCGTAAATAGCAAATGAAAGGCCCTTCGGGCATGAGCGATACATTCGATTTCGACCGGATCATCGACAGACGCGACAGCGCCAGTCTCAAGTGGGACAAGTACAAGGGCAAGGACGTCATCCCGATGTGGGTGGCGGATATGGACTTCCAGGCCCCCCGGCCGATCCTGGAGGCCCTGCACGAGCGGGTGGAGCATGGCGTCTTCGGTTACGGCGTGCCGCCGGAGGGACTGGTCCAAGTCGTCGTGGACCGAATGGCCCAGCAGTACGGCTGGACCATCCAACCTTCGTGGATCGTCTGGATGCCTGGCGTCGTATCCGCGCTCAACGTCGCATGTCGGGCCTGCGGCGACGATGGCGACGAGGTTCTCATCTTTTCGCCGATCTATCCGCCCTTTCTGTCCGCCCCGCCGTCCGCGCGCCGGAACGTCAAGACGATCCCGCTGGCCCGCGAGGCCGGACGGTACGTCATGGACTGCGATCGATTCGAACATGAAATCGATGCCAAGTCCCGACTCCTGATCCTGTGCAACCCGCACAACCCGGTGGGCCGGCGTTTCGACCGGCGCGAGCTTGAGCGTGTCGCAGAGGTCTGTCTGGCCCGCGACCTGGTCATCTGCTCCGACGAGATCCACTGTGATCTCATCATCGATGGCGGGCCCCACACGCCGACCGCGTCGCTGAGCCCCGAGATCTCCGCGCGAACAATCACCCTGATGGCTCCGAGCAAGACCTTCAACATCCCCGGCCTGGGCTGCTCGTTCGCGATCATCGAGAACGCCGAGCTGCGGGCGAGGTTCAACAAGGCCCAGCACGGCATTGTCCCCGGCGTCAACGTGCTGGGCTATACCGCCTGCCTGGCGGCCTTTCGCGACTGCGAACCCTGGCGGCGGGCCCTCCTCGACTACCTGCGAGTCAACGAGCAACTCGTTCACAGAATGGTCAACAACGAAATGCCCGGCCTGTCGATGGACCACGTCGAGGCGACCTATCTGGCCTGGATCGACACCCGCCCGTTGGGCCTCGCCCACCCCGGCCGATTCTTCGAACAGGCCGGCGTCGGGCTCTCCGACGGGGAGCATTTCGAGGGCGAAGGCTTCGTGCGATTGAATTTCGGCTGCCCGCACGCTACCCTGCTGGCGGGCCTGGAGCGAATGAAACGGGCCGTGACGGGGATGGAACCCGTGCCCGGTCAATCGTGACACGGATCGCGTGTCACGCGATAATCCGACTCCGAGTGGCAGCGACAAGCGGAGTCCTCGGAGCTTGTCGATGGCGAACGCGTAGAACCATCGACAAGCTGACGTTTGTCGATGCCACCCGGACCTGCCTTCGACAAGGAGACTCGTGATGGTTGTTCAGATGCTGCTCGTGCTCGCGATGATGATCCCTTCCCGCGAGGGGACGTCTTTTCATGTGGACCGGCCTTTCATCCAGGACTTCAGCGAGCAGATCCCGCTGGCCCTGGAGATCCGGGATGCCAAGCTCCTCAAAGTCCGCATGGACCGAAACGGTCGAATTCTCGTCCTCTTCGACAAGGGGCTCCTCCAAGTCCACGCAGGCCAACTCCGTCCGGATCGGCAGGACCGCCCCCTGGCCGACATGCGCATCCAGGATATCGCGGTCCACCAGGGGCAGTTCGTCTACGCCACCGACAAGTGCATGCTCAGCAACGGTTTCGCAGGACGCATCCTGATCGATCGCGACGACCCACAAGCACGTACCTTGCTAACAGACAGCGATCCGGCACATGCCGACTCGAACGGCCTGCCCTGCACGGACATCCAGTGCAGCAGACAGATCGGCGACACCTCGTGGTTTGGCACATCCAAGGGAGCCTGCGCCCAACGTCCGGACGGCCACATCGACTATTACGCCTCCAGGCGGTGGCTGCTGGACGACGACGTGATCGACATCTGGCCGGGGACCGACGGTGGGGTCCTGGTACTTTCGCGACGTGGGCTCAACGTCATCCATTTCCAGGAAACGACGCTCGCTCAGAAAGCCGAACACTTTGACCGTCTGACCCGGCAACGGCACATTCGCTTCGGGTTCAACAGCGCGTTCGAGATGAGCACGCCGGGCGACCTCTCGACCGGGACGCTCGTCGATCAGGATAACGATGGGCTCTGGACCGCGATGTACCTGGCGGGCGAACTGTTCCGATACGCCGTGACGAAGTCCGACGCCGCCCTGAAAAACTGCTACGAATCCTTCGAGGCCATGGAGCGACTCAGCGAGATTACGGGCATCCCAGGGTTCCCCGCCCGATCGTTCGAGCGGGCTGGATATCAGGTGGCGGACAAAGACCGCTGGCACGAGACGCCCGACAGCAAGTGGGCATGGAAAGGGACCACCAGCAGCGACGAGATCGTCGGGCACTTCTTCGTCTACGCGATCTTCACGGAGATCGCGCCGGACGAGGCCTGGCGCAAGCGCGCCGTCGCCCTGATCGACGCGATCATGGATCACATCGTGCGAAACGACTGGTACCTGATCGACCGCGACGGCAAGCCCACCCAGTGGGGCCGCTGGCATCCGGAATACGTCAACCAGTTCCCCCGCCAGGTCGGTGACCGCAAGCTGAACTCCGTCGAGATCCTCGCCTTCCTCCAGACGGCTCACCATTTCACCGGCAAGGAAGTCTATCGACAGAAGGCCTATGAACTGATCGACCGGCACGGCTACCTCGACAACGTCATGATTCCGGCCAAGGAACTGGGCCGGGTCCCCGGCATCGATCTGACGAGCGAATGGAACCACAGCGACGACGAGCTGGCGTTCCTGAGCTACTGGAACCTGTACCGATATGCGTTCACGCCGGAACTTCAGGAGAAGTACCGCCAGGTCATCCGCGACCATTGGGAAATCGAGCGGCCGGAGAAGAACCCCCTCTGGAATTTCATCTACGCCATGACAGGAGCCCGGGAGTTCGACATGGAGGAATCGATCTGGACCCTTCAGCAGTTTCCGCTGGACCTCGTGAGCTGGACCGTGCGGAACAGCCATCGCAAGGACCTGGAATTCCTCCCGCCCAATTTCCGCGAGCAGACCACGAAGGCCGTGCTGCCGCCCGACGAGCGGCCCATGAGCAAGTACAACACCAACGCCTTCCGTCTCGACGGCGGCGACGGCGGCCGCGAGGAATTCAGCGGCGACGTCTATTTGCTGCCCTATTGGCTGGGCCGATACCTCGGAATCATCGGGCCGTCTTGACGCGCGGGGCGGCCGGCGGCTATCCTATACAGGAGTTGACTTCAAGGTCGGCTATCAAGACCATATGAATGGAGACTGCAACGCGTGAGGACCGTGCTGATCGTCGAGGATGAACCCGCCATGCTGCGGGGACTCGAAGACAACTTCAAGATGAAGGGCTACTACGTCCTGACCGCCGACGACGGCAAGAAAGGCCTGGAAACCGCGCTGAAGGAGCGGCCCGACCTGATCCTGCTGGACATCATGCTGCCCGAACTCAACGGCTACGAGGTCTGCTCGCACGTCCGCGAGAAGGGCCTCGACATGCCGATCATCATGCTCACCGCCAAGGACCAGGAGTCGGACATCGTGCTGGGCCTGAACCTCGGCGCCGACGATTACGTGACTAAGCCGTTCAGCATTAAAGAGCTGATGGCCCGCGCCGAGGCATTCATGCGGCGTCGCAAGGACGTCGAACCTCAAGTGTACGAGTTCGCCGACTGCAAGCTGGACGTCGCGGCCCATTCGCTGGAGAGGGCGGGACAGGCGGTGCCGCTGACGCCGGGCGAGTTCAAGATGCTCCATTTGTTCTTGCGAAAGGCCGGCTGCCCACTAACCCAGGACGAGATTCGCACCACCGTCTTCGGCTACTCGCAGTTCATCACGACGCGGGACATCGACAAGGCGGTGGATAGTCTGCGGAATAAGATCGAGCCCGATCCGAAGCAGCCGCGGTACTTTCACGTGATCCCGAACATCGGGTACAAATTCCAGGGACCCTCCGAGACGCCGTGAACCGATGCAGACCGTGCTCATAGTTGAAGACGATCCAACCATGTTGAGGGGCCTGAAGGACAACTTCGAATTCCACGGCTACCACACCCTGACCGCCGAGGATGGCGAGGCGGGCCTTAACGCTGCCCTCAACGCCAGGCCCGACCTGATCCTGCTGGATATCATGCTGCCCAAGATCAACGGCTACGAGGTCTGCCGGCTCATCCGCCGCGAGCACCTCGACATGCCGATCATCATGCTCACCGCCAAGGGCGAGGAGTCGGACATCGTGCTGGGCCTGAACCTGGGGGCCGACGACTACGTGACCAAGCCGTTCAGCATCAAGGAACTGCTGGCCCGGGCCGAGGCGCTGCTCCGGCGGGTGCGAAAGACCGAACCGGAGGTCTATCAGTTCGGCGATTGCCGGCTGGATCTGCCCGCCCGCAAGTTCACGCGCAGCGAAGAGGAGATCAAGCTCTCGCCCAAGGAGTTCAAGCTGCTGGAGCTGTTCGTCAAACGTCCCGGCCGGGCGCTAACCCGCGACGAGATCCTCAACCTCGTCTGGGGTTACGACTCCTTCGTCGGCTCGCGGAGCATCGACCGCTTCGTCACCACGCTGCGAAACAAGATCGAGCCCGACCCGCACAATCCCGTCTACATTCACACGGTCCGCGAGATCGGCTACAAGTTCGAACCGCCGGCGTCGCCGGCTTGAGCCCCCTGCAATGGGCTGGAAGCCCGACGCGATCGCCGCGATCCGTCACGTCCCGGGAGAGCCGCCCGGCCGGCTACTGGCCTGCCAGGCGCCGGATTTGTCCCAGCGGTCGAGGTCCGGGTCGGTCGCGTCCTTGATCGTCAGTGAATAGCCCAGGCCGTCGGTCTCCGGTCGCCAGGTGTCCCTGTACTTGAATTCGAGGATCGTGTTGTTGGTTCGGTCCTCAAGCTTGATCTTCTCGCCGGCATTGTCGAGGTTGCCGGTGAAGACCCCCGGCGCCAGACGCACGTCGGCGCCGTAGCGATCCGTAAACGCGGCTCGATTCCTCGCGATCACGATGCATTCCCCCGACGCCACCGAAACCTTTCCGCCCGGCGGGAACGCGTATGACACGCCTTCGGTCAGTTTGACGCCATCGAGAGGCAACGTCGCGGTTCCGATGTTCTTGAGCTCGACGAATTCGTAGGCCTGGCTGTCATAACCTCCGCCGCCGGCGGGGTTGTACATGATCTCGGTAATGCGGAGCCACCGCTGCTGATCGCTCGGCGTCCCGGCGTAGGCAAGCGTATCGACCACGCGGCCGAATCGATCGATCAACTGGACCGTCTCGCCCCAGTTGGAGAGATGGCCCTTGTAGTCGCCCTGGACGAAGAGGCCCTGGCCCCCGCGAGGACTGGCCGTTCGGCTTCGAAACGCAAGTGCGCTCGGCGTGACGTACAGCCGGCCTCCCGCGAGAAGAACCGTTCCCGGCTGGAACGCGTGCTCGACCCCGCCGGCAAGCTGCCAGCCGGAGATGTCCACGGCGTATGCGTTCGGGTTTATCAGCTCGATATACTCCTCGTCCTGGTTGCCCGAGAGAGGATCGTGGTCATATACGCCGAACCGAATGGCTGCCTGCTGCGGCTGGGCGTTGGGGATGCCTGCGTTGCCGCCGGGCGGCTGGCTGGTCTTGTTGCTGATATTGTGATCGACGTACAACTGCGTGCGCCGCGCGGGGAAGTAGCCTTTGAGCGAGTTCACCGCCGAGCTGAGGTTGCCCAGACGCGAACCGGCCGGCGCGAACAGCTCGTCGATCCGGCTCTCGAAGAACCGCTGCGCGAGCGGCGTGCCGGGCGGCTGGAGCAGCTCGTCCATGACCGTGCGGGTGCGACGCAGGAACATCTCGCGGGTCTCGGGCAGATTATACATCACGTCCAGGAACACGCTCCACTGCCGGCCTCCGTCTTTGGCGTGGGCCTCGTCCCCCAGGAAAGGATGCGACGTGTACGTCCACCCGTCGCCCACGACGCCGAAGGTCCAGTCCTTGTCCCAGGGGAAGATCGACCACTCGCCGCTGCCTTCGGTGTCGCGGTAGAAGTAGAAGTTCTTGCGGATGTCGTCGGTGTCCTGCAGGAGGCACCGGGCCGCAAGATAGTCCATCATGGCAGGCAGGTTGAAGTGGTCGAAGACAAAGACTCTTCGCTGCTCGGCGGTCGCGGCGTTGAGGCCCTGAACCACCGCCGCGATGTCCGAAAAATTCTCACCTTTCCGAGTCTTCTTCTCGATTCCCGAGTTGATGTCGTTGAAGACCGGAGTGATCTGGGCCCGCTGCACGAACTTGTACAGAGCCCCGTGCGGATCGAGGCCATTTCGTTCGAGAAACGCGCGGTCGACCTGCTCGACGAAGATCCCCACGCGATCCACTTGCTTGTTGAGCACCGAGAGCATAAGGAAGCACTGGGACGCAGGACAACCCGCTCTGCGCATCGTTTCAAACGCCAGCGGCGGACGCAGATACGCGGGGTCGCTGCCGTTCTGGTTGAGGTTGAACTCCTTCACACGGTCGTACTCGTCGGAGAACCGGAACCGGTAGCCTGTGTTGAAGACGAACTTCTTCGACCCGGCGCCGACGGTCGCTCCGCCGCGCTGGCGGACGAAGACGTTGTCGTAGAACTGGCCGTCGAAGAAGACCGAAGCCCGCGTCCCGGCGCGGGTCGAAGCGGCCGAAGGGGATTGCGTGAACCACGCCAGCACCGGCAGATCGCCCGCAGTCGCAGGATTCACGACTACCGTCCCGTAATACTCCGGCGAATCCGTCGGGTGCGCGAACAGGGGATTGCGGGACCAGTTGTGCTGAGCATCGACCGCAAAGACGTACCAGCGGACCATGTCGCCCGCCTTGCAGGCCTGCGAGGGGATCACAGCGGTGTAGACGCCGTCTCCCGCCACGGCGTCGGCGCCCGCGCCATCGTCCAGCATCGCCAGAGTCCCGCTCAGACCAGGCTCATAATTGACCTGATACACCAGTCTGACCACGTCAACCGCCGCCACGCCGGGGGACGCTTCGGCCGTGATGACGAGATATTCGCCCATGGCAGGAGGTGGCGGATTCTTCGTTACATTGCGGATGATCGGGCCCATCTGCGCCATGGCCCCCTCATTGGCTCTGCCCGGCGTCGGATTCAGGAGATAGCCTTCGACAACCTGGTCCGGATCGATTTCACCGACGTCCACAGCGACCAACTCCGGCAGGATCAGCAGGTCGGAGCTACTCAAGCTGGAATTGAGCCCCTGGATCGCAAGGACGTTGTTGCCTTTGACCAGAGCGTCCTTCTGGGCGGTGATGTCGAACTCCTGGGCCACCACTGCATCGGCGTCGTCGCGGGTGGTGGTCGCTCCGGAGTTCCAGGCCAGTTGCGACGGCGCGTTGGAGCGGGCCACCTCGCGACCGTTGAGCCAGGCGACGAACCCGTCTTCGTATCGCATTCGCAGGACCAGTTTGTCGATATCCTTCGTCTGCGCGGTCGCAAAGGGAATTCGAACGTACACCGTCTGGTTGCGGCCCTGCATGGCGCCAACGTCCAGGCCAGTGTATCCGCTGTAGTCATATCCGACGCCGGTCGTGCCGGCCAGCCACGAGGAATCGTTGAATCCGCCCCCCGTCCAGGACAGGCTGAGCGTTCCGTCGGTCGGGATCACGGCCTTGGCCGCAGCCCCACGCGCGATCAACACGGTCTCGGTCTGAGCCACCACCGCCCCACCGCCCAGGCCGTAGGAAATGTCCGCAAGCTGGGGTGGATAGTCGCGGTAGGAGAAAGCGATCGTCTGACCGTCCGGCTCCACAAGAGCCAGCGACTCCCCCTCGGCCTGGAGCGAGAAGCTCGTGTGAAGCTCCCCCATCGGGTCCCGCAGGTTCTTGCCCGAAGCGAAGACGATGAGATATCCGCCGGGACCGAGCGACACCTCCGGGATCTCCCACTTGGTCAGGTCGCCCAGATCGTCCGTCAGATACCAGCCCTCCAGGCTCATCGCCGCATCGGTCGGATTGTGCAACTCGATCCAGTCGGAGGAATCGCCCTGGAAATCGGTCAAGCCATTATCGTTGGAGGCGGCGAACTCGGTGATGATCGGCCCGATCCCTGCAGCCGGCAGCGAAAGAGTCCAGAAAACCGCCAGACAGCAGAACAGCCACCCCGCAGGCAACGACGGTCTCCCGGACACATTCATCATCACATCCCCACGATCTTGCACGACTCCTCGAAGCGATTCCAGCCGACCGTCCAGATTTCAGGTTGTCAGGACCTTGTTCATCCGCTCGACCGTGTCGTCGATCTCCTGCGTGCTGAGCATGCCGACCGTGATGGCGTCCACCAGACCGTTGCCCCAGACATATTTCAGAGAGGCGTCCTTCTGCTCGGGGCTCGTCAGCTTGCCGGCGCCGAAGATCTTCATGCCGATAACCGCTTTGCCGTCGGCGCGGGCCTGCTTGAGGACGGGAGCCACCTCCTCGACGGACGCGTCCATGGCGGCATCCTTACCCACATTGTTGATGCGGGCCAGCACGACATCGGTCCAGGGGTGCGTACAGGCGGCCTTGAGGGCGCCGAAATCGTGGCAGGAGACGCCGACGGCGCGGACCGCTCCTTTGGCCTTCAATTCGGACAGCTCGTCGCGAATCCGCTCGTGCTCGGTGGGCCAGTTCGCATTGGTCATGCAGTGAATCAGGCAGATGTCCAGGACATCGGTGTTCAATTCTCTACGAAAGCGATCCACTTCCTTCTGGGCTCCGCCCGAGGCCAGGTTCCAGTACTCCGACCGAGGCCAAATCTTGCTGAGCACGATGTATTTCTCGCGGGGCACTCCGTTGAGGGCGTTCCGCAGATAGGGATGCGAGCCATAGAGGTCCGCGCAGTCCATGAAACCGATTCCTTTGTCCAAGCCGTGACGGATCAATTCATTGAAGGCCTTCTCGCCAAGACGGGTGTGCGCCGAGGACCGTCCCGATCCGTTCCAGCCGGTGCCTTGGGCGAGCCGGGAGGCCTTGATCCCAGTGCGACCGAGCGTCACGACTTGCGTTGCCGGGGAAGGGCTCGCAGCCGCCTGGCCGGATGCGACGTGCGCGTGCGCAGCCAGAGTCCCCGCACCCGCCAGTGTGGCGGCGATGAATTGACGCCGGCTGAGATCCCGAGTCCCGTTTCCCAAAACCTGTGTGTGCCTGCTCATGAAGAATCATCCTTTCGCAGTTAGCATGTCCTGGTGACGTCGTTCGCACCCCAATCAGCGACAGCATCGTTTCCTGCGTCGTCCCGGCCCCGAGGACGGCTCGACGGACGGTGCGGAATCGATCAAGCTTTCATTATATCCTGAGGTTGCAGATGGTTCAAGCCCGAGGAAACGAGGATCACTCCCCTGCTACTCGTTTATGTGCAATACGTTGGTCTGCGAAGCGTCTTGCTTTAGGTGTCTCTGACTGGATGGCCAGTGGATGTCCACGCGAGAGATTCCGGGACGAGAAAATTTTGTCCTTGCGAACACTTGCGGCTTGCTTATAGGACACGAATGTGGTATAAGGGAGTCGCGCTGAGACGAATGGCGCCTGTCACAGGCGTTATGGTGGAGTTGGGTGTATTCACCCGCGTGTGCAAATGAGTGTGCAGCCGCGGAGCGAAATCAGTTTATGCGGCTTCGGCGCCGCGTCGTTCCGTGTGCGTGGGATACGAGGCAGGAGAAAGCATCATCGCTTTCGGACGAATCCGTCCGTAACGGAGTTTTTTTCGTTTGAAGACGGACGGACGCCCGTGGGAGGTCTGTACACAGAAGATCAGCATTCTTCATCGCAAACTCATTGTTTTCCATGAGTCCTCGACCGATTCCCCCGAAGATGCAGGATTTGGCGTATTCGGGGGCTGTGGATCCTCGGTGTGTAGCCGGGGGAGCAGGACAAATGTCTTTTTATTGTTAGGAGGAAGATCATGAATCACAGATTAACCTGTCTGGCTGCCGTGTGTGCCCTGCTGCTCGCCGCCGGCGGCGCAGGCGCCCAGGAGCTGGGAAAAGGCAAAGTACTCTTCGAGTACTGGCTTGGAGGGAGCATCAACAACAATGTTGACACCCTCAAGGCCGATGCCCGTTTCCCGAACAACCCTGGGCAGAGCGAGTGGCGTGACGGAATGGATCGCCCGGACTGGGCCGGCATGGACTATTGGGGCGCCCGAGGACGCGCGTTCCTGACCCCGCCGGAAACAGGCGACTACACCTTCTGGACCGCCAGCGACGACGACAGCGAGCTGTGGTTGAGCACGGACGACAATCCGGCCAACGCCAAGATGATCGCCAACGTCGAAGGCTGGTGCAATTACCAGAACTGGACCGGCACGGGCCAGGCCCCGGGCGCCAATCGCCAGTCGGCCCCGGTTTCCCTGGTCGCAGGCCAGAAGTACTACATTGAATTGTTGTTCTCCGATGGCACCGGCGGCGGCCATGCCAGCGTCGGCTGGGCAGGTCCCGGCGTCGGCGAGACCCCGGTGGTCCTCAAGGGCGACGTCCTGACCGCCTTCATCCGCGACCCGGAGCCCATGCTGCTGGCCCAGAATCCCGAGCCGGCCAACGGCGCGGTCGACGTGACCAACCCGCTGTTCACCTGGAAGGCCGGCGTCAACGCGGTCTCGCACGAGGTCTACGTGGGCAACGACCCGGTCCTGGGACCGAATGATCTGGTCGCGGCCAGCGCCCTCAACATGTACTACCATCTGGCGGGCCTCACCCCTGCCGCCAAGTATTACTGGCGCGTCGACGAGATCGATGCCGCCGGCAACAAGTACGAAGGCGCGGTTTGGTCCTTCACGGTTCAGCCGATCCAGGCCTACAACCTGAGCCCGTACGACGGCGCCCTGTTCCGCGCCTTGGACACGCAGCTCACGTGGAAGGCCGGCAGCACCGCCATGAGCCATGACGTCTACCTGAGCACGAGCCTCGAAGACGTCAATTCCGCAGCAGCAGCCGCTTTCCAGGGCAATCAGACGGGCACGACTTTCGCACCGGCTGCTCTGGAGCTTGGCACCGTCTACTACTGGCGCATCGATGAAGTCGACACCGCCGGTGAAAAGATCCTTGGCGACATCCTGACCTTCTCCACGATTCAGGAGGGCATGGGCGGCGCCACCTACGAAGTCTGGTCGAACGTCGCCGGCGGATCGATCGCCGATCTGACGAACGACGTGAACTTCCCGCGCAATCCCACCACCGTGAGCACCGTGTCGAACATGGAGGCCCCGGTTGATGCGGCCGAGACATTCGGCGGCAGAATCTCGGCCTGGTTGCATGTTCCGGTCGCCGGCGAGTACACCTTCTGGATCGCCAGCGATGACGCCAGCCAGTTGTTCCTTGGCGCCGACAAGAACTCGGCCAAGGTGATCGCGACCGTCGAAAGCTGGACGGGCTCCCGTGCCTGGGACAGCGTGGCCTCTCAGAAGTCGGCCCCCGTCCAACTGGCTGAGGGCGTCTACTACATCGCGGCCCTCTACAAAGAAGGCGGCGGCGGCGACAACTGCTCGGTGGCCTGGCAGGGTCCGGCGGTTCCGGTTCGCGAACTCGTCATGGACGGCTTCATCACGCCGTTCGTGGGTCTGTGGGCCGATGATCCTTCTCCGGCCGACGGCGCCCAGGGCCAGCCGGATCGACCGGTTCTCGACTGGATGGCCGGCGTTGGGGCCATCGAACACGCGGTCTACCTGAGCACGGACAAGAACGCCGTAGCCAATAGCGCCGCGGGCGCTCTGAAAGTTCGCACCGCCGAGACTTCCTATGTGCCGGCAGCGCTGAACTGGAATACGACCTACTATTGGAAGGTGGACGAAACGGACGCAGACGGAAACGTCTGGCCGGGCTTCGTCTGGAGCTTCAAGGTCGCCGATTACATCCCGGTCGTCGATGATGCCATCTCCGTGACCTACGACAACACCGCGGATCCGTTCATCACCGAACTGGCTTTGGAGTACGACGGTCCGCAGGATTGGACCAAGAACGGCGTCACTTCGCTGCAATTGGATCTCAAGGGCAACGCGCCGAAACTGGCCGTCAATGGCGGCACCGTCTCTCTGATGGCGGCCGGCGCCGACATCTGGAACAACGCCGACGAGTTCCGCTACGCGTACAAGACCCTCAACGGCGACGGCACGATGATCGCCCGCGTGGCCAGCCGCGGCACCGGGTCCAATGAGTGGGCCAAGGGCGGCGTCATGATCCGCCAGAGCGTCGAGGCCGGCTCGACCCACGCCTACATGCCCATCACGGCCGGCGGCGGCAACGGCGCCAGCTTCCAGGGGCGTCTGGCGGCCAACGGCGGCTCCTCCAACAGCGACAGCGGCACCGCGGTCGCACCGCCGTACTTCGTGAAGATCGAGCGCGTCGGCAGCACGTTCAACGGCTTCATCTCCGCTGACGGCGCCGAGTGGAACCAACTCGGTACCTGGACCATCGAGATGGCCGACCCGGTCCTGATCGGTCTGGCCGTCACGTCGCACGCCTCGGGCGAGCTGCGGACTTTCACGTTCGACAGCCTCTCGACGACGGGCGACGTCACCGGCAATTGGACGGTCGCCGACATCGGTGTCGCCCAGGGCGGCAATGATCCCGCTCCGGTGTACGTGGCCCTGACCGACAGCGCCGGCAAGACCGCCGTCGTGAAGCATCCGGACAACCCGAATGTCACGATGAAGACGGATTGGCTGACCTGGAAGATCCTGACCTCGCGGTTCTCCGGCGTCAACCTCAAGGCGATCACGAAGGTGACCCTCGGCATCGGCGACGGCAAGGCCGGCGGCGTGGGCATTCTCCAGGTGGCCAACGTCCGCGTGGTCAAGCCGGTCACGATCAACGTCGTGAACCCCAGCTTCGAGCAGCCGAACGCCACCAAGAATATGCTCTTCCCCGGCGATGCGATTCGCTTCGAGAGCGTGCCGGGCTGGAAGACGGACAAGGCTCCCGCCAATTCGAGCATTCGCAAGGGTATGAATGCCACAGCCGGGAGTTGGGCCGCGTTCCTGTTCGGCGGCGATCCCTCGATCTGGCAGGCGACGGGCCACACCGTCGTCGAAGGCGAGGCCTTCACGTTGACCGTGGACGCCTCGGTCTCGTTCGGGGCGGTTCGCGACAACAAGGCCAACCTCAGGATGTCGTTCTTCTATGACGACGGCGGCAAGCGTGTGACCTTGGCGACCAGCGACGTGGTTCTGGCGGGCTATCCGCACACGTACACGTTGTCGTTCTCGAGCGTGGACAACCGCGCTCCGGTCGGACGCAAGCTCGGCGTCGAGTTCGTCAACCTGCTGGACAACGGCATCAGCGTGGACAATGTGCGTGTGACGATGAAGTAGGAAAACGCACGTCCTCCTTCGAGGATCGTGCCTGTCGGCGAAATCGTCGATCGGGTATCGACCGAGAAGTTGAGGGGATCGGTTACATTGCTCTTACCGGGGCCTGCATCCTTCGGGTGCAGGCCCCGCTGTTTTGCGACGTGCCCTGTCCGAAGAAGGCTTCGATCGAGCCCGTCCAAGACGACGGCCACCGGCGGCGGCTCTGCCCGCGCCGGCTCACGTCAGAGTTTCTCGGCCAATCGGCCGAGAAGGCTGGCGATATCGCTGAGCACTTTCCGAGACGGCACAGGCAGTCTCATATGCCGTTGGCCGCTGGTTTCGTCGGTCTGTATCTCCAGTCCGGGGACGATGTCGATCGGGGTCTTTCGCTCGTCGGACAGAGCCCCGCTGAGCTTGTTGAGGAAGGACAGCCCCGCCGCGGGACAAATCGCAAATAGTACATTCCCCGCCCCTTGCCTTTGCCCCGGCCCCCGCTGTACAATCCGCCCATTGACGGCCCTGAGTGTTGGGTCGGCGAGGATCGAGAGGCGATGCAATCAACCGTTTTGAGACCGAGGATGCCGGAAAATGTACCTGACACCTTTAATTCGCCCGCTGTCGTTCTCGAGCGTGGACAATCGCGCTCCGGTCGGACGCAAGCTCGGCGTCGAGTTCGTCAACCTGCTGGACAACGGCATCAGCGTGGACAATGTGCGTGTGACGATGAAGTAGGAAAACGCACGTCCTCCTTCGAGGATCGTGCCTGTCGGCGAAATCGTCGATCGGGTATCGACCGAGAAGTTGAGGGGATCGGTTACATTGCTCTTACCGGGGCCTGCATCCTTCGGGTGCAGGCCCCGCTGTTTTGCGACGTGCCCTGTCCGAAGAAGGCTTCGATCGAGCCCGTCCAAGACGACGGCCACCGGCGGCGGCTCTGCCCGCGCCGGCTCACGTCAGAGTTTCTCGGCCAATCGGCCGAGAAGGCTGGCGATATCGCTGAGCACTTTCCGAGACGGCACAGGCAGTCTCATATGCCGTTGGCCGCTGGTTTCGTCGGTCTGTATCTCCAGTCCGGGGACGATGTCGATCGGGGTCTTTCGCTCGTCGGACAGAGCCCCGCTGAGCTTGTTGAGGAAGGACAGCCCCGCCGCGGGACAAATCGCAAATAGTACATTCCCCGCCCCTTGCCTTTGCCCCGGCCCCCGCTGTACAATCCGCCCATTGACGGCCCTGAGTGTTGGGTCGGCGAGGATCGAGAGGCGATGCAATCAACCGTTTTGAGACCGAGGATGCCGGAAAATGTACCTGACACCTTTAATTCGCCCGCGTCGAATTTTCCCCTTGACCTGGTGGGCGCGCGGCGGGTACAATGAATTTGACCTGTGTTGTTGGTGGAAGATGGGTTTCATGTCCGTTCCGCGGCAAGCAAACGCGGAAGACCGAATCGCAAACGCTATCGATGTGACCTGGAGGAGAAAACCTATGCGACTTCATGCCCTGTGTTTCATCGCCGCGCTGTGCATGGTGACGCCCGCGTGGGCGGGCGTGGTCTACGACAACGATTTCGAATCGGCCGACTGGGTGGGCTGGCAGTCCTCCTATAAGCAGGCCAACACGCAGATCGGGGCCGACAGCGCCGCCTGCCCGGAGCACTTCCTCGGCCTGTTTGGCGACTATGCCCAGGCCGATCCCACGGACAACTTCAGTTACAGCGTGTATTTCAACGGGAACAACAACCATACGAATCCGGATCAGTGGGTGGGGGAAACGGCCACGCTCACCTTGGGCGGTCAGAACCCCGGCTGGTACAACATCACCTTCGATTTCTACACCATCAATTCCTGGGATGGCGACAGCGCCAACACCGGGCCGGACACGTTCCACTTCGCCGTCAACGGCGTCGAGAAGGTCTCCGGCTGGTTCGCATCCGACGGCAGCAACTCCGCCGGGTTGATCGACCAGGGTTCCGGGCTGGTCTTCTACGACAACGGGCAGAACCGGGTCGGCAGCCGGCGTTATACTCCCTCCGTCGACTTCCTCCATGGCGGCGGCGACATGGTCTTCGCCTTCACGGGCATTCCCAACCAGCCGGACCAGGAAAACGGTAGTACGGGATTCGTGGACGAGCCGTGGGCCCTGGACAACGTTCTGATCTCCACGCTGGAGACCCCGACGGTGCCCGAGCCCACCAGTCTGGTGCTGGTCGGAATCGGACTGGCGGGGATAGCCCGGCTCCGGAGACGCGGAGTCTAAGAAGACGTTCAGGATCGGGAGGGCCCGGGGTCAGCCCTTCGATTACGCTTTAGCGGCTCGGCATGCGCGATGGTAGCGGCAGTGGGACTTCCCGGGCCTGCCCTTAGGATAATGGTTTCGTGGCGTCAGGAGGGGCGTTCCTCTTGCTGACTCGGGGAATCTGGGCTTCCGCCGTCGATCGGGTCTTTGCATCGATTATCGACGATTTTCCATTGATTATCTGCCTCCGAAGTCATCTTGCCCGCGGGGTCCTCGGACGGTATAATCTACTCATGGCGCCGGAATTTCAACATCTTGAAGAGTTGCCTTTGGCCGAGCGACTTCAGCTCGTCGAGGACCTGTGGGACAGCATCGCCCGAACCCAGGGGCAGAACCTGCCGGTTCCCGAATGGCAGCAGGCGGAGCTCGACCGCCGGAGACAGGATTACCTGCAGAACCCGGACTCGGCCAAACCCTGGTCTGAGGTCAAGAGGTCGATCCTTGAGTCCAAGGGCTAAAGAGCCTCATCTTCTGCCTGCGGCCAGGCAGGATGTCGCCGATGCGCTCGCCTGGTACGAGCGGCAGGCTCTTGGCCTAGGCACGGAATTCCTGCGGTGCGTCGAGGCAACACTCCTGGCCCTGCAGAGGCATCCCCTGATGTACCCCGCTGTTTCGACCCACTATCGCCGGGCCGTTGTCCGGAGATTCCCCTATGTCATCTTCTACGATGTCGAGCCGGAGCGAATCGTCGTCTATGCGGTCTTCCATTGCTCGCAGGACCCGAGCAAGTGGAAAGCCAGGCTGCTGAACTGAGACAGAGGGCACTTCCGGGATCGGCCACTTGATTCCGCTTTAGCGGCGTCAGGAGATGCGTCTCTCTTGCCGGCTCGACGGATCCGGATTTCCGCCCTCAGTCGGGTTTTTGCATCGATGATCGATGATTTGCCATTGAGTATCTGCTCGGCATCCGCGTTCATCGGCGTTTATCCGCGGTTGATACGGCGTGGTACGTCGTGCGGGAAGCAGGAACCGCGGGCGGGACGCCCGCGACACGCAAGGACAGGATGCCCTCGCCACCACGGGCAAGATGCCCGTGCTACGCAGAACGCCTTACGGGCGGAGCGGGGTCAGGCATTGAAATGGGCCTGCAATCCGGATGTATCGTGGGCAGATTGGAGACGTTTCTTGGTTCGCCCCCTGGGGCCCTCGGTGATCTCCGTGATTCGCGAGAGACAGATCGTCCGGCCTGCCGCCGATCAGATCATGCCCTGTCCTTGGCTCTTCGCTTCGGGGTGGCAGGGTGGGACGCCGTGGCAGGGCCAGTCCGCTTGAGTTTCTCATACAGGGATTCCGGCGCGATGTCGGCGCCGTTCGGCCAGGAGATCGTTCCTCCTTCGATCCTGGCCTGCTGGAAGAACGCCGGGTCCCGCAGCGGTTCGAACACCGGTCCCCTGTCGAGGTATTGCGTGAAGTCCACCTCCCCGCTGGTCCCATCGTCAAAGGCGACGTAGTAACGGTAGCCGCCCTGGTATCGAATCTCCGTGACTTCGTTCATATCCCACATGGCACACCTTCAATCCAGCGGAGCAATCCGGTTCAGTTCTCGTCCGGCCCGCGCAAGCTGCCAGTCGGCGTCCAATTCGTCGGCGCCCGAGGGACAGTCCCTCTTTATCCCCTTTTGCACGCGTGCGGGCTGCGACGCCACGCCACTGCCGCAGCCTGGGGGCGCAGTGGTGCCGACCGGTGCACGCGTGCGGGCTGCGACAGAATGAGAAATGCAGTAACGGTGCTCATGCTGGTGCCGACCGGTGCACGCGTGCGGGCTGCGACGTGGCGCATCTGTTGGTTGTCACACCGGTTGCGCTGTGCCGACCGGTGCACGCGTGCGGGCTGCGACGGATGTCGCGTCAATACAAATATGTCGCGTCAATAGTGCCGACCGGTGCACGCGTGCGGGCTGCGACTGGTCACGACCTTGACCATCGCCGCGCACTGCTCGGCGTGCCGACCGGTGCACGCGTGCGGGCTGCGACTCCAGACATCCTGAGCCGCCGTCGGCGCCGTCGTGTGCCGACCGGTGCACGCGTGCGGGCTGCGACCAGGGTCATGCCCTTGTCGGCATAGCCCCGCTGGTGCCGACCGGTGCACGCGTGCGGGCTGCGACGTGACACGTCCCCGCACACCGCGACAAACTGGTCGTGCCGACCGGTGCACGCGTGCGGGCTGCGACGTGTCGTCGTCGTCCAGGGCGTCGATGAAGTTGTAGTGCCGACCGGTGCACGCGTGCGGGCTGCGACCTTAGCGGCGACGCTCATAAGGGATTTGTGACCCTGTGCCGACCGGTGCACGCGTGCGGGCTGCGACGACGTGTCAGGTGTGCCACAAGCGGCTATACGGCGTGCCGACCGGTGCACGCGTGCGGGCTGCGACGTGGCCAAGGCCGCCTGCGTGGGCGTGGGCGTGCTGTGCCGACCGGTGCACGCGTGCGGGCTGCGACGTTGCACTCGGTCCAACGAAGTACGTGTGAGCCGCGTGCCGACCGGTGCACGCGTGCGGGCTGCGACGCACCGACGCCCTCGGCGGCGCCGGAGTACTTCGTGTGCCGACCGGTGCACGCGTGCGGGCTGCGACGTTGGCTGAACTCCGAGACCTTGGTGTCCGTCGGGTGCCGACCGGTGCACGCGTGCGGGCTGCGACGCCATCGCCGCCAGCATCGCAATCAGTGGCATTGTGTGCCGACCGGTGCACGCGTGCGGGCTGCGACAACGTGGCGCCGTCCTGGCCGAGCTTGCGTCTCGTGCCGACCGGTGCACGCGTGCGGGCTGCGACCCCCAGGCGATCTAACCGCCTGTCACGATAGCACTTAGGATGGGGTTTCCGCGAACCCGTCCGCGAGATAACGTATTGCCAAAGATCGCGACCTGCACGCACAAACCGATCCTGCCGGGTGTCCAGCGTTAAATGCCGCTGAACGAGGCACTTCCGGCAACTCCACCTGGACCCTATAGGCCCGGACGGAATCAGTATACCAGAAGGACAGGCTGCCCGCAAGTCTTGGACGCTTGGGGTTCGCGGAAGACCCGACACCGATCAGAATGGGTCCTGCGATTGCGGACGCAGCAGCGGGACAATCCTGGCCTGGACCCGGCTCCAAAACACTTTGGCTGGATACCAGCGATCTGCTGGCAATACGACGCCGGATGGGTCGCGGAAGAAGGTCTCAGAGGCCCGGGTGCGAACAGCGTCGGCTAATTCGTCCAGCATTTCCACGTCGGCGTCCTCATCCATCCGGCCCTCTGTTTCTGCCTCCGGTTCGATTTCGGCACCGATCGCGCGTGTCCATTCGACCTTGCGAATTGGGGTGAGCACGTAACCATCGCCGTCCGCCGCCTTGGAAAGGCGGGCATAGCCGCTTGCCGCCCCCAGTGCCACCAGGGCCCCCAGGAGTCGCTTCCCCACCGGATTGGGCAGCCAGATCTCCTGCCCCGCCACATCGAATCTCGTGGCGATCATGCGGTACGCATCCGTGTGTCGCGTCCACAACCGCCGTTGCAGGTTCTGCGCGGCATTGATATCGGCATGGAGAACGACGAGCGACTGTCCTCCAGGCGATACGGTCACGAACTCAGGTCCGCCCGGCCAAGGCACAAGATCGCCCAGGCTTGGTTCACCACGCGTCCCTGGAACGCTCTGCATCGCATCCAGTAATCTCATCTTGGTGGCCGGATCGTCCAAGTCGGCCTGTGTCACCCGGCGCACGCGTAGCCCCGGTGCCCCGGTCCTGGCGTGATAGCGACTGGAAAAACCAGCTGCGGTGTCGCGTATCTGCATACCGTACGCCTGCGCCTGCATCTCGGTCTCCCTGTGGATTGCCCGGTGGCACCATCGCATCAGTTGCGAGTTCTCGCGCCGCGAGCGATCCGTCCTAAACCGGTAGCGGGCCAGGTTCTCCAGGAGGACGAGTTGGCATGGGGCGTACTTCTCCCGCCAGTTCCCGTTGTCATCATGGACCAGGCCTCGCGCTGCCTGCACAATCAGGTCGGCCCCTGTCTTGATGCGGTCGTCTTTGAGCGCGTTGATATGTCGCAGCAGATGGGAAGCGAAAACTCCGCCTTGGCGATCCTGACAGCGAATATGCCCCGACCGCCTGCCGTGCAGGCTCCAGCGCAACAGGAGGCGTCGTACATCGGTAAGGTACTGGATTGCCCATGCGCTCTTGCCCCCGTGGTAGCCGCGGCGATGGCGATGGTCTTCGCCGTCTGCCGCACGGGGCCGGGTGTGTTCTCGCCATTGGCTGATGCGATTACCGGTCTTTGCATCCAGCCGAATCCGCCAATCCAGCACAGCTCTCTCCCAAGCCGTCGGCTGGGCGTCGGTCATCCCAAGCAGCCGCTTAAGGTTGTCGTCTTCCTCCCCAGCCCCATCCAACCACCCTGATAGGATCAATCGCCGTACCTCGGGATCAGCCTGCACGGATAGCCGAAGGAGTTCATTCAGACGAAAGAGGCTTGCGCGCAAATCCGCCAGCTCCTGCATTACTGCCCCCCGACACTCCGACGCCCCACGATCGGGGCTTTCGCCCGGAAGTGTGAGCAGAAATGATCGTTCGTGCTGGGCCCATAGGCCGTCCATCCCCTGTACACGGAAGTGCAGGGCCGTTCCAGGTGGATTATCCGTGAGGGTGAAGACTGAACAAGCTGCGAATGTACGGACGCCCAGATCAACGCTCAAGACACGCAGACCTGGCTCCAGAGCGGAGCCCGCCGACTGGCCCACACTCGCGGCCTGCATAAAATGGCTGATCTGTGCCTTGATTCGTTTCTGCGCTTCATGTCCCTGCCAAAGGTCCGGGATCTGCACGACAACGTCAAGGGCTATCTTCAGCCACGCTGGGCCGATTTCTCCCTCCGCCAGTCTTCCGACAGGATGATTCTCCAATCGTGACCGTTTGAAGAGAATGTCCGCGCTGCCCAACTGGGCCTTGTTCATCTGATGGGCGCTACGGTAGTCCACAACCGGCGCGCCGCCGCGGCGTTCGGGCGGATGCAGCTTCACTTGGGCGAACTGGCCTGATCGAGCCAGTCGAATACGATGCTCGACCTCTTGCAGGATGCCGTTGCCTTCATTGCGCAGCAGAGGCAAGAGCAAGTACAACTCGCCAGCATCCTCATTCAGATGGTAGTCGTGCAGGTTGCTTCCGCCGCTGCGCTCGAATTGGACCCAACGAGGGTGCTGGCGGGCGTCGGCGCCCGTGAAGGCGGCGCCGTTCTTCTTTCGACTGAGCCGACGCATAGCGTCATTGAGCAGTACGATGTGGGGAAGCGGGTCAGCTCCGCGCCATAGGGGTTCCTGGGCGTCATCAGCCAGCCACCGGTAGAAATGCGGATCGCCAAATCGACCGCGGAGACGACCCTGCAACTCGGCCAGAACCTTGATACGGTTGTCGCAATTCCGACAGGCTTGGGATTGCCAGCGATCTCGGATGATGTCCCATCCCCGCAGGGCCCGGCGGGCCAGACGGTACGGGTTATCGTCATCGGCAAGTGCCACGCGTTTCAGTTCTTCGTGACGGGCCTGCTCATAGCCCCGAACGTGCTGCAGTGCGTCTTGGTCCACACTACGTCTGAGTTGTTCGACTCTATCCTGGAGCCTCATGTACTCGGCCCGGGCGCGATGGTCATTCGACTCCCAGGAATTGAAGTGCCCGACCGCCAACCGCATGGCAAGGTCCTCCCACGACGAGACGCCCCCGCGAGATCCCGCGAGTCTTGTCCGTACTGGCGGCTTGAGCAATGGGAGCAGTCCTATCGCTCGTAACGGTTCCAGAGGATCGCGCGCTACTTGATTCCGCAGTCGCTCCTGATGGGCAAGGAATGCCTCCTGCCAAGGCTCCCCCGTACGATGGAGGCGGACCCACCGCGGCGGTGCCCCTGTAGCCTTGAGCAACGCGACCGCCTCATGAGATTGCAGCCATTCCTGAGAGCGGATTTCCCAACCAGATTCGGCTCTCCGCATCATTTCTGCCCAGGCGGGCATGGTGTCCAAAACCTTGTTCGCTGCATGCCTACCACCTTGACTCGCGGGATCCATCATTGGTCGCACAAATCCTCGCGACTCCTGCGCATTGCCTGTGTTCGGCGTCTTGGCGGATTCCACAATCGCTTCGTACAACCGCCGCAAGAGGAGGAGAATCTGTTCGTCGCTTCCTTCCCCGGGATGTCCAGTTCGCTGTTGGACAGCGTGAGCGTATTCGATTGCATCGGAACGCACCTCATCCCGTCCACGTACCTTTCCTTGCGAATCTATGTAAGCATTCCCCCTGCAGAGCAGGAGTACCTCTTCGATCTGCTTCACCGCGTCGTTAATGACCGCGTGAGTTGTCCAGAGATCGCACCGGACCGATCGCCCCCGTTCGGACCGCGGCAACACCATTTTGAGCTTGATCGTACGCGTGGGCATCGGCAGAAGATCTCCCTTATCAAGAGTCGCATACCCTAGCTATGCGCTGATATTATCGGGTACGCTGATCTGGCCATCCAACAACACTATGGTAGGCTCGCTTGGAGGGTTTGGCAACAACAATTGACCGCCTTAGATCCCGCGTTACTTAAGGCGTAAGGCAATCCGTAAGGCGACGGCCGATCGTCCACACCCGCCCTGCAGGGAGAAGATGTAAATAGTGGAGTCTTAAGGACTTACAAAGGGTGGAAGAGGGGATTCGAACCCCCGACCCTCAGAACCACAATCTGATGCTCTAACCAAACTGAGCTACTTCCACCACGATCCAGCCGGGAAGGCCGGCTGAAAGAACAGGGTGCGCCGCCGCGATCGACGGCGCACCCTGGTATTGTACCTCTTGGGCCACCTTTGTCAACAGCAACAATCGCTGTCGCGGCGCGACTTCACGCCGAAAGGCAGTCCGACCCCAAAATCCGAAGCTCGAAGCACGAAATCCGAAACAAATCCCAAAATCCCAAGTTCAAACCACCAAAACGCTGTCGCGTTCCCGACCACCAGACGTTTCGAGAATTCGAATTTTGGTCATTCGTGCTTGTTTACGTTCCCGCCAAGGCGGGGTCGAATTTCGATATTACGTTCCCGCTCTCGCGGGGTCGGATTTGGAGTTTTCTTCCTTACTTCGACACCGCCGCCTGGGCCGCCGCGAGCCGGGCGATCGGAACGCGGAACGGAGAGCAGCTCACGTAGTCCAGGCCGACCTTGTGGCAGAAGGCCACGGAGGCGGGCTCGCCGCCCTGCTCGCCGCAGATGCCGATCTCGAGGGCCTTGTTGGCCTTGCGGCCGCGCTCGACGCTGAACTTGATCAGCTCGCCGACGCCGGACTGGTCGATGGTCTGGAATGGGTCGTTGGCCAGGATGCCCTGGTTGACGTAGTCGGGGAGGAACCCGCCGATGTCGTCGCGGCTGAAGCCGAAGGTCATCTGGGTCAGGTCGTTGGTCCCGAAGCTGAAGAACTCGGCGAACTCGGCGATCTGGCCGGACAGCAGGGCCGCCCTGGGGATCTCGATCATGGTGCCGATCATGTGCTTCATCTTCTTGAGGCCGAACTTCTTGAGGGTGTCCTTGTAGACCTGGTCGATGATCTTGCGCTGCTCGCGGATCTCGTTGGCGTCGCAGACGACGGGGATCATCAGCTCGGGATAGGGCTTCTTGCCTTCCTTGATCAGTTCGGCGGCCGCCTCGAAGAGGGCGCGGGCCTGCATCTCGGTGACTTCGGGATAGGTGACGCCCAGACGCACGCCGCGATGGCCCATCATGGGGTTGCTCTCGTGGAGCGCGTCGGCGCGCCGGGTGAAGTCTTCCATGGTGATGTTCAGGGCCTTGGCCAGGGCCTGCTGCTTCTCGACGTCCTGCGGGACGAACTCATGCAGAGGCGGGTCGAGCAGACGGACGACGACGGGGAGGCCGTCCATGACTTCCATCGTGCCCTTCATGTCGCGTTTGACGTAGGGGAACAGCTCGTCGACGGCCTTCTTGCGCTCCTCGACGGTCTTGGACATGATCATCTTGCGGAGGATGAAGAGGGGCTCGTCGCTGCCTTTGCCGTAGAACATGTGCTCGGTGCGGAACAGGCCGATGCCCTGGGCTCCGTAGGCGCGGGCCTTGGCGGCGTCGGCGGGCGATTCGGCATTGGTGCGGACGCCGAGGCGCTTGAGGGAGTCGCAGATCTTGAGGAAGTCCATGAGGACCTTGTTCTCCTCGCCTGCGTCCATCATCGGGAGCTGGCCGGCGTAGACGGTGCCCTTGGTGCCGTTGAGGGTGACCCATTCGCCCTCGCGGAAGCTCTGGCCACCGACGCGGAATTCTTTCTTGGGCAGGTCCACGTGCAGGGCGCCGCAGCCGACGATGCAGCACTTGCCCCAGCCGCGGGCGACGAGGGCCGCGTGGCTGGTCATGCCGCCGCGGGCCGTGAGGATGGCCTGGGCCGCTCGCATGCCTTCGACGTCCTCGGGGTTGGTTTCTTCGCGGACCAGAATGACCTTCTTGCCGGACTTGGCCCAGTTGACCGCGTCGAGGGCGGTGAAGACGACCTGGCCGGTCGCGCCGCCGGGGCCGGCGGGCAGGCCTTTGGCGAGGATTTTCTGCGTGCTCTCGACCTTCGGGTCGATGATCGGGTGCAGGAGCTCGTCGAGCTGGGCGGGGGTCACGCGCATGACCGCCTCTTCCTTCTTGATGAGCTTCTCTTTGAGCATGTCGACGGCCATGCGGACGGCGGCCGGGCCGTTGCGCTTGCCGACGCGGCACTGGAGCATCCAGAGACGACCCTTCTCGATCGTGAACTCGATGTCCTGCATGTCGTGATAGTGCTTTTCGAGCCGCTTCTGAATGGCGTCGAGCTCCTTGTAGACCTTCGGCATCGCGCTTTCCAGCGAGGCGAAGCTCTTGTTCTGCTCGTTCTTCGTCGCCTCGTTGAGCGGGTTCGGCGTCCGAATGCCGGCCACCACGTCCTCACCCTGGGCGTTGACCAGCCACTCGCCGTAGAAGTGCGCGTCCCCGGTGGCAGGGTTACGGGAGAAGGCCACGCCGGTGGCGGAGTCTTCGCCCATGTTTCCGAAGACCATCGACTGCACGTTGACCGCGGTACCCCACTCATCCGGGATGTTCTCGATCCGGCGGTAGCTGATGGCGCGCTTGCCGTTCCACGAGGCGAACACCGCGTCGATGCCGCCCCAGAGCTGCGCCTGCGGGTCGTCGGGGAATTCCTTGCCGAGCACTTCCTTGACCTTGGCCTTGAACGAGCCGCAAAGCTCCTTGAGGTCGGCCGCGGTCAGCTCGGTGTCGAGCGTCACGCCGCGAGCCTTCTTCATCCCGTCCATCAGGTGTTCGAGCTGCCGCCGAATGCCCATGTCTTCCTTGGCCTCGACGCCCGCGGCCTTCTCCATCACCACGTCCGAGTACATCATGATCAGCCGACGATACGCGTCGTACACGAACCGCTCGTTGCCGCCGGTCGCCTCGATCATCCCCGGGATCGTCTTGCTCGTGAGCCCGACGTTCAGCACGGTCTCCATCATGCCCGGCATCGACTTGCGGGCGCCCGACCGAACCGACATCAGCAGCGGGTCCTTCACGTCGCCGAACTTCTTGCCCATGACCTTCTCGACCTTGGTCATCGTCTTGGCCACTTCTTCCTTCAGGCCCTGCGGATACTTCTTCTTGTTCTGGTAGTAGTGCACGCACACGTCGGTGGTGATCGTGAAGCCCGGAGGAACCGGCACGCCCAGGCTGGCCATCTCCGCCAGATTGGCGCCTTTGCCGCCCAGGAGATTCTTCATCCCCGCGTTGCCCTCGCCCTTGCCGCCCCCGAAAAAGTACACCATTTTCTTTGCCATTCCTGCCGTCTCCTTTATTCAATTTCCGTCCGACTCTACCGCCTCCGGCCGTCCTACCGATCCCGGCTGAAGGCGGAGGTACGGGCCCCCCCGACGCGACCTGCCGCGCCCGAGAACCCTGTTACTTGTCCATTACACCTGTGAAAAACCCGCCGGCCCATCACGCTGGGGTTCCAGTGCCGACGAGACTGAGGCAAATAAAGTGCGCGAGTATATAGCCCCCCCGGCCCCCTGTCAATCCGCAAAAATCCGGATTTTCAGCACTCCCGGCCCGCGAGAGCCCTGCGCCGGCCGCGGGAATCGTCCGCGATTCGTTCGATTCCCGCCCTGGCGATGCCGGCCTTTGAAGGACCTTATTGACCTCGTTGACTTCATTGACCCTATTGTCAGTGAGGTCAATCCGGTCAATGAGGTCCCGCTCCCGCTCTGGGCTCTTCCTGGATCGGCCGGGTTCCCTTGCACTCGGGGAACGCCGAACAGCCCCAGAACGGCCCCTTGGCCGACTTCCGCCGGCGCATCGTCTTGCCGCACGAGGGGCATTCGGGCCCCGAAAGCCTGCCCTTTTCCCGCGTTTCGACCCGCTTGGCGGTCAGACGCTCGCTGAACCCGCCGGCCTCTTCGAATGCCTTGCCCCGCGATTCGACCTGGCTCTTGAGCATGTTCATCGCCCGACCGATGATCAGGAGCATCGCGTTGGCCACGACCACCGCGTCCTCGGCGTCCAGCCACCGGGCGTACTTCTTCCGCTGAGCCAAGGCATGCCTGGCCGACTCGTGCACCATGTCGTCCTCGAAAGACGCCGTGTCCAGCGCCACCGCGTTCACCGCCTTCGCCTGTGGCTCGTGTACCGACCAGGGGATCTCGCCCCGGTCGAGGATCACCATCTCGTAGTCGCCGCGCAGCTCGCTCAGACTCGCCCTCGCGACGTCCGTGAGCTTCATCTCGGTGTCCTTGCTCGTCCCGGCCCGTTCCGACCCTTCGATGAGGTTCTGTCGCCCGCTGCGAGCCGCCTGGGTCATCTGGTCGTACTGGCGGCCCTTGGGGTCGTAGAACTTCTCTCGCCCCTCGCGGACCTCGTGCGTGAAGAACCGCCGGCAGAACCGCAGCGTCTCGATCTGGACGATCGTCGCCAGGGTAAAGGAATGCAGCCGCCGGAACCCGCCGGGCTTGTCGAACAACTCAACCATCTCTTCTCCGCTCCTTTCACATCCCCCGCCTCGACAAATTCCCGAAGAAACGATCGGATAAGAAGGACCTCATTGACCTCATTGACCCCATTGACGATGAGGTCAATCGCGTCAATAAGGTCAATCCGGTCAATAAGGTCCCTCTCCAACTCTCTCTTGGTTGTCGTACCGTAGAAGTGCTTCCGCGTCGCTCCCAAGATTCTACCAAAAGCCGATCCCTTTTGGAAGCCCAAATCCCAGACCCGTCGCCCAACTGCCCCGCCCCCCCACCGTCAACAAGGTCAATCCGGTCAATAAGGTCGCCTCCCAACTCTCGCTTCTACGCTCCCGCGCTTCAACGCGGCGTCCCGCCGAAAAAAGTACCGCACCCCTTCAGTATCCCCATCTGCGGTTGCTGTTCCGTGGGTCCGGCGTGGCGGCGGCGAACTCAGTTCTTCCTGGCCCGGCGGAAGCCGAAGGGTTCCTTGGGCAGCTCCTCGGGCGGGGGCATCAGCAACTGGATCGTGTCCACGATGGCGACGATCTGCTTGTCGTGGTTCTGGACGGTCTTCTGGAGGCGTTTGACCTTGGCCGCGAGGCCTTCCTGCGAGGCGAGGATGTGACGCAGGCGTACGAAGGCCCGGACGACGAAAATGCTGGTCTGGATAGCCTGGGGCGAGTTGAGGACGCCGGCGGCCATGATCGCGCCGTGCTCCGTGAAGGCATAGGGAAGCTTTCGACGCCCCCCCTCGGCTCCCGTTTGATATCGCAATTTGCGACATCAAACCGGCGAACTCCTCGGGACTCAGTCGGAACATGAAGTCCGCAGGGAAACGCTCCGCATTGCGCTTCACCTGTTCATTCAGACGGCTGGTGGCGACGCCATACAGCCCAGCCAAATCGGAATCCAAAATCACCTTCTGGCCTCGAATTACCAGGATCAGACTCTGCACCCGCTGGATGGGCACGATCGATGTCCCATCGTGGATGTCCTCGCCATCCGGCTTATTGCCCCCGTCTCTGTCTGGCGCCATGGTCCTGGTCTCCGGAACGCGTTAAGCTCCCACTCATTCGTCTCAGCATCAGCAGGGGTGTCGCTCTGGGAATCATTATCGAGAGCGTGTGGGGAGAAAGCAAGGGAATTCTGCGGCGGGACGCCGCGTGGAAGCGTGTAAGCGTAGAAGCGTAGAAGCGTGGATGCGTTGGGAGAAAGAGCGGTGGGCGGAGCCCGCCCTGCCGCTGCCGCGCTGTCCTTGTGCGGTTTCCATCAGCGTTCATCCGCGTTCATCTGCGGTTGCTTGAAGCAGTGATCCGTTGCCCGTGGCCCGTGACCCGCGTTTCGGATGCGGACCGATGCCGGCCGGACTCTTTCTGAACGCTTCCACGCTTCTACGCATCCACGCTCCCACGTTTTTTCTGCCCGAATTCTCCGCCGGCGACTGCTACTCCTGTGACGACAAGGGTTTACAACGGTGAGCCTTTTCGCATGTTTGTTTGATTATTTGTTGACAGAAGTCCTTGATCATTGTACCATAGTCTCTGTCGCGGCCCGGTCGTCCCTTGCGAGCGACGGGGCACGGGTCACGAGACACTTGCCAGAAGCGAGCTGGAAAGGGAGAAACATGAAGACAAGGCACAACCGCACTCTCGTAGGGGCGACGCATGCGTCGCCCGCCCCTGGGAAGCGCCGATCGTCCGCGCGTCGCAAGAAGCCGGCCCAGGGCCGGGCCGACCCGCGTCAGACCGTGCCCCTGATCTGCCAGGGCGTCACGCCGCCGCGGGGACTGCGACTGCCGCCGATCGACAGCGAGGTCTGGCCGCCCTGCTGTCGCGGGGAGTTGTGGGAGTGGAACGTCGCGAGATATTACGTGAACCGGTGCCAGTTGTGCGAGCATGCATGCCGGCCGCCAGAGAGCCGTCGATGGCGGGACTCCTTCGCGTTTCTGCCCTCGGCCCTTTTGTGCACCGAGCATCCGGACAGCCCCGGGCAGTTGCGCGAGGTCTGGCCGACCGGGTGGTGCCGGAACTTCCAAGCGGTCCGCGTGGAGCGGCCGCGGACCCGGCGGCGGGAGCACGTCGACGAACGGCTGCTGGACTGGAGTTCGCCCGTCTACAAATGCTACGAGGGCTCGCGTCGAATCAAGCTGTCGGGCGACCGCTTCGTCCTCGTGGACCCCGAGGACTACGAGGAACTCAGCAGGCACAAGTGGTGCGCCAGCAACAAGCGAGGCGGCATGGTGTATGCAATGCGGCGGGACAAGAAGGGGCGGACCATCTACATGCACCGCCAGATCACGAAGGCGAGGAAGGGCTCGACCGTGGACCACAAGAACTGCCGGATCTGGGACAACCGGCGGTGCAACCTGCGGGCGTGCACGCAGCGTCAGAACCAGATGAACAAGGGCCCGCACGGCGGGTCGTCGGGCTTCGTCGGCGTGTACCCGCGAGGCGACCACTGGGAGGCGGGAATCACCTCGCGCGGCAGGCACTACTACCTCGGGCGGTTCGACGATCCGGTCGCGGCGGCCAAGGCCCGCGACCGCAAGGCGTTCGAGCTGCACGGGCAGTTCGCGTACCTGAACTTCCCGGAAGATTACGCGGATCGTGACCCGTGACCCGTGGCTCGTGTCTCGTGGCCCGTGCGGCGGGACCACTGTCGGCTCTTACCGGTCCCGACCCGGCCTGGCCAGCCGCACGATGATCCACACGGCCACCGCCGCGTAGATCGCGCACAGCGCGATCAGCGGATAGATCAGTTGGGGGATCGCGGTCATGATGCCCTCGGACAGATACGCCTGCGCCCAGCACAGCGGCGCCATGCCCAGCATCGTGCCGACCATGACCTTCCAGACCGGGATGCCCGCCAGTCCCGCCGCGTACGACACGAGGTCCGACGACGTCAGCGGATTGACGCGCAGAAGCAGGATCACCCAGAACCCCGCCCTGGCCAGCTTTTCGCGGTACACCGCCAACCGCCCCTGCTCCAGCCAGGACGCGAATCGCTTGCCGCCCAGCGCCCGAATCGCGGCACACGCGATCCCGGCCCCGAACGTGTTGCCCAGCAGCGAGAGCAACCCTCCGAGAAAGCCGCCAAACACGACGCCGCCGGGGGCGTAGAGCATCAATCCCGGGATCGGCGCGACGACCACCTCGACGGTCACAAGACCGACGTACGCCAGCGGCGCCACCGCGCCGAGGGAGTCGAAGTACTCCTGAATCAGCCGGACCCGCTCCTCGGCCGTCACGCCCCGCGATGAGAACGCCGCGACGATCCCGCCGGACCGGTGCGACCACGCCGCCCATCCCGCGATCGCGACCGCGAGGGCCAAGCCCAGCCACAAAGCCCAAGCCCCCGCAATCCAACGCCATCGGCGCCCCGAACGGGGCTTGCCCTTCGAAGCCGTCGAATCGGCCTGTGACGTCGGACCTGGATTGTGCGAACCGGACTGGACCAAGAACAACCCTCAGGAATCAAAGGCCCCATCATAGCGGTCGGTTCCGCAGGGGGCAAGGCCGCTGGCGTTCGCAACAAGGCCGCAAGACGCGATGCAAGCGTTCCGTCTCGCTGCTGTCGTCTGCACTTTTTCCTGGATTCTCGACGCCCCAGGCGATACAATCTGTCTCATCGTCGGTTATTCGATTTCTATCAGTCACCGGGGGTTCTTCGGCGGCCCAAGCGACGCGGAGATCGCCGAGAGCCCGGGCGAGGACCCGCGAAGGCTCCGCGGGAATCAGACTCGGGCCCAAAGCGAGGTTCCGCAAGCGGCTGTCGAGCTGCCCCTGGATATTCCTGGAGTTGGGCGGGGGCGGACCCCGGACCCCTCGGAGAGAAGGAGAAAACCTTGTCGGAAAAGGTGAAGATACCCAAGAGCAAAGCGGAGCTCAAGCGTCCGCTGAACGAGCGTCATGCGTTCCTGCTGATCGAGAAGAACAACGCCTGGATCACCAGTCCCAACCGGGAACTCGCGGAGACTTTCGGCTCGCTGATCCTGCGGGGCGCTCCCGTCACCGTCGTCAAGACCGGCAGAGTCATCGTCTGGGGGATCTACGCCGGAGAGCCGGAGGAGACCGGCACGATCATCCTCGATCGCAAGTCGGACGGCCGCTTCAAGCTCGTGCCGCTGGAGGTTACGCCGGACAGGCTCCTGACGCGCGTGGCGCACTTGATTGGCTGCCCCGGCAGCGTGACCTCCGAGGAAGGGCAACACGGCCACGTTCTCCGCGGCCGGCTCCGGCGTGCAGGCGAGACCGCCGCGAAGGAGGCGGTGGTTCGGGAGCCGCAGCCCGAGGCCGCGCCGGCCTCCGAAGCGCCGGTGAGCGGTTTCGAGAAGATCACCGGGGCCGACGCGGTCGCCGCCATCGGGCAGAAGGTCTACATCGAGTTCCTCGAACGCGGCGTCAAGGTCCGCATCCGAGGCAAGCGGGCGGACTGCGAGGCGACCGCGAAACGCATCCTCAAGGGCAGCCCGACAGTGGCCTCGGACCAGGGCGCCAAGTACATGATCGAAGGCAACCTCAGCAAACCGTTTCTCACGAAGGGAACCAACCAGCAGGGTCCCGACGCCCACGGCGTCTGTACCCGCGAGGACGCCACGGAGCGCGCCTTCACCGCATTCGGAGAGAACCTCCCTGCGGTCCAGGCCGCCTGCCTCAAAGGCTGCAAAGAAGACACGATGGTCACGATCGTCGTCAACGACCGCTCGGCCGGTCAGATCGTGATCTGCTCGGGCAGACGACGCACCGCGTAGTCCGGCGCACAGAGAGAACCACAGTCGTTGAACCGGGCCCCGAACGGACGGGAAGCGACGATCACGGAGCGGTCTTGAGCGGCCAGCCGTGCTTCTCGAATCTCCGCGTCGGGAAGAACTCACTGGTGCTGTAGTCCGCGGTCTTGTCCGGCGCCACCTGCAGGCCGGACTTGACCGAATCGACGTGCGAGTCCACGAAGACAAGGTTGCAGGTTCCGCCGTTCCAATCGTTCTGCTTGGCGCCGTGGAACGTGCCGAACCAGTCCCGCCCGTCGGGGCACAGCGCGTTGTCGTTGAGCACGTTCGCGTTGCCCGGCCGGGTCCACATGTTCTCCTCGGCGAAGAAGAACACCTCCGCGTGGCTCCGACTGACCCGCGACCGCTTGATGACGCCGCCCGGGTTGGTCCCGCCGGTGCTGCCCAGGAACGCATTCATACTGTAGCTGTAGTACGGATCGATCGGGTTCGTGGCGACGTGGCTCGGGTGGCGGGCCCCCTCCGACTTGGCCAGCACGTTGAACGTGGGGCACAGATGCACCTGCTCGTCCTTGAGATAAGGCCAGAAGGGACCGTCGGCCGGATATCGCGGGTCATGCCACCGGCAGTACCGCTCATATCCGCTCACAGGGGCCTCCGACTTCACCAGGGAGTTCCACGCGGAGGGATACCGGTCCTCGGAGTCGTCCAGGTACATCGCCTGGGCGATTCCGTACTGGCGCAGGTTGCCTCGACAATTCATTTCCTGGGCTTGCGATTTGACCCGCTGGAGGGCCGGCATCATGATCGCCATCAGAATCGCGATGATGGCGATAACCACGAGCAGTTCGATCAGCGTAAAGGCCGACAGTCGGCGTTCCATGGCACGTCTCCTTCCCAATTCTGGAAATTCACATGAACCAATATCGCCTGATTCGGCTATGACAGCCCGTCCGGTCCCCGCCGCCGCACGGATTCATCATATCGCTGTGCCGGGTCCGGATGCAACATTTTCTCGTTTTTCGGACGCCTGAGGGGGCCCTGTCGCCAGAGTTCGGACACGACCCTTTTTGCCGCCTTCGGATTCGTTTGTTATGCTTGTCGTGGAGGCCCGCTCGGGCGGAGCCTGCTCCAATACGGTCTGTCGTAAGGGGTTTGTCATGATTGCCAAACGAGCTTTCACCCTGGTGGAGTTGATGATCGTCGTCGCTCTGCTGGGGATCATGGCGGCCATCGTCATTCCCCAGTTCGGCTCCAACACGTCCGAGGCCAAGGTTTCCGCGCTGAGCTCCAATCTGGCGGCCGTCCGCAAACAAATCGAACTGTACCGCTACCACCATCAGGAACAACTGCCGGCCGCGCTCGGCGAGACCGGCGCCGATTTCGTCCGTCGCATGACCACCAAGACGGACATCGCAGGCAACGCGGGCGCCCAGTTCGGCCCCTACTTCCTGCGAATGCCCGCCAATCCGTTCAACAACCTCGACACCGTGCGGGTCGGCGGGGCCGCCGCCGGGGCGAACACCCACGGCTGGCGCTTCGATCCCGCCAGCGGACAACTCCAGGCGGACGACAACATCGACGCCAACGGCGACGGCATTCTCGATCACGTCGCGCTCTGATCGCGACCCCGACCCGGCGATTGCGTCGCAGGGGTTTTGCATCGAAGCCTTCCTTCCGTATACTTTTCCGGGACGGCGACATCTGGGGGTTCCGTCCACGCGTTCTGGCACGCAGCTCGGAGAGATGGGATGAAAACACGAGGCGGATTCTCGCTGATTCAGGTCGTTCTCGCCATGGTCGTTCTCCTATTGATCGGCTCGACCCTGGCCCCGCGGTTCAGTTCGGCCGGCGCCGACGCGCGGATCGCAGGTCTGTGCGAGAACCTGCAGAACGTCCGCCGCCATATCGAGGTCTATCGCCGTCAGCACGAGGACCGGCTTCCGGCCCTGGCTGGCGAGAGCGGCGAGGACTTCATCCGGCGGATCACCGGGGTCGGCGAGAATCCCATGGGCGAGAGCTCCTGGCCGCGACTGGAGCGGATGCCCGTCAATCCGTACAACCGCCTCGACACGGTCCGAATCGGCGGAGCCGTCGCCGGCGCGGGTACCCACGGCTGGCGCTTCGATCCGGTCACCGGGGCCTTCCAGGCCGACGATCCCTCCGACACGAACGGCGACGGCCTCTCCGAACACGCGAGTCTGTAGTCCCAACACGACCACACACCGAACCGAAACACTGGCCGCGTTCGGAGGCTCCGTTTTGGGCATTTGGGTCTTGAACCTTCGTGCTTGTTTCGGATTTCGGGTTTCGAGTTTCGAGTTTTCTGGCTCATCCGGCTTTTGCGTACTTGGAGATAGGGCAACGACCGGCCGCCGGGGACGCCGTCCCCGGACCCCTGGGATTTCCCGCTTTGGGCCAGAAACATCAGGAGCAGAGCCGATCCGATCCGTGTTCCAGGAAAACCGACACCACTTGCCTTCTGTCCTCCCGCATGGCGTCTGCTCTGGTGGATCTCTTGTCGCAGATCCCGGTCGCGGATATACTCCATATGTCGCGACGGAAGACGGGTCGGGCCCCCAAACGCGATTCATCGCGTTTGGGAACCCGCTCTGCTGGGAAGCAACCCGCCCCCCCGGCGAGAGCCCGCGTCGCGGGAGGGCCACGGTCCAGGGACATGGGCGACGCTGCCTTTGTGGTTCGTCGCCTTCCCCCATGCCATGTTTCTGGCGCAAAGCGACAAATCCCAGGGGTTTGGGGACGGCGTCCCCAAAGGCCATGGAAGTACGCGAAAACCGGATGAGCCAGTTTTCTTATGACCTCCACGGACTTCGCGTCGCGCGGGCGAGCATGCGGTCGGCCTCGGGATCGCTGACAAACCGCTCTGCCCTCGGGTCCCACTGGAGCTGGCGGCCCAGACGCAGGCAGATGTTTGCGATGTGACAGGTCGTCGTCGAGCGGTGCGCCACCTCGGGCGAGGCGATCGTGCGGGCCCGCGTGCGGACGCACTCCAGGAAGTCGTGGTGGTGGCCTTCCATGAATTCATAGCCCCGCTGAGCCGCGTTGAGCCTTCGCAGGATGGCGTCGCTGGAGGCGGTGACCTTGCCTGTGTCGTCGACGTCCACCCAGCCTTCCGTGCCGACGAACTTGTTGCCCCGCGGTCCTCGGCCCGGCTCGGTCTCGTCGTGCATGACCATCTTGACGCCGTCAGCGTACGTCGCGGTGACCTCGAATCTCACCGGCGTGTTGAACAACCCCTCTTTGGGGAACTCGGCCCAGCCTTCGTAGTGAATCGGGCTGGTCTGCTCGTCGCCGTGCGCCCATTGGGCCAGGTCCGCGAAGTGCGCGCCGAGGTCGGTGAGCTGGCCGCCGGAGTAGTCGTAGATCCAGCGGAACGAGCCGTGACAGCGCCTCTGCGTGTACGGCTCCCACGGCGCGGGACCGAGCCACAGGTTGTAGTCGAATCCCTCCGGCGCCGACTGGGCCGGTTGCGGCGGGCACGTCGGGCCGTTGTGATAATAGCAGTGGAGGGTCTTCAGTTCGCCCAACACCCCATTTCGGGCCATGTCCACCGCGAACCGGAAGCACGCGATGCTCCGACGTTGCGTGCCGCTCTGGTAGACCGTGTTGTAGCGGCGCATCGTCTCGACGACCGCCCGGCCCTCCGCGACGGTCAGGGAGATCGGCTTCTCGCAGTAGATGTCCTTGCCCGCCTTGGCGGCCTCGATGGCCAGAATCGCGTGCCAATGGTCCGGCGTCGCGATCAGCACGGTGTCGAGGTCCCGGCGGGCGAGCACCTCGCGAAAATCTCGGTACGCGGCGCAGTCCGTGTTCCCATAGGCGGCATCCACGGTGTCCTTCGCCCGCTTGAGGTGGTTGGCGTCCACGTCGCAGACCGCCAGGACCCGCACGTCGTGGAAGGTGAGAAAACTCCTTAGATTGTGCATCCCCTGGCCGCCCAGGCCGATGGCCCCCATCGTGATCCGTCGGCTCGGGGCGTTGGCGCCGCAGGCGTTCGACGAAATCACATACGGCAGCGCCAACGCCGCAGCACCGCCCAGAACCTGCCTTCGCGAAAGTCCTCGATTCATGCCTTATCTCCACCACCAGATGCGGATGCCCAGGAAGACAACCGGCCCCTGCCGGTCGCCCACGGGACCCTATTGTACGCTTCAACGAAAGCGCGGCAAGAACCAAGTCCGTCAACGCGGATCGCGGACAGCGTCTACCAAGCAATCAACGCACCCTCCAAATCTCGCGGTCTTATGGCACACGCGTAACGACGGTCCTTCTCCCTGCGAACACGTTCCACACAAGTTGTCATTGATGCATGGTCCGGCCCGCAATACAATGACGGCATCATGGGCGGCCCTGCTTACTGCCCGGCTGCCGAAGGAAGACCGAACCATGAAGGAGATGGGACCATGAAGATGCAAGATGCTCGCCTGTATGGGATTGTCGTCGCGGCGGTCGCAATCATGAGCGCTGCGTTGCTCGCCGGGCAGCCGCAGGAAAAGGAAGAAGGGTTCGTGACGTTGTTTCCGAAGGATGGGACACCCGAGGGCTGGCTGGTGCGGAGTTGGAGCGACGTGAGCAAGCTGCCGGCCGCCCCGAACACCAAGTGGGTCGTCCAGGACGGCATCCTCCACGGCGGCGAGCCCCGCGGATCGTGGCTGTTGAGCCCCAAGCCGTACGGCGACTTCATCCTGAAATACGACTTCAAGCTCGGTCCCACCGGCAATAGCGGCTGCGCGTTGCGGGTTCCCCTGGCGGGCGATCCCGCCTTCGACGGCATGGAGCTGCAGATGGCGGACTATCGCTACAATCCCGACGCGAAAGACTCCGAACTCACCGGCGGCATCTACCGCGCGATTGCCCCGCGCAAGCAGGTCTACAAACCCGAGCAGTGGAACTCCTACGTCGTGACGCTCAAGGGCTCGCGTCTGCACGTCGTGCTCAACGGCGAAGTGATCCACGATCTGAACCTCGACGAGCAGGACCAAGTCGTGCTGCGCCACAACGGCCAGCCCTGCCCCAAGGTGAAAGACCGTCCTCGCAAGGGGCATATCGGGTTTCAGGAGCTCAGCCGGGGCGCCGAGCACGTCCTGATCCGCAACGCTCGCATCAAGGTTCTCGACGACCCGAACCCGCCGACGGCGAAATAGCCGCGAAAAAACCCGTCTCCTCGGATGGATCGCAGGGGAACAAGACCCCGGGCACTGGGTAGTTGCACCGGGGTTTAGAAAGGAAGTGAAGTCGGCAACTCCCCTCGCTGCCCCGGTGATGGTCAGCCACACCGGTATGGCTTCCTTTCTTCACCATTTTATACGCAAGGTCTGATAATGTGTTCGTTCCGTATGCGAGACATGACGCAGAACGAACCCGGATCCGGCGTCCTGGACGTGCGGTCGCGAAACACCAAGAGCATCTGCCCCTATTGGCTCAGCACTTCGCTTTCGCGGAGGGTCATCAGCTCAATGATCTCGGCCGACGTTTCAGCCTCTTGGAGACGCGCGACGAAATTCTCGTCCTGGAGCATCCGGCACAGGCGCGCCAGGGTGTGCAGGTGATGGCGGTCGTCCTGCGAAGCGGTCAGGAAGAACAACTGGGTCAGTTTGCCGTCGCGGGCTCCGAAGGCGATTCCCTGATTCTTGGCGACCACGAGGATCGGTTCGGCGATCGCGTCAGGCAGAGGCCGCCGGGGATGCGGAATCGCGATGCCGCCTTCCATCGCGGTGCTGCACAACTCCTCGCGGTGCATAACCGCGTCCAGCAACTCCTGCTCGTTGTAGACCTTGCCCGTCGCGACAGCCATCGCGACCAGCTCACGCAGCGTGCTGTTCTTCGTGCGAGAGCCCAGGCTCGTCGTGACCGCCTGCGGATTCAACAAAGGCGTGATGATCGCTTCATCCTCCCCTGTCTCGCGGTGGGCGGTCATGCCGGCATCGACTTGGGCGAGGTGGTCGTCGCTCATGCCGCCCATTTGTTGCTGGAGCCACTCGGTGATCTGAGCGCGGTTGAACCGGTACTGGCCGCCGACCTTCTGGCAGGGAATCTCTCCTCGCTGGGCCATGCGCTCCACCCGCCGCAGGTCGGC
>CALEZT010000158.1 GCA_937927975.1 uncultured Phycisphaerales bacterium
AGCAGGGCGTTGGGATCGACCGTGTCCAGAACCAGATCGGGCTTGCGTCGGCCCAACTGAATTTCGCCGACGTTGACAACCACAAGTTCGCCCGGCCGATTCAGGGTGTCCAAGGTTTGCAGCTCAAAATCATCGAGATCGGCAATCGTGGCAATAACGATCAACCCGGCATCGGTGAACAAATGGGCAGTTTCCCCCAGACGCCGCAGGAATTCCTCACGGCCCCCCAGGACGTTCAGATCCGCATTGAGTCCCAGCAACTGGTTGCTCAGGCCGAGGTAGTAAGCCAGGCGGCCGGCGTTGTGGAGATGCTCCTCGATGGCACGTCCCAGGGATTCCATGTCGCCACCCTGTGGGCCGCAGATGACCACCAAGGCTGGCCGCTGATTATGACGCGAGGCACGCGCCTCGGGACTGATTCCGCTGCGCACCCAGGCTTTGTCTCGCTGCCGCACGTGCTCGAGCACGAGGGTATTGGAAGCCTCCTCCGCCGACAGGACCACGCCGCCGCCGGCGATCTCGTAGTCATCGATGATGACGAACCGTCCCGTCTGCGGGATCTCCAGTGCTGGATCGCAGGCCACGGGCTTTAGCGTCTCCAGCGTCACGTGAGCAACGTCGTGCCGTTCGATCTGCCGGCGATTGGCCACCGTGCTCAGATTGGAGGCATCGATGACCGCGTGCACCTGTGTGAGGTAAGCCGCGGCGCGGGTCGCATGCAGCTTGAGTTTGTAGCGTTTGCCCATGACCATCGGATTGGGGCTCAGCCAGAAGAGGTTCGCCTCCAGCTTCGTAGACGCGTGGGGCCTGGGCTCATCAGCCCGAACCATTAACTCGCCTGGCTTGATGTAGATCTGCGTCTGGAGCGTCACCCCGGCGCTCTCGCCGGCCTGGGCCTCCCGCTTCTCCGATCGCGGGAAGGTCTCCACGCTGCGGACGCGGGTTCGCTTTTCGCTGGGCAGGAAGACGACCTCGTCGCCCACACGCAGCCGGCCGGTGACGATCCTGCCGGCGACGATGCGCCGATCGTCTCCCTCCTCGGTGAACTTGTAGATGTCCTGAACCGGCAGACGAAGGGGCTTGTCCACGGGCGTAGGCTCTTTCTCCAACCTGTCCAGCAGTTCAAGGATGGTCGGCCCGGCGTACCAGGACATAGGCTCAGACCTGAGGGCCACGTTGTCCCCTTCGCGGGCGCTGATCGGGATGAAGGCCAAGGGTTCCAGGCCGATCTTGACCAGGAAACTTGCGTATTCATCGCGAACGGCTGTGAATGCTTCCTGTCGATACCCGGCCATGTCCATCTTGTTGACGCACACGGCGATCTGGCGGATACCCAGCATGCTCATCAGGTAGCCGTGCCGACGTGAGTTCTCCTGCACCCCCTCGGCCACATCGATCACCAGCAGCCCGGCCTCGGCCCGGGCCGCCCCGGAGATCATATTCTTGAGAAACTCAATGTGCCCCGGCGCGTCGATGATGATGTACTCGCGTCTGGCCGTGTGAAAGAAGCATCGTGCGGAATCGATGGTAATACCCTGGGCCTGTTCGTCTTTGAGCGCATCGAGTAGAAAAGCGTACTCGAAGGGCTTCGCGTTGCGATGGCACGCCTGTTTGACCTGCTCCAGCTTGCCCTCGGGCAGTGAGCCTGTGTCGGCCAGGAGCCGGCCGACGAGCGTGCTCTTGCCGTGGTCCACATGGCCGATGACCACGATGTCCATCTGCTCACGATCGGTTTCCGATGTGCGAATTCTGACTTCTGACTTGGAATCTGTCATCACATGTATCCTTCACGGCGAAGCGTCTCGAGACCGTAACCGTCTTCTTTGTCCTGGTCGCGCCCGGATCGCTCGGCGATGTTGGCGAACTTGCCGCTGCGCAGCTCCTCGATGATCTCCTGGACGTTCTTCGATGTCGATTGCACGGGCTTGGTGCATGGCCAGCAGCCGAGTGAGCGATATCGTTGTCCGGTGCCCTGGTCGAAGTACAGGCTCACCATGGGGATGTTCTCACGCTCGACGTACTCCCAGACGTTCAGTTCCGTCCAATCGAGCAGCGGGTGAATCCGTACGTGCGTGCCGGGCGCGAAATCGGTCTTGAATTGATTCCACAACTCCGGCGGTTGATTCGACACGTCCCAGTCGCTGTGCCGGTCGCGCGGCGAGAAATATCGTTCCTTGCTGCGGCTGCCTTCCTCATCGGCCCGGGCGCCGACGATCACGCCGGTAAACGGCTCGCCGCCAGTGGTCTTGACATACTGACCGGTGTGATGATCGAGCACCCAGCGGGGCCACTCCCCTGAAAGCGTATGCTTCAACGCTTCGCTCTTGAGCAATGCGCAGCATTGCAGCCGTGTACACCGGCCGTCCGGAAAGGTGCACTTCGCCGACAGGGCCTCCTCGTTGCGGCCGAAGATCATATTCAGTTTCCACTGCCTGGCCAGGCGGTCGCGGTATTCGATCATCTCCGGGATCTTGTACTGCGTGTCGATGTGCATCAATGGTAGCGGCACGTGCCCGAAGAAGGCCTTGCGGGCCAGCCATAACAGCACCGTGCTGTCCTTGCCGATCGACCAGAGCATCACAAGCTGCTTGAATTCACGGTACGCCTCGCGCAGAATGTAGACGCTCTGGGCTTCAAGTTTGTCGAGATGATCCATTAGGGTCTCCTCCCGCCGACGATCTTGCCGTCGCGGATGTGCAGGCCGCATTCCTTGTGCTCGGGATTCTCCCACCACCAGCGCCCGGCGCGGATATCGTCACCTGGGCGCACTGCTCGGGTGCAGGGAGCGCAGCCGATGCTGGGAAACCCCTGGTTGTGCAGGGTATTGTAGGGGATCCCATTCTTGCGAATATAATCCCACACCTGTTGCTCGGTCCAATCGACGAGCGGATTGATCTTGCCCAGGCCGAACGTCTCGTCCCAGTCGACCCTCTCGATGGACTGACGCGTGACCGACTGTTCCCGGCGCAACCCGCATATCCAGGCGTCGGCCGTTGCAAGAATGCGCTTAAGCGGGTGGGTCTTTCGCACGGCGCAGCACAGCTTTCTCAACTCTACGCTCCGGTAGAACAAGTTCGGCCCATGAG
>CALEZT010000159.1 GCA_937927975.1 uncultured Phycisphaerales bacterium
ACCCGGACCGCATGACCTCTTTCAACTACTTCTCAACGCCAACCGGGACATCCTCATGGAGTGTCTCGATGCGGTTTGCATTGTCTGTGAGTCCACCCTCAGTTGGAGCTGGCTCTATGAGATCCTCCAGAAACTCTTGAACGTCTCGTCGATCAGGCTGGCAATCCCTCCAAAATCCACCTGATCGCCGAGGCCGCGTCGGCGATGGGCAGTCCCTATTTACCCGCCTGGTGTTCTTCGCCTCATGCCATTGCATGGCAGTGCGGAGCCGGATGGTCTGACCGATGATATGACCGGGAGAACACCGAGCGAATACGGACCAGCCCCCCCATTGCACTGAGGAGAGTACGCAAGAGCCGGACGAGCCCTATTTCCGATCCGGATCGGGGGGCAGGGGGACGCCGGTCCGTTCGAGCCAGAATTCGCAGAAGGGAGCCAGGTCGTTGACGTCGATCCGACTGTCGGCGTCGAAATCGAACGCCTCGTCGGGAGTGTCCGGGTCGCCATCCACGGGGCATCGCCAGCTTGCGGCCAGGACCGCGAAATCGTTCAGATCGACGATCCGGTCGGCGTTGAAGTCCCTGGTGGGGACGTGGTGCAGGAGCAGCGTCCGCAGCGGCGGAATCAAATGAACCGGCGTATCCGGAGGGATGATGTCGTAGTCGTAGAAATCGATCGCGCACGACCCGACCTGCAGCGCGTGGTAATCCATAATGAACCAGTCGCCGGGCACGGCGTCGCGATACCGAGGGTTCCCGTCAGAGAACGTGTTCATGAAGTCGACGGCCACCGTGAAGGGCTCGACCAGGAACAAGGTCCACGCGTCGTCTCCCGCTTCGTAGAAGCAGGAATCCGCGTAGTTCCCCCATGCGTCGGACGTCCCGCGGGGCTGCAGGGCGCCGAACACGTAGTCCTCGCGGCTCATGACCAGGCCGCCGGAGAAGTGTTCGGCTTTGTCGGAGCGGATAATGATCGTCAGATGCGTCCCGACCATGATGTCGCGAAAGACGATGGGGTCATTCCCATCGACCACCGCCAGGGGGGTCTTTCCATCATAGAGGCACACGACCGGCCACACTGTCGCCTTCGCAGCGGTCGCGAAGACGGCGGTTGCCGCCAGCACCCAGAGCGTTCTCACGTTGCGTCGTCCTCAAAGAAGTATTCGCCGCTCCTCGGCCTCGATTCGGTCGCCGGCCCGCGGACGGGCTTGACGCGCGATCACCATACGGCAAGCATATCAGATTGGCTCGCCTCAGTCAATCCGCAAGCAGTTCAAGAACGCGAAGAGGCCGGAGGAGTTGGCGCGGCCTTCGGCCGAAATCCAGGGAACAACAGCCGAAAGAAATGAAAAGGACGAAAGACGGAAACGACGGGACCCGTCGCGTCCATGTCCTGGGGGGGCAGGCCTGCACGTTTCAGTGGCAAGCCGGGACGACGTGTGCGTCGCCCCGGCGGAGACGGCCTGTTACGCCCGCGGGGGGCTCACGAACGAGCAGCAGTAGTCCGTGAGGGTTGCCACTTTGAGGCAGAACTTCGCCCGGCCGGGGACTTCGAACCGCTCGCCGGCCTGGACCTTTTTCCACTGGCTCGAACCGGGCAACTGCACCTCCAGGTCGCCGGCGAGGATCTCCATGATCTCGGGGTCGTCGGTGTTGAAGGTGTATTCGCCGGGGAGCATGACGCCGAGGGTCTTCTTCGAGCCGTTCGGGAACAGGACGGTTCGGCTGGTCACTTTGCCGTCGAAGTAGACGTTGGCTTTCTTGATCACGGTGACATTTCTGAATTCCGACATGAGGCGATCCTTCTTCAATGGCCTATCTGGGGAAGGGGAACTTGGCGATGGTCGCCCGGTCGCCCAGGTCCCGTTCGATCCGCATCAGCTCGTTGTACTCGGCGATTCGCTCGGAGCGCGAGACCGACCCGATCTTGACCTGGCCGGAACTGGTGCCGACGGCGAAATCCGCCTCGAAGGGCAGTTCGGTTTCGCCCGAGCGGTGGGAGATGATGGTCGTCAGGCCGTACTCGCGGGCCAGCTTGATCGTGCCGAAAGTCTCGGTGATCGTGCCGATCTGGTTGGCCTTGATCAGGACCGAGTTGGCGGCGTTGCGCTCGACGCCGATGCGGACCCGCTCGGGATTGGTCACGAACAGGTCGTCCCCGACGACCTGCATCTTGTTGCCGGTCTTTTCCTTGAGCAGGGCGAATCCGTCCCAGTCCTCCTGGTCGAGCCCGTCCTCGATCGAGACGATCGGATAGCGACGGCTCCAGTCGACGAACAGGTCCACCATCTCGGCGGAGGTGAGCTCCAGGCGGTCCTTTTCCAGGCGGTACTTGCCGTCCTGATAGAACTCCGAGGCGGCCGGGTCCAGGGCGATGACGATGTCCTCGCCTGGGGTGTAGCCGGCCCGCTCGACCGCGGTCAGGATCAGTTGGAGCGGCTCTTCATTGGAACTCACCGGCGGCGCGAACCCGCCCTCGTCGCCCACGGTGGTGGGCCAGCCGCGTTCCTGGATCAGGGGCTTGAGCAGGTGGAAGATCTCGGACGCCCAGCGGGTCGCCTCGACGAAGGAGGGGGCCCCGATGGGCACGATCATGTACTCCTGGAAGTCGGAGGAGCCGATGGCGTGCTTGCCGCCGTTGAGGACGTTGATCAGGGGGATGGGCATGATGAACGGAGTGTTCGCGGGTTTGCCGAAGACCTCGGCGGTGTACTCGTAGAAAGGAACCCGACGGACCAGGGCGCCGGCCCGAAGGCATGCGATCGAGACCGCCAGCAGGGCATTGGCGCCCAAGCGGGACTTGTCCTCGGTGCCGTCGAGATCGATCATTCGCTGGTCGATTCCCTGGAGGTCCGTCACGTCGAGTCCGATCAGGGCGGGGGCGAGGGTCTCTTTGATGTTCCGCACGGCCTGGAGGACGCCTTTGCCCAGGTATCGCTGGGCGTCGTTGTCTCTCAGTTCGAGGGCCTCATGTCGGCCGGTCGATGCGCCGGAGGGCACCATGGCGGATGCCTTGACGCGGTGGTCCAGGTACACGCTGGCCTCCACAGTGGGGTTGCCGCGGGAGTCCAACAGTTCCTGAGCGGTGATTTGTACGATCTTCTTCATGGCGCCCCTTGATCTTGCGATTGTTGCTCCGACTTACGTGCGGCATAACATACACGATTGAGTCGCGATTCCAATAAGGAAAAACCCAGACCGGCGTCGATTCCACAGAAAAACCGTGAGTTGGTTCTTCTTCTCCGCACGAGGAAGGGCCCTTGCCGCCGGCGTCGCGGTTCAGGGACAGCTTCCCACCGTCGGGCGGTCCGGTTCGAGGGGCGTTTCTGCCCGCGGTAGGGCTGTTTCCCTGTCGCTGAGGGTCTTTTATGGGACGTCTTCTGGTCGCAGTTTGTTCGCCAGATTGCCCTGTTTACCATACTCGAAGACCGCGTGACAGTTTCGTGAACAAATCTCCCAAAAACTGAGGAAAATGTGGCGAAAGATATTGACGGAGTGGGAGCAGGTGGTAAGATATCCCTCAATTAAATGACCCAGTGGGATTGACGCCATGCTCTTATTAACAGGGGAGTACCAGCACACGATTGACGTGAAGGGGCGGGTACTCGTCTCCAATAAGCTCAGGAATCAGATCGACGTCGATCTGCACGGCGCGGATTTCTATCTGGTGCTCGGGGCCAACGGGATCTTGTGTCTGTACCCGGAGAGGTGCTTCGAGCAGCTTGCTCTGTCCATGGCGCCGGGGGCGACGGCCCCCGATGAAGCGGTCGCCTTCGAGCGAATCAGCTTCGCGCTGGCGAGCAAGGTGGAGTTGGACAATCAGGGCCGCCTGCTGCTGAACGAGAAGCTTCGCAAGCGGGCCGGTCTGAAGGAGGACGTCACGCTGGTCGGCGTCCGGGACCACATCGAGCTTTGGAACACAGAGGACTGGGAGCAGTATCTCGGCGATCACATGACCCAGTACCAGAAGCAGATGACCCAGGCGCGCCAGATCGTGATGCAGAAGCAGAACAAGGAATCGTGATTGCGGCGTTGGAGGCATCATGACAGGGATGGATCGTCATTGTCAAATCGTGGGTGAGAGCCTGGCCGGCGAACGGCCGGTGGACGAGCAGACGAACGTGTCGATGGCCATCCTGGCCGATCGGCTGGAGCGGCTTAGGCAAAGCAGTCCTCTCTTCGCGGGCGTGATGTTCTCGCCGTACGTGCAGAAGATGCAGCGTCGCGCCGAAGCGGTCGTGGCAAGTTGAGAAGGCGTGGAATCGCCCCCGGTCGTGGAGACGTCCGGGCGCAAGGGCAAGGCCCACGGATGCGGCGGTGGAACACTCGCAGGTAGAGCACGTTCCGGTCCTTGCGGGACCTTTAGCCGAACAGATAAGCTGTCCTCAGGACGGGGTGGTGGTCGATGTGACCACAGGACATGGAGGTCACAGCTTTCTGTTCGGGAGTCGGCTGGGACCGGCCGGGACGCTGATCGGACTGGATGTCGACGGCAACTCCCTGGACCGGGCCCGGCAACGGTTGGCAGGCCTGTCCTGCAAAGTGGTTCTGGTCAAGTCGAATTTCTCCCGGATCGCCGACTGTCTCGGCGAGCTGGGCGTCAGACGCGCGGACCTGATCCTGGCGGATCTGGGTTTCTGCTCGGCCCAGCTTGTCGACAACGAAATGGGACTGAGTTTTCGCACGGATATGCCGTTGGATATGAGAATGGACGAAAGTCTGGAAACCACGGCAGCCGATATAGTGAACGGATACGATGAGAAATCGCTGGCCGATGTGATCTTCCAGTACGGCCAGGATCGCGCGTCCCGGCGCATTGCGCGATACATCGTGGACCGACGGCGTCGCGAGCCCATCCAGACCACAGGGCAACTGGCGTCGATCGTGTGCAGTGCGTTGCGAGCGCCGGATCGGAAATACAAGCCAAGGAAACACCCGGCCACTCGAACGTTCCAGGCCCTGCGGATTGCCGTCAACCACGAGTTGGACAACCTGCAAGCGTTGCTGACCTCGGGGCCGGGATTGCTGAAGAAGGACGGCTTCATCGCCATCATCAGTTTTCACAGTCTGGAAGACGGCATGGTGAAGTGGGACTTCAAGAAGAACCAGAGCGATGGGATCTATCGAATCGTCACGAAGAAACCCGTCGAGGCGAGCCCGGAAGAGGTCGCGGCCAACAACCGGGCGCGGAGCGCAAAACTGAGAATCGCACAGAGGGCCTGACGGAGTCGGGCCGGTCTGCAACGGAACAGACGCAACGGTAGAAACGGAGTGAAACCATGACGTCGGATGCCAAGATCGGGTTGCTGCTGGGACTGGTGTTCATCTTTGTGATCGCCTTCATCATCAACGGCTTGCCGAATCTCAAACCCCAGCAGGCCACCCGAGCCGACGTGCCGGTTGTAGTGGGTTTCGAAGGCCAGGAGGTCGGAATCACCGGTCGGGCGAAGGCCGAGGCCGATCGCGACTGGACCACGCTGGCCGGTCAGCCGCAGGAGCCCGCTCCCATCATTCAGACTCCGGTCGAGCAACCCTCGGCGGTTGTGGTCGAGACGCCTGCTGCGGAATCTCAGGTGGCCGGCGGCCAGGACGTTCGGTACGAGACGTTCTTGCCCGGGGCCCAGACGGATTCGCCGCGGACCGAGAGCCTTCTGCCTCGGATCGACAATCCGTTGGGTCGGATCGAGAGCATCCTGAACCGATTCACCGCCAGCCAGCAGAGTCAGGGGACCTCCACGGTGGACATGTCGCCGATGCAGCCGGCGACGGTCGGGCCGCAGCCGGGGTTTCAGACCCCGCAGCCGACTGCTGTGCAGCCCAGGGTCGAGGTTCGGCCCGCCGAGCAGCGCAATCCCGCTGCGACTTCGCCCGCCCAGGCGACCACCGCAAACAAGCCCATCGTCGGAAGGATCTACGTCGTGGGCGAGGGCGAGAGCCTGTCCACCGTGGCCAAGAACGTGTACGGGCCGGAGGAAGGCAATCGATACGTCAACATCAATCGGATCTATGAGGCGAACAAGGACATCCTCAAGTCCGTCAACGAGGTCATCGCAGGCCAGAAGCTGATCATCCCGCCGCTGCCGAAGCCGACGGCCGCCCCCGACAAGCCCTCCGATGTCTTGTCCAGGGAGCTATTCGAGAAGGTGGAGTCCATCGCCAAGCGTCCGACGCCGCAGACCCAGACCGCGACCTCGACCCCGACGACGACGTCCGCGGTTGGCGGTCAGGGGCGATGGTACACCGTCCAGGAAGGCGACAACCTCTGGAAGATCGCCTCCGCGCAGCTCGGCGCCGGGGCTCGCTACGACGAGATCGCCAAGCTCAACACCGATCTGCTGAAGGACGGCGAGAAGCTCAAGGTGGGCGTGAAGATCCGGCTGCCTGTGAAATAGGCCGATGGCTGCGACATGGGATCGCGACTGAGTCTGATTCTGGTGATTTTCTTCTTCGCGGCCACGCTGATCGTGGCCGTGTATTTGCGCGGTGCCAACCACCGCGCGTTCTACACGTTGCGTACATACAAGATCGAGCAGGGCCGGCTCCAGCAGGATCTCTGGCAGAAGCAGCTTCGCGTGGAGAGCCTGATCAACCCCGCTTCGATCTGGCGTCGCCTGGAGGAATGACCCATGCAGTCCGCCGATGCAGGCAAAGAGGTTCGCGGCAGGGCCGTCTCGACTCGGAACGATCGCCAGCTCAAGACGATCGTGGTCGTCATGTCCCTGGTCATCGTCGCGTTTTTCGCTTTGGCGGGACGGTGCGTCTATCTCCAGCGCAACCTGGCGGACTACTACGCGGAGAAGTGCATGATCCAGCAACGGGCCTATCTTCCGCTGGAACCCCAGCGGGGGGCCGTCCTCGACACCCGCGGAAGACTCCTGGCCGCCAGCCATCAGATCCGCACGATCTTCGCGGAGCCGCGAATCATCCAGGACCCCAAGGAAACGGCCACCCGTCTGGCGCCGATCCTCGACATGGGGGCCCACGAGATCTGCAAGCTCATCGTGGACAGCAACAATCCCGGCTACGTCTCGCTGAAGAAGGATGCGACGGTCGCCCAGTCCGAGGCGGCGCGACAGGTCTATGGCGTCGGAATCGAGTACGACTGGCGACGGCAGTATCCGATGGGCCGCCTGGCCGCGCATATCGTCGGTTTCACAAGCCGGGACAACTACGGCCTGGCCGGCATCGAATACACCTTCGACCGCGACCTGCGGGGCAGGGGGGCCAAGCACACCTTTCTGGTCGACGTCAAACGCCGACCGTTGGCCTTGTGTCTGGGCGAGGAGCAGGACGACAACGACATGCCCATCCACGGCGCCGGGATCATTCTGACCCTGGATGCCACGATCCAGCAGTTCACCCGCGAGGCCCTGTACAGTCAGTACAAGGAGTTCCAGGCCGAGTCCGCGGTGGCCATGGTGGCCGATCCCTACACCGGCGAGATCCTGGCCATGGTGACGCTGCCGGACTTCGATCCCGCCGAGAGCGCACAGATCGCCCAGAAACAGCCCGAGCTTTTCACGAACCGACTGCTCACGGATCAGTACGAGCCGGGCAGCATCATCAAGCCGGTCGTCGCGGCCATCGCCCTGGACACCAAGGTCATGAACCGCTATGAGACGATCTTCTGCGAGAACGGGCACTACCGCGGCAAGTACAACGGCAAGAGCTTCGGGCATATCGGCGAGTATCGCCGGGGCTTCCCCGACCTGACGCTCCGCGAGATTCTCATGAACTCGAGCAACATCGGTATGGCAAAGATCGGCCAGCGGCTGGGCCCCAGGCGGCTCTACGAAGGGCTGACGCTCTTCGGGTTCGGGCGCAAGGTCGGTATCGAGCTGCCTGGCGAGGCCGAGGGTCTGCTCCGGCCGCCCGAGAAGTGGGTCGCCCCTGCCTACAGCGTCACCCGCATCCCGTTCGGCCAGGAGATCTCCGTCACCGGCCTGCAAATGCTGCGAGCCTTCTGCATGCTCGCCAACGGCGGCCACCTGGTCCATCCGTACATCGTCAAATCGCTTGTCCGTTCCGACGGAATGGTCGTGGACATGCGTCCTTCGACCCTTCGGGTCGGCTACGTGATCAAGCCCGACGTGGCCAGGTGGGTGGTGCAGGACGCGATGACCGCGGTCGTCAACGAGCGCAACGGCACCGGCTCGCGGGCCAAGCTCGCCAACTGGACGGTCTTCGGCAAGACCGGCACCGCCCAGATCGCCAAGGACGGCGTCTACCTGGACAAGGCCTACGTCGCGTCGTTCATCGCCGGGGCGCCGGCCTCGAACCCGCGGGTGGTCGTGCTGATCTCGATCCGCCGACCCAACGTGGCCCTCAAGAAAGGCTACACCGGCGGCACGGTCGCCGCGCCGGTGGCCGCGACGATCCTGGAGAAGACCCTCACTTACCTCGGCGTCCCGGCCGAAGGCACGCCGGAAGCCGCCGCCGCGATTGCCGACCGCCGGACGCAACCGTACTCGGAAGACGAGAATTCCTGGTAAACGCCCATCCGGCGTCTTGAGTCTGCGGATCGCCCACGTTCCTGAGAGACGAATCCCCCGCAAATACGTAGAGTTACGTATGGACAACAAGGTCCATAATCGGTAGAATGATATTGATATCTGGAAGGGTGTGCATTCCTACCCTCCCGAAAGCACTGTTCACGACAGTCGGGTTTGGAGGTGGAGAAGATGAGCCGAATTTCAGGAACATGTCGTCGTTTGAGGGTTTTTGCCTTCGTGGCGGGTCTGTTCTGCAGCGCATCGACTGTTCATGCCCAGGATCTGCAGATCACGCCGATGGGCTGGGATTTCGGCGATGTCGTCGTGGGGACCTCGCGGGCTGTGACGTTCGATTTCACGAGTCTGGGGGAGACCGAGGTATGGGTCTATCGGTTGGTTCTCGCGGAAAGTATGGATCCGGCATCTCCCTACGCTGATCCGAGTCCGTCTCCCCGGCATTATGCGCCGGACCCGACGATCTACTATGATCCGCCAGTCTACACACTGGGGGCGTTCTCTTTCGACGCGGCTGATTTTCCACCTTGGCCCGATGGGGGGCCTGTCTTTCCGCAGGCTATTCCGGCAGGGGAGCATGTAGTGTTCGACATGATCTTCGCGCCTTCGAGCCCAGGCTACTACAGTGCCTACCTGCGTATCGAGTCCGATGATGTCTATCCTCCGCCAGGTCCCGTCGCACATCTCCTGCTGGAGGGCACAGGCGTCTGTGGGTCGATTCCGGCGCCGGGGGCGTTGCTCCTGACCGCTCTGGGGACTTGCGGCGTGGGCTGGCTGCGACGTCGCTGCAGAGCGTAGTCCGCGTCGCGAGTGCAAGAATCCAAGGGTTGCGGGTTGGCGTTCACAGCCGTTCACCTTTTTGGTACTGGCGGATCGGCGGGAATCTGGTACACTGCTGCGCTTTGACATGCCGTTTGACTGGGCAGGAGCAGAGAGCCGGATGGCCAGGATCATCTATGCGGTGGCGGGCGAGGGGTATGGGCACGCCAGTCGTGCGCACCTCATCGGCCAGCGATTGCTCGACGCCGGACACGACGTGATCTTCGCGACGTCGCACCGGGCGCTGCTGTATTTGCGCGAGTGTTTCGGCCCGCGGGCGAAGGAACTCTTCGGCCTGACGTTCGACTACAGCAAGGGCTACGTCGCGCCGGTCGCCACCGTGTGGAAGAACCTCTGGCAGTTTCCGCACGGCCGGCAGGCCAACAAAGAACTCTTCAACCAGGTGTACAAGCCCTTCCGTCCCGACCTGCTGATCACCGACTTCGAGCCGTTCAGCGCGTGGTGGGCCTGGCGCAACCGGGTGCCTTTCCTGAGCGTCAACAACGAGCACACGCTGATCTTCTGCCGGCTCGAACACGACCTGCGGAACGTCGTCCAGCGGCTCCAGGCGGGGGTCGTGACGCGATTCCATTACTTCGGCGCCGAGGCCTACGTCATCATCAATTTCTTCAAGGCCCCGCTCAAGAGGGACAAGGCGGTCCTGACCCCGCCGATCGTTCGACGGGTCATCACCGAACTGACGCCCACCGACGCCGGGCATATCACCATCTACTGGACCACCGGCACCGGCGAGGACCGCCTGCGGGACGTGCTCGGCCGATTCCCCGGTCAGCGGTTCCACATCTACGGCTTCAACAAACGACTCGAATGCGGAAACTGCCTGTTCAAGGAACGATCGACCGAAGGCTTCCTCGCGGACCTGGCCTCGTCGAGGGGCGTCGTCGCCTCCGCGGGTTTCTCTCTCATCAGCGAGTGTCTGTACCTCAAGAAGAAAATGCTCCTGCTGCCTCTGGGTGGGCACTACGAGCAACTCCTGAACGCCCATTACGTCGACCGGCTCGGACTGGGCGTCTGGTCGCGGGACCTGGACGAACCCGCGGTGTCGCATTTCCTCCAGCGGATCGACGAGCCTTTCCCGCAAGACGACCGCATTCTCTGGCCGGACAATGAGAAGTTCTTCGAGATCTTCCGCGGCGTCCTGGCGGGGTTGGGAGGAAGTTCGAAGTGTGAAGTTTGAAGTTTCAAGTTTCAAGCAAGAACGTCGCTGCGAAGTGCGAAGCCTCTGACTTCACACTTCAAACTTGAAACTGCCAACTTCAGTTGCCCAGATAGCCGGCTGCGGCGCACAACTCCAGAATGGCCCGGCCTGGCGGCGCCGCGTCCCGCCCTCCGTGTTCGCCTCCTGCCACGACTACCGCGATGGCGATCTTGGCGCCGCCTCGATCCGTCGCGTAGGCGGCGAACCACGCATTTTCAGGGGCTTCCGTCGATCCGGTCTTTCCGTAGACCCGCACGCCGCGGGTGCGCAGGTCGCTGCCTCGGAAGTACTCGTAGGCAGTGCCGCCTTGCTCGCTGACCACCGCGTTCATCCCCTCGGTGACCGTCGCCAGACTCGCCATGGAAATCTGCAGATCCGTCGTCTCGCCTTCCGAAGGGGTGGGGTCTCGGAACAGGCGGGGCATTCTGTGCCGCCCGCCACGGGCCAGGGTGGCGAACGTGTTGGCCACCTGCAACGGCGTGGCGCGGAAGTCGCCGTGGCCGATCCCGAAGAGTCTCCTGTGCCAGCTCTTGAGCGGCGGGATCTGGTCCAACGACGTGATGTCGGTGTACGACGGGACGAGCGTGCTGGCGATCTGGCCGGGGGCCTGGCGGAAACCGCGGAGCGGAACGCCGGGCCCAGGCGGGATGGGGCATTCCAGCGGGATCTGACGTCCATAGCCGAAGCGGAACATCCAGTTTTGGAGCAGTCGGGGCTCGATCCTGTCCGCCAGCTCGGCAAAGTAGATGTTGCAGCTCCCCTTGATGGCGTTGCGCGCGTTGTTGATCCAGCTTCCGTCGTGTCCGGCTCGGTACTGCTTGAAGATCCAGCAGTTGGGCGGTTTGGCCTGGGGCGCCGCGGGGCAACTGATGGCCTGGTCCGGCGTGATGGCTCCCGCTTCGAGCCCTGCGATCAGGATCAACGGCTTGACCACCGATCCCGGCGCGTACAGATCGTTGATCGCGCGGTTGATGAGGGGGCGGCCTTCCTTGTCGTTCATCAGCTTGCCCCAGTCGTATCGAGCGGTGTTCAGGTCGTAGGTCGGCAGCGACACGAGGGCCAGGATGTCGCCGGAACCGATCTCGATCACCGCCGCGGCCATGCGAGACCGGCAGTACAGCGGGTTGTTGTTGGGGTCGGTCAGCCACCGTTCGATCTGTCGCTGCAGCTCGATGTCCAGCGTCAGTTGCACGTCCCGTCCGAACTGGGTCTCGATCTGGCGGACGAGCTGATCGTCGATGTCGTAGACCAGTTCGCCGCGTCGGCCGCGGAGGATGGTTTCGCAGACGTATTCGACGCCATCCTCGCGCCCGCAGACTTCGCCGGAGAGGTAGCTGGCCTGCGGGTCGTCCTCGAACAACTCCATGTCCCGCGTCTGGGTGGCGGGTCCCACCCAACCGATCGTCTGCGCCGCCACTTGGCCGTAAGGGTAGAATCGATGCCCGGTCGGGAGGACCTGGACGTCCGCGATGTCGCGGAATTCGATCTGTGCGGCGAAGACGTCGTCCTCGGTTTGCAGTTCCACGATGGGCAGGTCCTTCCGCACCTCCGGGATGTCGTTGACGCGGATCACCCGCCGATACCGGTCGTTCGGGTCGGGATACCGGCGGACGAGATCGGCCATCGCCTCGGCAAAGGGGACCCGGTCCACGCGGTCTTCATACTTCGCCATCAGGTTCGGATCGTGGCTGCCTCGTCGCCAGGCGAGGTAGCTTCGCAGCTTCCAGATCTGGTTGTTCCTCGCGGCCAGCGTCGAGCGGATCTGCTCGGGCGCGGCGCCGAACTCGGAGCATTCCGCGATGATGCGTTCGATCTCCTCTTTCCGTTCGGCCACCCGGCCGCGCACCTTCGCCTCCAGAGACGGGTCTGCGCCTTCCCTCTTGGACTCGGCGATCTGCGCCTGCACGACCCGCTCGTCGAGATAGCAGCTCAATTGATAATTGACGTAGACCTGGAACTTGGGCGTGTCGATGGCCAGCACGTTGCCGTGGCGGTCGAGGATCTTGCCGCGAAGCGTCTTGAGCTGCCTGGACTCGCTGCGCCGCTCCTTGAGCTTGGCGATCTCGTCCTGGACCGCGGACTCGGCCAGCAACTGCATCTGCGCCAGACGGAGCACGCACATCAGCAGGATTGCGATGCACACGCCGACAAACACCTTGACTCGTTGATCGTACATCCGTGTCGTCCGAGTCTGTTGTGCAGAACTCCACTTATCTGACGCGAGCCCCGCGTGCAAAGGGGCTGCGGCTTCTTCTATTCATATGCATCCACCAGCCCACCGGCAAGGTGAAGAGCGGTCCCAGGATTCCCGAGTACAGGGGTTGCCAGAGGAACAAGGTCAGCAGGCGGGTCTGGCTGCCGTCGGTTCGCAGGGAAGCCAGCAGATAGCTCAGGACCGCTGTCAGGACGCCCAGGAGGAAGATCGCGCCGCCCTGATAGAGGGGACGACGCAGCGAGAAGACGTTCTGCACGTCGGACAGCAGGGTGCCGAACAGGCCGAAGCTGATGATCCGAGGGCCCATCACGCCTCCGATCGGACTGACCAGGTCCGCGAAGAAGCCCAGGACGAACGAGGTGATGACGCCGTGGGTGGAACTGCAGCGGGAGCCGAAGAAGACCAGCAGGACCAGCAGCAGGTCGGGTTTGACGTCGCGGCGGACCCGCAGCACGTCCAGTAGACTGGCTTGCAGGATCGAGGCCGCGAGCACCAGAACTGCAAACCGAATCCAACGCATGCCACCACTCCATGGAAATACGACTCGACGTCCTGGGAGTCGCCTATCGGCGATCGGTCAATGGGCCGGGATGGGCGGCACCACCACAGCCACCTCTCGCAGGCCGGCCATGTCGCAGACGGGTTCGACCGTGATGTCCCAGAACATGGGGTCGTCTCGGGACCGCACGCACTGGGCGACCCGGCCCGCGATGACCGGCACATCCAGCCCCTGGGACTTCTGTACGTACACCGGATCGCCTTTGCCGATGTTGTTGCCTTCGACCTTGACCAGCGGGATTCGGGCCTTGTTGCCGCCCAATCCTTCCAGGAGAGGCCGCACGCCGAGGTTCCCGATGCTCACGACGATTCCCGACTCGCGCGGCGCCTTCGGATCGCGCGGCGCGGTGAGGAGTCGGACCTTGGCGGTCCTGGCGTCCACGCTGGAGATCGTCCCGACGACGCTTTCGCTCTGACTGAGGGCGCCCTGTTCGCCCAGGCTCATGACGAACTGGCCGATCGCCAGGCCGTGGTCTCTGCCCCGACTGATGATCAGCTCGTTCTGTTCCTGGCCCATGCCAACGATGACCGGCGCCAACTGGATCGGGACGGTTTCCCATCCGGGCTTGGCCCGCAGACGCGCCAGCATTTCGTTCTGGCTCTGGGTCTCGCGGAGCCTGGCCTGGAGATTGGCGATGACGTTCTGGATCTCGCGGTGATTGGCGAGCAGCTCGCGGTACTGTTCTTCGGTGACGCCGTGCGGAAGGGCGACGTCTCGTGCGGCCAGCGTCAGGCCGTGGCCGGCCGCCAGGGGCCAGCGGAACACGCGGGCGTAGGTCAGTTGAATCCGGTCGCTCGTCCTCTGAGGCACCGCGAACAGGAACAGTAGTCCGATGCCCATGCCCCAGGCGAAGAGCATTCCTCTGGATATGTTGGCCCGCTTTCGTCTCATGATTGCGCTCTACTGTCCCCAGTCCCGCCCCACGGGTCCTCTGCTGTCCAGAGCGGCCGCTAGTCGTACCCGCGGTCGCTGTGGTCCATGGTGTCCTTCCAGATTTCCAGGTTCTCCAGGTATACCGCTGTGCCCCGTGCGACGCAACTGAGCGGGTCCTCGGCGCGGAAGACCTTCAGGCCGGTGGCGTTGCCCAGGACGCTGTCCATGCCCCGAAGGAGGGAACCGCCGCCGCAGATGCAGATGCCGTTGTCGATCAGGTCGGCCGCCAGTTCGGGCTCCGCCCGTTCGAGCGTGCCGGTGACGGCTTCGATGATGGAGGCAACGGGGTCTTTCAGCGCCTCGCGGATCTCTTCGCTGGTGATGACGATCTTTCGAGGCAGGCCGGAGATGGTGTCCCGGCCGGCGATTTCCATCGTCAGCTCCTGCTCCAAGGGGGCGGCCGAGCCGATGGCGATCTTGACCTTCTCGGCCCGCGCTTCGCCGATCAGGAGATTGTACGTTCGTTTGAGGTGGTTGATCACCGCTTCGTCCATGTCGTCGCCGCCGGTGCGGATGCTCGTGGCGGTGGCGATGTCGGCCAGGCTCATGATGGCGACCTCGGTGGTGCCGCCGCCGGTGTCGACGATCATGGAGGCGGTCGGCTCGGTGATGGGTAGTCCCGCTCCGATGCCGGCGGCCATGGGTTCGTCCACGAGGAACACCTTGCGGGCGCCCGCCCGCTCGGCGCTGTCGATGACCGCCCGGCGCTCGACCGCGGTGATGCCGCTGGGCACCGCGATGACCACGCGCGGACTGACGAGCCGGCCGCGCCCGTGGACCTTGCGGATGAAGTAGTGGAGCATCGCCTCGGTGACTTCGAAATCGCTGATGACTCCGTCCTTGAGGGGACGAATGGCGGTGATGGAGCCGGGGGTTTTGCCCAGCATCTCGCGTGCGACCAGACCGACAGCCTCGCCGTTGTTCAATACGGTGTTGGTTCCCTTGCGAACCGCCACGACGGACGGTTCATTCAGGACGATCCCTTTGTCACGGACGCAAACCAGCGTGGAGCAGGTACCTAGATCGATACCCATATCCATACTGAAATAGCCAAGGATAGAGTCCAACAGCACAGGCGACTCCTTTCTCAGTTTGCCATTGGCTATTTTGAATGCCGCTTGGCGGTATCGTCAAGGGAATTCCGCTAGGGCATCCCAAAAATCGTGCCGTAACGCATCTGGCAGGCCACGGCGACATAGGCCGAAGTCGCCAGGACCACCCCGAACGCCACGGCCAGGATGGCGGTGTAGAGATTGCTGGGAGGGGACATCTTGCCCCCGCGGGGTTGAGGCATTGGACTCATAGATGAAGAACCTCCTGTCGGCGATGACCCTTGTGTCACCGACCGCTCTCGGCTTACAGATTCGTTGCGACGACGTCACCGGCTCGGGGCTCCATGCCCGGCTGCATGGTCTCGACGATCCCGACGGCCTTGTCCGGCCCGACTTCGAGGATCAGCATGTCCGCCACCCAGCGGTCGCCGCGGATGATGTGGAACTTCATCTCCTGGCGAACGCCGGCGGCCGCTCCGATGGAGATCTCGGCCAACCGGTTCTTGATGTCCACTGCGGTGACCTGCCCGTTCAGGGCGATCATGCGGCTGGGCGCCGCGACGGTCGCTGCCGACACCGGCTGAAGAGTCGTGGGCCTTGGGGCCACCGTCACCGGGGCCTTGGCTGCGATCCGTCCATACTGCTGCAAGTACTGATTCAGTCGGGCCTCGACGTCCTGATTCTCCTCGGTGAGCCGGCGGACCTTGGCCTCCAGCTCGGAGATCACGGCCATCCGCTCCAGGAGCATCTGGTTGGTCTCGTCGAGTTCCTTCCTGCGATTGCTCTGCTCGGCCTGCAGTGCGACGACCTGTGCCTGCGCGGCTTTGGCCAAGTCATGTTGCTTGGTGGCCAGTTCGTTGGCCTGGGTGGCGGTGGCCCGCTGCTGCTGGCTCTCGCCCATCAGCATGCTGTTCTGGCGTTTGACATCGTCGATCTGGGCGATCAGTTCCTTGTTTCGAGTGTCCAGATCGGTGATCTTGGCGTTGAGTTCGGCCTTGAGCGCCTCGGCGGCCTTCTTCGCCTCTTCCAGGTCCGCCTGGGCCGCGGACTGCGAAGCCTTTGCCGACTGGAGACTGCGGCGCAGATCGCTTGCAGTTTCCTTCTCGTTGTTGGCGTTGGCGACGTACGTCACCACAATGCCGCACAGGAAGATCGAAAAGACGGTCAGCAAAACGATCAGAACCTTGGTAAGCGTGCTCAAGACAGGCTCCTTTCACCACCAATCAGCTTTATCACATCTGCTATGCCATAATTTTACGCTTCTGCCAGGCAAAGGTCAAGTCATTTTTCCTAAATAGCCCAGATAGAAACTCTTACAGACGAGATCTAGGGAGTCGGGGACAGGGCAAATAGGCGATCAGCGGCCCATGCGGCCGGCTGTCGCCCTGAGAACCGCCTTGGAGGCCGCCAGGCGGACCACCTTGGAGGGGTCGCGCAGCAGGGGGGGCAGGTGCTTGAACGCCGACGGGGTGGCGACCTCTCCGATCGCCAGGGCCGCCAGCATCTTGATGCGTTCCTGGCTCTGCGCGTCGAGGCTGGAGAGGAGATTCTTCTCGAAGACAGCCAGGACTTCCGCTTCGCCGATCCGGTCGCCCAGCTTGCCGAGCTGCTCGACCGCCGCCAGGCGGACCTCCGGCACCGGGTCGTCCAGCATCGTCGCCAGGGCGTTCCTGGCCTCGGGGGTGCCCAGGGCGCCCATGGCGCGGATTCCCAGGACGCGGTCGTCCGCGTATGCGCTGATCAGCCTCGTCCAGAGCTTGGGATAAATCGCGGGGTCTTTGAGCATCGCGATCGCCTCGGCCGCCTGGGTGACGACCTTCTCAGACGAGTCCGTCCGTCGCAGGGTCCAATAAAGATAGCGAACGCCTTCCTGTTTTCCGCTTTTGCCCAACAGCAGGGCGGCGTTGGCCCGCACGGTCTGGTCGTCGCTGGCGATGGAACTGCACAGGACTTTGTAGTAGTCCGCGTTGCCCAGACGCCAGGTTGCATAGGAGGCCGCCAGCACGACGTTGGGGTTGGGGTCCTTGAGAAGACCGATCATCTCGCTCTGCGCCAGGGCGTACTCCAGGTCGCCCACCGCCAGCGCCGCTGCGAATCGGACGGGCACCACCTCGTCGGCCAGGAGCTTCTGGACTTTGGGCATCAGGCGGGCGTCCCGCGTCGTCGCGACGACCTCGATCGCGTTGGCGCGGATCTGGGGATTGGGGTCGCCCAGTCCGTCGGAGACGATCTGACGGGCCTGGGCCTGCATCTCCTCGGTCGATATCGGCGCAGGCGTCTTCGGGGCCGGCGTCGTCAGCAGCGGCGCAGACCGCGGCTGCGCCGTCCGCTCGCAGCCCAGGACCAGCAGCAGGACGAAACCGAATGTCAGAGTCTCCAGGAGCCGACCGATTCGAAGCATCGAAACCTCATTGAAGAGAAATCCGAAATCCGAAGCTCGAAATCCGAAACAAATCCAAAGGCTCGAAACCCAAATGGCCGAAACGCTGTCGCGGCTCCGGCGCCGGGTCGCTTCGGATTTGAGATTTGGGTCATTTGAGCTTGCTTCGAATTTCGAAATTCGGATTTCGAGCTCTCAGACGCATGGGCGACTACGCCTTCGCCACCACGTCGCCAGCGGCCACAGCAGCGTTGCTGCGAAGATCCCTGCGCAGGCGTTGGCAAACCATTCGCCGTGGCGACTGTAGAACGTCACCCGCTTATCTATCGGCAATCGGTCCACGAACCATCCAGCCATTGCGGTCCGGCTCATCGCTTCCTTGGGGAAATTCTCGCTGGCGGCCAGGTATCCGTCGCGGATGCGACCGGTGGACTCGATCAGGCAACTGATGCCGGTGTTGACGCTGCGGATGATCGCCAGGCGGTTCTCGACCGCTCGGAACGCGCTGATTGCGGCGTGTTGGGGCAGTTCGCTGCTGGCGATCACGCGCCCCTGGGCTTCGGGAAAGCGGACGAACCAGCCGTCGTTGCTGATGTTGACCAGCCAGTCGATGCGTTTGCGACCCTCGTCGTCCAGGGCGAAGTTCCGTCCGACGTAGGGGATCGCGTCTTCGTAGCAGATGATGACCCCAAAACGGAAGGGAGTTTGGAGGGCCGAGTCGCCGTCCTCCGGCCTCTGTTCTGCGCCCTGCCTTTCCTGGGACGCAGCCAGCTCGAAGACCGTGTACCGCTGGCCGTGTTCGAGCGAGTAGTTGGGGTTGTACCCCTTGGGGAAGAACTTCTTGAGCTGTTCGAACAGCCAGGGGAACCGGTGGCGGAAGGGGATGTACTCCCCGAAGAGCACCAGGTGGATCTTGTCGTAGCGGCCGGGGTCGCGGGTCCCGTCGGGATGGTAGAAATAGGCGGAGTTGAAGCTGGCCAGGTAGGACTCGCCCCGGCGGTCCTGACGGATCTCCATGCCGTAGGCGCCGACCAGCAGGCCCGAGGCGGTCTCCCGTGCGTGTTCGGACAAGGCTTTGTGAAAGGCCTTGTCCTCGTCGAGGAAGGTCTCGTCGTCCTCGTCGCCGCCGCTGCGAAGGCGAGGCCAGAGCGCCGGGTCGAGGATGCCCTGGACCATCGTTTCGGGCCAGACGATCAATTCGGCTCCAGCCGTCGCGGCGGCCTTGCTGCTGACCATCAGCTCGTCGAAGAGCTTGCCGCTTTCGCTGAAGCTCTGCTTGACCGATTGCGGCACGTTGGACTGGAGCGATCCGACCAGAGGGCCCTCGGTCACGAACTCCGGCGTCTGGCGAAGCCGCCATTGGCCGTACAGAAGATTGCCTGCGACGATCGCGATGGTGACTGCCAAACCCAGGAGCAGGCCGCGTGAGGCGTGAAGCGTGAAGCGTGAAGCGTCAGAGTCCCGCCCACGCGTCAAGATTGCGTCCGCCAACAAACCGTTCACCATGGCGATGACGAACGAGACGCCTGCGACGCCGACCAGGTCGGCCACCTGGATCATCGCGAGGCGCTCGTATTGGCTGTGCCCGAGGAATCGCCAGTAGAAGCCGCCCAGGGGGAATCCCTGAAGTCGCTCCCACCCAGCCAGCAGGATCGGCAACGCCACGAAAAGCGGAATCCGCGTCGCGCGGACCCGCCGCACCGCCAATGCAGGCAGCCCCCAGTACAACGACAGGTACAGGCCCATTCCGAGCCAGCCGATCGTCGTGATCGGCTGGATCCAGTACAGATTCACCAGCCAATAGAGGAATCCGACGGAGAACGCCGCCAGGGCCACGCTCCGGGCGCTCTTCTGCGGCGAACAGGCCAGCACGAAAGGTGTCCACGCCGCCCACGCCAGGAACGACCACCCCATCGGCGGCTGGATCACCGTCAGCAATAGGGCGCCGGCGACAAAAAGTAGAAGCGTGGAAGCGTGGAAGCGTGGAAGCGTGGATGCGTTGTCGCTCCTGCGATTCACCGCGTCCACCTTGGTCCTTTGCCTATTCTTCAACGCCGGTGGTCTCCAGTTCCAGAGCCTTCGCAGCATCGAGAGGACTGAGGCTGCTTGCGAGCTGTTTGAGCCGCTTGCTGACTTGTTCCGTCGTGTACGGGGATTTCTTCTGCACGCGCTGGTTCAGCTTCTTTGTGAACAGGGTCAGGAGGAATCGGTTATCGCGGAGTTGACTGAGCGGGACCTTGTTCTCGCCGAAGAGCCACCTGAGCTCCGAGTCGGCATGTTCCGTCCAGCCTTCGCTCTTGGCCTCGTGCGACAGACCGACGGAGTCGTGGATCCGTTTCTTCGCGGCCTCCACATAGTCCTCGGACAGGTCGATCGTCGTGTATCGCCGGCCCAGCTTGTGCGCGACGGTCGCGGTCACGCCGGACCCGCAGAACGGATCGAGCACCCAGTCGCCCTCGTTCGAGCTGGTCCGGATGATCCTGGCCAGGAGGCTCTCGGGCATCTGGCAGGGGTGGCCCGTTCGCTCGGAGAACGTGCCGCAGATCCGCGGATACTCGTTCCAGACGTCGTCGGGGATCTTGCCTGCGGGGTACGCCCGGCTGTCCCTGTATTTCTTCTGTCGATCCGAAATCACTCGCACCAGATCGTCGTTGAACGTGAAGCGCTTCGGGTCTTTGACGAAGTAGAGGATGTGCGTGTGCGCGCGGGCGAACTTCACCTTGGTCTGCTGGCCGAAGGTGTAGTGCCAGATGATCCAATTCCGCAGGGTCAGGCGGTGTTCGTCCTCGAGGATCAGCTTGATGTGGGCCGCGTACTCGTCGCCGATGGCGATGTAGATGGACCCCTGCGGCTTGAGCACGCGAACGCACTGGCCAATCCAGTCGCGCGTCCAGTCGAGGTATTTCCCGCTGGCCCTGCTGTCGTGATATTTATCGTACTTGTACCCGATATTGAACGGCGGATCGGCGAACACCAGATCGGCAAAAGGCTCCTGGGCCTCTTGCAGAATCGCAACGCAGTCCCCGCACAGAATCTGATTCTCAAGTTTATGCATCGCCGTATTCTACAGTCCGACGTTCACTTGGCAAGACCGGCGCCCTTTTCCACGATCAATGAAAGGGCGTTTTGGTTGTGGTAGCCGGGCGATCCTGGCCTTGCGAAATCTTGTGATTCTGCCCATAATGCTTCTTGCGGACGCGGGTGGCCGCGGAACGCTTGTTGAATGTGTCAAAGGAGCGTGGATGCGATACGGCGGAATCTGCCTTGGGATGGCGCTGACTCTGTGTGTTTGTGTCTGCGGGTGCGGCAAGAAGCCCGGCTCGCAGATGGACAACGGGCGGTTCGAAGGCTCGGTGTACCACAACGACTATCTCGGACTGGCGATCGCTCTGCCCGTCGAATGGAGCGTGGAGGACCCCCAGTTGACGAAAGAGACCGCTCGCACGGGCGGTCGGATGCTGGCGGGGGACAAGGAGAATCTCCAGGCCACTCTGGAAGAGGGCCAACAGCGGACCGTCCAACTCTTCAACGCGTTCAAGTTCCTGCCGGGCAGTCCGGTTCCGCACAATCCGTACATCTTCGCCTGCGCGGAAAACCTCTCCCGCTCGCCGGGCGTCCAGACTGGGGACGATTACCTCTTTCACGCCAGGCGGGTGCTCGAGGCCGGACAGTTCAAGTTCTCGTTCCCTCGCGAGGTCACCGTCGAGACGCTGGGCGGCGTCCCGTTCCATGTCATGGCGGTGGAACTCGACATCCCGCCTGCCGGCAAGATGATGCAGGAGTACTTCGCGACCGTGCGGAAGGGCTACGCACTGGTGCTCACGACCGCGTTCTGGACGGAGGAGGAGAGGATCGAGCTGCGAAACATCCTGAACACGATGAAGCTGGCGCCGCTGCCCCAGGCGAAACCATGAGCGAGCGCCGCCGGGAGGTCCAAGGGCCGGGCGGATTCCGTCTGGCACGGCTGCCCAACGGCTGGCTGGTCGGGCGCTTCGCAGCGCTCGAAGCCATCGGCCTCCCCCATCTCGTGACGACGCGACAGGGTCCCGACGTGCAGCAGGTCCGCCATGATCCGACGGCCGTGGGTCGCCAGGTCGCGCACGCTCTGGGCCTGGAGGAGACCGCCTTCCTCGAACAGGTCCACGGCGGCGACGTCCTGACGTGTGAGCAGGGAGGCTGCGCCGGATTTGCCGACGGACTGGCGACCGCAAAGAGCGGACTGGCGGTGCTCGGCAAGAGCGGCGATTGCCCCATCGTGCTGATCGCCGACCGCCAAGGCAAGGCGGTCGCGTTCGCCCACGCCTCCTGGCGGGCGACCGTCGCGGGGATCGTGCCGGCGACGGTCCGCAGAATGGCCGATCTGGGCTGTCGCCCGAGCGACCTGGTGGCCTGCATCTGCCCGTCGGCAGGGCCGTGCTGTTACGAAGTCGGCGACGAGGTCCGCCAGGCAGCCCTCGAAGGCATCGGTCCGCACGCGGAGGCGTTCTTCTTTCCTTCCGCTTCGAAGCACCGTTTCGACCTCTGGCAAGCCAACACCGACGCCCTGGTGCGAGCGGGTCTGGCCCGCGAGTCGATTCACATCTCCGGCGTCTGCACGCTCTGCCGCAACGACCTGTTCCCGAGCCATCGCAAGGAAGGCAGCGCCGCCGGACGCTTCGCAGGGGTCATCGGTCTGCCGGCGCCGGTTTTGCCGTGAAGTGGGTGGTAAGGGTCTCGTAGAGTACGCCGGGGAAGGCGGCTTCGATCTCCTCCAGGCTTCGCAGGCCGAAGATGAACGCGATGGCGATCGGGTCGACGCGGTAGCTCGTGTGTCCCTCGTAGAACCCGTATCGCATCACGTAGTACGGTTCCATCTCGCCCATGTGAATCTGCGAGAGCTTCTGAACGAGTTCCGCCATCCGTTCCTTGCCGAGGGCGGGGTACTTCTCTCGCAGGAAGGCCTTCTCGGATTTGTCCAGTTCTCGAAAGAAGTTGATTTCGAAGGCCCCGGTGATCTCATCGTCGAAGATCGAGTCCTGGAACCCGCGGGTGGGATGTACCGGGCCGATGCGGATCTCCCTGTCGTTATAGAGGAAGCAGGGGATGTCGTCCCACTTGCGGCCGAAGGGACGCCGGCTGTACTCGCTGAGGATGAGGTTCCAGACGTGGAACAGCGGTCTGGCCATGTCCGGGTGTGTCAGGCCGAGCCGTCGGACCAGCTCATTGTCGCCTTTCAAGACCGAAGATCGGAAGAGCGTCGTGTAGGGAAAGAGTGTAGATCTCGGT
>CALEZT010000160.1 GCA_937927975.1 uncultured Phycisphaerales bacterium
ACCACCGAGATCTACACTCTTTCCCTACACGACGCTCTTCCGATCTCGTGTACTCCGCGCCTTGACGACGGATACGACATACGCTAAGGTGAGGTACTACTACAAGTTCCGTCGAAGACTCAACCTGCGAACCCCGACGACCTTCAATGAGAAGCTGCAATGGCTCAAACTGTATCATCGGCCTCTTGGGTTGTCTCGGCTTGTTGACAAGTATGAAGTGCGAGAGTACGTACGCGAGCGGTGTGGCGACGGCCTGCTGAACGATCTGTATGGTGTCTATCGGTCCGCCGATGAGATCGAGTTCCGCGCGTTGCCCGATCAATTCGTACTACGGGCTACCCATGGCTCTGGCTGGGTGGTTCTGTGTACGAGCAAGGCCTCTCTGGATACGACCAAGACGCGCAATGCCATACGCCAGTGGTTGACGACTGATTACTATAGGATGTGGGGGGAATGGGCCTACAAGGGGGTGGAGCCCCGGGTTGTCTGTGAAAGGTATCTTGGCAACAACGACGGTCGAGCGCTGCTGGACTACAAGTACTACTGTTTCCATGGTGAGCCCAAGTATGTGCATGTCGACCTCGATCGATTCTCTGATCACCGCCGGAACTTCTATGATCTGCAATGGCATCGCTTGCCTTTCGGCCTGGGTTATCCGCAGTCAGAGGCGGATGTGCCAAAGCCGGGGGGATTGGCTGAGATGTTAAGTGTGGCACGCGCCCTCGCACACGATCATCTGTTTGTACGGGTAGACCTCTACGAGGTGAACGGCCGAATTTACTTTGGAGAATTGACCTTCTATCCAGGGAATGGACTCGAGTTATTCACTCCGGCTGAGTATGACTTTGCCCTTGGTGATCTGCTTCACCTTTGACCAGTGGCGCCTCCATCATGGTATCGTTCTATTCCACGAGTGTGATATCCCTGATCTCTCGCTGAACGCTGAAGGGTTGAAGATCACAGTTCCGGACGCCACATGCGGATTCTGTTCGTACATAATGACTATGCCTCGCTCAGTGGGGAAGAACATGCTGCTGAGACAATTGCCGACCTCTGTGCATCACACGGGCATGAGGTCATCTGGTTTCGGCGCAGTTCGAGCGAGATCGGCGATTCTATCGGTGGCAAGGCGAAGGCGTTCTTTGCCGGCATTCACAATCCCTTTGCCGTGCGATCTCTGTCCCGGATGCTCGATGAGGTTGAGCCCGATCTCGTTCAAGTGCAGAACATCTATCCGTTGCTGTCGCCGTCGATCTTCAGACCGATCAAGTCCAGAGGTATTCCGGTCGTGATGCGGTGTCCGAACTACCGGTTGTTCTGTCCGAACGGATTGCACCTGGTGCGCGGCGAGGTGTGCGAGAAATGTCTGGGCTTCGGGCGAGAGGCGTGGTGTATCCTGAAGAACTGCGAGAATAGTCTTTTCAAGAGTACCGGCTATGCCCTGCGGAACGCCTGGGCCAGGCTTAGCGGCCGTATCCTGAAAAATGTGGATATGTTCATCGTCCAGACGGAGTTTCAGAAGGGCAAGTTCGTAGAGCGAGGCATCCCGGAGTCCCGGATCGGTATCGTGCCGGGTTTCGTGCCGGATAACGACGAAGCCCAACCGCAAGAACTTGGCGATCTGGTGACTTTCGTCGGGCGGGTAAGTCCGGAGAAAGGCATTGAGGATTTCCTCGCCGCGGCGAGATTGCTGCCGGATGTACCCTTTGCTGTAGCGGGCAGCGAGAACGGCATGCCCGGCGTCCGTAAGCGGTCTCCGGCTAATGTCCAATGGCTCGGTTTTCTGAACGCTAATGAGTTGCATGATCTGTATGCTCGGTCACGTATCGTAGTGGTCCCCAGTCGCTGGTATGAAGGGTTTCCCAATGTCGTGGCACAGGCTATGGCCTGTGCCCGCCCCGTCGTTGCAGCCCGCATCGGCGCCATGACCAGTATCGTTGAGGACAACAGGACTGGTCTGCTGGCCGAAGTCGCCGATCCCCACGACCTTGCCAGGAAAATTGAGGCTCTCTATCATGATCACGCCTTGTGTCGTCGGATGGGCCAGGCGGCCCGAGAGAAGGCTGTAGTTCAATATTCATCTGACAGCATCTACCTGGCTTTGACCACCGTGTACGACAACGCCATCCGACACAACGGCTCCTGATTCGCTCCATGTATCCACCCTCCGCCTACAACCTCCTCGCGATCAATCCGGGCATGGCACCTGCCGCCGACCATATCATGCCCCTGCGGCTCCTGATCCGCCAGGGGGGGGGGGCGGGATATTTGCTGCTCCTTGCCAATCCCCTGAATCTGATTGTGACTCGGGGGCGAACAGAAGGATACGATGCCGTCGACGGCAGTGCAATGATTCAGATCTTGTATGCGATGGTGTGTTGTCTCTGTGCTGTTCATCATTTGATAGCACGACAGGATGGATACAGTGTTCGTATCTTGTTTCGCAGTCCGATGGCGTTCTTCCTGCTCTACACCGTCTTTTGTGGGATAAGTGCCCTATGGAGCCCCAACCCAACGTATTCTGCTTTTATGGCATTTCAATGTCTAGCGTTTCTCTTATTGACCGTTGTTATCATTTCAGATCTGTGCCGCAGATCGTCTCCACAGGAGGTGATTGAATGGATTGTGTTCTGGGTGTTGTGGACGGTCTTCTGGGCTGTGGTAGTCAACATTCGGACATGGGGGTTGGGTTATCTCAAGTATCCCTTTCAGGCTGGAGTTCTCTCGACGGGGGTCCCGTTCTTCATAGCTCTGCATCTTTGTCGGAGACGTGCGTTCGCGTGGATCACGATGTGTTTTGCGATTCTTTCCGTTGCGAACACGAACTACTTTGGGATACTGCCGGCCGCATTGCTTGGCGCTATTCTGGGTGACAGAAAGTCCAAGGTGATTGCTGCAGCCATCGTAGTAGTCGCAGGGGTAGGTGTGTTGTATTTTGGCTTGGAGGCAGTTATCCAGAACACCTTGTTCTTCGGCAAGGAAGGTGTGGGGTGGGAGCATACGACTGGACGGGACAAAGTCTGGAAAATGGGATGGGAGCTGTGCATGGAGAAGCCTGTGCTGGGGTATGGTTTTGTGGCCGGCGAAAGGGATATTCTGTACCAGACGCGAGGGCCCGGAATCATCTCCATGCACTCCATGTTCTTCTCCGCATTTATGGGGGTGGGATTTCTTGGTCCTGTTCTGTTGTCACTATATCTTGCTGGCACGACGACGTTGTGTCTCTCTCCCTACCTTGCACCCGCTTGGAGGTTCAGCTTCATTGCGACAGTGTTCATGGTGGTTGTTGTTTCAACGGCGGGGCCTGGATTGGGAGGACGGGTGTATGGTTCTTGGCAGGCCTGCTTGCTTGTAATGACCGCGATTGTGGTATCATGCAAGAGCATGCCGTCCACTGCAAATGGTGTGACACATATGGGACCGCTTGATGCAGTTCGAAGACCGTAAATCCATAGACGCTGTCAAAGGCATCTTGATTCTTTTCGTGGTGTTAGGCCATTCCGTCCTCGCCACTGAGTTTGCTGCTCTCAAGACGTTCATATACTCATTCCATGTATATGCCTTCCTGTTGCTCCCCTTTATCCTTTCCCCGAAAGTGGCTACACGTGAGAATCTGCTCAATGTCGCAGCGAGGTATCTCGTGCCGTATGTGGCCGTTGTACTTCTAATGAGCATCCCCTATGGACTGCTGCGGGGTTACTCAGGGGGGCAGTGGTTCGGGTTCTATGTCCGAGGGATCGCAACAGGAAACGACAATTACTTGAAGGCGACTTCTGGTCAATTACTCTTCTGGTTTCTGCCGGTTGTGGCTTGGATCAATGTTCTGCTGCAGATGTACAATTGGATGGGTTTCGCAGGCAGAATTGTGCTCTGTCTATTGTTCATTGTAGGTCATCTTGCGCTTCCCGCTATGCCGTGGGAGCAGAAGCAGCACTATCCATATTTAGGGACACATATAGCAGTATACATTATGCCGGTTGGCTTACTGCTTCGCCATCTGTGCCTCAGGATGAGCTTTGCTTTCTGCAGGAGTCTCCGTGTTCTCTGGCTTCTTGGTTTTGCCTTGTCCGTTCTGTGGATGTTCTGGGAGGGGTCGGCGCTCAGCATTGCACATCTGGGTTGTCCTTCGTACAAGACACCTCTCTTAGCGGTTGTTCACGCGCTGATTCCGCTGTCTGCCGTACTTGCTTTGATCGGTTTTTCGCAAGACCTCTCGAAGGTCCGATATCTGGTTCGCTTTGGGCAGAAGTCCATGTACATATATCTTTTCAGTCAGCCAGTTGTGGTTGGCGCGACCATTTTCGTAAGGGACTACATAGCCCTCGATGGACATCTAGGCCTCCTTCTATGTGGGAGTATTAGCGTCGTTTCTGGCATCGTTTTCGGTTGTACAGTAGCTTATGTGATTGATGCCGTCCCGACACTTAGGGCCTTGTTGTTTCCACGATCGTATCGCGAGTTGTGCAACGTTGTGCGAGGTTGTGCGAGACGTCTCATGTGCGTACCTCCGTCGAGGTTCTGAGCCATTTGTCCGACACATTATCGGGCGTGCGTGGGGAGCAGCGGGGGGTTCTTGCAGGTAGTTTGCTCCATACCTTGCACCGACTTGTATTCTCGACATAACTGATTGAATCTCGTTGGAAGGCCGACACTCATGGTCTTAGCGCTTCTATATCTTAGACTTTGTATGGTTAGGGTGTGTTTTGATGTCGTATTACTGAGCTGCTTCGTCCTTTCCAATCGGAGAGAGAATCCGTGGGGGCATACGGACCTTTGTTAAGTGTGTTCAGGCCTTTTTGGCTGCTGATGTTCTCGGTGTTTCTCGGCACGGTCGTCTCAGTATCCGCTGCGCAGATAATTGAGGTGTCCTCTCCGTCCAGCGATTGTTGGACAATCAGCAGAGACGTTGAATTCCACGTCAGCGTCAGTGATCCATCGTCTATCTATACCTTCATCGACTGGGACGATTCGCTGGTGGGGTGGTGGCGGGGGGAGGGGGGTGCCACGGATAGTTCTCCCAGTGGCATTAACGGTACGGCAAGTGAAACTACATCGTATATAAGTGGCAAGTTCGGCCAGTGTTTTGCGGGTGGTCCGGTAACGATTGGTGACGCAGACCAAGTGGATTTTCGCTTGGCGGCAGACTTTACGATATCTTGCTGGGTGAGTATTTCGGACGCTACGGCGTGGCGGGACATTTTGACAAAAGGAAGTTACTTCAAGCTGTTCTACAAGAGTGACAGCAGTAGATGGCAATTCAACGTTGGTAATTCAAGTTCGTACGTATATCCATACTATACGCAGATTGGCTCTCCTGTTGGATCGTGGGTCCACTTGGCTGCTACCTACAGTGCTGGAACCAGGGTTCTTGCTCTTTATGCGAACGGGGCGTCTCGTTCGTCTGCGACTCTGTCACTGAGCCAGGAATTTCAGACCACGAACAGCTTCGTCATTGCTTCGAGCGCTTATGTGTCTGTAGACGAGGTTCTGGTATTCAACCGTGCATTGGGCGGAACAGAGATCGCCGCGCTATATGATGCCAAAGCAGGCGGATTGTCCGCTTCGTTTACTGTTCCCGAAATAGTGGAGTATTCATACCAAGTGTGGGCGGTGAACGCTGGCGGCGATGTCAGTAGTGAGTCCGGATCGATTACGGTTGATGTCCCGAATTCATCGCCAACGGGCTCAGTCACCAATCCGATCAGTCCGAGACGCACCAGCGCGTCCAGTATGACGTTCACTGGCACTGCCAGGGACGCCAACGCCGATACGACACTGTCGCTGGCAACGCTGTGGTGGGATGTCGGACAGACGCCGGGTACGCTTGTATCCAGCGGACTTACAGATGCCCTCGGTGGCAACTCGGATACATGGTCAATTGAGGCGTCGGGTCTGACTGCTGGGACCATCATATGGAATATCAAGCTCAAGGATTCCGCTGGGAACGAAGGGTGGCTTGGTTCCGATAATACTCTCATCGTTGGTCAAAGTGTTTTCTACGTCTCTCCGAGCGGGAACGACTCCAATCCGGGCACCCTGGGGGAGCCATTCTTAACGATCCAGCATTTCGCAGACAACTGTTATCCGGGCGACACCTGCTATATTCGTGCCGGGACCTATCGCGAAACCGTAACGCCGGTTCGCGGGGGCAACGCCTCGGCCGCGATCACCTTCCAAGCCTACAATGGAGAGACGGTAACGATCAGCGGTGCGGATGTCATCACTGGGACGTGGACCCTGCACGAGGGCAGTGTGTATCGTATTGCTCATGCTACCGATCTGGGGCTGGGGAATAACCAGGTTTTCGTCAATGGGGTATCCATGATGGAAGCCCGCTGGCCGAATCCGGCCGAGGGGTATTGGCAGTCGCGGGTATGGGAGGAAAACAGTATTGGTTTGACGAGCGGTGGGTCCATCAGCGGCAGTACCGTAACGATTCTGAGTTCCGATATCACACAGGGGGCGAATACCTGGGTAGGTGCTTTGGTCCACGGCTACTGGGACTACTGCGGAGCCAGTGGGATCGTTACGGCCTCCGATACGGGGACGTTGACGTTCACTTCACATACGGCGACAGGGCGTGTGACCCCTGCGGGTGGTAGCGCCCATTTCTTTTTCATTGCTGGCAACTCCTATCATGCCCTTGATATCGCGACGGAGTGGTACTATGACTATGATGGGACTATTGGTGATGCGGGAACCCTCTACTTCTGGGCCCCAGGGGGCGTGAACCCCAATACACTGACGGTCGAAGCCAAGACTCGGCAGCATGGGTTTGATTTCAGCGGGATTTCCCATATTTTCGTGCAAGGGATCGATTTGTTTGGGTGCAATGTAGTCACCAATGCCGAGTCGTCGCACGTCACGCTGACGGATCTGGATGCGAAGTACATCAGTCACTTCATGGTTCTCGACAAGGGACGTACTGACCAGGGCACGAAGGGGGTGAAGGACAGCGGAATTGTGTTCGGCGGGAGCCACCACACACTGCAAAACGCCTCCATCGACTGGAGTGCTGGTAACGGGGTGTCTTTATGGGGCAGCGACAGTTCTGTTCTGGACTGCACCATTACGAATGTAGGCTATGCGATGAGTGGCTGTTGTGGCGTGCATTCCGGCCGAGTCAAGTCCTCGCACAATCGCATTAACGGGAACACCATCAGTAAGACATCGCGTGGTTCGATCGAGATTAACAACCTCCGGGCTGCGGAGGTGAAACACAATACCTTGAGCTACACACGGTACAGCGGTTCCGGAACGTGGGATCTTGGCGCAATCTATGCGATGGGTACTGATGGCCAAGGTACAGAGATCGCCTACAATGTGCTGCATGATATCCGCGAGATTGGGATCTATCTGGACAACAGAAATTGGAATTACCACATACACCACAACTTGGCTTACGACTGGGGCGGATACGACAATAATGTGCATATCGGATTGCACATGAACCAGGTGAGCCAGGGGCATCGCATCCACCATAATACATTCGTGGATGGCTACATCTCAACAAACCGAATCAATGTCAGTGATGGCTTGTCCATGGCTGGTACGGAGATCAAGAACAATATTTGTCGCGCTCTCAGGACGGTAGGTAGTGCGAGGTTTACTGGCTATCCGGATTCCGCCGATGACGCGGTGTTGGGAAACAACATCTATACGAGCACAACAGACCCAACAACCCTGTTCAGGAACTATGCGGGCAAGGATTTCCGTCTCCGAGAGGGGACTGTAGAAGCACCAAATCCGGCGATAAATGCCGGGGAGAACTTGGGGTATACACAGGACATCGTGGGGCATCCTCACAATAGCCCACCGGATATTGGGGCGTATCAATATTGGGATGGAGTTGCTCCTGCGACGTACACCTTGAGTGTTGCTGCGGAGCATGGGGTGGTAAGCAAGTCGCCTGATCGTGGGGAGTATAGCTCGGGGGAGAGCGTGTCGTTGGAGGCGGTGCCGGCGGCTGGGTACAACTTCGCGGGTTGGTCCGGGGATTTGAGCGGGAGTAGTAACCCGGCGACGCTGGTGATGGATGGCAACAAGTCGGTGACTGCGGTGTTTGCCAGCAATGTGCATACGCTGACTATTGCCGCCAGCGGTGGGACTGTGACGAAGAGCCCGGACAAGGCCAGCTATGAGTATGGTGAGAGCGTTACGCTTACCGCTTCGGCCGATGCGGGGCATAGTTTCACCGGGTGGTCGGGGGCGGCTTCCGGCACTGACAGCTCGGTCACGATCGTCATGGATGGCGACAAGTCTGTTACCGCGAACTTCGCTGCGATTAGCTATACGCTCTCGATCGCGGCTATGAACGGGTCCGTCGCGGCGAGTCCTCAGAAGGCCGGCTACTCCTATAATGAGAGTGTGAGCCTCCAGGCCGTGCCGGGCACCGGGTATCATTTCACCGGCTGGTCGGGATCGCTGTCGGGCAGTTCCAATCCCGCCAGTATCGTGATGAACGCCGACAAGTCGGTGACCGCCGCATTCGCCGTCAACACCTACACCCTCACCACCAGCGCCACCAATGGCTCCGTGGTGAAAAGCCCCCAAGCCGCCAGCTACACGCACGGCTCGACCGTCAGTCTGCAGGCGGTTGCCGCCGAAGGGTATGAGTTCGCCGGCTGGTCGGGGGCCGTCAGCGGCAGCGCCAATCCGGTCGAGATCGTCATGGATTCCAGCAAGTCCGTGACCGCGGCCTTCACCGTCAAGACCTACACGCTCACCACCAGCGCGACCAACGGCTCGGTGGTGCGAAGTCCTGATTCCGCGACCTACGCGCACGGCTCGACCGTCAGTGTGCAGGCGGTCGCCGCCGAGGGGTACCATTTCACCGGCTGGTCGGGCGCCGTCAGCGGCAGCTCCAATCCGGTGAGCCTGGTCATGGACGCCAGCAAATCGGTCACTGCGGCCTTCGCCGCCAATGCCTATACGCTGTCGATCAGCGCCGCCAACGGCGCCGTAACGGCCAGCCCCAGTCAGGCAACCTACACGCATGGCGAGGTCGTCACTCTGACCGCGACGCCGTCCACCGGTTACGGTTTCAGCAGTTGGTCGGGCGATGCCTCCGGAACGGCGGCTTCCACGACGGTCACGATGGACGGCAACAAGTCCGTCACCGCGGCCTTTACCTTGAACACGTATACCCTGAGCATCAGTTCGGCCAACGGTACGGTGGCCAGGGACCCCGAACAGGCGACCTATACGCACGGTCAGACGGTCACTTTGACTGCCGTTCCGGCGACCGGATACAGCTTCAGTTCCTGGTCGGGAGACCTGTCCGGCACGGTGGCGTCTGCAACGATTACAATGGACGGCAACAAATCGGTCGCTGCGGGCTTCACGATCAACAGCTACACGCTCAATACCAGCGGCGCAAACGGTTCGATCACCAAGAACCCGGACAAGGGCACCTACAACCATGGCGAGACGGTCACATTGCAGGCGGTCCCCGCTGAGGGATATAACTTCGTGAATTGGTCCGTCGATCTGGCGGGCAGCGCCAATCCCGCGACCCTGGTGATGGACTCGAACAAGACCGTGGCCGCAACCTTCGCGGCCAACACGTACACCCTGCAGACGACCGCGACGAACGGATCGGTGACGCGCACGCCGGATCGGGCCAGTTACACCCATGGCGAGACGGTCACTCTGACCGCGGTTC
>CALEZT010000161.1 GCA_937927975.1 uncultured Phycisphaerales bacterium
GCCTGCTCTGGTATCGCCGTCTCCATCGCCTGAGCCTTTTGAGATAGTTACTAATTCTTGGGGCCGGCGGGCAGGCCGTACTTCGCGAGCCTTTCGGACTCGACGAACTCCGTGTGGCCGTCGAGGAACAGCACGTTCGTTCCCTTGCCCGCGGCCAGCAGCGTCCTGTCGTAGGCCACCGCCTGCGAGGGCGACCAGGCGAACGTCTGTCCCGCCCCGAGATATTGCACGTTCTCCACGAGCCATTGATGTTGCTCCTCGCGCTGGATGTGCTTCCTGATTTCCTCCAGCGACGGGGGCAGCCGGTCTTTGTTCTCGTTGGCGTAGAATCGCAGAGCCCGCCCGAGACTGTTGAGACAGCGCTCCGACCAGGCCCGCTCGGAGGTTTCGGCATTTTTCTGTCTCATGGCCTCGACGCCGGCGGTCAAGCCGTACTTGGCGAACCTCTCCGGCTCCACCAGTTCGATGTGCGAATCGAGGAACAGCACGTTCGTCACCTTGCCCTCGGCCAGCAAAGTCCTGTCATAGGCCACGACCACTCCAGGTGCCTGTGCCATCGTCAATCCGGCGCCGAGGTACTCGACGTTCTCCAGGTACCAGCGATACTGCTCCTCGCTATCCGCGTAGGGCTTGATTCCTTCCAGCGACTCGGGCAAGCGGTCCTCGTGGTCATTCGCGTAGATCAGCATGCTTCGCCCGAGGCGGCTGATCCATTCGCCCGACTGGATCAGTTGGGCGGACTCGGAGTCGTTCTGCGGCCCGGCCTCCGCCTGGGCAGGCGTGCCCTCCAAACACATTGTGTAGCGAAACTCCACCGTCCGCTTGGCTCGATCCACGCCGCGCATCTGGAGGATTCCCACGGCGCCTTCCCGTGTCTTGAACGGGTAATCGAATTGGTAGCGGTTCTCGCGAAACAGCATGGGGTCGCGGGCTTGATGCGACGCGCTGCTCAGGCCCATGAGGCCGCGGAGTCCTGTGGCCGGCAGTCGCCCCCACAAGCCCACTTCCGACTGGAAGGCCAATTCCACGCCGGCAAGACCCGCGCCGTCCTCCGACATCCTCGCGACTGCGTCCACTCCATTTTGCTGGAGCCATTCGAGGAAGTCTTCCGGGGCAAGGCTCAGCACCTGCGGGGGAATGCTGACCGTCCGACCGGTGTCGAAGTCGATCGCGCAGGGTTGCGTCGCGGCGCCGTCCGAGTCGACGTAGCCCAGCGTGACGATCTGCACGGGACCGTAGACGCACGAAGCCGTGCTCTCCACCCGCCACAGGAGCGAGGCCCGGCTCTCATTGTACGCCTGGATTCGCACGACGGCCAGGTTCCCCTCGCTGGTCAAAATGGCGGCGTACGGGTTCTGACGGGGCGACACGCTGGTGGCGGTGCTTTCCCGTATCTTGTCCACGCTGGCAATTGCCCATGCGACAGCCTCATCCCATTCCGCGTCCTTCCAGCCGAGCGCGAGCAATCGCAGGGACGAGCCGGGCAGTATCCGCAGCGTGCCGCCGGCCTCGCCGTCCCAGGTCACGTCGAAATCCTCCGGCTGGGCCTTGCGCAGAGGAATCGCGGCCTTGGGGTCCAGGTCCAGGGCCGTGTTGGCCCGGATCTCGGCACTGAACGCGTTTGCTGTTCCGGTCCTGGCGGGCCGAAGCGTTTCGACACCGACGGCCAGGGCGGCGATCAGGACCACCGCCGCGAGGGCCGGTTTGACGAATTTCGTTCTCATAAGGACTCTCCACAGACAGGGCGCCTGAGCCTGTCCCGCATCCTGCGAGGAATGCAGCCTCCCGGCGACGTCCTGCCATATCCGCCGACGCGTGGCGTCGGTCGCTCCGCAATTGGCTTGCTCGATCGCACGTTCTATCGGATCTGACGGTCTCATGTCACAATCTCCCGTTCAGGATCGACCGCAGTTTTTCGATGCCCCGCCGGTATCGCGCCTGTACGGCGACAAACGAGGCATTCTGGATTTCCGCAATCCGGCGAAACCTCATCCCGGCCTTGACCCGCAACACGACCGCCTCCCGTTGCTCCTCGGGAAGCTGGGCCAGCGCCTCGTAGATCCGCCGGGCCTGCTCGGTGATGATAAGCCCATTTTCCGGCGGCTCGGATTGGGGCTCGACGCCCTCCGGGCCGGGGTGCTCGCACTGCCGTTTGGCCGCCCGCAACCGGTCCTTCGCCCGGTTGGCGACGCAGGTCGCCAGGTAGTGCTTCAGGTTGCCCGAGAGGCGGAACGTGTCCGCGGACTGGGCCAGCGAGACGAACACGTCGTGCACGACGTCCTGGGCCGAGTGGGAGTCGTTCAGAAACGCCATCGCCACGCTGAGCAGGTAATCGAGGTACTTCTCATACATGCGGCGAAGGGCCTCCTCGCCGCCGAGCTTGAACCTCAGCTTCAACAGTTCGTCTTCAATCATCGGTCGCCGGTTCCCTGGAACGATCGTTCTCTACCATTATCACGCCGCCGACCGCCGTTCCAATACCCAGGATTTTCATTTTTCGTCTACGCATGAGAAAGGCCGGGTCGCATGGGCCTGGCCTTTGTGTCGACGGGGGGATTTGATTTTGATGCTACTGGCCGTCTTTGGGCACGCCGACGGACCAGGTGATCTCGGCTCCGTCGCCGAGGACGTACTTCTCTCGTTTGAAGGAGAAGACGCGGCCCTCCACGGTCTCCTCATAGACGCCGAGATCCTGTCCCGGTCCTGCGTCTTTGAGCCGGCGCCATTCTTGCCACCGTTTCTCCTCGTCGAACCCGCCGCCCCATTTCATGCCTTCCCGCATTTCCTCGGTTCGACCATCGGAAAGTACATATCGGTACTCATGCACTCTGATATCGACCGTGCCGTTGATCTTCGTTTCTTCGATCCGGAGCAGCTCCTTCTTGCCCTGTTGGCTCAGGACCTTCATCTCTTCCAGATCCCTTGCCTTCTGATTCACATCCGTCACCCCGTTGGCGTCTGTCGTGATGAAACCACTGCCCAGGGCTCCTTCGCCGCCTTCGCTGCGGAAGAAGTGGCGAGTGCCGTCTTCGGACGTGCCCCAGTAGTAGACTCTTCCGACATTCACGGCCACTGCCGAGATGGTTCCGATACCGAGGCAGACCAGCGCAGCGATTGCGATTCTCTTGGTCGACATTCTCATGACGAATCTCCTTATATCCCTACGATCCGGAGCCGACTCCTGCGTCCGGCCGTCTCTGGCTCGGGCGATGTCGGCCCAGAGGTCCTCGTCCATTGCACGGTTGGCTTTGAACGATGTGTGTTTGACGAACCGTTCTATTTCCTCTGCGGGTTTCATATTAGAGTCTCCCATTCAGAATGGTCCGCAGTCTGTCGATTCCGTGTCGATACCGGCCTCGCACCGTGGTAAGCGGGACGCCTTGAAGCTTGGCGATCTCACGGAGCTGCAGTTGCCCGTTCAGGTGCAGGGCGATGGTCTCTCGTTGCTCCTCCGGAAGTCGGGCCAGGGCTCGGGCGACCAGCCTCGACCGCTCGTCGGACAAGAGCCGTCCGTCCGGCGGATCGAAGTCCGACTCCAGGGACATCTCCACATCGAGCGTGTGTCCCTGGTGCTTGCGGGCCCGCATCCGGTCGCGGATGCGGTTGACCACGCAGGTGGCCAGGTAGGCCCGCAGGCTGCCGTGGACCCGGAACGTGTCGCCGGACTGGGCGAACGACACGAACACGTCATGTACGACGTCCTCCGCTGTAGCAGGGTCGTTCACCATCGCCATCGCCAAGGTCAGCAGAGTGTCGCGGTACTTCTGGTAGATCCGCTGCAGCGCGTCGATACTGCCGGCCTTGAACCTCAGTTTGAGCAGCTCATCTTCGATCATTCGCGAAAGCCGTACCTCCCGGGACAACGATCTCGTCGATCCCTATTATCACGGCCGAACCCCCGGCTTGGGCACAAGAATCTTCGATCTTTCGCTGTCGTTGCGTCGAACTCTTGACGGAGGCGGTTGGGTATGCTATCATTATGATAGCAGCCAATGGAGAGTGTTCTATGGCCAAAATATTGATACGTGATCTGGACGATGAAATCGTCAAACGACTGAAAGAGCGTGCCCGGCAGCACGGCCGGAGTCTGCAGGGAGAAGCGAAGCTGATCCTCACGCAGGCAGCGGGCCTGAGTCTGAGCGAGGTTCGCCAACTCGCATGCCAGTGGCGGGAAAGACTTTCCGGCCGGGAGTTTCCTGACAGCACTGATCTGGTCCGCGAGGACCGACAACGATGAAGACGGTCGTGGTGGATGCCAGTGTCGCTGCCAAGTGGTTCCTGCCGGAGCCGGATGCGTCAGCCGCCTCAGAATGGCTTGATGATCGCTATCGCTTGGCCGCTCCGGATCTGATCCGCGCGGAAATAGGCAACATTGTCTGGAAGCTGCAGCGCCGTGGTGTGCTTGATTCCGACGCGGCCTTTGAGACAATCGAGCGTTTCTTGTCCGTGCCTCTGGAGATCCACGATAGCGCGTCCCTCCTTGCACCCGCGCTGGAGATTGCCATGGCGACCAGGCGTCCCGTTTATGACAGCCTGTATCTGGCCTTGGCTGTCGGACTGGGTGGGACCGTCGTTACGGCGGACGACCGGTGGGTCAACGCCTTGGCGGGCAGCCCCTTCGCCGGTTTTGTCCGGTCCCTGGGGGGACGCCGATAGCGGGCGACATACCGTGCGGAGGAACCGGCGCAGGAAAAAAGCCGGGCTCCGACGCCGGGGCCGGCTTGGGTGCTTCTTTGTCCGGGGGGGCAGATCTCAGTCGTCGATCTGCCACCAGCCGCCGTCGAAGTCATGCCATTGCGGCCAGGTGGTGACCATGTGGTTGCCGCTCTTTCGCTGGATGCACTCGGCCTTCGCGTGCTTGCCGTCCTTGCTCAGTTCGACGTGCCGCACGTAGACCTCGACCGGCCCGGTGATGTTGATTGCGCCGAGGAAGAGTTGCCTCATCTCCTCCACGTCTTTCACCTGCGCGACCGCCTGCTTGATCCGTTCGGCGTCCTCGGCGGAGCCGCCGAAGAGGTTCGGATCGTAGGGGGTCTGGCCTTTGCCGAGCTTGTAGATGTAGTTCATGTTGTAGTTCGCGGCCCAGGCGGCTTTGTCGCCGGTCTCGAAGGCCTTGGCCATCGCGGCGATCCGCTGACGCAAGCCCTCCGGCAGGGCGGGGTCCTGGTTGAAGTCGTAGGGGGCCGCGTCCGCCGCGAGGGTCGCGCTCTGCGTGGGCTTGAGCGTCTGGACGCCCTTGGTGTTGCGGACCTCGACGACGCCCTCGGTGACTGCGACGTTGAGCATTTTGACCGCCTGCTTCGTGTTGTCCGCGACGCCGTCGAGGAGGTTGTCCCGTTCTCAGTTGGAGGTGCGGTGACCACTCCACGGTGAATCCT
>CALEZT010000162.1 GCA_937927975.1 uncultured Phycisphaerales bacterium
CTTGGAGAGAGCCGCGTTCCAGAAGAGCTGTACTTCAGGCAATCCTTCGGCAGATGTAACCGTGTACGTCTTGCCGGCCTCGGTCGGGAAGGTGCAGACCTGGCCGTAGGGTCGCTGCTCGATGGTGATCGCAGGCTTGTTGCCCTGGCCGTCATCGACCGTCAAGGTTCGTCCAGGCCAGGGGTTGAGGATGCTGCACGGCCTGCCCTTCTCGCTGAAGACGACAACCGGCTGGCAAACGCCGTTCTTCTTCGTGGCCGAGACCAGAAACGCCCCGGCGGCGCGGATCGTGGCGAACTTGCCGTCCGGATGATGCCAGCACGGGAACAATCGCAGGAATCCCTCCTGGCTCTGCAGGAGCATGGCGCTGATGCCCTCGGCGACTCCCGCCCCTTCGACGTTGCCGCCGCCGCTGCGGAAGTTGTTCACTCCGATGCTGGTGAAGTAGCCCCTGCACCGCCGGACGATCTCAGGCGGATGATGGGCCAGACGCGCCGCGATAGAGAAAATCTGCGGCGGGTTGTTCAGCCACTCGACGTAGTACTGCGGCTTGACGATCAGCGTGTTGCGGGCCACCGACAGCAGTCCCGGCGACGAGCTCATCCCCACCTGTTCGCTGGGGAAGACCGGATAGAGCACCCAATCCTGTTGGGTCAGGAACGGGTTGAGGGTCGATTCGCTCCAGGCGAACACCTTGCGGCCATAGGCGTGGCTCATCGGGTACTCGGCCATGTTGACCAGGAAATCCCTCCAGCGGGCGATGTCCGCGTCGCCGTACCCGGTCTCGACTCCGGCCGCCTTCATCGCCAGCGTCATGTCGATCATGCCGCGGTAGAAGCGACGAAGGAAGGCCAGGCCGGTGATGCCGTTGTAGCTGTCGTTGGTCGAGCCTTCCATGGGTTTGCTGTCCACGATCACATACCGCGGCGTGCCGTTGGGCCGGATCTCCTTGTTCTTTTCGAGGTCGAAATCCCAGTAGGCGGCCACGTCCTTGAGGAACGGATACATCGTCTTGAGCCATTCCAGATCGTGCGTCATGTAGTAGCGGGTGATCAGGTTCAACGAGGCCTCGACCGCGTGGGTCTTCTGGCCCAGGGTGACCGCTTCGTTCAGATGGCCGGGGGCGGTCGCCATGAAGAAAACCGTGCCTGGGACGCCGATGACCTTGGCGTGCCTCTTGCCGAAGACGTTGGCCTCCAGGACCGTGCGTTCGTACGGCTCGGACAGATCGACGCGGTTGGTTGAATAGGCCCCGTAGAACAGGGCCTGGTTGTTGTAGTTCCAATGATAGTCCCCGCCCCAAGGCACGTTGTCGTTGACCGGGAATCCATTGCAGCCCGAAGGGTATTTCCCGATCCCGACCGAGCAGCCGAAGACGTACATGCAGCCATAATAGGTCCGCTCGATGATGGGTTCGGCGTCCAGCCGGAGGTAGGACCGCCGCCAGTAGGCGTCCCACCACGCGCGATGGGCCTGGACCTGCTCATCGACCTGGGCCCGAGTCATGGTCACCACCGAGGCGGTCGCCGTCGGCCTGGGGTCCGGCGGGTCCATCGTGATCGGGATCCCTGTGCTGTGGACCTTCGTGACGATCAGCAGGCTGCGGCCCGGCTCCAGGGTGAACAATTGGGCGCCCTTCACCTGCATGTCCTTCTTGTCGTAGTCGATCGCGGTATCGACTTCCGTCTGGCACTGAACGTCGAAGAGCTTGGTGGCCGCGGCGGCCCACATGCGGAACTGGACGCTGCCGAAATCGTTGTAATCGGGCGGCACGTGGGTCTTGCGGCTTGCCCAGGTCACCGCGGGATTCTGGGCGTCGAGCCCGGCGGCCACCTCGAAAGGCTCCGCCCGGACGGCGAACTGATCGGCGCACGTCTCGATCCGCAGCTTCAGGGGCTTGGTCCCCCGATGCTCGACCCAGTTGACCAGGATGTTGTCCGACTCATGCGGGACGAGCGAGCGAACCAAGGTCACCTCCTGCTCCTTGGTCAGAGTGGTCGTCACCTCCGCATGATGAAAATCCACCGATTGGCGGAAGGTCGCCCCCGCCATCTCCGGCATCATGACGTTCAGATAGCCCGCCAGGACGTTGCCGCTCTGCCTGAGGCTCCTGTCGGCGCACTTGTCCCGCCAGAAATCGGTCTTGCCCAGGTGGAACGTCAGACAATCGGGCGTTCCCGAGAGCGTGACCATGAGGTTGCCGTTGCCCATCACCGGGAAGGCGTCCATCGTCGCGTATCCCGAGACCGCGCCCGCCGGCTTGGGCTCGGTGTTCGTCGTTACACAACGGTCCAGGATCATCCGAACTTCGTCCTGCTCCGCAGCCTGGGCTTGCGAAACCAACAGCAGGGAAATCAGGACGAGGATCGAGCGGTTGTCTCTCATGTCATACTCCTGTCGTGCCGAGCCTAGCCAGAAAACACGGCGGTGTGAACCTGCTGCGGGATCTCCCATGCTTCGAATTGCACCGGGGCCCTGCCCAACCAGGGGGCGTTCCTGTCCACCTTCGATGGCTACACGCGGACTTCGTGCATTTACTCTATATGCATGCCGAAACGCCCTCTTGTCAAGAAACTTGTGCCCATTCGCCACTTCAAGTCGCACAAATGCCGCAGGATCGCCGTTCATCCGGCGTCTGACTTCGGCCCGCCCGTATCGCGGGTGCATGACCGTAGTTGCGTATCCCCTGCGGCCAGTCGGGCCCCCAGGCTCAGGCTGTTGCCCCAGACAGAGAAGGAAAGCGACGGACCGATCCGGATTCCGGCCTTCGGCCGGGCATCTTGCGCTTTGGGCCAGCAGCATGGAGGATGTGCAGGCACATCCGAACGAAGCGCGGGGTCTCCTCCGTCATGCTGCTGGCGAAAAGCGATAGATGCCCGCCGCCCCACCGCGAAGCGGTGCTTCCCATCCAGGCGGCGGATTCCCGATCAGTCCGACCCTTCCTTCTGCCGCCGCATCGCAGGCACCGGGTCCAGTCGTAGAAACGGTCATGCACCCGGTTCTCCCGCTTTTCCCTTGCTTCCCTCGCCCCGTCTCGCGATACTCGATCAAACGGTTTCGCGGTTCCGGCCTGCCGGATGAGTCCGCGGATGTCGAGATGAGCTGGCTTGTTGTTGTGGCAGCCCAAGCATCGAGCGAAACAGGATAGCGGAGGGCAGATATGCGCCATAGTATTTGGTGTGTCGCTTTGCTGGCTGCGGCCCATTCGGCAACGGGGGCTGAGGATGAGCAGGCGAAGTACTTCGACAGCCTCTCCGGACGGTTGACTTCGCCTCTGGGCCAGACGTACAAGCATGGGCAGTTGTTCCCTCTGGTCGTGAAGGGCCGAGGGACAGTCCCTATTTGTGCACCAAGGCGGCACACTTCCCGCGCACGACCGCTTCGGGCGGGAGAATTAAAGGTGTCCAGGGAAACGGGCCGGAAGTGTGGGTGAACCACGGTCGCTAGG
>CALEZT010000163.1 GCA_937927975.1 uncultured Phycisphaerales bacterium
GTCTACAATCTGCAATTCAGGCTCCTGGAATCCATCGGTTTGTCGTCGCAGACGCTTATTGGGGTCGATGCGAGCAAGCCCTGAGTGGCAGAGGGTGAAGTCTTGTATGGCGTTCGAAGACATGGGTCTACCTCGCACGTATGGGCCGACTCAGGAGCCCGGGGTAAGTCTGCCATAGACGAAGATGTCCCTTCTTACCCAGATCCGCCCCAGTCCAAAACAACCGCTCCTGAGACTTTTCTCGCCAAAATTCGGGAATGCTGCAACCAAGCCCAGATCTGCGCGTAGATCCTATTGTCTCGACCGACCCGGCGTCAACGTCCCCGCAGTCGAAACGTGTCAAGCTGAAGATGGACCCCGCGCCTGATTCTCTCGCGCTGGGGGCGGGGATGGTGGCTGGCTTTCTGCTCATGGCCTGTTCCGTGATTCCGGCCGCTTGCGCAATGTCGCCAGTACGTTCGTAAGAATTCTCACAATAGACAGCAGGAGGATGCTAATGCACCCGCACGATCAGATCGCAAAGGGACGGCACTTTGTTACCGGGATACGAATGGCCACAGCGAGGCCGACTCCGCGCCGGCGGTGGGTTGTCGCCGCACTGGCGCTCGCACTCGCCGTTGGAAGCGCAGGTCAACTTCCGCGGACGCAGGCGGCTGCGGCTGCCAACACGAGTATCGATTTTTGGCTGGAAGCAGAGCAGCTTGGGGGTAAGCATACCATCTGCGTTGGTGACAAAGTGTCTATTCGTGTAAGTTTGTGGAGAGACATTGGGGTCGACCTGGAACCCGTGTCAGCACGCTGGGCCGGGGCGAACGTCGAAGCCTCTGTAGACGGGAGCGGAGTTGGCACGATTTCACCCGCAAAGGCTACGACCACGCTGGAAGGGGATGTTGCAGGCTCGACCGTTTTCACTTTCTCAGCGAAGGCGCCCGGCACGACCATTGTTCGTTTCCAGGCAAAAGTCAACCAGCTTTGGTTATTGGGATTAGGACTTGGCGGTGATACGATCAGGGGTAGTGTCCCTCTGACGGTCGAGGACTGCGTATACAAGGTCACGACGATTTCGCGTTGGGTCGTACCCATGGCACCGGAGATCGGCGATCTCACTTACGTGGCGCTCATGACCGACGCGGGGATGACGGCGGCGACGGACTTTCCCGCCCACTGGACAGGCGCAGGGAGTGTCACTTGGACCATCAGCCCCGCTACAGCCCCCGCCGGGGATTGCACCGGGACCTTCACCCCTGGTAGTCCCACCGCAGCCAAGCTGGACGCCCTCGTGGCGGAGAAGGTCAAACTGGACCTAGACGTGTCCTATGACGACATGGTGGTGGCAGACTTTGTCGATTGCATTGAGGCATCTTGGACTTTTCATTGGAAAATGTCGCCCGAACCGGGCCGGTTCAGGCCGAGTATCGTCGGCGGGGCCGTGACGATGCATGACCACTACCTCGAGACGCCTGGAGGTCCCATCCCCTGTGAGACAACTTGCTGGGTGAAATGGGTGCGGGGTCAATGACCATCCCATGAATTGTTCCGCATCGGTATCCCAGCCAGGAGCCGGTCCCTACGGCCTAGTGCCGGGCTTCACGTTAACACATGCATCTAAGAAAAGGAAAGGTTTATGACAGATCGAATCTCCAGACGCGGGACGACGGTTCTGTTGATTCTCATTCCCCTGATCGTAGCCTCGACCTGCCTGTCGCTGGCCGGAAGCGCTTCTGCCCAAACGCCGGCGCCAGGGGGGATTCATGGGCAGGGGAATGTCATCTTTGGTCCAGGTTCCTTCAATTACCTGAAGCCCGCGGCAGGTCTCTCTACTCTATCTACGTACAAGGCTACCCTGAGCGTGTCCTTTCTTGGGACACAAGCCGGGCAGCCCCGCCAATGGTCGAAGACCTATGTGATGCTCGCGACGATGAAGCCTCTGGCCCGTCAGTTGACCATCGAGAAATCAGGACAAGTCTCTGATCCCGATCCGGTGTTCATGGCAGAAGTGGATGGGGCGGCCTACGAGCGGCACGGCACGCATCCCTACACCGTAACCGCGGTTGTGCCGGAAGATTCGCTCGCCGCGCAGTGGGAACCCGCAGACTTCCTTACCGGCGTCATCGGCGGGGAAAGGGTGGGCATGGAAACGGTCAACGGCGTGGCAGCCAATCACTATATCTTCGACGAGCGAGCGCTTGCGCAGTCGGGTTTCGCAAAATCGACGGGCGAGCTATGGGTCGCTGTAAGCGGAGGATATGTCGTGAAGTATGTGCTCACCACGCAAGGGGGCGCGGACTACTTTGGGGAGGGTGTCGAGGGCCGGGCCACCTGGAACTACCGGCTGGCCAACGTCAATCAGCCGCTCGTCATCGAGCTGCCGAAGGACTGTCCTGCTGGAGGTGTTGGTGCTCCCTTGTTGCCAGACGCCGCCGATGTGGTGAGCATGCCGGGCCGCCTGCTGATCTATACGACCGCCGCGTCCGTGGCCGATGCCGCCGCGTTCTATCGTCAGGCGCTTGTGGCTTTGGGCTGGCAGCAAATGGCCAATCCTGTCCTTGGCGAGAACTTGACACTGCTGGATTTCACCTATGCCGACCACCAGCTTTCAGTGTGCATCACCACCGCCGATGGGGGTACGACTGTTCACATCGTGGCGGCGGGGCAACCCTGTGGGAGTTGTCAATCACCTTGAGACAGTACATCTTGGGAATGTCCAATTCCGTCCTGGGCAACACACTTGTTCAGCGTGTTCTTCTCAACCTCCTCACTCCGTTTGAGAAAGAACGTATCCAGATTCGGCTGCGTGATCTCCTTGGAGGAGTTGGCGCCGACTAGGTGTTGGCAATGTCGCAGGGTCAACAGGACCTCGTAGGTTGACGCATCCACCAAGGCTTCGACTTGCTTGAACTGTCGATACTCTTCGATCATCTGATCCCAGTCGAAGTCGACAACGCTGGTGAACACATCCGAGTTCAGTTGCGTGTACTTGAGGTAGCGGAAGCGTTCGGCGAGGCCCTTGGTAGGGAATGCCTTGGCCTTCCTTTTGCCGTCTTCGTACCAACCCGTCCACCAGCCCTTGATGTTCTTGCGTTTGTACACCCATGGCTTTTTCATAGTCTCCATCATATCGGCAGTTTTTGTCGTTCAGTCCGCCAATGCGGCCCCTCGGCGGAGCGGATGGAGACAAAACGGAGAAATGGACTGGCCGGACAGGTCTTTCTATGCCATGAACTCCCCCCGTGAAGCGACTTACGAATGCGAGCCTAAAGTCATGAGTTCGACTTTGCAGAAGTCCAGTAACAACTATAAGATGATATTGCCCCCTTTCCTTCGCCAGGCGATCCGGAAAGCCCGCAGCCACGGCCGACCTTCCATTTCGAGACAGCGAAGACCACGTATCTGGAGAAGCGATTCACCTACGGTCTGACGCGTCCGATTCATCCAGCAGTGGACGAATAACCGCGGCCGCCCGCTCGACATTTGCATCGGTCGCGGGCGTCTTGCCTTTTTCCATTCCCAGGTCCGTGATGCGGACGTGGCGGAAGCGGGTGCACCCCATCTGCTCCAGCGTCATCTTCGCGCAGTTCAGCGGGCAGCCGTCGATGGCGAGGATGTACGAGGCCGCCCTGGTCCTGTCGACAATCGGCTGGACCTTGCCGGCCACGCCGGCCAGGCAGAACATCTTACCGTTCCCTTCCTTCATCAGCTTGCGCGCGACCTTGTCGCTGATTTCGCCGACGTCGGCGGGGCCGGAACAGGCAAAGACCACGCGGTCCCCGTCGGCACAGGCATGCGGATGGATATCGGTCATCGTCATCTCCTTCGTCTCATTCTTTCGGGAATCTTGCTCTTACGCCAACAGTCATTTTACTTCCGGTCGTTCCTGAGAGCCACCGCCCGAACGCCCCAGATCCTTACCGACCACCTCGATCCGGCGGAAGCCTGTTTCCTGAGCGAACTGGACAAGCGCGTACTGGCGGCGCTGACTCTCCAAGTCAGTCTGGACCTGAGGCATGCTGGAGTGGCGCACGTATGACATGTGCAAATACCGCACGTTCCGGCACTTCGCGATTGCTCGCATCTTATCTGCCTGTGCTCCGTGTGTGCCCATCTCAAATCTGATAGTCCTGGATGTACTGTTTCTCCTGCAACAACGATTGCAGAGCAAGCAGGGCGTTGGGATCGACCGTGTCCAGAACCAGATCGGGCTTGCGTCGGCCCA
>CALEZT010000164.1 GCA_937927975.1 uncultured Phycisphaerales bacterium
AAAGATCCCGCGTCACGCGGATCGAAGTCGTCAGACTTATAGGTGACAAATGAGTTCGTGTGAATGCGACACCCTCGAGTTGGTCAGGAAAGCGCAGCTCGGCGACAGGGACAGTCTGACCCGCCTGGCTGAGGCGGCGAGGGTTCGCCTGCACGAATACGTGTTTCGCCTGACGCTTCAGGAAGACCTGACGCAGGACATTGTTCAGGAGACGATTTTAGAGATGCTGCGGTTTTTTGGAAAGCTGCGTCAAACCGACCGATTCTGGGGATGGCTCCATGGCATCGCCTTCAACAAGGTGCGGAACCATTTCGGGAAACAGTGGCGTCGCAAGACGCGCAGCCTCTCCCAGATCGACGACGACTGCCTGATGGCCAGGAGTTCGGACCCGGACGGCTTCGGGCATGGCGGCAGCGACGACGTCCTGGCCGACGTGGTCACCGAGGAACTCAAGCAGATCGTCCTGCGCTGCATCGAGGCCCTGGAGCCCCGCCAGCGGGCCATCCTGACCATGCGATGCTACGATCACATGTCCTACGCGGACATCGGCAAGTTGATGGATTGTTCTGAGATCGGGGCCCGAGCCCTGTTCTATCGTGCCAAGAAGGCCCTTACCAGCCGGCTATCCCGTCATGGGCTCGGCAAAGGCGCCCTGCTGATGGCTCTGGTCCTCTTCGGCAAGATGACCGCAGCCAGCAAGGCGACCGCCGCGGAGATTTCCATCACGGCATCGACGGTGTCGGTCGGTCCAACCGCCGCCCTGTTGGCGACAGCAACCAGCAAGACCGGCATGGTCACCCTGGCGGCGATAGCCCTGGTAGGGGTCGGGTCGATCGGGGATTGGGGATCGATGATGGGAGGTTCGAGTCGCCGCGTAAACCTCCCGTCGGACATCCCCGATCCCCAGTCGACCCTGGTCCGTTCGAACGCGGATTCGCTCCCATCGGACCGCTGGTACTATTTCCCTGAGGGTCCCCGCCAGCCGGTCATGATGAGGCTGGTGAATTTCGACCCGACCGGCAAGACCGCGACCTCCCTGGTTCTGGAGAACCAGTACGCCAACTACTACTTCGACTACGGCTCGAACACCGTCTATGTGAAGAATCATCGCATGTGGGAAGAGGGCCTCAGAGTCCGGCGGCTCCCGACAGATCCATCTGGTCTGAGCAGCTTCCTTTCTCAGATGGAAGGCACACCAGTTACTGCAGAACATGCCGCGGGATACGCCGCCGGACGGCCCTCCGACCAGAGGGGCATGCTCATCCTGTGCAGACGCCAGGATGGTCAGGAACGCAGGGTGCAGCAGCTCGACCGCCACACCAACGTTCTGGAAGAGGAGTATTTCCAGTTCAGTTGGCCGCAGAGCGCGCGACGGGTCGATGAACGCGACGAGATGCACCGCCTCGGCCGCGCGTACTTCTTCATCGACGGACAGATCAACGGAGTGACGGTTTCGGGCGCGGGACGGCTGCCCCTGGTCTATGCCGCCGGCCGGCTGCACTGGCCCTGGCTCGAACTCCGCGTCGGAAACAGGTTCCGCGTCGTCGACACGAAAGACGGAGCGGCCGTCTACGACCAGGACCATCGGATCGTCGCCCGCTATCCGGCCGGGAGTTTCTTCAAAGGACTCGGTCGTCCCTGGCTGGGCCTCCACACGATCGACACCGTCCGTCGCGATGCAGCCGAGCAGCAGCTTCCCTTCCAGACTCGCTATGATTCGCGGACCGACCAGGCCCGCGTGCTCGTGCAGGCCTCAGTGGCGGCGCTGACCTACACGATCGATATGGACAAGGACCTGATCCACCGCCTGGAGCTGGCGTCGAGCGGGACCACGGACCGTTCGGCCCTGGCGGGCGACCTCGCGTTCACCTATCTTGAAGATCCTTCCGATGCCCAGTTCACAGAGCCTCGCGCCCCCGCCGGCGGAGCGGTGAGGCCGAGCCCCCAGGGCGTTCTGTGGCTGCTGGACGTGCTGGAGATGTACGATCGCGCGAATCCCTGAAACCTCCGTTCCGAGCGACGCCTAAGACCATGCAGACGCCAGTTTACATATACGCAGCGATGACCGGGGCCCTGATCGCCCTGGCCGGCGGCGCTGTCTGCCTGGCGGCCTCTCCGGTGGTCTTCTGCGACGCCCGGGCGCCGGGCAACAACAGTGGCTCGAGCTGGACCAACGCGTACGTCTGCCTCCAGGACGCGCTGAAGGTCGCAGGTCCCGGCGTCGAAGTCCGCGTCGCTCAGGGCGTCTATAAACCCGACCTCCGGTACGAGATCCGAAGGGACGGCAACCGCGTCGTCGCCTCGGGCAAGCGCACCGACAGCTTCGTTCTTCCCTCGGGCGGCGTCCTCAAGGGCGGATACGCCGGCTACGGCGCGCCCAACCCCGACCAACGGGACATCGTGACGTTCAAGAGCATCCTCAGCGGCGACCTGGCCGGCAACGACATCCCGCTGAAAGACTACGACTTGCAGAGCATCGCCGCCTTCGTCCAGGACAAGAGCCGAACGGACAACAGCCAGACGGTGATCATGACCGGCGCCGGCGGAGGCGCCCCTGTCGTAGACGGGTTCACCATCACCGGCGGACATGCCGGCGTCCAGTATCCCCTCCGCGGTCGGGGCGACGCCGCGTCGGCCCTGGCGGATATGGACGGCGCGGGCGCTTTTCTCTCCAGCGGAAGTCCGCGATTCGTTCGCTGCACGTTTCGATTGAATACAACTCGCGCAGGCGAGGCGGGCGCCGCCGGGGGGGCCGGCGTCCTTTGCATGAACGTCTCCCCGACCTTCGTGGACTGCGACTTCAGGGAGAATTTCGCGTTCGCGTCCGCCGGGACCTGTATCGGCGGCGCGATGCGGAATATCCGCGCCAATCCCGTCCTGACAAATTGCACCTTCACCGGCAACGTCGCCGCCGGAGTCGATGGCCAGTACTGGGGCGGCGCCATCGCCAACTACAACAGCAGTCCCACGATCACCGGATGCCAGTTCAGGGCGAATCTGGCCGTGCGGTCCCGCGGCGGCGCGGTCTTCAACTCCGAACGCAGCAACCCGATCCTGCTGGACTGCGTGTTCGAGTCGAACCTGGCCGACTACGGCGGCGCGATCTACAACAACGATTTCAGCAGTCCGACCGTCACTCGCTGCACCTTCCTGGCCAACCAGGCCAGTTACGGCCGGGGCGGCGCGATCCTCACCGGGACCAACTGCACCTCGGCCGTGCTGGAGAGCCAATTCATCGGCAACAGCGCCGCCCACGAAGGCGGCGCCCTGTGCGTGGGAGGCCAGCCGGCGTTCGCCAACTGCCTGTTTCTCGCGAACGTCGCAAGCCACGGCGCGGTGGTCTTCGCGGAACAACATGCCTACGCGACCTTCATCAACTGCACTCTGACCGCCAACGCCGCCGGCCAGAACGGAGGGGCCATCTACGGCCGCCAGAGCACCACACGAGCAGTCAACTGCATCCTGTGGTCCAATACCCCCCAGGAAGTGTACCTGGAGAACGCCTCGGCCGAGATCACCTACAGCAACGTCCAGGGCGTCTGGGCCGGCGAAGGAAACATCCACAGCGACCCGCGATTCCTCGATCCCGCAGGGCCCGACGGCATCGTCGGCACGCTCGACGACGATTTGAGGCTCTCCATGGGCTCGCCTTGCCTGGATCTCGGCGACAACCGCGCGGTCCCCTCTTCCATGGAGACGGACCTCGACGGCAAATCCCGGATCGCCAACGAGCGGGTCGATCTGGGCGCCTACGAATTCAACGGACCTTTCTGCTATTACGTGGACGCAGCCACAGGAAATGACCTCAACGGGGGATGGAGCCCCCGCGAGGCGTTCGCCACGATCCAGAAAGGAATCAACGTCGCACGCGAGGGATACACGGTGTTCGTGACGCCCGGCGTGTACCAGGAAAGCATCGACTTTCGCGGTAAAGGCGTCACGGTCGCCGGCCTCGACGGAGCGCCGACGATCGCAGCGCCCGACGAGTACGCGGTGTCGTTCTACTCGGCCGAGGGTTCCGACAGCGTCCTGAAGAATTTCGTGATCGTCGGCAGCGACGTCGGAATCTTCATCGCCGGCAGTTCTCCGACCATTCGAAACGTCACCATCGCCGACAATGATTTCGGGATCGCGGCGTATGCCGGGGCCAGACCGATCATCACCAACTGTATCCTCTGGAACAATCGCAATGGCGATCTTTTTGGATGCACCGCGCAGTTCAGTTGCATCCAACAGGGGCTTGAGGGCCGGGGGAACATCCGCGAGAACCCGCTGTTTGCCGACACGGCAGTCGGGGATTATCACCTGGTGTCGGAGAAAGGACGGTATGTCGCGGCGTACGGGCTGTGGGCGTTCGACAACAGGACCAGTCCGTGCATCGACGCAGGAGACCCCGAGGACGACGTCTCGGCGGAGCGTATGCCCAACGGGGCTCGAATCGACATGGGGGCGTTCGGCGGAACGCCCCAGGCAAGCCTGAGCCGCTGGCCGCTGGCCGGCGACCTGGACCAGGATGGCGTCGTGGACTTCCGAGATCTGGCCATCCTGGCGGATACATGGCTCAACAGATTACAGACAACTCCTCCTTAGAAAAGGGATGAGTCCGGAGCGGCGGACCGGACTTGGTCCCACCACACAGCAGCGGGATCGCTTCGCGAAGGGAGCGGTCCCGCTCGCTTTTTACACACACCCTGACGCCACTCTGAGCCGGGCTTCTGCACAATGGCCATTCTGCAGAAATCCAATTCGAACCTATCCGAACGCGGGATCGACCGCGGCAAACCCTGGGCGCGACCCCGCCTCGGACACCGTTCCGCGAAAATTAGGAAGTTTTTTGTCCTGAGAGGCGCGATTTCCCACGAGGAATCGGTCCTTGGAGGTTGACGCGGCAGGTCCCTGCCACTATGATACAAGAGATAGGATGCGGTGTGTTGTGGTGTGGATACCAGGATGACGACGTGTGCGCAGACGAAACCGCTCGGTACGCACGGTCGGAGGTGTGTGTGCAGGGGAGAGTCCGGGACTGGATTTACTCTGATTGAGCTCTTGGTAGTCTTGAGCGTTGTATCCATCCTGATGGCGACCCTGATTCCGGCCCTGGGGAAAGTGCGCAAACAGGCGAGACGACTCGTCAGCCTGGGCAACATGCGGGAAATCGTCACCGCGGTCAACTGCTTCGCCGACGACAACCATGGTCGATACCCCCCCTCCATCGCGACGATCGGCATCGGGGACAACTGGAACTGGCAGGAACCCACGTACCTGACCGCCTACTCCCGACGAAGCAAGAACCACCGGCGCTCGGTGAGCGCCTACCTGCACGATTACATCGCGGATGCCTCGACCATGGTGTGCCCCTGCGCTCCCTGGAAGTACAAGTATCTGCAGGAAGCCTGGAACGCAGGCGACGCCTGGAACAATCCGGATATCGGCGCTATGCCCAGCCCCATGGTGGGCACCTACTGCCTCTACTGGAACTACACCGGATACCTCAGCGAGGAAAAGGGCGTCTTCCGAGGCCCCAGCGGGCCGGGCCGAGGGCCGCGAGAAGGTCGCGTCCTCATCACGGACTACGTCGGTTACGATCACTTCAGAAGCCCCAATTCCTTCGGCAGTTGCGAGCAATTCCGCAATGGAACCGTCACCGAAGGCAGCGACGTTTCCTCCTCCTACTGGTCCCGTCCCGGCGAGGCGACCTGCGAGGAACTGGCTGCGTTGGAGATCAAACCCAACGCCGGCTTCACGGACGGACACGTCGAATCCTTCTCGCTGACCGAAACCGTACCCATGCGGGTCATCCGGGTCCGAGACCCGGTCCTGCCCTACGAAGACAACATGAGCATCGCGCCGGGGCTCTTCTACCTGCCCCGCATCGGCCTGCGATAGGCCCTCCATCTCCCCCCTGCGACGGCGTGGCGCCCGACCCGTCCATTGCCTCGTGCCGCTTGAAAACCGTGCCTCATGAGGCTATAGTTGTTCTTTTCGCACGCAGCGTGGTGCGAATGGTGATGACAGGCACAAAGCAAAGGATTGACCGTTGAATCAGAACCACGTAGCTCAGATCGCCTCGGAACTGTCCTTGAACCCCCGACAAGTGCTCGCCACCGCGGAATTGCTCGAAGGCGGCGCGACGGTTCCCTTCATCGCACGATACCGCAAGGAAGTCACCGGCAGCCTGGACGAGGTCGCCATCATGGCCATCCGGACCCGGCTGACCCAGCTTGCCGAGCTCGACGCCCGTCGGGAAGCGATCCTCGCCTCCCTCGTGGAACGCGGCCTGCTCACCGACGAACTCAAGGACAAGATCCTCCAGGCCCAGACCCAGACCGAGCTGGAGGACATCTACCTGCCCTACCGACCCAAGCGACGCACCAGAGCGACCATCGCGAAGGAAAAGGGCCTGGAGCCCCTGGCCCAGCTCATTTTCGCCCAGGACCCCGCCACCGACCCGATGGCCGAGGCCGCGGGCTTCGTCAGCGAGGAAAAGGGCGTCGAATCGGTTGAAGCCGCGATCGCCGGCGCCAAGGACATCATCGCCGAGTGGGTGAACGAGAACCAGACGGCCCGTACCCGCATTCGCGAGCTCTTCCAGACGCAGGGCCTGTTCCGCACCAAGGTCGTCACAGGCAAAGAGGTCGAAGGCTGCAAGTTCGAGGATTATTTCGAATGGGAGGAACCCGTCGCCAAGGCGCCCTCGCACCGGATTCTGGCGATGCGAAGAGGCGCCCGCGAGGAGATTCTGCGGATGCAGGTGGTGGCGCCCGAGGACGAAGCGACGCGAATCCTCGAAGTCCTGTTCATCAAGGGCCAATCGCCCTGCTCGACCCTGGTTCACGAGGCGGCGCTCGACGGCTACAAGCGATTGAT
>CALEZT010000165.1 GCA_937927975.1 uncultured Phycisphaerales bacterium
CGGTCGAGACCAAGTGCCCGGTAGCGCAGACGAAATGCCCGCCGGTGCAGACGAGGTGTCCGCCCACGGCTACTTTGTGCCAGATATTCGAGACGGAGTGCCCGGTTGTTGAAACGTCGTGTCCGCCGCTGCAGACAAGTTGTCCTCCGTTGAGAACGATGTGTCCTCCGGTCTTAAGCCAGTGCCCGCCTACAGTTACTCAGTGCGGCGGGCAAATCACGAGTTGTGCCGTTGGCTGTTCGCCGAGAGATCAGGCGGTGGGCACAGGCATACGTGTGGCGGTCAGCGCATCGTGTCCCGTTGTTGAGACAAGGTGCTTGAGTATAGCCGACTACCTTACGGTAGCACGAGCAGGAGGAGGATAGGCCTACCGGAATAGACGGATGCGAGGGTGAGTGTCGCACAGGTTGTTCGGTAGGAACAATGCCCGGCCGGCTTAGGTCGGCCGGGCATTCCATCATCAGGCAAAGGGTATTTCGAAACTACAGTAAGATGCGTTTGCGAGGATAATTGCCCTGTGGGAAATCGGAAAAATATAAGGCGGGAGTGCACGGAAGAGGTCCGCATGAGATCCCATGGAGATACTCTATCGGTCACGATAACGGTCATGGCTGGTTTGGCGGCCGCCTGGGCAGCAGGCGGATCCTTGGGTTTGCTTGCACATCCCTTGCGGCGGGCGCTTGTCATGCTGCTTCTATGCGTGGCCTGTGTTGCAGGCATGCCATCTGCTGAAAACGTGGCGTTTGGCCATTCCAGATCCGCCGCTGCTTATCCCCGTCTGCGGATGCTCCTGATCCTGGCATTCGGTTTTGGCGCTGCTTTGTACTTGGTGTCGCTGCCCCTCGCGCCTGCCAACGTTATGGCGTCCGCTATCATCCTCCTACTCATTGCTCACAGGTCGCCACCGTGGAAACGGGATGTTCTGCTGGCATGCTCAACGGCTGTGGTTGTGTTTGGCTTGTATCGATTTGCCGTCACATCGGTGCCCTGGTTCTGGCTGGCGGCGGATTTCGTGGGCAGGAGCTTCGGGCGTGTGGCAGGCGTCGTGACTCAACGGCCGGTGTGGGTCGGTGCGACATTTGCCGGTCTCGATTTCCTCGTCCTGACAGTCGTCGTCTGGAGCCTCTATCTGCCGTTCACGCGAGCATCGCGGACTGCGCGAGCCATCTACGGCTTCGTAGGAATCCTGGGCGGGCATCTGTTGTATCTGGTGCTGTTGTCTTATGTTCCCGACTTGCTGGCGACCCTGCCTCCGCCGGCGCACGACGGCGCTGGCGCAAAGCCGATGTCGCGGCTGTTCCATCAGGCGGCTCCATGGAATCTTCCCGTGATCGCGTGTGCAGTTCACCTCGCGATCATCGCAATGACGGTTCGTTGGTCGGCATGGACACAGGATTACGGCAAGCGTTCTCAGACTACAGGGACAAATGGCACGCTCAAGCCTGTGTTGCGGTCGCCGCGAGTCGTTATCGCTGTGGAAGCAGCGGTTTTCGCCATGGCCGTGGCGCTGCCTGCTGTCTCGATACTGCACCTGCATCCATTGAGTCTGACGGGCAAAAAGATCGTCTTCTATGAAAAGGGTTTTCTCAACTGGCTCAAGCCTACGCATGATTCCTACGGCAGGTTGTCGAGCGGAATGTACGGCATGCTCCCCGTCTTCCTCGAAAGCGTGGGAGCCAGACCCCTGATCTCCCTCGATCTTTCCGAGGATGACTTGAAGGACGCCGATATCCTTGTGCTGATCTTCCCGGATGACCCCTGGCAGGAAGGCCAGTTGAGTCGGATCCACGATTTCGTCCTGCAAGGCGGCTCGCTCCTCGTGCTCGGCGAGCACACCACGGAGGACAAGCATGGCGGCAACCGTTTCAACGAAGTCCTGGCCCCCACGAAAATGCAGGTTCAATTCGACTCGGCGACGTTTGCCGTCGGGGGCTGGCTGCACTCCTATGAGGCGCTCAGTCACCGCATGACCGCAAGCATCGCGGACGATCAGAACCAGTTCGGTGTAGTCATTGGGGCGTCGCTGACGGTCAAGTGGCCCGCCCGGCCGATTCTGATCGGGCGGTGGGGCTGGGCGGACTTTGGCGACGAGGCCAGCTCCAGGGCCATGATGGGCAACGACCGCTACGATGGCGGTGAGAAGTTGGGCGACGTGGTCTTGGCAGCCGAACAACCCTTGGGAAAGGGGCGTATCGTGACTCTTGGCGATACCTCCGGCCTGACCAACGCGATCAATGTCTCATCTTATGTCTTCACGTCGCGCCTGTTTGCCTCTATGGTCGGCAGCCCGGCACATGGAGCACTACGGCAGTCGGTTGTCCTGTTGGCGACCGCTCTACTTGTCGGCGCGCTCTGCCGTCGGCCGACCCTGCGGAGGACCGTCCTTGTCGCGATGGGTTTGGCTGTGTCCCTTACGTTGTGCACCACACGAAATCACAGGCACGCATCCCTGCTGCCCGATGGGCGCAAAGAGACCCCCAACAACCTGGCGTATATCGACACCTCACATGTGGGAAGGTTCAGCCACGAATCCTGGCGACCCGATGGGATTGGAGGGCTCATCCTGACGCTGATGCGGAACGGCTATCTGGCCCTGACGCTGCCTGATGTGACGTCGGAACGGCTTGATCGGGCCGGACTGCTTGTCTCGATTGCACCATCCCGCTCGTTCTCTCGGGATCAGGTGGAGGCCGTGAAGGGATTCGTGAACCGCGGCGGCACCCTCATTATGATCGTCGGACACGACGAAGTCGAACCCAGCAGGCCACTGTTGGCGGCGTTCGACCTGAGGGTGGGGCTTGATCGCGACAAGACCATGGAGCCGGAACCGATGGGGCATTTCAAAGCGCCCTATCTCGAGTCCGCGGGCAAACGCGTCTACGTGCGCTTTCACGCCGCCTGGCCCGTGGCCTGCGACGATCCGGCCTCAAGCGTCATGGCCTACGGGAAAGGCAATCGGCCGGTGATGGTAATGCGCCGCTTCGGAGCGGGAAAGGTCCTCCTCATCGGCGATACGTGCTTTGCGATGAACAAGAACCTGGAATGGGAGAATGGAGCACCCTTCGAAGGCCTACGGGAGAACGCGGATTTCTGGCGGTGGCTCTTGTGTGTGCTCCGCGAGCAGCCCATGTGGATTCCTCCCGCGCTGCAGGACGCGAATCCGGAAACCGGTACGGCAGAGGAGATAGGATCGTGAAACGAGCGTGGACAGGTGTGGCCCTATTAAGTGCTTCATGGCTCTTCGGGCTCGATTATTACCGCGATGCCCAATGGTTCGTATGGACCGCCGCCGTCGCCGTGAGTGTTGTTCTATTGACTGGCCTCGACGTACGCAGACCGGCGAAGGGTGTTCTCGTGACAACGGCGGTGCTCGCAGCGCCGGGGATCGTTCTGGTCCCATGGCCCTATCGTGCGGGAGCGTTCCTCCTTGTTATCGGCGCTCTCCTCTGGGCTGCCCCCATTCCTCGTCGATGGCCAGCCAGGATGGGAGCCGCCGGTGTCGCAGCCGGCATCGTCCTGGTCGTGCAGTCGGTGGGCCTTCTCGCATATGAGAGCATCACCGCCAGAACGCATGAACTACCTCGGGCTCTTGCCTGGCTGTCTTATCGTGTTGCAAGACTGATTGGCATCGAGGCTGCGTTGGATGGCACGACCGTCGCTATGCAATCGATGCGACACACGCATGAGCTCGGCGCGACCTGGGAGCTGATGCTTGACCCGGCGACTTGGTGCTTCCTGTTCGGGGGAGCCGTTCTTCTGTTCCTGCAAGCGCACGGCCACGGCCGGGACGCCGCGCGCGACTGGCTGCGATCCATGGTACGGCTTGTGATACTGGTCACTCTGTGGCTGCCAGTCCGGATGGGATTGCTTATGGCCGCGTTCACCCATCGCACGCTGCGCACCGAATACGACGCTCCCCTAATGATGATGGACCAATTCTGGAGCCCTTGGATCTGTCTGCTTCTGCTATCCGGGCCGGCGTTGCTGGCGATGCGTTTCATCAGGATGCCTCCTGCAACACAGGACGATGACACAACCTCGGTACCAATGAGGTTCACTGGCTGGCTGAAGTGTACGGGTTTGACTGTTGCCGGAATGATCCTCATTCTGGTCGGGATGCTATGGGTGCCGTGTGGACATCGTAAACAGGGGCGCATCCTCGTGGACGAACATCACTCCACGTGGGAGCGAACAGACAGACCCTACGATACCGAATGGTATGGCCAGGAATCCGGATACAACTATGCATGCATTTACGACTACTGTTCGCGATTCTACCAGATGGATCGACTGTTTACGAATATCGAGGCACGCACGCTGGACGGCTGCGATGTCCTCGTAGTAAAAGTCCCGACCTCCCCATACGGGACTGACGAGATTCGGGCCATCGAAGAATTCGTGGAAGGTGGCGGTGGTCTGCTGCTGGTCGGCGAGCACACGAGCGTGTTTGACACTGGACTTCACCTCAACAGGATTGCGGAACGCTTTGGCTTTCGGTTCCGCTATGATTGCCTATTTGATATCGATACGGTCTTTAGTCAACTGTACAGACCTCCGCGGGTGCCCCACCCCATTCTACAGGGCATGCCTCCATTGAACCTCGCCGTTTCCTGCTCGATCGATCCCGGCGTCAGTGCCGGTCGAGCGGTCATCCGTTCCACTGGACTTAGGAATCTGCCCGCGGACTACCACGCAAGCAATTACTACCCCCAGGTCGAAGACCGTGCGGATGCGCGTTACGGCGCCTTCATTCAGCTGTGGACCACCTGTCGCGGTGCGGGCCGCGTAGCGGCGTTCACGGATTCCACCATATTCTCCAATTTCTCCACCTTCGAGCCGGGGAAAGCGGAGCTGATGCTCGGCATGCTCGAATGGTTGAATCATCGAAATGGATCGTCTGTCATTCTTTCCCTGTTGGTTGGCTTGGGGGTGGTGCTCACGGGATGGGGCATCAGGGTGGGCTGGCACTACCGTGATTTCTCGCTGATCTTCTTTGGCACGGCCCTCTTTGCCTGGAGTACGGCGACAGCAGGTGTGCGATCCATTCATCAGGTCTGCAACCCATTGCCCAAACCTGTCCGCCCATTCACGACCGTCGTCATTGACCGCACGGTGTGCAGCGCGTTGTTGTCCACCAGCGGGTTCATTGCTGCGGAGCCGAACGGCTTCGGGATCTTCGAGCGGTGGATTCTACGCTTGGGGTGCTTCACCTCGCGTCGGGAGGACAGCACTGTCTTTCAAGGAGACGCTCTCTGTTTCCTGTATCCGAACAAGGAGGTGCGAAGCGATTTTCGTATGGCGCTGGACCAATACGTCGCATCCGGCGGCAAGGTACTCCTTCTCGATTCCCCTGCAAATTCCAGATCGACGGCCGATAGTCTGCTGCACCCATTCGGCCTTAGTGTGGAGCACGCTACTCCACTGCGGGGAGCTCTCTCGATGCCCGAAGGTTGGCCGAGCACGACGGTGGATTCAGCGTGTGAGATCAAGGGAGGCACACCGCTCATACACATCGGCAATACACCCGTCGCCGCGACGGCGAGCTACGGTCGAGGCAAGGTGATGGTCCTCGGTTTTGGCTCCCGCTTTTCAGATGTGCAGATGGGTGTTACAGGCGACGTGATTCCTGACCAGCCATTACGAGACGTCTACAATCTGCAATTCAGGCTCCTGGAATCCATCGGTTTGTCGTCGCAGACGC
>CALEZT010000166.1 GCA_937927975.1 uncultured Phycisphaerales bacterium
AAATCCCGACCGGCGATGCTCGTCCCAGCCGGAAGCACTTGGGGCGGCTCAGGAGGTGACAAATGGGCTGAAGCACTCCAAGAGAAGGCTCCGTTAGGGAGTCAGCAGGCCATGCGGGCCGCAACGCGTAGTGAACACCGAGCAGGCCCCGAAAACATGCCGCGGAAGCCGACCCGCCACAACCTTGGGGAAGGCCGCCGTCGCAGGAGAAGAGACGAGAGACGCATCCTGCGGTTCCGCCGGGGTATGTGGTGGCAGCACGCATGGGACAGATTCAATGTGCAACAAGGGAAGTCTGCCGAGGTGCCACAGAGAGGCAACGCCCAACCCGTGAGGGCCAGGGGCGGCCCGGCAGATGACGGATGGGCTCGTACTACCGGTGAAGCCTCGTAACGGGGGCTGAGGGAAGGGGCCCTGTTTCAGAACGAACGTACGAAAGCGGCAAGAGCCGCAGGGATTGACGATGAGTCTACCAACTCTGCGTAATTCGGTTCAGACGCTGCAGATGGCGTTACAGGCGAAAGCCAAAGCCGAGCCAGGCTATCGTTTCTACAGTCTTTGGGACAAGGTCTATCGTCGAGATGTACTCTGGGAGGCGTACCGGCACTGTCGAGCCAACGACGGCGCTCCGGGTGTAGACCGGGTTACATTCGACCGGATCGAAGCCCAAGGCGTAGAGGTATGGCTGGCGAAGCTGCAGGAGGAGCTGCGGAACAAGACCTATGTTTCGCTGCCCCTTCTTCGTGTATGGATCCCCAAAAGCAACGGCGGCCAACGGCCCCTCGGCATCCCGGCGATCCGGGATCGAGTGGCGCAAATGGCTGTGCTGCTGGTGATGGGTCCGATCTTTGAAGCCGACCTGTGTCGGGAGCAATACGGCTTTCGGCCGGGAAGAAGTGCCAAGATGGCGATCCAGAAGGCGTACTTCCACGTGACCGAGCGGGGACTGAGTGAGGTCGTAGACGCGGATCTAAGCGACTACTTTACCACAATTCCCCACGGTGCGCTGGTACGGTGCCTCAGCCGGCGAATCGCCGATGGTCATATGTTATCGGTGATCAAACAATGGTTGCGGGTACCGGTGGTCGAACGCACCGAGGAGGGCGAGCGTCGCACGACGGAGGCTGCGGACAACAACCGTGGCGTCCCGCAGGGCGGCCCGCTGTCCCCGATGCTGGCGAACCTGTACTTCCGTCGATTCATCCTGGCATGGAAGCAATTCGGGCACGAACGTCGATTACAGGCCCGCGTGGTCAATTATGCCGATGATCTCGTCATCTGCTGTCGTCCCGGCAAGGGGCAAGAGGCGATGGAGGTCCTTCGGTCCCTAATGACACGGCTGGGTCTGACAGTCAACGAACGCAAGACCCGATCGGCGATGGTGCCGGAGGAATCTGTCGACTTCCTCGGCTACACCATCGGCCGATTCTACGGCAAAGACGGTCGTTCCTTCATCGGCATCAAGCCTTCCAAGAAGGCCACACACCGATTGCGAAGGCGGATTCATGATGAGACGTCCCGTCGGTGGGACTGCCTGTTGCCACAGGAACGAATACCCGTGCTCAACTCGATCCTTCGAGGCTGGTGCGGGTACTTCAACCACGGCCACGTGCTCCCTACCTATCGGGTGCTCCGGCGGTACACCGAACAACGTCTCCGCAGATGGCTGATGCGGCGGGAAAAACGTTATGGCACGGGGTACAAGCGATACCCTCTGGCCTATCTCTACCAAACGCTGGGGCTGTATCCTATCCCCACCCGTCGGTCCGACATGCCGAATGCGAAGGCCTGAGAGTCTGAAAGAGAGCCGGATGCGAGAAATCCGCACGTCCGGTTCGAGGAGCGGGACGTGGAAACGGAGCAGGGCGGGGCTATTGAGGCACCGGCAGACGAAAGGGCCGGCAACAGATAGGCTCCACCTAAACCACCGCGCCACGTCTCGACTCTACCCGGAACCCTCATGAGTGTTTCGTGCAGGACGAAGTGGTCAAGACTATGCGTGTGACCAGCAGCAAGTGTCGCATGAGCCGCGTAGCGGTCTTGTCTCTTCCTACCTGGAGGCCGGAGAACTGACGAGAAGCTCAATGCCCATCAGGAGAGGCATCCACCGGCCAAGCGGTAGTCACCTGGAACAGATGATGAAGCCGTAAACGAGGCCAGACAGCCCTGGGAGATCGATGGTGAAGATGCGATTCCTGAGCCACCCATTGTTGTTCACAGGACGAGCCATAGCTGGTAGAGTAATCACGACAGTACGTTGCCTCGGGTTCACGAGGTTGCAGGGTATTGAGACAATCATCTACGAGGGTGGTTGAGTCAGAAAAGTTGCCCATCGGTGGTTGACTCGGTCTCTCGCGTGTCCATGATGTTCGCAGCATGTTATGGGATTCACAAGATGGACTATTCGACATTCATGCGTGGATTGGAGAACGCATCGCTGTTTGATCTGTACCGCTTGGATGTAGCCATACGCAAAGAAATGGAGAATCCAAGGCGAATAGAAGAAGTCCGAAGCATGGTGGCGAAAGGTGACAGCATCAGCTATTTCGAAGGCTCTGCGAATAGGCTGATTGAAGCCGAGGTCATCGAGGTGAGAAGGACCCGTGTTCTCGTCAAGAACAAGCACGATCAGAAGCAGTGGAACATTCCGTTCTACATGCTCAATATAGAGCAGGTTGCCACAGAGATCACGTATCCCACATCGCCGAAGGGGATGGCGAAGAATGAGATACGGATCGGCGATCAGGTTGGGTTCAGAGACAAAGCACGCAGAAATGTCCACGGGAAGGTATTGCGGTTGAACCCGAGGACTGTCACTGTACTCGTGGAGCCAAATGAGCACTGGAGAGTGCCCTACTCGGCATTGTACCCAATCGTTGACGGGGAGAAGGCGTGCGAACGCCGATTCATTGAGGGTGTGGTTGTCGAGGCCGATCCCACTGCGATTGCGGATGGTTTGGAGGACGACGCCGGAGACCAGTAGGATCAAGAGCAACGCATTGTCGATCAGTAGACTGCTCGAACCGGGTGAGTTGGTTGATATGCCGAACATAGACGATAGGAGAGATATGCGGTCTTTGAGTGACGTGAGGATCAGGTCCATGGTGGCACGCCGCCACTGGATGTGTCTTGTGTTCTGTTCGCTAGCCGGCGTCCTGTGGATGGGCGAGACAAATGCGTCGGACTCGAAAACAGCGTCTCCGGCCCCAGGCGTGATTCAGGGCGTTCCGGGCCCCCTCCGGCACTCTGAAGTGGTCTTCATGTATTCCGCCCCGGACGAGGCGTATCGGGCCTACGGGGCCACGTTCGTCGGTTGGGGCGGGGCCGACACGGCGGAGAGGGTCAAACGCCATCACGATCTGGGCATCCGCTGCACCGGTTCGATGTGGTGCCTGACGGCCGGGGCCGAGAACATCCACAAGGACCCCACGCTGCGAGCCGCCTGTGCCGTGGATATCGAGGGCAGTCCTGTAGAGGTGCCCTGGCTGTTCGATCACACGTATCAGGGCACGAAGACCTATTTCGGCTGTACGAATCATCCGGATTTCCAGACGCTGTGCCGCGAGCGGGTCCGCCAGGTCATGGCGGGCCAGGCAGATGGACTGCACGTGGACGACCACCTGGGAACTGCCGGCGCCGCGTGGTGGCAAGGCGGCGGGTTCTGTGATTACTGCATGAGGGGCTTTCGCGATTACCTCAAGGACCATGCCACGAAAGAACAGCTCCAGCAGGCCGGCGTAGAGCAGATCGACGACTTCGACTACCGCACGCTCGTTCGCGGGTATGCCACAACCCGTCAGGAATACAAGAAGGTCCAGAGCCGGATTCCTCTGATGGACCTGTTCCTTCAGTTCCACGCAGAGGCTGCGGCCGAGCATACGCGGCAGTTGGGGCAGTTGGCGGCAGAGGTGGCGGGCCGGCCGGTGTTGCTCAGCGCCAATGCGTGTCTGCCGAACAGGGCCCATACGCACGTCGTGAAATATCTCACGCACGTGATCTGCGAAGTAGGCCAGAATGCCTCGGCGGGAACGAGCCGAATCGATCACGCCGTCGAGGCATACGAGTTGGTCGCGAGCCTGGGCAAGCCGATGGCGGCCACCGCATCGGGCCAGGACTGGGCGTTCGTCAAGCAGAACAGTTGTGAAGAGCTCGTTCGCTTCTGGATCGCCTTGGCCTATACGCACGGCCAGCGGTTCATGGTGCCGCACCCGCAGCGTCAGTGGTGCTTCAACAACGAGCTCGGGACCCATTGGTACGCCGCACCGATCGAGGCGTACGCTCCGGTCTATCGCTTCATTCTCGCCAATGCGGATTGCTTCGACGGGTTCGAGACGGTCGACATCAAGGACCGCAAGCCAGACAGTCCCGCCAATGTGCTGGTCACCGTTCGCAAGAAGAGCGGGTCCAATCAGGCGGTGCTGCACGTGCTAAATCGCAACTATGATTCCCAGGCCAAGGGCATGAGGTCGCTCTCCAATGTAGACGTGTCTGTGGAGAAGTCCCTTGTTTCACCGACGAAGCCTCAGGCCAGGCTGCTCTCCTACGACGGACCTCCCCAGCAGGTGGCCCTGGCGCAGAGCACCGACACGGTCAGGATTCGGATCCCGCATCTGCGATTGTGGACGGTGGTCGTATTGGAATAGGGCCCTACGGGCATGGCCCCGTACGACTTGGTGCCGCACGCCAGGTGCCGTGGGTCAATTCTTGCTGCTCACCGGCGCCATGAAGAGGTCATTGGACACGAAGATGGCGATGTAGTGGTATGTCCCGGTAATCATTTCGCAGCGGACCAGGACCCATCCGGCCTCGGCGGCCTGTTGGATCAGAAGGCCAGGGCACCACGCATGCTCTCGACCGCCCTCGTCTGCGAGCTTGGGATAGCGTTCGATGACACAGAGACGCCCTGTGGGCCGGATCACCTTCTGGAGATGCCGCAGGTAGCTGACGTGATTGGACAGATGGTGATATGTCTTTGAGAGGAACGCCAGGTCACAGGAGTTTTCGGGAAGGCCGGTGCTGTCCATCGGGCACAGATATGGCTTGATCTGCGGCACGTCGCCGAACTGTCTCTTCATCCTCTCGACCATCTGCTGTTGGACCTCTGCGGCGTGAATGGCGCCCTCGGCGCCCACGCGACCGGCCATCTGGCGAGACCACCAGCCGTCCCCCGCGCCTATGTCCACGACAACATCGCCCGGCCTGAGATCCAGTTCTTCCAGTATGTAGTCGCTCTTCTCGCGGTACGGATATCGGCCGCCCGCTACACCGGCATGCTGGTGGGGATCGACAATCCGGGTACTCGTGCCGGAATCGGCGATCGTGGTCATGGTCGCAGCGGCCATGGCAAGCACTGTGAATAGACACAAACGCTGTTGCATCGCAGGGCTCCTACCTGTGGTTGCGGTTTCGAACAGGAACATGCAGCCAGATGATTATAGCATACATGGCCCGAGCAGTGAATGCAGGAGCAGTTCACCCTCTTGGACCCAGGCCGTCCGTCGGCGAGTTACGACGAGCTCATTTCTCTCGGTGGCGTCTCCGTCCGGCTTGGCATTCGGTCGTTGAACCTTCACTTCGGGCGGGTCAGGAGGTAGAATGGCCCGTGGAGCCTGCTCCTGCGGCCGCAATCGCTTTGTGTGTCTACCGGGACCGAAGCGGCCTGGGCAGGAGATGGATATCTGACTATCGAGGGACTGATCATGACTTCATCCGTATGTGCCAGGGTGCTGGCGTGTGGCCTTGTGTGGTTGCTTGGCGCTGCGTCGTCATCGAGCGTCGCCAGAGCAGATTCCTTGACGGCTTTAGAGGATTTCTCCTGTACGAGCGAGCCAAGTGTCAAGGTATGGGTCCCGATGGCGGGCAGCCGGGCTGTGTCCGTGACGAATGTTGGGGGCAGAGCCGCGTTCAGGATGCCCTGTAATTTCCATGGGACCGGCATCGAGCGGGCGTCGTGGGACCATCCTGTCGAGCAGGACCTTGCCGTGTGCCGGGGGGTACAGTTCTTGTTCTACTGCTCCGATCCATCGGCCGTGGCGAACTTCACTCTCTACCTGCGCAGCGGGGATGGTTGGTATCGAGGGGTCTTCGATGCCCCGGCTGCGGGACAATGGGCGCCGATTCGAGTCGCCAAGGCGGACATGGACGTTGAAGGTCAACCGGCGGGATGGTCGAAGATCAACACCCTCCGTATCTCCGCCTGGCGTGGCCAGGACCGAGATACGGAGTTCTATGTCACCGATTTTGCATTGTTCGGAGGGGGCGCACAGATCGTCGTTGTCCGGGGGGATTCGGCCGCCGAGCGCGCTCCCGCCGAAATGGGGGCGGTTCGTGAATACACGAGCGTCATGGCGGGTATGCTCGAGCGCACGAACCTGCCGTACTTGGTCCTGAGCGACCGAGACGTCACAGCAGAAAGACTGCGCGAGGCAAAGCTGATCGTCCTGCCTCATAACCCGGCCATGCCGGAGGCGATCATCGAGGAGATGGCCCGGTTCTTGCGAGCCGGCGGCACGCTGCTCGCCTGCTATCACCTGCCGAGAAGACTGGCGTCGCTGACGGGGATCGAGATCGGCGGACATGTGCGTCAGCCATACGACGGCTACTTCGCCTCGATTCGGCCGAGCGTGCAACCGCTGAGAGATATGCCTGCGGTTACGCACCAGGCATCGTGGAACATCCAGGAAGCTCGGGCTGTCGGTCCGGATGCGCATGTAGCCGCCTGGTGGTACACGAATCAGGGGGAGTCGACGGGCAAGGCCGCCATCGTCGCCGGTGCCAAGTGCGTCTACCTGACGCACGTGCTGCAGTCGGACGACTTGGCGAACAAGCTGCGACTGCTTCTTTCGATGATCGGGCATTTGGTTCCACCGTTGTGGTCGGATGCAGCCCAGGGCACTCTCGATCAGATCGGTCGCTTCGGCCCGTACGACGGCTATGAGTCGGCCAAGCAAGGCATCACCCGGCTGGATTATGGTACGGACCGTGCCGGCGAAGCGCTGGCACGAGCGGACGGGTCCCGTCGCCGGGGTCTTGCGCTCCTGTCCGAGTCGAAGTTCGCCGAGGCGATTGCCGCAGGGCAGGAGTCCCATCAGGCCCTGCTCGATGCGTATTGCCTCGCGCAGCAGCCGTCGGCGGGCGAGCATCGTGCCTTCTGGTGTCACAGCGCGTTCGGTGTCGTGGGCATGGACTGGGATGAGGCTGTCAAACGCTTGGCGGACAATGGGTTCACCGCGATCCTGCCCAATATGCTGTGGGCGGGCGTCGCGTTCTACCGCAGCGATGTCCTTCCCACCTATAGAGACCTGGATGACAAGGGGGATCAGATCGAGCGTTGCCTCGCGGCCTGCAAGCGCTACGGCATAGAATGCCACGTGTGGAAGGTCAACTACAATATGGGCTCGGCCACGGACAAGGCATTTGTCGAGAAGATGCGCTCCCTGGGCCGGGTGCAGGTCAGTTATGACGGCTCGGTCAACGAGCGGTGGCTGTGCCCATCCCATCCGGAGAACCAGAAACTCGAGATCGCGTCCATGCTGGAGGTCGCCCGCCGGTACGAGGTCGATGGCCTGCACTTCGATTACATTCGCTATCCGGGCAGGGATGGGTGCTTCTGTGCAGGGTGCCGCCGGCGCTTCGAAGAGGCTATCGGCAAGAGGACCGAACGCTGGCCTTCCGACGTTCGTCAAGACCCGCAGCTCGCACAGGAATGGCTCGATTTCCGGCGCCGGCAGATCACCGCGGTTGTCGCGGAGGTTGCGATGCAGGCCCGTCAGATCAAGCCCCAGATCAAGATTTCAGCGGCCGTTTTCGGCAACTGGTCCGTGGATCGCGACGGGGTGGGTCAGGACTGGAGACTATGGTGTGAAAAGGGCTATCTCGATTTTGTCTGCCCGATGGACTACTTCTCCTCGAGCGCCACTTTCGAACGCGCCGTCGTAAACCAGCTTGAATGGGCCGGCACCATTCTTTGCTATCCGGGAATCGGCCTGAGCGTGTGGAAAGACCCCGCCGATATCGCCAAGCTCATCGAGCAGATTGACATCACCAGGAGACTCAAGACGGGCGGCTTCACGGTATTTAACTTTGGCCCCAGGGAGGCCCGTGAGATCCTGCCGCTCCTGGGCAGAGGCCTGACGAGAGTGGAGAAATAAACTCATCTGGCTGCGACGTTGCTTGGCGATCGATGGTGGTTTGCCGGCATCGTTGCATGCCGCACGGACAGGCCGCAACCGCTCGCACGCGATAAGCTCAAGAGATCAGATGGGGCCGCGCCGTTGGCTGGTCTTTGCCGCTGGATTCGTGGCCATCGGTGCTCTGAGTACATGGTCATTCTCCATCCTTGCGCGCCTGTCCGAGAACACCGTTGAGGCGGTCCCACTCATCGAGGAAGCCCTTCATATGCTCCTTGCCGTTCTGGGCGATCTCTGTAGCGATCATCTCTCTTACAAGTTTCTGTTCCTGCTCATACTGTGGCGTGGTGAAGTGGCCGCCAAAGTGGGCGATTCTCAACCACAGGAGATAGGTGGTCAGGGCGTCGCACTCGTTGTAGGCTATGATCTTGTCGAGGTTCCCCTGTAGCCACAGGAAAGCGACCTGCTCGCCGTCGACGTCCATCTTGCCGGGGATACCGGACAATGTGGCGATCTCGTTGAGCGAGGGCGCCGTCTTGCCCCAGCCGCCGATCACGTCTTTGAGATCCACGCTGGCTTCCGAGTTGCGGCTGTCGAAGTAGTCTTCGCCCTCCCATGGTTTGTTGGGCCGCTTGCAGAAATCCGGCATGGACAAACCCAGGACCACGGCTCTCTGGATCATGGCCTTGAGGTCTGCCGAGACAGAGTTGAAGCCAACGAGCTGTGGTTTGTACTGCCCGGCCTTCGTCAGAAAGGTGCCGACAACATGTCGCTCATCCGTCTGGTCAGGATCCCGGCTATCCCGTGGTAGTGACAGCAAATGGAGCTTCACATCAGGACCCTCCAGACGCCTCTCGACGGCCGCGATCGAGACAATTCGGCACAGAACGGTCTTGAGGTAGGGTGTGGGATCTTCTTCGGTCGCTCCTCCCTTTTGCCACATTACGGTGAAGACATCCTTCTCAGGCAAATCAGCGGACAGCTTGTACAATAGCCGACCGGCCAGTGGATCGGGAATCCACTCGGCATCAAAGGCCCATACCCTGTTCTTTATGGTCTTGAACATAGTCACTCCTCGCCACGATCATCGTATTGACCTGAGCATCGATGCCCGAGTGGAGCATTAACGGGGCAATCCCGGGCTCTTGCCGCGTCCCCATCATCGGCATTCTGAGGGTGTGTCCCTTTTGGTTGCTGACGCTTGTGTTCCTTCCGTTCCGCTTGCTTGTGTGCACTATCTGCCACCATCTGCTCAATCGGCCGCACGCAGTCCGGCCGCTCCTTTTTGAATCGCTTGAGATACAGCTCTTCGATGTACCGATGCAATGGCAGCTTCCAGCGCTCCTGTTTGTGGTTGGTCAGGCCTCCCAGCTTCTTGGGGTTCATCCCGAGTTCTCGTGCCATCTGGACTTGGGCGTGGGAGAGGTGGAATCTCCTTCGGGCATCGATCCACACCTGCAGTTCAAGAGTCAGTTTCTTGGGCTGGGTCATATCGTCACGCATTATGCCCTGCGCCGACTACCTCGTTCTTTTTCGGTTCTGCTTGGCCAACTGCTCCAGACGGGCCAGGGCCTCCCGTCTTCCGACGTGACGAAGGGTTGCGATCCGTGCCACTTGCGCCGGCCGCGGCCGGGAAGTCTCCTGCTCCCAACTGTAGATGGTCTGGCCGGTTACGCCGACGAGTTTGCCGTAGTTGGCTGCCGATAAACCCAGACGCTTCCGCTGCGAGCGCAGGCCCTTGACGCTGAATCGCACATGTTCTGCCTCAGGCTCGGCGGCCGGGGATGGAGGACTCTTGAGTACCTGCTTTTCGAGCGGGAGAACCTTGCGTCGAAGGTCGGACAGGCGGCGTTTCATGGCGGCGAGGTCCTTTCGGTACTGGACCGAGGCCTTCTTCATAGGCGAAAAGCAATCGATATCGCCATAATCGCCTCGAACCTCGATTGGTCAAACACGTCCGGCAACGTTACAGCCTTCTGAAGATCCCAAGAGAACAAGCCCAAAGGACCTTAACTTGGGGCCATTGGGCAATGTTTGTAACCTACGACCAAGACAGTCGCTACTGGATCACGGGCTCAACCGCAGCATCACGACCAGCCAACGATTCACGGTGGTCCCCGCACCGCGCACGGAGCGACCGAAGGGTGTCGACGTAGACCGGATCACCGGCCAGGTCCTTCTCCTCAAGCGGGTCCACGTCCAAGTCAAAGAGTTGTTCCAGCGGCGGTTCGGGATCGGTGTAACGAATGTATTTCCACCGGTCTGTACGAACGCCCTCGCACCGGGGAATGGGGCGGCGGGGAGGCGACGTGTTGTACACATGTTCGTAATACCAGTCCTCACGGCCCTTCGCTTCCGGATCGCCCAGCATGGGCTGCAAGTCCATACCCTGCATGGTGTCCGATGCTCGAATGCCGGCCATGGCCAGGATTGTCGGAGCCAAGTCGATGTTCAGGGCCATCTGGTTACGTCGTCCGCGTGCAGACACTGGCAATCGCGGGTCCATGATTACCAGCGGCACCCGGATGGATTCCTCGTACATCAGCCACTTTCCCCCCAGTCCGTGTGCGCCATCCATGGAGCCATTGTCGGACGTGTGGATGATCACTGTGTTCTTGTCCAGCCCTCGTTGCTTCAGGGCTTGCCGGATTTGACCCATGGCCAAGTCCGCCCGGCTGGTGTAACCGTGGAGCTTACGCATTGTCTCCTGATAGGCTTCCGGATTTCCCAGCCAGTTCGATTGGTTGTTGAGGCCGTTACGCACAATCTCCGGCAAGGCCTCGAAAGAGTTGGTGGTCAGATTCGTCGGCAGCGGGAATATAGTGTCGCGGTAGGGATCGGGGAATTCTGGATCCCAGTAATTCAAAGGCCCGTGTGGTTCCTTGAAGGCCATGATCAGGCAGAACGGCCGGTCCGGGTTTACCTCGTCGAGGAATGCCGTCGCCTTCTCGGTCATCACCGTGGTCAGGTAGCGTTCCTTGCCGCCCACGACCTGCTTGAACTCAATCATCTGGGGGAATCCGTACCAGAGATCGAACTCATCGGCCGGCATCGGCGGGACCTTCCCTGAAATGGGATCGCCGATGGCGTACTTGCCCAGCAGGGCTGTACGGTACCCGTTTTGCCGGAGGAGGGCGGGGAACGTCTGTTTCCATTGTCCGGCCGCGAGGGGTGTCCTGAAATCCCGCACACCGTGACAGCGCATGTGCTGGCCTGTGTAGAGACTGGCCCGACTGCAACAGCAGATGGCGGTGGTGACGAAAGATTTTTCGAACAACACGCCCTCGGAGGCGAGTTGGTCCATATTGGGAGTCTTGAGCTCAGGGGCACCCGTACAACGCATCCCGTTGTACGGCTGGTCGTCGAGGTAAAACAAAACGAAGTTCGGCCTCGAATTCACGGCTGCAGAAGCAGAACCGCCAGTTCGACCGACGGAACATCCCGACAATGCCGCTCCCGTAGCCACCGTCCCAGCAGTTCTGAACAAGAAGTTCCTTCGATTCATCTTCATATTGTTCATGTTCTTCTTCTGGTCCCTGATAATCCAAACACTGTTGATTCACCGACGGGCCTGCCGCACCAGGCCCGTCAGCATACCCTAGAACACATGGAAAACCAAGTAGACAGGCGGGGCAACGGTCGGATGCCGCCCAAGTCCAGCCCGAGTTCTGACATCATCTCGTTGCAGACACACGTATTGTGCACGGAGGTTGGCGCCCATGCGGTCCTGCCTGGAGACGCCTCTCTGCCGTATGGCGGTGCATAGTTCTGGTTGAACGTTGGCAGCGCCAAGTAAATGTAGGCGCATATGTGCATGATGGTTGGGCCCGTCTCCTGCGGGGGCGGGCCCACTTTCTTCCGAAGATTCAAGCCATCGGCTACCGCGCTGCCCACCGGGTGGAACTTGCCGCAAAGTCACCCTACAGCATCAACAGCAACACCTTCCTGAACGCGACCGACAACCGGTTCAATCCACTTCACGAGCCGGGCCTGATCGGCTTTCGCACCTGGCACACCGAACTGTGGTGGGATGATGTCGTCATTACGCGGTTATGAGAGTGTGTGAGGAGTGGGCTGCTCACGGATTCTTGCCGAGGGGATCGTACCAGCGTTTGAGCACGCCTTCGCCGGTGGTCTCTCTGAGGCTGCTCACGTGCGTATCCAGCCACAGGATGTTCAGGGTGCCCCCGGTTTTAATATTCCCGCCGGCACGCACGTTGTGCCGGAAAATCCCGCGATACCAGTTCGCGCGACCGGCGCCTTGGCGGTAGTGCGTCAGATTTACCCCCGTTGGGCTGGGAAACAGCATGTCGGAATTGCCCGCCCGGTTGCCGTGCTCGACCCGGGGCTCCATGTGGTCGTGGGCCACGATGACCTCCGCGTGATGCGAAATCCGGACGGTCTTCTCCTTGCTCAGCCAGCCATTGAGGCCGAACGCCGAGGTGTAGATGAATCGATGGTCGCCGCCGTAGAGCAGATCCTGGGCGATGACCTCCGTGAAGTTCCGAAAGGCGGGGCACCCGAACAGCTCCTTTTCCTTGACATAGTCGATGAAGGCGATGCCCCAGTAGGCGTTGTCCTCGCCGGTCCGCAGGGGTCGCCCGCGGTCGTCCCACCAGAGATGGCCGTTGGTGTTGTCGGTGTACGTGTGCAGGTCGGGCATCCGGTGGTCGTTGTCCTCCAGATACATGAGGATGCCGGCGCCCGCCCCGCGGAGATGGGCCCGGCACACCACGTCCTTGGCCTGATCCGTGGCCCGTTGCAGCGCCGGCAGCAGGACCGCCATCAGCAGGGCGATCACCGCAATGACGACCAGCAGCTCGATCAGCGTGAATCCCTTCCGGCGTCCCATGATGAACCCCCTGTGTGCCCAAAGATACCCCCGAACGTCCGATTTCGAGTCTAAGGCTCGGCGCCGGTTTCGTCAATCAGGCGCTTCCGAAGAATCCCGGGCCTTCCCCTGCCAGGTCGGGGGTGTTTCACTTGGGATCGCCGGTTGACACAGTGGGCACCCCAACTCATAATCCGGCCGGATGTGCTGCTCAATAGACTGCTGGTTTCGAAGGAGGCATGGAACGATGCGGGTAGAAAATGCAGAAAGGCAAATGCCACGTCGGACTCTCCGGAGCCTGTCTCTGGGCATCGCACCCGCGGGCGAGTTGCACGTCCTCCAACAACTCGCTGAGGATGGCCGACTGTTGGACGAATTTTGCCACCCGTTCGTGCAGTTGCTGCAGGGTCCCCAGGGGGCAGCTTGGCAACCTGGGCTCGTGGACTTCTCTCATGGGCAACTTCCCGGACGGCCAGAGTGCTTTGATGCTGGCCGCGGGCCGACTGAGACACATCGCGGGCACTCGCTGGGGCAGCCGGCAGTACATGAACATGGAGCGATTGAAAGAACTCAAGCAGGAACAACAGGAGACCTCGACGGCGGTGGCGTGAGAGCCCGATAACGTGCCGCCCCCTTAAGGGGGCGGGGAGATAGAGCCATGACCTCCATCCAACGACCAGAGTGACATCTCTCAGCCCAGATCACCAAATCCAATCATCATTGTAGTGGCAGCGTCACTCGAGCTTGTTGACGTGCCTGGCGGCACAGTTCCCGGAGCGCGTCTTTCGTCATCGGCCCCAGGTCTTCTTGTTCCAGGGAGTAGCTCCGGAACAGAAAGTTCGCGTCCATATTCCTGGAGATTTCGTAGAACCAACGGATCAAGTCCGCCTGCCTGCGATCCGGGAGCCTCCTGAACATTCCGAACGGTTGCGGATGATCGATGGCGAAGATCATCTGCGCCGGTTCCGCCTGTGCCGTCATTTCGGCCATGATCTTTTTGATCCGTTCTCTTTCGCTATCGGTCGGAAAATCCAGCCGCGACCAGTCAAAACCCCAGCGCTGGTCTGGGATGGATTCTATAACGGCATCGCATTTGGACCGCAAAGGTACGATCCAGTCCGCCAATCCCCAGATGTCGATCGATACATCGTCGAACCCACCTGCCGCCAGTCTCTCCCGTAATTCGGAAAGGAAACAATCGAGGTTTCTGCGGTAAAGGTAGGCCAGGAAGGCAGGCTGGTCGTGATCGTTCTTGCCGTGCCAGGAATCCGGCCGCCCCCACTCTTGCCTGAAGTTCTCCCGGTGATCCGTATCGGCGGCGATGAAATCGGCCCGGGAAATGCTCCCATCGCGTGAAATCAGCGTTCCCAGATCTCCAAGATAACCGGCCCACCACGCGGCGTTCTTTGTTTCATACTTCTTCCTGATCCATTGGACGAATCCCCCATCCCCCGCGAGTCCCAGGCTGTAGTCATCGAAGCGAATCTTGCTGTTGGTCTCCCCGAAATGGAGTTCCTTCACCCCAACCTTCACCTGTTCTAGTGCCTTTTCGATCAGGTAGGCGCGGAATCCCGGATGAGAGAGAGTCCCGTACCAGCGGTCGTGGGTTCGGTACACCGTTCCGTCCAGATTCACGGACAGCCACTGCCGGTTGAAGTCGCGGCGGCCCAAGTCCAGTTCGCTTACCACGGAAAGCGAACCACCGCCGCCCAGCAGGACGCCTTGTTTTTCCAGCGCTTCCACCACGGGTCTCCGGTGGCGGTAATCCTTGCCCGCCGGCGGCTCACCAAACCGATACCAGCTTCGGAGCAGTCTTTGAGGTGCGAAGTAATCGAGCAAGAGGCGTTCGTTCTCCCGGTTGTCAAAATCGTCGAAGAACATGAGGCATCCGGAGTAATGTGTGGCCGGACCACCGACGTCGGCGGTGGTACGCGGTGACACAAGCGCCGGCCGCCCGAAGAGCATCGGGAGAGCGGCGATAAGCAACGGCAATGTACGCCGCCGGTCTCTTTTCACTACATTCGTCCCCTTGCTTACCGGAACCAAGAAGATCGTCCTGAGGAGCTTTGGGGAAGCCCTGCCTATTTCTCCCATGGCGGCGATGTCCTTTCGGTACTGGACCAAGGCCTTCCTGAGAACGGTGGTCTGTTTGCGGATCTCCTTGCGTGCCAGTCGGACGATCTCTTCCTTGAGCACTGCTGCGAGGTTGGGCATACTTTTCTCCTGTTGAACGGCATTCC
>CALEZT010000167.1 GCA_937927975.1 uncultured Phycisphaerales bacterium
CTTATAGGTTTCGACCTTGCGTTGGAGTTCCACGGTGAACTTCATGCCCATCTTCTCATAGAAATCGGCGACCAGTCCGCTGTTCATGATCGCGGGCATCTGATCCATGGCTCTGGAGAATGCCTGCGCGTCCTTGAGGCCAACCACGTAACGAAACGCGAACGGCGGCTTGCTCTTGGGGTCCGCGGACATCGATGCGGCCAATGTGCCGCCGAGGGCGTTGGTGCTCTCCACGACGAACTTGCGGATCTTCTGGACTTCCGGATCATTGGCCGGTTTGCCCGCCATTTGGGCCAGCAGGTTGATGCCCTAATTGTTGAGTCGATTCCACGAGGCAGGGTCCACCGCCGCCAGGATGTTCATCACCGAGCCGTTCTGGAGATACCGCGTGACGGAACGGTCCGTCGGGGTGGAGCTGGCCGTGAAGATCTTGGCCATCTCCGTCTGCGGCAGAGTGGCCACCGCGAGCTCCAGGCGAAGGGCGGTGGCGGTCGGATCGAGCGACAGGCTGGCCGACTGCGTCTCCTTCATGAACGTCCCGATGACGCCGGAGTACATGTCCATGATCGAGCCCATGTTGGCGGCCATCGGCGGGGCCTGCCCCATGTTCTTGAGCTGGTCCATCATCTGTTTGGCTTCCTGGATCTTGGCCTCGATCATCGGCCCGAATGTCTTCTGGACGGCCTGGATGTTGGCGTACAGCCAAATGGGCGAGCTCTGAGCCCGCTTGGCCTCCTCGGCGCCGAGACGCTGAGCCAGAGAGGTGGCGCCTTTGGGTATCCAGGTCTTGGTCTCAGCCAAGGCCTGGCGATTGCCTGTGGTGGTGACCAACGCGTAGTTGCCGACGCTGGTGGCGACAAGCTCCTGGGCGCCATCGGGCCCGATCAGTGACAGACCCGCCGCGTCGGGGGCCGCGACGTTCGGATTGCCCTTGGCGAACGCCTGGTAATCGCTCATCGGGACCAGAATGCCGATTCGGGTGGGATTGGGGGCGTCGCCGCCGGGCAGCGGGCCAAACAGGGCGAAGTCGCCGGACATGTTGACTCCGCTGGGTTCGGGGCCGCCCAGGAGCTGGGCGAGCTGCATCTGCGCCAGCATGGACACGCCGACAGGGGCCAGACCGGTAAGGAACTGATCCAGTTGGCCCATCGTCGTGTTGAGTTTGTTGATCCGCACGCAGAACAGCGACTCGGCGGGCACAAGCTGCAAGGGGTCGTTTGCCGCCGACTGGGCGGCCAGCGCGTCGGAGGCGAAAATTGCCAGTCCAAGCGCACACAAGAGGATCACGTTTCGGATTCGATTCATTGCTCTGCCTCCTACGAATGGTTATCTGCTATTCTTCGGTTCACGATCCATGCTGTGACGGACGCACATCCGCCTCAACGGCGAGCCTCGCCCGTCGTCGGCCGCGCAAAACTCGCACGGAATCACCGCGGCCAATCTGGTATGGTAGACCGTCCGCGATGAACCGTCAATGGCTTCTGTGCATCGCGTTTTCTCAGCCCAGGATCAGTTCGCTCAAGGGACGCTTGGGCACGTGGTGGACGCCGGTCTTTTCGCGCCAGTACTTGATGCTCCCGTCGGGACCGACGTCGTCGACGACCACCTGTTCCTTGGGCTTGCCCAACGCCAGGACCAGCAGGATCTCGTATCGCGTGGCGATCTCCAGGACCTTTCGAAGCTCGTCCCGCTTTATCAGGCCGATCATGCAGCCGGCCAGGCCCTGCTCGCGGGCTCCCAGCAGGATGCTCTGGGCGGCGATCCCGTGGTCGCAGCCGAAGTTGGTATTGATCTCGGTGTCTCCGAGGACGACGATGTAGGCGCAGGGGCGTTCGCCCTCGGCGGGCCCGGGCCATTCTTTCAGATACCCAGCCCAAGCCAGATTTGCGAAAATCTGCGCGTTGCGGGCGGGCTCGCACGAGAGAACGTACTTGAGCGGCTGCAAGTTCGCGGCCGACGCGGAATACCTGGCCAGCTCGACCAGCCCTTCGAGCGTCCTTCGCTCGACGGGAAAGTCCTGCTGAAACCGCCGGCAGCTCCGGTTGCTGATGATGAGCTCTCGTATCACGCGGTTCTCCCTTCGGGATTACGGTTGTTGACGAATCCTGACGGTCAGCCGATCTCCTTGGGCGAGCGTCATGCTCTTGTCCAATTCGATCGCGACCCGGCCGTCGCTCACGAGCGTCTTGCCGCTGACGGTCTTGTCGTTGATCCGGATCTCGACGCGTGCGGTCTTCCACGCCTGGGGGATTGCGAAGGCGAGCGTCTTGAGAGCCAGCCGACCCCAGCGAAGCTCGATCGTTTCCTGCTGCGTGGTGTCCTTGCGGGTCTGGCTGAAGGAGCCCCAGCCTTCGGCTGCGGTAAACGCGGCGCGGTAGTTCTCAGGCGTCACGCGCGGCGCGAAACCGATATGCCCCTTGGGGCCGTGGTACTCGAATCCCGCCAAGGCGGTGTAGACGCCCCAACTGGCCATCGCGCGGGCGTAATGATCGCCGCATTCGACCTCGTTGTAAGGATTGTGTTTGGCAGGCTGGTAGCGGTCCTCGACCCCGCGACAGATGGCCAGGGCTTCGGTGACCATGTTCTCCCAGACCATGTGGCCTGCGACCTGGTACTCGATCCCGGTCCAGATCTCCTCGCGGTACCGCACACCGTCCTTGAGATAGGGGCTCTTGGGCCAGGTGCAGGTGAACAAGCCCGGCTCGCCCGGCAGGGCGAACCACCGCTCAGGCGGATGGGCCTCGTTTTGCGGCCCGACGTCCGACGCCCAGTTGTAGATCCACACGGAGGCCATCGCCTTGTGCACGTTTACCTCGGGATAAATGTACCCGAGTCCGAGCTGGTGGGCCCAGCCCTGACCGAAAAGCTGGTCCGAGAGGCAGCCTCTGGCATATTGGTCTTTCGGATGCTTCTGCAAGTCGACGATCTGGATGAAGTAGTCGCCGTCCCAGAGCCGCTCGACGCTGAGCTTGCTGCCGCTCTCGAAGATCCGCCGGCACCGCTGGGCGAACTCCGTGTCGCCGATCTCTTTGGCCATCTCTTCGCCCGCGCGAAGGGCAGCCAGGTAGAGCGAGCCGACGAAGGTGTTCGGGCCCTCGAAGTTGATGTCGTACGTGTTGTGCTGGCTGTTCTCGATCAGACCATCGTCGTTGCCGTCCTGGGTGATCGAGAATTCCAGGGCTTTCTTGATTCGCGGCCAGTTGCGGCGGAGGAACGAGTCGTCCGCGGAGCACTGGTGCTCGCGGTAAGCTTTGAGAACTGTGCCGCACTGGCCGTCGGCGGCGTAGGCCCGATTGCTCCTGAAGCCGACGAGCCCTCGCTCGGTGTCGAAGCCCTCGCCAAAATCCTGCATCTCGCGAGCCGATCGCTCGAGTTCCGGGAAGAGCCGCGCCGGCGCGTGGGCATAATTCCACACGTGTGTGCAGGTCCCTTCGCAGCAGCCGACGCCTTCCCAGGCCCAGAACCGCCCGCTCTGCCACCATTGGCACGTGCCCGTCGCCAGATTGCTGACGGTCGAATGCAGCCGGAACAGGAGCCAGCGGGGCAGCGTGCTGTCCTCGTAGAAGGTCTTGCACCAGGCCCTCGTGTCGTTGGTCAGGCGGTCGTGGTTGTCGAGCACGTAGTGAGCGACCTCGGCGGCGTCCTTGAACCGGTTCGCGTACTCGTGTCCCTGCGGGTGGTTTGGGAAATGCCACGCCAGGACGAACGTGAACGTGTGTTCCTGACCCGCGGCCAGCTTGACCGGCTTCGTGGCGGCCACCATGCTGCGTTTCTCCGCGGTGGAGTATGTCGCTTCCCGGCCTGCGTAGAGCTTGCCCCAGGAGAAATCGAGATCGGCGTCAGCCGGCGACTCCGGGGGCGCCGCAGTCTGATTCGCGAAGGCCAGTGTCATGGAGCCGAAATCGGGCAGCTTGTCGAAGGGGCCCAGGTCCATCTGATAGGCCTCGTCGGCAAGCTCGATCTGGTCGATGTTGATGTGTCCCCAGCCTTCGGAGTTGCGGTCGACGATTTGGATCGTCGCACTCTTGCCTTGGAGTTCCTCTACGTTCCAGAAGGACCATTCGAGTTTCTCGTTGCCCTTGCCCGCGGCGGTCCGCACCACCTTGCCGTCGACGAGCAGGTTGATGCAGGTCTGGTCCGCGTGGCTGCCGCCTCCGATCAGGAAGTTGACGTACCTGCGGGAGATCTCGAAGGCGGGGGAGGTGAGCGTGCCGTGGGGTCCGTCGCCGCCGAGATACGTGTTCACCAGCCCTTCGCCCAGGAAACCGCTGACCCGTTGCTGATTGGCGAGGGTGCCGTGGGCGGGACGTTGGCCGAACGCTTCGCCGGTGACTTTCCAGTCGCCGTAGTCTTTGCCTTCGAAATCGTTCAGGACGATCCTGGGCCGGGGGGCCTGCATCTGTTCCTTCGGCGCTTCCCGCGCCGTGTGAACGATCAGCGTGCGCCCCTTGCCCTCCTGCAACTCGCTGTGTCGCAGCGCGTGCACCACCTTGTCGGAATCGAAGAGCACCGCGTTCTGGAGCCAGCCGAGCAGGCTCATGTTGACGGCCTTGTCCGAAGCGTTCTTGACCGTGACGTGAAAGACCGTCGCCGGCAGAGCGGAGTCCTTCGCGTTCAGCGGGATGAAGGGCGAGAACGCCTCCATCCGGACCTGGATCGGGAAGTCGTCGGCCTTGTATCGAACGGTGGCGATCGGGTATTCGCCGGCGAATTCGACCTTGCCGAACGCCTGGTTCAGCGGTCGCGTGGTCATGCCGCTGTCGGACTCGATTGCGACCGCGAAACCCGAATCGACGGGCGAGTCCGGACGGTACGTGCGGTAGTTGTCCCGGCCGTAGCCGCTGAAGACGTGCTTGTTGAAGATCTGCCAGACGCCGAGCGTGCCGTCGCCGCGAAGGTAGAGTTGCCCGGTCGCGATGCCGCCGACGGGCATGCCGATGGTCTCCAGTTCCTCGCCGGACCAGACGGCCGGTTCGCCTCGTTGGACGAGCTTCGTCGCGAAGCCCTGGGGCAGGCCCTTGTCCGCCGGCACGAAGTGCGAGATCTTCGCGGTTTCCTGCGCTCCGAGACCGCCCGCCAACGCCATCATCCACACGATCGCCGCGATTTGCATCGTCCTGCATCTTCTCATGGTCAACTCCGCTTCAAGGGTTTCTATCGGTCGCTGTCCTCAATCAGTCCCAGTCGAACCGCCAGCAAGGTCGGCTCGACGATGTGCAGGTTGTTCAGAAGGGGCTCGGTGTACTTGATGTCGCCAAATTCGACCTCGTCGAAATGGTGCTGCTTGCCGACGTGATTGTTCCAGTCCACGCCTTCGGTGAGGAACCCCGTGTCCCGCTGGTGGTGCCTGGCGATGGCACGCAGAATCGTCAGGCCGTCGTGCTTATACGATTCATTCCGCGTGTCCTCGTAAGCCTCGAAGTAGGCCAGGGCCGCCTCGGCGTTCTCCCAGAGGTAGGCGGTGTCCCAGCTCTTCTCCATGTAGAGCAGGCCCTGGGTCTGGACGCCGTTGCGGTCCTCGGCCATCTTAAACTGGTCCAGGCCTGCGAGGCATTTGTCGTATGCGAACGTCCGAATGGCGTCGTCCTTCAGGAGTTTGGCCGCTTCACGCAGCGTGCGGAACGCGACCGCATACGCGACGCACTCGTGCTCGTCGTAGGTGTCGTGATTGATGCTGCCAAAAATGCCGCCGGCGTCCACGAAGACCTTCAGACGTTGGCGGATCTGCTGGGTGTAGTCGGCCAGTCCCCGCTGGGTGAGGGCGGTGTTGAGCTGGACGATGAACAGGCCGTCGCCGCTCCTTTCGAAGAGAATGTCGCCGTCGCCGTAGGCGTTCTGTGGATGGTGCTCGCCGTTGGGCCGGCACCGTCGGGGATACCAGCCGTTGGCGGTGGGACGGACGTTCCTGTGAATCCAGTCGGCCGTCTTTACTGCGACGCTCTGCATCTTCGTTTTGCGAGGTCCGTCGAGCAGGTCGCTGAAGATCAGCAGTTGGTACGCGATCTTGGCCATCGAGCCTGCGCAGAACCAGTTGTCCTTGTGCTGATAGTTCAGGCAGAACCGATCGGTGGTCGTCTCGCGGTAGCCAGTGATGAAGCCGGTGTCGTAGTCGATGAAGCCGGCTTCGAGCACGTGGTCAAGAAGTCGCAGGGCCTTCTTTTGCAGCGCCGGGTTTCTGTCGTACAGACCGAAGGCGTACAGTTCGTACGCGCCGCCGACGGCGTTGGCGGCCCAGCCGGGACCTTCGAGATTGCCGAAGTCGTGCCAGCCCATGATATTGCCGTCTTTGTCAACGAAGCTGGACTTGCAGCAGAGATTGCCCTTGTACTCGACGAGGGTCCGTTCGACGGTGAAGCGGACCGAGTCCCTCGCGGAATCCAGGATCGTGTAGTCGGGGTCCTCCGGAAGACTAAAAGGAGCCCCCAACGCGTGATGCCGCGCCGGGGACCTCCTTGCTCGTCGCAGTGCTTTCCAGCTTCACGTAATCCAACCCGAACATGTAGCTCTTGACCGCCTTCTCATTGGCTCCGATGATCTCGACCTTCAGCACGTGCCTGCCTTGGGCCAGTTCGTGCGTGCCCAGATCGATCGGGCCTGTCGCGATGACGCCATTGTTGAAGAGGTCGATCGGGTTGCCGAGCTTCTTGTCGTCGAGCGAAAGCTGCACGATGCCGTAATCGATCGCCTTGGTCAGTTGCATCGAGAGTCGGTACGTTCCGGCCTTCTCCACAGGCAGAGCCAGTTCGAGCGTGTTGCCGGGCTTGGCGCCGGTCCACCAAAGCTGGGCCTCATTGCTCCAGACCTCGCCCCAGCCGGACATGTCCTGGATGGTGGTGTTGCCGCCGGTCTTGGAGAGGATCGCCAGCGTTTCGCCTTCGATGGCGCCCTTGATCTTGAAGACCTCGATGGGCGTCCAGTATCCCTTTCGCTGATCGACCGCGACGGGCTCATACGGGTCCTTCTGTCCCGCAGCCTGGTACCAATAGACCGTGGACGCGTACAGCGTGGGCCTGCTGTTGGGGTAGTACTTCTCGATGGCTGCTTCGAACGACGTCTGGAAGGGCACGTTGTCGGTGATGTGCCACCGGTTGACGGAGATATGCCCTCGGTTGTTCATGCTGATCGTCTGGTTGTGATAGCAGTTCTGAAAGAGCGTGGGATCGCACCAGGCGTAGCCGAAGTAGTCCTCGGAGCCGGTGCCGAAGGTGGAGGGGAACTTCTCGCCATCGACGAAGAACTTCTCGTCGCCCTCGCCCCACCAGCCGCCGCGCGGGTTCCAGACGTGCAGCATGACGCCGCAGAAGCGGCCCCGGCCTTCGGTCTTGAGCATCGTCCAGTCGATCTTGCGCCGTTCGGGGTCCGTTGGCAGGAAGGCGTCGCGATGCCATTTCGCGTGGAACCGCCCGAGGGTCTCGATGGGCTTGGTCAAGGGCGCGTGGGCGATCACGAACTTGATCGTTCGGGGTTTGTCGCCATCGTTGGTGACCTTGATCTGAGCCCCTTTGCCAAAGGGCATGTACCAGCGGCTGTAGAACCCTGAGTCGGTGACGCCCAGCGGAAAGGACTCGTACTTGTTCACGCCGGGGGCGGTGCCGAAGAAGTCGCCGAACGGCGCCCACACGCTCGGCTGCGATTCGCCGTCCCAGTACAGGTGCAGCGTCAGCTCGCGCAGGGTGTCCAGGTCGCCTTCAGCGACCGGCAGGCTTGCGTCGATCCCGGTGATCGCCCGCTGGCCTTCGAACTGCGCGACGGTGACCGTCTGGCCCGGTGCGATTTTCACCTGCTTGTCCAGCTTCTCCTGTCCTCGTCGTCGAGTCTCCAGACCGTTGCCCTGAGGGGACAGCACCGTGTTGGCTCGCTCCAGCGCGTGCAACTCCTCTTCGGAAAGCTCCCGCGTGAAGGTCGGCAGGATGGTGCCCTTGGGGTAGGTCGTGTAGGTGAAGTGATAGTAGGCCCCCCAGTCGCCGGTGGCGGTGATCTTGCAGGATTTCTGGAAGGGAATGGGGACGTAGCAGTTCTGTCCCCGGGCGGCCTCGTGCACCAGGGCCGGGAAGACGAACGGCGAGTTCTCGCGGTTGAAGTATCCGATGAAAGGCAGGTCCACGACGGGTTCGGGCTGTCCGTCGAGGTAGATCTTTACGTGGCCGTTCTTCGCCAGGGCCGACCAGGTCCGCCAGATGACCGCGGGACCTTCGATCTCCGCAAAGACCAGCTCGTCGCCTTCCTTGCGGATGATGCCATTGCCGTCGCCGTTGGCGTCCCACTTGATGTACTGGCCCGTTGCTTCGTCGTACTTGCTGGCGCGATCCCAGCTCGCCCATTGTAGGCATTTTTCCCCAGGCGCAGGCAGCGTGGCGGGATACTCCAGGTCCGTCAGGCGATTGACCAGGTCGATATAGGTAAGCTTCAGCGGTCCTGCGGTTTGCGCAGTGGCCGAGAGCGAGAACGCCAGAATGCATCCGATCAACACGTGGATGAACCGTGCGGTGTTTCGTGAAGTGGTTCCCATGCAGTGCCTCCTTTCATGGTTTCGGGTCGCGACATCCGGCGAGAACAGCGCAGGACTGCCTGTGCCGGTGAAGGTATTCTAATGACGAAGGCTCTCTGCCGCCAGCAAGTTTCCGTGTTGGGGTAACTCGCCGGCAGGAGAGAGCCTTGCGTTCGTCGCGATATGTCGGAGGGGTTATCCGCCGTACTTGACCGTGCAGCCGTAAGGCGGCGTCGCGGTCGTGCTGGCCTTCCTTCCCTGCAACAGTTCGGAGATGGCCTTGTCCACGTAGTTGACCGTTCCGACCCCCGGCTCGGATTTGCCCAAGGGCGCGTTGTCGATCGCGCCTTCGTAGGCGATGGCGCCGGTCTGGTCGATTACAAACATGTGCGGCGTCGTTCTCGCGCCGTACAGCTTGCCGACCAGGCCGGATCGGTCGTCCAGGATCGGAAACGGCAGCTTGTGCTTCTCGGCCCACTGGCGATTGGCTTCCGGCGTCGTGTTGTGGGTGCTGTTGATCGCCAGCCAGACGACCTCCTTGTTCTTGTACTTTTCAGCCAGGTTCGCCATTGTCGGAGTGGTTTCGTAGTGATACCGAGAGAAGGGGCAATCGGGGTTGATCCATTCGAGGACCACGACGCGTCCCTTGTAGCGGGACAGCCGGACGTTTCTGCCATCGAAGCTGTCCAGGGCAAAATCGGGGGCCTGCTTGTTCTCGGTTTGCTGGCCCAGGGCTTCCGTCCGCGCCGGCCTCGTGCGGGCAGGCCTCTGCAGCTGCTGTTGCTGCTGTTCGAGCTGGCGCAATGTGCTCTGGAACGCCTCCTGACGCTTGCCGATCAGGGTCTGGATCTGGCCGGCGGTTTCTTTGGCCTTTTCCTGGGTCGCCACGGCGTGAAGGGCCTGCAACTGGTTCACCAGGTCCTGGTGGGCAGCCTTGAGTTCGTCGATTTGCTGCTGGAGCCTGGCGTATTCCTGTCTCTGCACGGCAGGTCGCTGGACCTGCCCATCCGGGGTAGTCGACGAAGCCGCAGCCTGTCTGCGCGTGGGTGATTGGCCTTCCGCTGAGCTCTGCGCCAGAGTCGTCGAAGCCAATGCCAGGATGGTCCATGACGCAATCATCGAAATCACGATCCGATTCATTTCGCGGTCCTCCTAAACTGACGGTTACCGTTCTCCAATTCGCCAGGCACAGGGGGATGAACCGGGCAAATCCTCAATCACCCCATGGCCTGGCGGGTTAGTGTACATATTGCTACTGGCGCAGGCCACAGGAAGTTCGAAGATTGGTGTGGACTTGCGATCCTCGCTCACTTCGCAGCCAGCGTGTTCCTGACCTCGGTGAGGAACTGCTTGATTTCCCGGATCGCCTGGGAGGGTTCGTCGAGGTGGTTCTCGATCATCGCCACGAGCCGAGATCCGATAATCACCCCGTCGGCCCCCGCGTCCGCGATGGTCCTGGCGTGCTCGGGCTTGCTGACGCCGAACCCGACGCAGATCGGCACGTTCGTCAGGTCTTTAAGCCGTCGCACCAGGCCGTCGGCGGCGCTGGAAAGGGCCTCGCGACTACCGGTGACGCCCAGCAGCGAGACGGTGTAGACAAAGCCCGTCGTCTGGGCGGCGATTCGCTCCATACGCTGGGGTGCAGTGTTCGGCGTGACCATGAAGACCGAGTCGAGACCCGCGGTCTTGGCAGGGACCAAAACCTCATCCGCGTCGTCGATGCTCAGGTCCGCCACCAGGACGCTGTTGACCCCGGCCTCGTGGAAGTCCTTGAAGAACCGTTCGACGCCGTACTGCTGGATCAGATTGTAGTACATCAGCAGGCCGATCGGGATGTCTTTGTGACGTTTGACCTGGCGGATGAACTCGCAGGCTTTGTGCGTGTTCATGCCGCTTCGCATCGCGCGGACGTCGGCCTTCTGGATCGTGGGACCGTCGGCGATCGGATCAGAGAAGGGGATGCCCAGTTCCAGGACATCCGCGCCGGCGTCGATCGCGGCCTTCACCACCGCCAGGCTCGTGTCGAAGTCGGGGTCGCCGATGACGAAGAAGGGGATCAGGGCCGCTCGACCCTGGGTCTTGAGATTCGAGAAGACTTCTTTGTAGCTTTTCATTGCGGGCTCCACAAGAAGTTTGAAGCGTGAAGTGTCAAGTTTCAAGTGTGACGGCTCGGCCCTCTGACTTCAAACTTCAAACATCAAACTTCACACTTTTCCCAAGGGGCGGTGCTTTTCTACGATACCGACGTCCTTGTCGCCCCGGCCGGAGAGGTTCACGACGACCACCGTATCCGGGGCCAACTTGCCCTTGAGGCTCACGACGTGGGCCAGGGCGTGCGTGCTCTCCAGGGCCGGAATGATGCCTTCGATTCGTGTGAGCAGGCCGAAGGTGTCCAGCACGTCCTCGTCGTCGGCCGGGACGTATTGGGCCCGACCGATGTCTTTGAGCAGCGAGTGCTCGGGTCCGACGCCGGGATAGTCGAGTCCCGCGCTGATGGATTCTGTGTCGATGATCTGGCCGTCCTCGTCCTGGAGGAGATAGGACTTGGCTCCGTGCAGGACGCCGGGCCGGCCGGCGGTCAGGCTGGCCGCATGCTTTCCGGTGGCGACGCCTTGGCCGCCCGCTTCGACGCCGATGAGCTGGACGTCCTTGTCGTCCAGGAATCCTGCGAAGACGCCGATCGCGTTGCTGCCGCCGCCGACGCAGGCGACGACCCTGTCGGGCAGCCGTCCGATCTGATCGAGACACTGCCGCCGGGCCTCCTTGCCGATGCAGCTCTGGAAGTGTTTGACGATCGTCGGATAAGGGTGTGGGCCGGCCGCCGTGCCGAACAGATAGAACGTGTCGGACACGTGCGAAGTCCAGTACCGCAGGGCATCGTTGATCGCGTCCTTGAGCGTGCTCGTCCCACCCTTGACCGAGATAACCTCCGCACCGCAAAGCTTCATCTTGTGAACGTTGACGCTTTGTCGCTCGACGTCGACGGCGCCCATGAAGATCTTGGTCTCCATGCCCAGCAGCGCGCCGATCATCGCGGTGGCCAGGCCGTGCTGGCCCGCGCCGGTCTCGGCGATCAGCTTGGTCTTGCCCATGTACTTGGCGAGCAGACCCTGGCCCAGCGTGTTGTTGACTTTGTGCGCGCCGCCGTGGAGCAAGTCCTCGCGTTTGAGGTAGACCTGGAAGCCTACGTGCTCGCTCAGACGCCTGGCGTGATAGAGCGGCGTCGGTCTGCCTGCGTAGTTGCGATACAACTGATCGAGCTCGGCGACAAACTCCCGATCCACACAGAAGCGGTCGAACGCCTCCTCCAACTCTTCGAGCACCGGAATCAAGACCTCCGGCACGTAATAGCCGCCGTAATCGCCGAATCTGCCTGTATGTTTCATATTCGTCCCATCTGTCCCATTGGTCCTATGCTCTCAAATGCCGGATGCTGTCGAACAAAGCCTTCATCTTGCCATGGTCTTTCTTGCCGGGCGAGGCCTCGACGCCGCTGCAGACGTCGATCCCATAGACTCCCAGGCCGACCGCGGTCGCGGCGTTCTCCGGCGTGATGCCGCCGGCCAGGAAGACCCGCTTGGCGACGTGGCCGATGATGTTCCAGTCGAAGGTCAGACCTGTGCCGCCGTAACGCTCGGTGTTGTAGGTGTCCAGCAGGACCGCGTCGGTGAAGTAGTTGTCCACCCGCTGGAGGTCCGCGACGTCCTTGACCCGCAGGGCTTTCATCGTCTTGACGCTGTCGTACGCCAGCCACTTGCAGAAGTCCGTGGTCTCGTCCCCGTGCAGTTGGATCCAGTCGAGCTGGCACAGGCCGGCGATCTCGCGGATCTCTTCGAGCGTGCTGTTGACGAAGACGCCGGAGACGTCGATGAAGGCCGGAAGACGCTTGATGATCTCGGCGGCCTTGGCCGGCTCGATGTAGCGGGGGCTCTTCGAATAGAAGTTGAACCCCAGCAGATCGGCCCCCATGTCCATGGCCGCTACGGCGTCTTCGTAATTGGTGATCCCACAAATCTTGACCTTGGTTATCATCATTTTCTCATCTCGATTCGGAGGCTAGGCCCGGTTGGAAACCTCGACCAGCCTCTCCAGACACTGTAACGCCTTTCCTTGGTTGATTGAAGCCTCCGCCAGGGGAACGGCCTGGGCGAAGCTGTCCGCCAGGCCGGAAACGACGATTCCGGCGGCGGCATTGAGCACGACGATGTCCCGGCGGGGGCCTTTATCCCTGCCCGCAAGGACGTCGCGAATAACGGTTGCATTGGCGGCGGCGTCCCCGCTGCCGAGGGCTTCCAGCGGAGCGAGGGCGATCCCGTACTCGGTCGGGTCCAGTTCGAAGGACGTGACCCAGCCGTCGCGAAGTTCGACGATCCGCGTCTTGCCCAGCAGGCTGATCTCGTCCATTCCCTGGCCATGGACGACCATCGCCCGCCTGGCGCCGAGCATCTTCAAGCTCTCGACGATGCGGTCGAGCAGCAGAGGGTCGGAGACGCCCATCACCTGGGCCTTGACGCCGGCGGGATTGGCCAGGGGCCCGAGAATGTTGAACGCGGTCCGGAAGTCCAGGCTCTTTCGGATCGGCTGCACGAACTTCATCGCGGGGTGGTACTTCGGCGCGAACATGAAACCCACGTGCGCCTCGCGGATGCACTGGGCGATGACATCCGGGCCGGGATCGATATTGACGCCGAGCTGTTCGAGCACGTCGGCCGAGCCGCACCGGCTGGTGATGCCGCGGTTGCCATGTTTGGCGACGTAGGCGCCGGCGCCTGCGACGACGAAGGCCGAGGCGGTGGAGATATTGAACGTCTTGACGCCTGCGCCGCCGGTGCCGCAGGTGTCGATCATGTGGTCGAAGTCGGCCTTGACGCGAACCGCGTGGTTTCGAAGCGACTGCGCCAGGCCTGCGATCTCGGACGAGGTCGCCTTCTTCATTCTCATCATGGCCAGGAACGCCGCGATCTGGACCTCCGTCACCTGGCCCTCGAAGATCGTGTCCTGCAGGTCCTTGGCCTGGTCGAACGCGAGATCCCCGCCGTTGAGAATGATTTCGAGATACTGCGTGATGTTCGCCATGTTCAGCTCCCTACCGTCTGTTTGTGGTTGGCCGCGATCTGCAGAACGTTTGTGATGATCTTGCCGCCCGCGGGCGTCAAAATGCTCTCGGGATGGAACTGCACGCCAAAGATCGGCAACTCCTTGTGCTGAATCGCCATCACGACGCCCTCGAACTGGCCGGTGACTTCCAGGCAGTCGGGCATGGTGCGGGCCGCGAGGCTGTGATAGCGTCCCGCCTGCAACGGGTTCTCGATGCCCGCGAAGAGGCCCTTGCCGTTGTGGGTGATCCGCGAGGGCTTGCCGTGCATGGGCTCGGGGGCATGACTGACGACCCCGCCGAAGTACTGCACGATGACCTGATGGCCCAGGCACACGCCAAAGATGGGCAACCGGCCCTTGAAGGCGTCCACCGCCGCCAGCGATACGCCCGCGGTGTCCGGATTCCCCGGTCCCGGCGAGATCACCAAGAGGTCGGGGTCGAACTCATCCACCACGGCCCTGAGGTCCGCGAGACTGGTGTCGGCCCGGTAGACCCGGGTCGTGCACCGCCGCTTGGCGAAATCGTCCACGAGGTTGTAGGTGAAGGAGTCGAAGTTATCGATGAACAAGACTCTGTTGCCGCGTGGTCCCATCAGAGTTCCTTTCGTAATGCAGAGTCGGAACGTTCACATTCGAAATTCGAAACTCGAAATCCAAAACAAATCCAAAGGACCGAAACCCAAATGACCGAAACGCTGTCGCCGCATCGGAGTGCCCGTTTTGAGATTTCTTGGCTTCTGCTCATTTGTGCTTGTTTCGGATTTCGAGTTTCGGATTTCGGATTTTAAATCTGATTCTCATCTATTTCCCGCGAATTGCCCGCAGACACGACCGCGCCTTATGCTCCGTTTCTTCAAACTCCGTCTTCGGCACGCTGTCGTGCACGATGCCGGCGCCGACGCGGATGTAGGCGGTGCGGTCGCGCACCTGGAGGCTGCGGATCGTGATGCAACTGTCGAACTGGCCGTCCACGGTCAGGTACATCACGGCCCCGCCGTAGTAGCCGCGTTTGTTCTTCTCCAGCTTGCGGATGATCTTCATCGCCTCGATCTTCGGGGCCCCGGTCAGCGTGCCCATGTTCATCGTCGCCAGATACGCGCTCAAGGCGTCCAGGTCGGGCCGTAGCGTCCCCTTCACGTTGCTGACCAGGTGTTGTACGGATTCGTATTTCTCCACCGTCAGCAGCTCGTTGACGACCCGACTGCCGGGATTGGCCACGCGGGCGATGTCATTGCGGGCCAGGTCCACGAGCATCATGTGCTCGGCCAGTTCCTTGCGGTCGAGCTTGAGCTCCGCCTCGTAGCGGAAGTCGGTGTCGGTGTCGATCTGGCCGTCGATCCGGCCGCGGGGCTTGGTGCCTGCGATCGGGCGGATCTCCACGTGTCGCGGTCCGGTCCCGCTGACCCGCAGGTTCAGCTCGGGACTGGAGCCGATCAGGGTCGTATTCCGCGTGTTCAGGTAGAACATGTACGGCGAGGGGTTCAACTCACGCAGTCGCTTGTAGACGTCCAGCGGCTCGTCGGGGCAAGGCTCGGTGAGCGTGCGGCTCAGGACGACCTGGAAAATGTCGCCGTCGAGGATGTGCCGCTTTGCCTGCTCGACCATGGTCTCGTACTCGGATTGGACCGTGTCCGTCCCGGCCTGCGGCAGGGGGGGGGCGTGCCTGCGTCCCTTGGGCGGATCGAAGCGGGCCATGTTGAAGTAGTAGTCGAAGCAGTTCTGCGCCTCGGCGATCACGGCCTGTCGGTCGCCGTTGGTGATCATGCAATTGACGATGACATAGCCCTGATTGCTCTCGTGGTCCATCAGGAAGATATTGTCCGCAAAGTAGAGTTCGTAGTCGGGGTTGCCGAGCAGGTCCTGGCCGCTGGCGGGCAGTTTCTCGAACTGATCCACGAAGTCGTAGCTCAGGGCGCCGAGCAGGCCACAGGTGACGCGGAAGGGCTTGCTCGCCAGGCGAAAGGCGAAAGCAACCGCCCGCAGGACGTCCATCTGGTTCGTGGTACGAAGCCGCGACTGCTCGTCCACGGTCCCTTCCTGTCGCCTGATCCGGCCGGTAATGACCTCGGGTCCGAAGTCGATGGATTCGCAGAAGGCGAATCGCTCGGGGTGGGCCGCGAAATAGCTCAGCATCCGTTTGCCGGGCTTGCTCAGGGCCTGGATCGTGAAGTCCACGCCGGTCCCGGTCACGTACAGGGCCGGTCGCGCGGTCCCGAAGCTCAGGGCCGTGGTGCCCGCCAGGTACTCGCGGGATTCCAGCAGGCAGCAGTCTTTGGCCCGGCCGTAGTCGGTGAGCTTGGCGAAGAACTCCAAGGGGTCGTCCACGTCGATCCGCTTGACGATCGGGACGATCTGGCCGGGTTCGGCGTTCTCGATGATCTGGCGATAATCTTCCATAGTCCGCTCTTCACCTCAAAGCTCTAGTCTTGCCGTGACCCTTGTCATGCTGAACGAAGTGAAGCATCCGGCCCACGAACGATGATGCCGTATTGTACGCGCAGGTCTCGTTCCGTTCACAGCCCTGATCCTTCGCTTTGATCAGGATGACAAGATCGTCTTGATTCATTCCCACTCGTATCCAGCCTCATGAGTCCACAAAAAAAAGCAGCCCGTCGTTTCCGACAGGCTGCTTCAAAGATCCAGGTACTTCAGTTGTTACTTAGGGCAATATCTTCGCTCGCCTGCCGGATTTATCCTGCAGGCCACCAATAACCAAAAAAGCCGAAGGTGTTGCTCAGGTTCTTCACCATAATCTCTCTATTAAATCGGATGCCGAAGGTTCTGTCAAGAGGAAAATCCTGAAAAAAAAGTCTCAAGTGTCAAGTTTGAAGTTTCAAGTGTGAAGTCGGAGGACGGCGCATGCCGCTCCCCACTTCAAACTTCACACTTCGAACTTGAAACTCCCTCTACCATTCCGCCTCCGCAAACGGATTGATGCCGCCCTCGGGCTTGGGCTTAGGACGCGACTTCAGAATCGCCTCGGCCAGGGGGATGTCGCTGGGCCTGGTGATCTTGAGGTTCGACGAGTCCGACTCCACGATCGAAACCTTGTGCCCGATCGCCTCGACCAGGAACGCGTCGTCAGTGACGACCGATTTGTCCACGTTCGCAAGATTGGCGTAGGCCTTCCTCAGTAGGGCGACGTCGAACACCTGGGGCGTCTGGGCCTCGAAGAGGTCCGATCGGTCCACCGTCCTGACGATTTCGCCTTCTTTGACCTGTTTGATCGTCGCGGTCACCGGGGCCGCGGGAATGGCCGCGCCGGTCTCGGCGGCCCTGGCGATCACCTCAGTGACGAGCTGATCCGTCGCGCAGCACCGGCACGCGTCGTGCACCGCGACCAGGTCGATGTCGTCCTTGATCAGTTCCATCGCGTGAAGGATCGTCTCGAACCGCTCGGACCCGCCGAGGAAGGTCTTGACCCCGAAGAACGAGAGCTTCGTGCCCCAGTTGATCTTCACCGTCTCCTGGTCGTCCTTGGAGATCCCCAGGAGGATCTGCTTGACGCCCTCGCGCTCGGAGAACAGTTCGATGCTCCGCAGAAAGACCGCCCGGCCGGCGACTTCCACGAACTGTTTCCTTCTCTTGCCGCCGAACCGGCTCCCCGGCCCGGCCGCACAGATAATCGCTGCAACATTCTTAGCCACCTTCGTCTCCTCTTGTCCCATGTGGCACCGCCGCCCTCGGCGGTGTTCCCAGCCGAGGGCGGCTGGGCTACAGTTCAATACTCGATCCCTTCTCTCGCTACTACACCCTTGTCAAACGGGTGCTTGATCTTCTTCATTTCGGTCACGAGGTCCGCCATCGCGATCAATTCCGGCGTCGCGCCCCGGCCCGTCAGCACCAGCTCGACGCGTGGGTCTCTCCGCTCGATCAGCCTTTTCACATCGTCCAGAGCCGCCACGCCGATCGAGACGCAGTAGACGACTTCATCCAATATGATGATATCGTACGCTCGTGTCGCGGCCGCCTTGGTCAATTCCGCGAGTGCTTTGGCGGTTGCCGCCTTGACGCGGACAACGTCCCGTTCCTGGTGAAGCGAGCCGGACAGGTCCCAGTCGGCCTCCAGGGCTTGGCATCGGATGGACAACCCCGCCCGTTTGACGCCCAGCCGCTCGCCCAACTCCAGCGAGGGGGGCTTGAGGAACTGGTAGATCAACACGCGGTTGCCGCGACCGGCCGCGCGAACCGCCAGCCCGAAAGCCGCGGTCGTCTTGCCCTTGCCGTCGCCCGTATAGATCTGCACCAATCCGCGTTCAAGCATCCGTTCATCTTATAAGGAGGGGCTGATCGCTTCAAGCCGCTGTTCTTGGAGTTCGTCCGACTCAGACAGCCGGCGGCTACGCCGTCAGATTGTGCTGCATCCACTGTGGCCACGCTCGCCAGGGGACGGCCTGAACGCGGTCCGGCAGGGACGTCGTCTCACGTACGCTGCAAACCAGCGTCAGGGAACCGATCCTGTCTTCCCCCATCAAATTCCGAAAGCGGCGAAGACCACCAATATGGTGCATCGATGGGGTGGCGGTTTGTTTGACCTCGATCGCGTGCAGGCGGCCCTGCGATTCGATCATCAGGTCCACCTCCAAGCCGTCGTGAGAGCGCCAGAAATTGATGTCCGCCCTTGCAGCGCGGGCCTTCTGAAACTTCACTGTCTCGGTCACCACCCAACCTTCGAAGAACGCGCCTCCCATCGGACCCGTCCACAGGGCGTCGGCCGAGGGTTGCCGTGTCAGTTCGGCGGCCAGTCCCGAATCGAGGAAATACAACTTCGGAGATCTAATCACGCGTTTGCCCAAATTGTTGTGATAGGGGGGCAGCAACTGGATGATGTAGGAGGCGGTCAACACGCCGAGCCATTGGCGCGCGCCCGGCTGACTGATGCCGCACTCCCGACCCAGGCGGGTCAGATTGAGCTCCTGGCCATGTGTCGCCGCGCAGAGCGTGAGGAACGACTGGAATTGCGCCAAATCGCGGATGCTCTGCAGTTGACGCACGTCGCGTTCGAGGTATGTCGAAAGATAGCTGCGAAGCCAAAGCCCCCTCGCCTCGGGATTCAGGACGACCGGCGGGTATCCGCCTCTCCATATCTGCTCGGCTGCCGACGGAGCGATTCGGTCGCCCAATTCCTCCAGTGCGAACGGCAACAGTTCCAGGACCGCGACGCGACCGGCCAGAGAATCGCTGACGTTCTTCATCATCTGGAACTGCTGGGAGCCGGTCAGGACAAATCGCCCAGACCTGCCCCGGTCGGCGTCGATACGCACTTTCAGATAGGAGAACAACGCCGGCGCGTACTGGATCTCATCCAGGACCAACGCCTTGTCGCCGAAACTGTCCAGGAAACCATTAGGGTCGGCCTGTGCGAACTCGCGCACCACCGGGTCATCGAAGCTCGCGAAAGCGTACCCTAGCGGGCCGAGTTCCTCTCGCAAGAGGGTGGTCTTGCCCGACTGGCGAGGTCCGGTAACCAGGACAGCCGGGAACTCCCGGCACGCTTTGAGCAGGACAGAACTCATCGCACGTTTGATATACATGCAGCCAAAACTAAGCTATCACTTTGGTTTTGTCAAGGTCGTAGTGCCGATCCGGCGTCCTTCATCTGGGCCTGTCGGGCAGGCAGAGGGCGACGCCGAACCAGGTTCTTGCGTTGTTCATCATTGAGTCCTTGGCAAGAGGTTTTCTGCGGTCCGTTTGGAGCACCCATCAAACCATCGCCATTTTGACTGACCTGCGGCGGCTTTACAGCCGATAATTCTTGTGTGCGGGCGGGCTCTGTCGTTGCACGGAAGCAGCCCGACCGGTACGATAACGACTTGCGCAAAATGCTATGGCCAAAGGAAATATGACAAAGACAGCGAACGATCAGAAGCCGCCGCAGATCTCGGTGGTGGCGCCTCTGCTGGATGAGCAGGACAACCTGCCGGCTTTGTACGAGCAGATCACCCGTTCTTTGGCGGGCCGCTACGAGTACGAGCTGATCTTCATCGACGATGGCAGCACCGACCGCAGCTTCGAGGTCTTGAAGGGGTTCCAGGCTGCGGACCCGAGGGTCCGCGTGATCCGGTTTCGACGGAACTTCGGCCAGACCGCGGCGCTGAGCGCGGGCTTCAAGCATGCCCGGGGCGAAGTGGTCGTCGCGCTCGACGCGGACCTGCAGAACGACCCCGCCGACATCCCCATGCTCGTCGCCAAGCTCGACGAGGGTTACGATGTCGTCAGCGGCTGGCGGAAGGTGCGGCATGACGACGCCCTCAAACGCCGGCTCCCCTCGCGGCTGGCCAACGGCCTGATCTCCTGCATCACCGGCGTCCGCCTGCACGACTACGGCTGCACGCTCAAGGCCTACCGCCGGGAGATCCTGGCCGAGATGAGGCTCTACGGCGAGATGCACCGGTTCATCCCGGCCCTGGCCAGCTGGAGCGGGGCGAGGATCGCCGAGTGCGTGGTCAACCACCGGCCTCGGACCGCAGGCAAGGCCAAGTACGGCCTGGCTCGCACCCTCAAGGTGGTCCTGGACCTGATCACCGTGAAGTTCCTCGGCTCGTTTTCCACCAAGCCGATCTATATCTTCGGCGGGCTCGGCGGACTCACCGCTGTGGGCGCGATGCTCTCGGGACTGGCGGTGCTGTATCAGAAGTTCCTCTCGTCGTCGCACCTGGCGATGAACCGAAATCCGCTTCTGGTCCTGACCGCCATGCTGATCACCTCCACGATCCAGTTCATCCTGATGGGCCTGCTGGCCGAGCTGCTCGTCCGCACGTACCACGAGTCGCAGAACCGGCCGACGTATGTCATCCGGGAGATCCTCGAGTCGTCCGATCCACAGAAAGGCAACTGAATGAGCGCAGCGCCCCGAAGGAAGAAACCCGCAGCCGACCGTGTCTCCAACGCAGTTCCGTGGCTGTCGGACAGCCGACGGCGGACCCTCGTGGCCGTGGCGCTGGCGATCTTCGCAGGCGTTCCCTTCGTCCTGGGCAAGTACTTCGAGTTCAAGCAGCCGGACCCGTTCGACAGCGGCTCGTATGTGTACTCCGCCCAGCACGTCCTGTCCGGCGCTCGCGTCGGTTTCGACGAAAAGCCCAGCGCCCAGGCCGGTACGCTGCTGGTCAACATGCTCGGCGTGACGCTCACCGGCTTCAACGAGACTGGCGCCAAGATCCTCCAGGGGCTCTTCCAGGCCGCGGCTCTGGCCTTGATGTTCGTCACGGTCCGTCGGCTATTTGGGAGCCTGGCCGCGGTGATCAGCGTGACCGTCGCATCGGTCTATCTGTCCGCGCCGCTGATCGCCAAGTTCGGCAACGTCAAAGAGCAGTTCATGATCGCGCTGATGATCCTGGGGATCTGCTCGTTCGTCTGGTATCATCTTACGGGTCGGAAATGGTGGGCGCTGCTGACCGGCGCCTTGCTGGTCGGCGGGCCGATGTTCAAGCAGACGGGCGTCTCCGCCATTGGGGCGGTGGGCCTGTTCACGCTGGCCCAGCCCCTGCTGCACCGCTACGGCTGGAAGAAAGCCGGCCTGGATCTGGTGCTGCTGATCGCCGGCGCAGCGATCACGCTCACGCCGATCTGCACGTGGTACGCGAGCATGGGCTCGCCGCTGTACTACTGGCCGTATTCGTTCGCACTCTCGCCGGTGTTCAAGCTGGCGGGCGTCAAGATGGAGTACGTCGCCGACACCGGGACGACGCAGGAGTCCGCGCCGAAGGTCCAGCCGGCCGAGCAGACGGACGATAGTCTGATCTTGAGGTTGCTGCCGGGCTACGTCAGCGACAGTTGGCGAATGCTCGATCGCGCCGAGCGCGTGGAGGCCCTCCGGCGGGTGTTGCGGTATTACGGCCTGCTGATTCTGCCGATCGCTCTGGCCGGCGGGGCCCTCGTCGCCAGGATCGTGGTCTTGCTTCGAAACCGGCGCACCAAGCCCCGGCCGCAAGCCGATTCCGACCCGGGTCGATTCGTTCTGCTGTTCGCGCTGTGGTGGTTCTTCGACATGGCGTTCGTCTGGATCAGTCCCCATTCGTACGAGCAGTATTATCTGCCGTTGAACGCCTCGGCCGCGGTGCTCGGAGGATACCTCGTCGGCCTGTACGCCCACAGGCTCCGCTCGGATTCCGACGGCACGCGCTGGGTGGTCCTGGGCCTGCTGGGCCTGCTGACGATGATCGTCATGTCGTGGCACATCTTCTTCGGGATCGCCAAGAGCCCGCACAGCGGCACGGCCTACCCGAGCCGGTCCCGAGGCTACGTGCAGAAATGGCAGGAGATCGCCGCCAACGGCCAGTACGACTGGCTCGCGGTGGGCGACGCCATCCGCGCCAACTCCGATCCGAACGACCCGATCTACGTCTGGGGCTGGGTCCCCGGCATTTACGTCCAGGCCCAGCGGATGAGTCCTGCGCCGAAGGCCTTCGAGGGGACGATGCACACGCTGCCGCCGCACCAGCTTGCCGATCGCGTCCGCGAGATCGTGGTGGCGTTCGAGAGGAAGCCGCCGAAGTTCATCGTGGACACGCGTAAGCGTCACTTCCCCTGGACGGTGCCGCCGCTGGAGTTGTGGCCGAGCACGAAGGATGGGCCGGTGCCCGCCAACGACGAGATCGCCAGGCGATTCGATCAGATGTACGCCAGGGCGCTGGCCGAGCAGATCTCTCCCGCGGAGGGCCAACGCTATGAGGCGATGGCGCCGCTGCGGTCGTATGTGATGAGGAATTACCAGATCGTGGGGTCGTACGGCGCGCAAGTGCTGTTCAGACGAAAATAGCGTTCGTAGTGTGCCCATAAGGGCATATGTGTCGCGGGCATCCTGCCCGCGAATCGAGGGCGGGACGCCCTCGACACAGATGATTCCTTACGGCGTCACTACAAACAGGTGGAGTCCCTCGAAAGTGCCCCAGTTTGCCGATGAACAACTGAAGGATCAGCAGTCGTTCTACGACTCCGGCTGGCAGGGCGAGTTGGCCCGGGGCAAGGAGCAGCGGGGCAACCTCCGGACGAACCTCGACTTCCTGGCCCGGACGAGCCTGCTCAAGCCGGGCGATCGCGTCCTGGAGATCGGCTGCGGCATCGGCACGATCGTGGCGGAACTGGCGAAGCAGGGCTATGACGTCTGCGGCACGGACATCTCGCAGGTGGCGATCGAGTACGGCCGGGGCAAGTACCCCGGCGTCCGCCTGGACGTGCAGCCCGCTGAGGAGCTGCCGTTCGAGGCCGGGGCGTTCGACGTGGTGCTCAGTTTCGACCTGTTCGAGCACATCGCCCGCATCGACCGGCACGTCGGCGAGGTGACCCGCGTCCTCAAGGTGGGCGGATACTACCTGTTCCAGACGCCCAACAAGTGGAGCAACGCGGTGTTCGAGACGCTGACGCACAAGACGCTCAAGTGGCGTCGCGTGCATCCGTCGCTGCACACGCCGGGACAACTCCGACGGCGTTTGACCAGGCATGGTTTCGAAACGCGGTTTGTGAAGATGAACCCGATCAACGAGTACACCCGCGCGAAACTCAGGAAGTTCGGCCCGTTTGGCCGGCTGATCGGGCGGCTCGACTTCTGTGCGCTGCCGCTGAGCTTGCAGACGAATCTCTATGTTGTCGCGCAGAAGTGTGAAAGGAAAGTGTGAAGATCCTGATGCTCAATTACGAGTTCCCGCCGATCGGCGGGGGCGGCGGCCAGGCGCACCAGGCCCTGCTGCAACGGTACGCGGGCCGGCCCGACCTGGAGGTGGACGTTCTGACGTCCGCGCCGAGTCTTGGCCTGTTCATGGAGCGGTTGGCGAACAACGTGCTGATCTTCAAGATCGGCGTTCGCAAGAGACACCTGCACCTGTGGCGACGCAAGGAAGTGCTCGAGTGGCTCTTCAAAGCCGGCGCGTGCTATCGCGGGATGATCAAGAAAGGCAACTACGACCTGGTCCACGCCTTCTTCGGCTTCCCCACCGGCTGGCTGTGCTACCGGACCAGTAGGCGACTGCCCTACATCATTTCGCTTCGCGGCTCCGATGTCCCCGGCGCCAACGCCAGGCTGCAACTGGAATACAAGGTTCTAGGACCGCTTGTGTTCAAGCCCATCTGGAAAAAGGCATCGGCTCTCGTGGCGTGCAGCCAAGGGCTGAAGGCCCGGGCCCTGCGCTTTCTGCCCTCGGCCGACATCCAGGTCATCACGAACGGCGTCGAGCTCGATCGGTTCTCTCCGGTCGATGCAGGGTGTGCCGTGCACACCGATTCTTCTCGACAACATGACGGCAATGGTGTGTACGGCACACCCTGCGATACGCACACGCTGAGGCTGCTGACCGTGGGCCGGCTCTCGACGACGAAGCGGCTGCCTCTGCTCGTGGACGCGGTCCGGCTCCTTCGCGACCGGGGTTGTCAGACGCATCTGACGATCGTCGGCGGCGGGGCCCTCGACTCGGACCTTCGACGGCTTCTGAGTGAGAAGGGACTGCGGGACGAAGTCACGCTCACTGGGCGGCGCGAAGCGGAAGATATGCCGGAGATCTATCGGCAGCATGACGTTTTCGTCAGCGCGAGCATGCAGGAGGGCATGAGCAACGCGATGCTCGAAGCAATGGCCAGCGGCCTGCCCATCGTGACGACCCGGTGCGAGGGCGTGGACGAATTGATCTCGAACAACGGCGTCGTGGTCGAGGAGCCGACCGCTGCTGCCCTGGCGGACGCGGTGCGGAGCCTGATCGAGAGGCCCGAGACCCGCAAGGCCATGTCTCTGGCGGCCCGAAAGAAGGCCGAGGGCTTCGGTTGGGATGCCGTTGCCGAATCGTATCTGCGTCTCTATGCGAAGGTGAAATGAAGATCCGGGTCCTCCATGTGATCGATCATCTGGGCTACGGCGGCGCGCCGTTCGTGGTGAAGAACCTCGTCGGGCGGATGCCGCCGGATCTCGTGGAGAGCGTCGTGTGCGCGCTTCGGCCCAATCCCAGACCGTTGCCGATCGATGCAACGGTGGTCACGCTGGAGTCGAAGAAGTACAGCCTGACTCCGATCCGGCTGATCGCGGGACTGTGCCGCGATCGCGGAATCGACATCGTGCACGCGCATCTGCAGAAGGCGTTCATCAGCAGTCTCTGGGCTCGACCTCGGTTCACCGGTCGTCTCGTCCTGCACGAGCACGGCCCGATCTTTCGCGACGGGACCGGCTGCGTCTATCGGTGGTTCTTGCGAGGATTCGGCTCGCGGGCCGACGCGATCATCGCCAACTCGAAGGCGGCCGCGACGGCAATCATACGAACGATCGGCAATGCGAAGATCCCGGTCACTGTCGTGCCCAACTTCATCGATCTCGAACGGTTCGATCCGGACCGCTACGACCGCGACCAAGCCAGGGCGTCGCTTCGTCTGGCGAAAGATCGATTTGTCGTCGGTTTTGTCGGCCGGCTCGACCGGCCCAAGGGCGCGGACCTGCTCGTCGAGGCCGCTGCGAAGCTGCCTCGTCAGGAGAAGGCATGGAGCTTCTATCTGGTGGGCGATGGTCCGCAACGCCAAGATCTCGAAGAGCGCATTCGCCGGCTCGGGCTCGAAGGGATCGTCACGCTGGCCGGTCTGCACGAGAATCCGGCGGCCCTGCTGCGGGCTTTCGACGTGGTCGTGGTTCCCAGTCGTCGCGAGGCGTTCGGCATCGCGGCCCTGGAGGCGATGCGGATGCGGGTCCCGGTTGTCGTGTCGCCCGTGGGTGGGTTGCCTGAACTGGTCCGGGATGGGGACACGGGAATCGTCCTGTCCAGGCTGGACGCCGAGAGCATCGCCGGGGCGATTCAGAGGCTGGCGTCGGACGAAGCGTTGCGGAACCGACTGGCGAACAACGCATTCGAACAGGCGGGCAAGTTCGACGGCGAGAGCGCCGTGAAGCAGGTGGTCGAAATCTATCAGAGGTTGATGCGTGGAACCTGAATACTACAAGGGCTCGGACGCCGCGGTGTACGAGCGCGTGCACGGCGACATCTTCAATCCGATCGAGCAGCAGCGCCTGCGGGACATGCTCCGACAGGCGCTGGAATCGATCCGGACGAGGGCCGGACGAGTCAGGGCGCTCGATTTCGGCTGCGGCTCGGGCAATCTTACGACGCATCTGATCGAACTCGGAGCGCACACGACCTCGGCCGATCTGTCCGAAGATTTTCTCAAGGACATCGGCCGCAAGTTCTCCGCAAGCGGCCTGTCCGAGACGCTCAAGCTCAACGGCAGGGACCTGTCCAACGTCTCGGACGCGCAGTTCGACCTGGTTGCCACCTATTCGGTCCTGCACCACGTGCCCGACTACCTGGCGATTGTGCGGGAGTTGTGCCGGGTGGTCAAGCCCGGCGGTGTGCTCTACATCGACCACGAGGCCACGGAGACCTATTTTCAGAGGCCGCTGGAATACGCGGAGTTCCTGCGCAAGGCCCGTCCTCGCGTGGACTGGCGGCGGTTCCTCCGGCTGGCTCTGGACGTGCGGGGCTACGTCCATGTCCTCCGGCGGCTTCGCAATCCGCGATACAAGAGAGAAGGCGACATCCACGTCTGGCCCGACGACCACATCGAATGGGACAAGATCGAGGCCATCCTGGCTGCGGAGGGCTTCGAAATCGTCGCCAGGCAGGATTACCTTCTGTGCAAGGCGATCTACGACCTTGCGATTTACGAGCAATACAAGGACCGCTGTGCCGACGAGCGGGTCCTGATCGCGCGAAGGAGGACAGCGTGAGTCCGGAAACCACAGAGACATTCTTCAACCACCTGGGCAAGGCGCAGCGCCCGACCGGGCTGGGGATGCGGTTCGTTCGCGGGGCGGCGGAGCGGATCTTCGCCTTCGCGGACATCCCGGCCGGCGGCAGCGTTCTGGAGATCGGTCCGGGCCGGGGCGAGTTCGGCGAGTTGTGCCTGGAGCGAAAGCTCCAGTATCATGCGGTCGAACCGAATCCGACGTTGGCTGAGTCGCTGCGCGGCAGGGGGGCGAACGTCGTGTGCGCGAGGGTTCCGCCGCTGCCTGCATTGGATCGCCGGTTCGACGCGGTCGTCATGATCAACGTGATGGAGCACATGAACGGCCTGGAGCAGGCCCTGGACCTCTCCTGCCAGGTCCGCCAGGTCTTGAAGCCCGGCGGCAAGTTCGTGATCCACTGCCCGGACTATCTGAGCTGGCGGCTGCACTTCTTCAATTGCGATTTCTCGCACAACTACGTGACGACTCGACGGCGGCTCGATCAACTGCTGATCAACGCGGGCTACGCGGACATTCGCAGTCGGTACATGAGCGGGCCCTTCACCGGGGCCGGCGCGGTGGTCGTTTCCTCGATCGCCTCGCGCATGCCGTTCGGCGCGCTCGATGCGTTGTTCCCTCGCTGCTCGGCGTGCAGCAGACTGTACAAGCTGCAATTGACCTTCTCCCGGCGGGTCCTGATCCTGGGACACAATCGGACGCAGGGATAATGATGTCCGTTCGTGCGAAACAAGTCATCAAGCTCCTGGCCAAGGTGTCCGTCGCGGCGGCCCTGCTGGCGTGGGTGTTCTCGAAGGTGGACCTCACCGATTTTCGCCAGGCGGTCAGGGACGCTCGCTGGCAGTACCTCATCGGCGTATGGGGCTCCACCGCGATGTTCTCCTGGGTGCAGTCGGTGGCGCTGCGATGGATCCTCAAGAAGCAGGACTGCGACGTGAGCGTCAATACGATCTTCGGCGCCACCTGCGTCACGTCTCTCTACGGTCTGGTCGTGCCGGGCTTCGTCAGCACCGGCATCAAATGGTACATCCTCCGACGGACGACCGGCAAAGGCGCCAACGTGCTCAGCGCGATGCTCTACAACCAGACGGCCCTGACCGTCGTAATGATGGGCGTGGGCCTCGTGGGCATGATCGTGGTGAACCCGACGCGGGTTCTGTGGCCCGACGCCGCGGCCTCCTGGATCGTGCCGGCGGCCTCCGGCGTCTTCCTGGCGGCCATCGTGCTGGTGAGCGCACTGATTCTGAACGAACGTACCGGCGGGCCGTTGATCCGCCTGCTCATGGCAAGCCTCAAGCCGTTGCCGGAAGCGGTGCGGGAGAAGGGCCGAACCCTGCTGGAGCAGATCGCGACGTTCCAGTCCGCCGGCTGGCGGTTTCACCTGGCGATCGCCGCGATCAACCTCGTCGATTCGCTGCTGGTCGGGCTGCTGTGGTACCTCTTCGCCGCGCGGGCTGCGTCGGTGGTCGTCCCGACGAGCGTTTTGATCTGGCTGTGCGCCCTGGTCTTCCTGCTGGGCAAGCTCCAGATCACCGTCGCCGGCCTGGGCGTACGCGAAGTGACGCTGGTGGCCCTGCTGGCGCCTTATGGCGTCGCCCGGTCGTCGGCTCTGCTGATGTCCATGATCCTGCTGTCTTCGATGGTCTTCCTGGCCGCCCTGGGTATGGTCTACCAGCTCGTCTGGGCCCTCCAGTCGAGAACCCCCTCGCGTCCAAACCGTCCTTCCGCCTGATCTGTCCCACGCCTTCTTGCTGCTTGTGGTCGGGTGTTGGCGACAATGGAGGGGCCTGCGGGTTGACGGGCCTCCAGGGCGTGGAGCTTGCAGGGGAGTCCTGTACGAGATAGAATTGCCCCCATGTGCCATCGCGTAAGACTGCTGTGGGTTGGGATCGGGGTGTTGGGCGTGACGCCGATGCTGGCCGTTTTGGGTTGGATCGTGCTCAACAGTCGGGACATTGCCGCCACGGATGTATCCGATCTTGTCCCCGAGGCGGCGACCACGCCATATCAGGGTAACGCATATCGATATCTCAAGACTGCCGTTGATCTGCTCAAATGGCCGAAGGATATCGGCCTCGAATCTGCCCCTCAGGAGTGGGACGACGCTGTCGTCGGCAATGTGCTCTCCCGCAACGGCGAGATCCTCACTTTGCTGGAGCAGGCGTTCGCCAGTCCAGGCTATCGCGCCGACCACGGGACCGGCCCGGACTCGTGGCTTCGTCTGTCTCTCTTCCTCGCGCAGAAGGCGGCCTATGAACGTCGTATCGGCCTGAGCGACGTCGCATGCGAGAGTTCTGGTTGTCTCTTGCGTCTGGGCACGTGGATCACTTCTTGCCCGCGATCCTTGGCCGAGTGGTTTGACGGCGCGATGGCTCTCAGGCTGGGCCTGGAGGGGGTGGAGCGGCTGCTGCGCGACGCGCCGTTTGGCGAGACGGATCTCGCTGTGCTGCTGGAGCGATTGAATCGGACCGAGGTCTCGGACTGCGGATTGGTTCAGGCGTTCAAGACGGAGTTTCAGTCTGTCAGCGAAGCGATTGACGCGTGTGCTCTGCGCTACCCGGGCCGCTCGCTTCTAAACGTCTATCGGTTCCAGCCGAACCGAACGAGAGAGACCTTCGCGGGGTTCTGTCGGCGAATGATTCAGAATGTCCCGCTGCTCCCCGCGGATGTGCGACTGCCCCATTTCGCGACGTCGCGGGTGGATGGAATCCACGGACGCTTGCTCTCGCTTGGGCCTAACCGGCAGGGCCGGATCCTGGGGGAGATCGCGACGCCGCAACTGGCTCGCACAGATAGCTGCTTCGAAACCCGATGGCAAATCCAGAGCCATCTGAATGGCCTTCGTCTGATTACGGCGTGCCGGATCTACGAGTCTCGCCATGGCCGGTTGCCGGCAACGCTGGATGAGCTCGTGCCGGAGTTGCTCAGGGAGGTGCCGCGCGATCCCTATGACGGGAAGCCCTTTCGATACGTCCGAGATCGGGCTCTGGTGTATTCCATCGGGGGCGACCTCAAGGACTCTGGTGGGTCTGCCGAGCCTGGGACCGAGGCGGGGCCGGTCCGTCAGATTCCTGATGTTTCGGATGATCCGAACTGGCCTGAGTATCCGTCGCCCAAGCCCAGGTCTGAGTTGCTCGCGTTTCCATCCCGGACGGGCGATCTGGTCTACTCTCTCCGACCTGAGGCACGTTAAGGCGATCCTCTTTCGCTGCGGCGGGTGTTTGTGGCTGAGCATGTGCCGCGCCTCTTGTCTTTCCCCGAGGGCTCGGTCGTGGTAGGATCGCAGAGCACATGCGATGTGCTCCACAACGAGTGCCGAAGCAGGGAAGGTGATATGACTCGCGTCTATGATCCTCAGAACGTGTATCGGGTCCACAGGCGAGACGACGGCATCCTGCTCGGCGAGCTGGTCAATCACAGGTGGGCCGAGGAGACGCCGGGCGTCGAGCAGGCGTGCGTCTATGTTGCGATGGTGAACTCGGCAGGGCAGATCTATATCCAGCACAGGACCAGGACCAAGCGACTCTGGCCGGATCGCAAGACGATCTCCGCCTCCGGTCACGTCGATCCCGGCGAGACGTTTGAGCAGGCGGCCGTGCGGGAAGTGAGGGAAGAGTTGGGCATCGAATTGACCGAGGGGGACTTGCGTCCGCTCGGTTCGTTCACCGGGTTGCCTCATTGCGGCAGGGTTTATGAAGTCCGAAGCGACGCGTCGCCTGCGCCCAGGCCGGCGGAACTGGACGTCGAGAAGAGCGGCTTTCTCCCCGTCTCGCAGGTGCGGCGATGGATGTCGGACCCCGATCTGTTCACGCCTTCCGGCATGCGAGCTTTGGCGATCTGGATGTTCGATCGCAGCAGAAGAGAAGGGGAGAGCTGAAGATCAGCCCTCCCCTTGGTGTTCTAGGACTCAGTCG